>CAVYTS010000022.1:0-292606 GCA_963771305.1 uncultured Acidobacteriaceae bacterium
TATCTGGTTCAATCTGTGCACGCGCCAGATTCTGTTGACCTTAGATAAGAGCGGGCATCAGTATTGGCCAGATAAACGCGCCACTCGGAGAATGCGCTGGACTACGTGCTGCGAAGGATCGCTCCCAAGATAAGGCGGTCTTGGAAGCTTGCTAGGTTTAGGACCGTGAAGTCTGTTGTCAATCATCCGCCGACAGGAGGCTGGCGATCTGCACGTCTCACTCCGGTGTGGAGCGCTGGTGAGGGACCGTTAAGATCAGAATCTGAACTAGCGGCAACCAGCATTGTCCGCGTTCGGAATAGCGAGGAACGTGATCGTGGCCGGCGGGAACATTAGACTACCGGAACCCGTGGAGATACCAGTCAACGTCGGCAATTTATCCTCATTTCTCAGCTTCAGATCGCTCCCGTTCAGTCGAATGCTCGTCGCCTCTAGACCTGGAGCCGTCGAAGTATAGCGCTCTGCCGGGTCGGCAAGGTCCAGTGATTGGGACGCAGATCGGTCCGTATTGATTGCCAGCAGCGCCACCCCTCCAGGCTGTCCGCGCAGGCAGTGGGCGTAGAGGTGCAGGCTTGATACGGTCGAAAGCCCCGAATCGAGGACTGTCGTGCCCATGAATTTGTGCCACAGCAGCGCCGCCCAATAGTTCGGCCGCGGCATCATTGAATTGTCATCGAGCAAGCCGTAGTTGCTGGACGCGAGCGTGTTGTGCATATGTACCTGGACGCCACATCTGGACAATCGCCCGAGTTGATCCAGGTAGCGAAAGCTATCGAGAAACGTCGAGGCCCATGGATTTCCTCCGCATGCTGCGTCGGCTGTTTCGGTGAGCCAGAGCGGTTTACCCGGCTCGAATGTGTCGCGGAGGCCCGAATAAAATGCCTCGATCCGGTCTGCGCGAGAGAGAAAATCCTCGGAAAGAGCCGCCTTGGTGGTTGTCTGCGAGGCGGGTCCCATGGAGGTCATCGTACAGATTTGGGTTCTTCCATCCGGGATTGAAAGCACTGATCATCGCGTCGTTGCCTTCGATTAACCCGGCAAGGGCAGCGGTGTCGTAAACGTCCCCTTTTCTCGGGATTAATCCGTCACGTTTTTCGAGACTCTCCGGATCGCGCACGATGGCAGTGACCGTGTGGCCCCGGTCGAGGGCTTCCCTAAGCAGTGCTGAGCCAACGAAGCCAGTCGCCCCTAACAGAGCTACTTTCATATCCCTTCCCGTGAACCTACACGAACTGACAACATGGAAATCGATCCGCCATCGACACCTTCAACTGGGAAGGTGATGTTTTCACCTGGCTGGTGGGTTGCGATCACGTAGAGCAGCGGCAGGTAATGATCCGGCGTCGGAATGGAAAGCATCGCCGCCTTTCCCGAGTTTTTCATAGGCGACGAGCGGCTTGAAATCACCGTCGAGCATCATCCGTCTTGCCTCCAGCTCGAACTTGATCGCCCAATCATAGGGCTCAGGCACGTGCCGGCCCCAGGCATAGGTGTGCAGATTGTGGACCAGGTTTCCACTGCCGATGATCAGGATGCCCTCGTACCGCAGCAGCGCAAGTTTCTTGCCGATATCGAAATGAAAGGAGGCGGGCTGGGATTCGTTTATGCTCAGTTGCACGACCGAATGTCGGCCTTCGGTTAGGCATGCACGAGCACCGACCAAGTTCCGTGATCGAGCCCCCAGTTGTTGTCGAGAGTGACCAGCAAAGGCGCGAGCAATTGCTGGATGCGGCGGGCAAGCTGAGGATCACCCGGCGCGGGATACTGCACCCGAAACAATTCTGGCGGAAAGCCGCCGAAATCGTGAATTGTCCTCGGTGAGGTGATGATCGTGACGCCGGTTCCCGGCACATACCAGTGAGCGGAGATCGAGAGGATGGCTTTGGGCTTACGCGTTTCTCCCCAATGCGTCGCCAGGCTTCCGTATAGCCGTTCGTCATTACGGCGTTCATCGGATTGCCGTGTCCAAAAAAGATTGCCGGCATCAGTTCCGACACGTGAGTCCTCCTCTTCTATACACGGCCTATCTAGTGGCTGTTACAGCACACCAATTTGTTTCAACATTCCCATCAGATCGTAAAAGAGATTTTCTTCCGTGATCTCTCCGTTCTCATTCCAGTGCGCCACGGTGCAGAAGTCCACCTTGAAGCTCTTGTTGGTTGGGGCGATCACCGTGCCGTCAGCTATCGTCATCGGCCCGTCATGGTCCCGGTAAACTCGGCGATTGTGCATGTCCAGTCTCTCTCCGCAATCATCGTTTTGTATGGATTGTTGACAAGATGCTGATCGGGAAACGTTTTGAAAAAGGCAAGAGCCTCACGCTCATGTGCCTCTATCCCAAGCGTCGGCGGCTGGTTGGGCCATCGCACGACGCAATCTTTCGCGTGGCGCTTGTGGAACGTTGTAAGCTCCTTCGCGTTCCAGGAATCGTCCAGTGCTTCATCAATTGCAAGTTTTGTTCTGGGGTCATAACCTCACCTTTTCGACGTGCGCGCATCCGTCAGCGCAAACCGTACACGAGAATGCGGCTCTGCTGGTCGTGGCGAGGGTGCGTCGAAGAGTGGACACCACGCAGTCCGTGACATGGCGTCTGTGGAACGTTGTAAGCTCCTTCGCGTTCCAGGAATCGTCCAGCGTCTTCATCAATTGCAAGATCTGCTCTGGGGTGGGGTCATAACCTCGCCTTTCCTTTGACCAGCTTTTCGTGTTCGATTTCTTCGTACTTCTTGCGTTATCCGAGGCTTCCAAAAGGTACGGCGCTGCCGGTGCCGCTTGTTTCCAAAATCAACTGGCGCGTCTAGTCTATCCCGAAGTAGTGCAATAATGTAGCGGTCGACATTCACTCGCCCGCTTGAGGAGCTCCGAGCAATGGCTGAAAAATCTTCGCCTTCAGAGCCCATACTTGTGAACCTCGATGGTCTGCTTCCAGAATTGGAGACGATTTACAAAGATATCCATTCCCACCCCGAACTTTCGATGCAGGAAGAGAGGACAGCCGGTGTGGCTGCTGACCACTTGCGGGCCGCAGGCTTCGAAGTGACTACAGGGGTTGGCAAGACCGGCGTCGTCGGTCTGCTGCGCAACGGCGAGGGAGCGACCGTGATGCTCCGCGCCGATATGGATGCGCTTCCGGTTCAGGAAGCCACCGGCCTTCCTTATTCCAGCAAAGTCACCGCTACGGATAGCACTGGGAAGAGCGTGCCGGTGATGCACGCCTGTGGTCACGACATGCACGTGACCTGGCTGATTGGTACGGCCAAACTGTTTGCGACGTCCCGCGATGCATGGAAAGGAACTCTGATGACCGTCTTTCAACCGGCTGAAGAGACGGCTCAGGGCGCGCAGGCGATGATTGACGATGGGCTTTTCAAGCGCTTCCTGAAGCCCGATGTCATCCTCGGCCAGCATGTGATGTGCATGCCCGCCGGCGTGGTTGGCGGCCGCATCGGCGTCACCACCTCAGCTGCGGACAGCTTACAAATCAAACTATTTGGGCGCGGAGCTCACGGCTCCATGCCCGAGGCGAGCGTCGATCCTGTCGTGATGGCAGCGGCAACAGTGTTGCGGCTACAAGGCATTGTCTCGCGTGAGGTACCGCCGACAGAAGCCGCTGTGGTTACGATCGGCGTGCTGCAAGCGGGGACGAAGGAAAACGTCATCCCCGACGAGGCAATCATCAAGCTGAACGTGCGCACTTTCGATGAGGGTGTGCGCAAGCTGGTGCTTGCCGCCGTCGAACGGATTGTTAATGCAGAAGCCGAAGCCTCGGGTGCGCCGAGGAAGCCAGAGATTACGCCGCTGGACCACTATTCACTGACGACGAATGATCCGGATGCAACCAAGCGAGTGCGCGAAGCGATGCGCGCGCATTTTCCTGCCGCTAGCGTACAGGAGACAAAGCCGACGATGGCGAGCGAGGACTTCGGATCTTTCGGAGCCGAGTGGCAGGTTCCGTCGGTCTTCTGGTTCGTAGGTGGAGTAGATCGTGACGTGTACGCGAAGGCAAAGAAGAACGGCACGATCGGTACACTTCCGACGAATCACAGCCCATACTTCGCACCAGTCATCCATCCAACTGTGGAGTCAGGAGTTGAAACGCTGGTTGTCGCCGCGCTGGCTTGGCTGGGGACGTAGGGCGTAAGCGGGAGAGGATGGCGCCTTTTCACTTTTCCATACCGATGGACACGTTTCACGCCATCCTCGACCTGGGCGGCACATTCGTGTTCGCCCTCAGCGGAGGCGTAGCCGGAGTCAAGCACAGGCTCGATATCTTTGGCGTGCTCGTGTTGTCCTTCGCCGCGGCCAATGCCGGAGGGATCGCACGCGACGTAATGATTGGTGCCACTCCGGTCGCAGCGCTCAGTGATTGGCGATATGTTGCTGTTTCGCTCGCTGCGGGTCTGCTGACGTTCTATTGTTATCCGTTTATTGACCGCTTGAGTGGCTCCGTCCTGATCTTCGACGCTGCCGGTCTGGCGCTTTTCGCTGTTACGGGTGCGATGAAAGCTCTGGCCTATCACCTTGATCCGGTCGGGGCGGCGCTGCTGGGGATGCTGACGGGAATTGGCGGCGGCATGATGCGTGACATCCTGATCACCGAGGTTCCGGTGGTATTACGCGCGGACCTTTACGCCGTTGCTGCGCTGGCGGGCGCCGCCGTCGTGGTGATCGGACAGATGCTTCATGCTTCGTCCTCTGCGGCTATGACCGTTGGCGCACTTCTCTGCTTTGGACTCCGCTTTATGGCGATCCGGTATGGCTGGAGGCTTCCGGTTGCCGTCGGAGGAAGACGGCGATAGCCACAAGCAATTCCCTCGGCGGCCCCATCGACGACTAGCTTCTGTACCCAGTTCTGGCAATTCCTGGCTCTGGACGGACGACGCGCCACTCGGACAAAGCTCGGATGTTGGGTGGCGCGGGCCGGAAGTCCTCGTTCTGGGAAGTTTTCACCGATTGGGAACGATATACGCTAGATCCCTATCGGGAGTGCCGAGGGTGAGGAGCGCTGCAGTGATGGAAAAGCGGAGGGCACTTCCGATAGGGTCCGTTTGAAGTGACTCGCTGACGTCTGCGAGGGCCGCGGGGAACTATGGCAACCCGCGACTATGGGTATTCAATCGATTTCCAACTGATGGCCGGGTAGGGAGCCGAAAACAGATGCGCTTGAACGCTGCGAGGCTTGACACGTCGACCTTTATTATCACTCAGATACGGACCGCCGCCAAGGCCATCCCGGCCCCTATCGTCGGCACGCGAAGCGTCCCGAGCGTCAGCGAGTTAGTTCAAACGAGCTTAGCGTCAGTGATCATGTGCGTAGCTATTCTTCAAAACGCCTCAGACACGGGGTTCTGAAGTTGGCGCCGGACACGGGCCGCGGCAACGCGTTGCAAGCAAACACAAGCGCTGCGGAGCCGTGACCGTAGCTCCCCGCCCCGGAGCCAGGGAGCGGTTTTTCGGGGCCCTGAAGCTTTACTTCAGGGTCTTCGCCTGTTTGTGGACCTGCTCCATATACTCGCGCACGTATTGCTGGTAGATGAGCGGGACTTCATCGCGGTTGATCTCTCCGCCTAAGTCTGCGTGCTTACCTACCTTCTGCGAGTATTTGGTCTGCAGTTGTTGTTTGCCGTTGGGAACTTCCACCATCACTTCGCCGGTCAGGTTTGCCGAGCGCTTCCCGATGATCTCGGCCAGTTTGCCCATGGCTTCCTGTTGTTGTGCTTCCTTCAGCTCTTTCGCGCCATCCTGACGCCCCACCCCCGAATGCGCATCGTTGCCGTTCTTGTCGGAAGAGCGATCGGAATTGCGGCCCTGTGCATTCTGAGCCCGCTCCGCCGTCTTGCCATTCTCTTCGCCTTGGGCGTTCGCCTCCTGACCGGCTTGTTGGTTGTTCGCGCCTTGTTGTTTGGACTGGGCCTGTTCACCCTGCGCTCCGGGGCTCTTGTCTTCGTCTTCACCGTTGTTTGGCTGTTTGCTGGGATTCTGCGAAGACTGCGGGGACGACGAAGGTTTCATTTTTGAAACCAGACTCGACATCGCATCTTTCATCTTGTCCAACAAGCCCGGCGAAGACTGCGGCTGCTGGCCATTTTGCGGTCCCGTTTGGGGTTGGCCACCGGGAGGCGGCGCTCCCATCGGCGACGGCTGATTGTTGCCGGCCTGCTGAGCATCGGGACTACCGCTGTTCTGTTTACCGTTTTCGCCGTTTGGCGGTTGGTCGCCATTGGCTGCGTCGATCTTCTGGTTTTTAGGAGCTTGAGGCCCGTTCGGGTCACTCGATGCGGCGTCCGAACCGTTGGGGTTCTTGACGCCCAGTACTTCATTCATCCGTGGATCATCCGGCTTCTCATCGCGTGCTTCCTGGTTCTCCCCAGTCGCATCCAGCTTGTTGTGGTCGCCCGGCTCAGAGCCTGGCGAAAGCAGTCGTTTCTCCATCGAGGCAAGGACATTCCCGATTTGGGGCAGGGGAATGAGTGCCTTCCTCAGATCGAGGCTGCGATCGACCAGGTACCTGATCCCAAACAAGCCGACGACCACTGCGAACAAAACGCCGGCGACTGCCCATGTTCTTTGGCCGGTGACCGGAAAAGCGGGCGCCGGATCAGCAGTCGCTGCAATCGCTTCCGCTTGGGCCACCTGGGTCCGTGCCATTCTTCCGGCTTCCGCCGGGGGCACATCGATTGCCGGATGGGTAACGCCGTGCCGCAGAAACCAGGCCGTCGAGAGCGTGTCGTGAAGATCAAGCCGGACATCGAGAAGCTGCGCAACACCATATGCTGGAATGGCTCGCCGTCGAAACCTGACCCAGCCAGCAACCAGTCCGCCGCAGAGCAGCGGCACCAGCCAGTACCAGCTGAGGATCTGTGTGCCCGCGAGTAACATCAGCGCGCCGCCTGCACAGACCAGGATCACGCAAACCGCGAACTGCTCACCGGCAAGAATCAGCAGATGACGCTTACGCGCACCTCGGACGAGGGTGTCGACCTGGTTGGTTTGGTTGATATGAAATCCGGGCAACTAGTCGTCCGCCTGCCCAATTATCCCATGCTGCGAAAGGGGCCCTCCGCGACAATGTGGGGCCGGTTGTCAACTGGCGGCGGGTTGTTTAACCCGCCCGCGAATCGTTGCAATGTCCTTTCCCCGTGTAGCGCACCCATCGTCTTGGCTTATTGCGCGTGCGTTCGCGGCGCCACGTTACCATACAGAGATAGGAATGCTTCGTTTCGAAACGGCTGGGGAATCGCACGGCGAATGCCTCGTCGCTACGCTCACCGGCTTGCCCGCCGGGATACCAATTTCACTGGATTATCTGAACCGCCAACTCTGGCGCCGGCAGCAAGGCTTCGGCCGTGGCGGGCGGATGAAGATTGAGACGGACCGCGTTCATGTCGTTTCGGGCATCCGCTATTCGCGGACCATCGGCTCGCCGATCGCCATCCTACTGGCGAACCAAGATTGGAAAAACTGGGAGAAGAGGCTCCCGGTAGAGACGCCTGCAGAAGTTGCTGTGAAGGTTTCGAACGGTGGGCCATCAATGGCGGAAGTCAGCAACCGGCCGGTTACGCGGCCGCGGCCAGGCCATGCTGATCTGGCTGGCGCCATCAAATACAACCTTCCCGAAGCCCGTTACATTCTGGAGCGGGCCAGCGCCCGCGAAACGGCTGCGCGCGTCGCGGTAGGCGCCCTGGCCAAAACGTTTCTGGCCGATTTCGGAGTCGGTGTGTTAAGTCATGTTGTCGCCGTGGGGCCCGTACGCCTCAAGCGAGCGGCACGATGGGAAGAACTGGTCGCGCTGAGCGAAAAGGACGAGGTTCTGTTAGGCTGTGTCGATCCGGAGACCGAGGCCGAAATGAAGACGGTCGTCGACCAGGCCTACCGGACCGGTGATACGGTCGGGGGTATCTTCGAAGTAATCGCTCATGGATTGCCGGCCGGCCTCGGTTCGCACATCACGTGGGACAGCCGGCTCGACGGTAAACTGGCTCAGGCCATCGTTTCCATTCAAGCTGTAAAAGGCGCGGAAATCGGCTACGCAGAGGAAGGCGCCGCTTCGTTTGGCTCGACCGTCCAAGACACGATTCACTATCGTAAAGAGGAACGGGAATTCTATCGGGGCTCCAATCGTGCCGGCGGTCTGGAAGGCGGCATCACAAACGGCGAGGATCTGGTGGTCCGCGGTTTCCTCAAGCCGATCTCCACACTCCGCCGCCCGTTGGAGTCAGTAGATTTGGAAACGCGCGATCCTGCTCTGGCAGCTTATGAGCGCAGTGACGTAGCAGTGGTCCCGGCTGCGGGCGTTATTGGGGAGGCCATGGTTGCGCTGGTACTGGCGCAGGCTTTCCTGGAGAAATTCGGCGGCGATTCGCTGACGGAAACGAAGCGAAACTACGAGAGCTATCTTGCGCAGGTTAAGAGTTACTAGATGATTCGGAAGATTGTGAAATATGGCGAGCCGGTCCTCGAACAGGTCGCCGAACCTATCACGGAGTTCGACACGCCGGAGCTGCACGCTTTGATCGCAGATATGTGGGACACCATGTACGCCGCGAAAGGACTGGGTCTCGCCGCCCCCCAAATCGGCCTTGGCAGGCGGTTGACGGTCATCGATACCTCGCAGGGAGAAGATGAGTCGCGGAAGTTCATTCTCATCAACCCGGAAATCATCCGGAAAGAAGGCACGCAAGTCGGGGAAGAAGGTTGCCTGAGCATTCCCGGTTTCCGGGAACAGGTCAAGCGCGCGAACAAAGTGCGCATCCGCGCTCACAACGAAAAAGGTCACATTGTGGAGCACGAGGGCGAAGAGCTGTTGGCGCGCGCCATGCAGCATGAGATCGATCACCTCAATGGAATCCTCTTCATCAAGCACGTCAGCACGCTAAAACGGGACTTGATTCGGCGCAAGATTCGAAAACTACAGAAAGCCGGTGAATGGGACTGATTTGACGGCTCCGGCGCCGGTCATTCCATCCAGACCCGATGCGCATTGTCTTTCTCGGTACGCCCCAGTTCGCCGTGCCTAGCCTCGAAGCGCTGCTCTCATCGGGTCACACCATTTCTGCTGTCTTTACCCAACCGGATCGGCCGAAAGGTCGTGGGCGGGAACTTGCAGAGTCTCAGGTTAAGCAGGTTGCTGTCGCTCACGGGCTCTCACTGTTTCAACCCGAGCGGATCCGGCGGCCCGAGAATGTCGAGGTACTGCTGCAGATCAATCCCGACGTTATGGTGGTGGTTGGTTACGGGCAGATCATTCCCCAAAGCATCATCGACATTCCGCAGCACGGCATCCTGAACGTCCATGCGTCACTTCTTCCCAAGTATCGAGGCGCGGCTCCCATTCAATGGGCAATTGCCAACGGTGAAACCGTCACTGGCGTCACGATCATGCGCATTGACGCCGGACTCGACACCGGCGAAATGCTGCTTCATGACACTACACCAATCGGCGCCGATGAAACCGCCCCGGAAGTTGGGGCCAGAATCGCGGTTTCTGGAGCAGCGCTGCTTGTTCGCGCCTTAGCCGATGTGGAAGGTGGCCGAAGTGTTGCCGTCAAACAAAACGACGCAAAAGCGTCCTTGGCGCCGATCTTGAAGAAAGAAGATGGCCTGATCGATTGGTCTCAATCGGCCACGCAGATTTATAACCGCCTCCGCGGCTTCACACCCTGGCCGGGCGTGTACACGTTCTTCCGAGGCCTGCCGTTGCAGATTTCGAGTGCATGCGTGGCCGTTTCAATTCCCAATCTGCCGGCAGCGATACTCCATCCAGAACACAAGCGTCTATTCGTAGGGTGTGGACACGACTCGGCTCTCGAGCTGGTCGAGGTTCAATTGCCGGGTAAGAAACGAATGCCGGTGGATGCGTTCCTGAACGGTTATCATCTGACAAAGACTGAAGTGTTGGGAGTTTGCCCGGAGGAGATGCAAAGTTGAAACTTCCTGTTGGCTACCGTTACGCCTCGGTGTACGCGGGCATCCGCAAACAGCAGAATAACGATCTGGCCCTCATTGTGCCCGATTCGCCGGCCAACGCGGCGGCGCTTTTCACCCAAAACATGGTGAAGGCTGCGCCGGTGAAAATCGCCCAAAAGAATCTAAAGTGCTCGCGCGGCAAGGTGGCTGCAGTGCTGGTGAACGCGGGCAATGCGAATTGCGCCACACGCTCGGGAGATAACGTGGCCTTGGCCTCCTGCAAAGCGGTTGGGCGCGCTCTTCATGCCCGGACCGACCAAATTCTTCCGGTCTCCACCGGCGTTATCGGAATGGAACTCGAATCTCAATTAATAACGAACGCCGTGCCAGGCCTGGTCGAAGCGCTCTCGCCGGACAAGTTCGAGGACGTGGCGAAGGCCATTATGACGACCGACACCCGCATGAAGGTTGCATGCGAGGAGATCAGTTTCCGGGGGGGCTGGTTCGCATTGCGGGCATGACCAAGGGGTCCGGCATGATTCATCCGAACATGGCGACCACATTAGGTTTCGTGATGACCGACGCCGAGATTTCGCCCCGCGACTTGCGTCCGATGCTCGTGCGGGCCAATAGCCGTAGCTACAACTCGCTCACCGTGGACGGCGATACGTCCACAAACGACACGCTTGCTCTCCTCGCGAACGGCGCTTCGGGCGTGAGACCCAATGAGAAGGAGCGGCAGGTATTCGAGGAGGTTCTGAGCTGGGTCCTGGAGAGTCTTGCGGAGCAAATCGCCGCCGACGGCGAGGGCGCGCGCAAGCTGATTATCGTTCGTGCGGTGGGTTTCAAGACCTCGGAAGACGCCGGCCGAATCGCACGCTCAATCGCAAACTCGCCGCTGGTGAAGACCGCCATCGCGGGTAGTGATGCAAATTGGGGGCGCATCATCTGTGCCGCCGGATACTCGGGCGTAAGGTTCGACCCGACGGACATCGACATCTACCTGCAACGTCAACTCGTCTGCAAAAAGGGCCTGGCCGCACCGTTTAACGAAGACGATTTGAAGGCCAAGCTTGACGAAACGGAAGTTCGCATCAAAATCGCGCATCGCGCGAATGGAAAAGGCGAGGCCCGCATCTTCACGTGCGACCTGACCGAAGATTACATCAAGATCAATGGCAGCTACCGAACCTAGCATCTACTCGCGGCGCCATTTCACGCGCGGCCTTTGGGGCGTCGCTCTTGGCTTGGCAATAGCCCGTTCGCTGCGCGCCGATGGCAGCGTTGATGTGCTCAGGATTCTCAAACAAGTCGCGACCGCCCTCGACGACGGCAACCCGACCGGCGCTCTTATCCCCTTCGACAAGTCCATGCCTGGTTACAGCCAGCTCGAGGACTACTTTGTCGCACTCACGAATGAGACCAGTTCGCACAGCGACATCGATATCATCGATCAGACCGGCTCCGAAACCGAATCGAAGGCCGTTGTCCGCTGGATTTTGGATCTCCGTGACAAGGAAACGAACGAAGAGGTCGACCGCCGCATCAAGGAGGTCCACATCCGCTTGGTCCCTGTTAAGGACAAGCCGGGGGATTGGAAGATCGTCGCCCTTGAACCGATCGATCTGTTTAACCCAATCGTCCAGTAGCTTGCTATCCGGCCGCGGCAAACCCTAGTTGCTCGGCCGCCCCGATTGGCACGCCCAGCGCCAGTTCGGCGGGTGTCTCTCCAAATAGCACTGATCGGAGCTCGGCATAGTTGCTGGGCGTAACGATCCGAAAGTTAACTTGTAGCCGAGTGTGATGCTGAATCTCATCGATAAGGCGCGTTGCTGGGGCTTGTGGAGTAGCGAGATAAAGCTGGCCGGCCTGGATTTGGATGGGCGTGACCCTACGTGTCGATTGCACTCTCAGGGGTAAACATCGTGCCGGCCGCTGATCGGGCGCCGGATTGATGTAGCTCGGTTGCGCTAGGCCCGAGCAGAGACTCGCCGCTTCGCAATAGTGTTGTTCTTCGCTTAATAACCCGTTCGCCAACAGGAAATGGCCCAGGTCCGCATCTGGCCCCTTTTACCGTTGTGCCATCGAGAGGGTTTCGGCCGCGATATAGCCGCAGCCGACCAACACTTCCTCCAACCCTTTCCACGAAGACTCCAGCGCGGCGCGGTTTGGATAGGAGTGTTCCGTCTTCAGCCACGCCAGCGGTCTTCCCTCCACTCGTGCCGCCACATAAATCCGAATGGCGCGGAGGGTGGTGATTCCGTTGATGATGCTTTCATAAAAAGCTCGGACAGGAACGCCGATTGCGAGCTTCCAGCCGTAAACTCGACCGGCGCAAGCCATTCGAACTGCCGTGCGAATGCCCTGCAATGCCAGGTTGGCCCAGCATAGCCGCTGCGTCAGATTCCGCGCGATGGCGCAGTGCCACGGCGTGCCGCTGAGATACGCCACTGCAAGATCCACCAACGACAGCATCATGAAGACGCTCGCCAACAGCCCGATCGGATTGGTGATCAGTGCTTTGCGGTCCCGCCAAAACCAGTAACGCGTTATCCCAGATTCGCGCCACCCCAGCCTTTCCCAACCTTGCAGGCAGATACCGGTCACCCAACGAGTGCGTTGGCGCACTGCCGAGTGGAACGTCCGTGGGAAGTACTCGCGCGTTGCGAGCAGCGCACCATTGTGACGCTCCAGTGGCGCGAAGAACTGCCGGAACCCGAGTCGAAAGATTCTGACGCGCTTTCATAGTCCTCGGTCAGGCTGTCCGGTTCGAATACACGATTACCGCGCTCTTCCGACAAGCGCTCCAGAACAGCGCGAGAGTATCCCGTTCCGACGCCATTGGAAGGAAGAAACGATCCGCTAAGGCCGCGCGCCGGCATATCAATGGTCTGGAATTCCGCAAACTCGTCGCAATAGATACCATGGGTCAACTCGCCGAGCCGGGTCGCGAGCGGAAGTACCGGTACCTGCACCGTATCGTATTCGTTGAGCTTCAAATTGATCAAGCTAAGTGAATCGGGATGAATCAAGTCCTCGGCGTCATGCACCAGTACCGCATCGAAATGGGCGCCGTGAAGCTTCCTCAAAACGCAGCAGTGACTGGAAAACCCAGTTCACGCAATCGGCCTTCGAGGTCGGGTCATCATGCGGCACCAATGCTACTTGGACGCTTCGGCAGCTACAAGCCAAACCCTCTACAGCTTTGATCGTCTCCTCATCATTAGGGTAGGCACCGAGGTAGAAATCGAAATGGCGGTAGCGAATCGAGGCCAGGTTGTGTTGCACCATATCCACGATCACCTGCGATTCCTTCCAGCAAGGCACAAAAATTGCAAAACGCCGCTCTGGGTTGTCTCTCTCGAGTGACGTTCCAAGCGCAATTGCCCGCTGGCCAGCCGCGGCCATTCGCCCTCTCTTCTGGCCGGATCTCCGCCGGGTCAAACAAATCAACAGCGGTACCAGATCATCCAGGGCGCTCAAAAGGAGAAATGCGGCCAAAAGAGTGAACAGCGAAGAATAGAGCGCATAATACGGCACGCCGATATAGTGCCCGGTAACCCCTGAAAGTTCGCAAGAAACCTTCGATCATCGCTTCTGTCAACGTCTTGGCACCCGAATTTCCTGGCGCTTCTGGCCGGGGTGTTTGTTACCAATGGAGTATGCGTCTGCGCCGGTCCTTCGCCTGCGTTCTTCTCGTGCTCTCAACTGCGGCCGTGGCCGCGAACCGGGCGACGCAAGCTTCAAATGACTCGTTCCATTTTGAGATTCTCGGCGACCGGACGGGGAGCCCGGTACCGGGTGTGTTTGAAGAGGCATGGAAAGAGGCGGACGCCACCCAGCCCGCCTTCATTTTGACCGTTGGTGACTCGATTGAAGGCGGCAACGATCAAACGGCGGAGGCAGAGTGGCTTCAGTTCGAACAAATCGTCGGACCGAAGCACCACTATCAACTGTTCCTCACGCCGGGTAACCACGACATCTGGTCGGAGAAATCCGAGACACTATTTGTGAAGCACGCGCATCGGCCCCATCACTATGGCTTCGATTACCATCAAGTCCATTTCACGGTTCTCGACAACAGCCGGGGCACTGACGGTCCGAGCGCGCAGTTCTCGTCCGACGAATTGGACTTCCTCAAGAAGGACTTGGCTGCCCACGAGAGCGCCAAGTTGAAGTTCGTGATCTCGCACCGGCCATCCTGGCTTTTCCCGGTTCTGGTGGGCAACACCCGGGTCCCGTTTCATCTGATCATCAAGCAGCATGGAGTGAAATACGTAATTGCGGGCCACATCCATCAGATGCTTCACTTCGAGCTCGATGGGGTGACCTATCTTGATCTCGCCAGCTCCGGCGGCCACTTGCGAGATACCAAGCAGTACGAGCGTGGCTGGTTCTTCGCTCACACAGTTGTCAGCATCGAACGCGACGCCGCTCGTTTCAGTATCAGAGAGCTGGCCGCCCCATTCGGCAAGGGCCGCACCACCCAGCCCGTGGATTGGGGAAGCGTGGGACTAAACGCTGTTGGAACCAGAATTACGAGAAGTGAAACGCCGGGACTCTGACCTTTGCCCCTCATGCTGCTTCGGGAGAGTGACCCGTTCAGTAAGCCCTTTATAATCAGCTGCTCTCCCCATCGTCCCCTGTGGAAAATATGTGGAAAGCTGTTGGTTTTTACTGGATTGGGACCTCAGATAGTGGTAAGTTGAGATTTCCGTCTCATCCTGCCGACTAAAGAATTAGCGGTACCAGCGAAAGGCGAGCTATCGCCATTTTTATATGCGAACAGTCGGCTCATTGCTCCGCGAAGAGAGATTAAAACAGGGTCTAACCCTGGAACTGGTGAGCGTTGACACCAGAATCTCGCTTAGGAACCTGGAAGCGATCGAGGCAGACCAACTCGGGTACTTCAGTTCTCCGTTTTTCTACAAGAGTTTCGTCAAGCAGTTTGCCAGGGCCTTGCAAATGGATGCCGCCGATCTTGCGAAGATGCTGGATTCGCAAGCAAGTGCAATTCCGGCGCCTCCGGTCCCGGGGGAAGACACGCGGGAGCTTCCAAACGTTCCTGCGCTCCGCCAGGCAAGCAAGAAATCGGTGACTCGATGGGCTGTCCAGGCCGCTTCCCTATTGGTCGTGCTGATTGGCTGTTCCGGCGTGTACGCGTGGTGGGAGAGCTCCCGCGGCGCGGTGACGCCCTCCACAGCATCGTCGCCTACCAAAGTCTCTCCTGCCGCACCGGCGGCGAAAAAACAGGACGCAGCCAACACCAAGCCAAGCGACTCGATTTCCGCGTCTAAGGCGGATCCCAGCGGTCCACAAGCCGAGGTGGCGGCGCGTCCCGATGCGACTGCGACGGGCGCTATCCATCTGGAACTGGCCGCCGTGGAGCGCACGTGGGTATCCGTGGTGTCTGACGGCAAGAGTATTTTTAGCGGCATTCTCGACCCCGACCAAACCAAGGTGTTCGAGGGCCACGAGACCGCCCGCATTAAAGCCGGCAACGCCGCCGGCGTCCACGTTGTGTTTAACGGTCGGGTGATTGGTGCCTTAGGTCCTCGCGGCCAGGTTCGAACAGTTGTCTTCACACCCGATAATTTCGAGATTGTCGATCCGGCTTCTCATTTCGAATTCACGAAGGTTTCGCGAATTACCGAATAGACGCTGCTCTCACTCGCTCTGCAAGACGATGTGCCCGCGCAAGCCGCCTCTTGCGCCGCTCCATCATGATGAGTTCGTGCCGCCGGCGCAACTTGGTTTCCAGATCGACCAGTTTCCAGAACTTCCAAAAGTAGTCGCCCGCCGACCACAACCCAAATAGCACCGCGGCCCACACTGCCGCCATCGCATAAAGCTCAAGCTGCGGCCACCGGACCGACATCATCACCATCGCAACTCCGGTCACCTGCATCACCATCTTGGTTTTGCCCAACTCACTGGCCTTGATGGTATAGCCCTCAGCGGCAGCAATGCTCCGCAATCCCGACACGGCAAACTCGCGTCCGATCACCAGAATCACCAGCCATCCGGGAAGCATTCGCACTTGCACAAGTGAGATCATGGCTGCGGAAATCAGCAGCTTGTCGGCAATCGGATCCAGTAACGTGCCTACCGTCGTCACCTGCTTCCAGCGACGCGCTAAGTACCCATCCAGCAGGTCGGTAAGAGCGGCCGCGAGGAACACCATGAGCGCAAAGAAATCATTTGCGACCAGCGTTCTGCCGTGGAACTCGACCCTCAAGTGCTGCTGCAACAGGGCCGCCACCAGCAAGGGCACCAGAAAGATCCGGAACAACGTAAGTAAATTCGGAAGATTCATCTGGCGTACTCAATATAGAACAACTTAAGCCGTGGTTTATACCGGGGAACTGCCCCGGTCGCCCGACACCGCAAACTCTGACAGCCGGTTGCGAATAGACAGCGGAGTATCGGCGAGAACATCACAAAAACCATCGTGGTAGTTCTGCGAAATCACTGCGGCGCGCTCGTGCAGCAAGTTAAGCGCCCGCCCTTCGCTTGCCGGAAACCGGAATCGCTGCCGTGTCACAGGGTCCAACTTCAGCCCTTCGTCAATTCTGGCCAACAGCGAATCGATGCCCAACCCGGACGCAGCTGAAATCAATACGGTATCGGTCGCATTCTGGCGAGCTGTTTCACCCAAGATCCGGTGGGTCAGCGTCCCCATGTCCTGCAGTCGATCCGCTTCAGGCAACAGATCTGCCTTGTTGAGCGCAAGGATTTGGGTCGTGTTCTGGGCCCCAATCTCGGCCAGCACTTTCAGAACGTGTGCAGTCTGTTCCGATGCGGTCTCTGAAGTAACGTCCACAACGTGCAACAGGAGCGCTGCCGCGGTCACTTCTTCCAGTGTCGCCCGGAACGCGTCCACCAAAGTTGTTGGCAGGTTCCGGATAAAGCCCACCGTATCGCTGAGCAAGACACGGCGGCCGGAGGGCAGGCGAATCTGCCTAACAGTTGGATCAAGCGTGGCAAACATCTTTGCATCAGCCAGCACACCGGCGCCCGTCAGCCTGTTAAATAGCGTCGATTTACCGGCGTTCGTGTAGCCCACCAATCCAACCGTCGAAAGCGGCACCGCTTGGCGTTGCGACCGCTGCACGCCACGCGTCGCTCGCACACGTTCGAGATCTGTCTTTAACTTCGCGATGCGGCGGCCGATGCGGCGGCGATCCGTTTCCAGCTGCGTTTCGCCGGGCCCCCTGGTTCCGATTCCGCCTCCGAGGCGCGACATCTCTTTGCCGCGGCCCGCCAGCCGTGGCAGCAAGTAATTTAGTTGCGCAAGTTCTACTTGCAAGTGTCCCTCTTTGGTCCGTGCGCGGCGGGCGAAGATGTCCAGGATCAATTGCGTTCGATCGATCACCTTACAGGCCAGGGTGTGCTCGAGGTTGCGCAACTGAGTCGGCGAGAGCTCGCGGTCAAAGATGACCGCGTCCAGTTCGTCGCCGATCACGCGTTGCTTAATCTCAGCGACTTTGCCAGACCCGACTAACGTGGCCGCGTCCAATGCGGCCCGCTGCTGTAGCATGCGCCCCAGCACCACGCCACCCGCGCTTTCAGTCAGGACGGCTAGTTCTTCGAGTGACTCCTCCGCATCGACTACAGGCTCTGTTGAGCCAGCCTGTGTCCTACCGCGCGAAGTGAGTTCCACGCCGACAATCAGTGTTCGTTCTTGTGTGGCTTGCATCTAGCGCGCGGTCGATCTCCTCGCGGCCTCAGCCTTCCGACATTTCCGGAACCGGGGGCGGACCGGGTACCGACGCACCCGTCGCTGTCACATGCGGCCCCGACCCGTGGAATGGCTTGGAGACCACAACCGTCGAAATCGCATGCTTGAAGATGAGTTGCTCCTGGTTGTTTGTCTCGAGAATTACTGAGTATTTGTCAAAACTCTTGATTCGCCCGGACAGCTTTACCCCACTCATCAAATAGATGGTGAGAAAAGTCTTTTCCTTCCTGGCATTGTTAAGGAACGCCTCTTGAATGTTTTGCGCGAGCTTGTCCATTTTTCTTTCCTTAATAATTTTTCGGTCGCGTCGCTGTGTTCGCTTCCCCCAGATCGGCTCGTGGACAGTGTAATTCGTCCCCTCGGGAGTGCCTCCGAACAATTCCTATGTTAGCTGTCTTTTCATTGGTTTCCCAGTGCTTAGAAGGTGTTTCCTTGGCTGCCGAGGGCTCTTCTGCCCTATCCTAATTGCCCTTTTCGGCCCGCGCTATCCTCAAACCGTATGGAGGCTCGGGTCGCCAAAGCGGAATCCGTCGGCAAGCGTCTCGCTCTGATAAGCGCGGCCGTCGGTGTTCTGTTGTCGTTAACCAAGATTCTGGTGGGGTTCGCGGCCAACTCCACTGCCCTTGTTTCCGACGGGTTTGAAGGCGCTGCGGACGTAGCCTCCTCCGCCATAGTTTTTCTCGGCCTGCACCTTGCCAGCCGTCCTCCCGACCAAAACCACCCCTATGGTCACGGCCGTTTCGAGACCCTGTCCGGCTTGGCGGTGGGAGCACTCCTTTTCCTGGCCGGGTTTCTCATTTTCTGGCGGAGTGCCGTCACTATGGACAGCGGCCACCAAGTCTACGGCTTTGCTCTCTACCCCATTTTCCTGTCCATACTCGTCAAGATCACCCTGGGTGGGTGGAAGTTCCGGGTTAGCCGCCGCATCGGCAGCTCCTCGCTTCACGCCGACGCCTGGCACGACATTACGGATCTCATCTCCACGACTGTGGCGCTGATCGCGATTGCGTTAACGCTTCTGGATCCCGTGCGGTTCCGTGGAGCGGATCACCTAGGCGGCATGTTGATCGGGCTCATCGTCATATTCCTCTCCGTCCGGGTTGTCCGGCGCACCGTCGACTTCCTCACCGACACCATGCCAGACGACGACCTGATGCGGCAGATTCGCGCTGTCGCCGCAACGGTTCCGGGCGCTCTGGCTATAGAGAAGTGCTGGGCTCGCCGCACAGGTCTCAGGTACCACGTCGACATGCATCTGGAAGTAGATCCTAGCCTTACCGTCCGAGACAGCCACTCGATAGCCACACAGGTGAGAATAGCCATCAAGGAGAATCTGGATTGGGTGGCGGATGTCCTTGTTCATGTCGAACCGTCGCTGGGCAATCGATCTCTGAATCCAGTTGATAAAAGAACCTGAAGGGCCCTCGAACGCATGGAAAACAAAGAAATCGCCCGGATGCTTTCGGAAACGGCCGACCTCATGGAAATCGGCGCCGAAGACGGTTTTCGCATTCGCAGTTACCGCAATGCCGCCGCAGCCATCGAGGGATATCCCGAGCGCATTGCCGACATCCTCCAGAGTCCCGAACGTAAGGTGACCGACATCGCCGGTATCGGCAAAGGCATCGCCGCCGTTCTCATCGAGATCGCTCAGCGCGGTTCGTTTGAGCGCCGCGATGAGATGCTGGCCCGCTATCCGGCTTCGGCGCTCGAACTGCTCAAGATTCAGGGGCTCGGCCCGAAGAGCATCGCCTTGCTCTTCCAGCACCACGGCGTGAGGAGTGTCGATGACCTGGAACGCATTTGCCGCGAGCAAAAACTCCGCGAACTGCCGCGCATGGGCGCCAAGCTGGAAGAAAAGGTCCTTCGTTCGATCGAGTCTTATCGCAAAAGTGCTGGACGCTTTTTGCTTAACTTCGGCGGAAGGATCGCGTTAGAGCTTTCCGAGGAGTTTCGCGCCGTTCCGGGGGTGGAGCGAGTGGAGGCCGCGGGCAGCCTGCGTCGTGGGAAAGAGACAATCGGTGACCTTGACTTGCTCGTGACGGGCCCTGGCGCTGCCGACGTCCTTTCTCGGGTCGTCAGCCTTCCCCGCGTCCATGAAGTGCTCGGTCAAGGCGCCAATAAGGCCAGCGTCAAGTACGGCCTGGAAGGTCTTCAGGTGGACGTTCGAGCGCTTGGCGCCGACAGCTTTGGCGCAGCGATGCAGTACTTCACAGGCAGCAAAGAACACAACGTCGTTCTGCGGACCAGCGCGCTGAAACAGGGACTAACGCTCAATGAGTACGGGCTTGCGACGCTTGAGGGCAACCAGCGCGTCGCAGGCGCTACCGAGGAAGAGATCTATTCAAAGCTCGGCTACGCCTGGATTCCGCCCGAATTGCGCGAGAATTCCGGCGAACTGGAGGCGGCCGCTGCCGGAACTCTGCCGAACCTGGTTACACTCAGCGACATTCGCGGCGATCTGCACATGCATACCACCGAGAGCGACGGCAGAGCGTCTCTCCGCGAGATGGTGGACGCCGCGGCAGCAATGGGCTATCAGTACGTCGCGATCACCGACCATTCCAAGGCGCTAGCGATGGCGAATGGTCTGGATGAGCATCGCGTGGTCAGCTTCGCGCGCCAGGTTCGCGAATTGAATCGCGATGGCCTGCCGATCCGCCTTTTTTCAGGATTGGAATGTGACATCCTCCGCGATGGCGCGATGGATTTGTCGGAAGACGCGCTCGCTGAACTGGATCTGGTCATCGGGAGCGTCCATAGCCACATGAATCTGGAAGAGGCCGAGATGACGAGTCGCTTGATGCGTGCCCTCGAGTCGCCAAGCCTGCGTATCATGGGCCACCCCACCGGACGCATTCTGCTCCATCGCGAACCGTTCCCGTTCAATTTCGAACAAATTGCATCCACGGTGGCCAAGCGCGGTGTGTTTCTTGAGATCAACGCGAGCCCCGAGCGCCTGGACATCAATGGCCCGCTCATCCGGGCTGCCCAACGCAAAGGCTGTCGCTTCGCCATCTCAACCGACGCCCATCACCCGAAACACCTCGAAAACATGACATACGGGGTTAGCATGGCACGCCGTGGCTGGCTAGAGGCGAAGGATATCCTAAATGCGCTGCCCGTTGTCCAGTTTGATCAAGCGATCCGGAACGCTCGTTAACCGCACGCCTCACCGCGAATCCCGTCTTGGCAGTTCGATCCTAGTGCGGCCGCGACCCAACCAAGGCTGAATCGTGGTCATGCGCGGGTTCCTCGACGGGATTGCCCGCGTTATTGCCGTATATATCCTCACAGATCCGCGTAAGGCTCCTGCAATCGCCTTCGCCGACCCGGCTCGCGAAATAGCGATCCTCGACGGCATGAACTCGGGGCTCCACTTCGTTGAGCAAGGCGAGTCCCGCGTCAGTGATTCGGGTGACCGACAAGCGCCGGTCCTCTGCGGGGCGATGCCGATCTACGAGGCGCTGTTGCTCCAGTCGATCAACCAGACGCGTCACGTCCGGCGCCTTCTCTACCATGCGCCTGACAATTTCGGTGCGCGAGAAGCCACGTGGATGAGCCTCCCGCAGAATTCGAAGGACACTAAATTGGCTCAGCGTGATCCCAAAGGTCTCGCAAGTGACCTCCAATTTGTCTCGCAGGTACCCTGCGGCGACCAACAAATTAGTCATGGCCTCCATTGCGGGACTGGAGGAATCCTGGATGTGTTTTTTGAGTAGTTCGCCCATGGTGATGCACTGGTTAGACTCCGAGGACGCAAAATTGTGACATTCGGTTTATCGTGTCCACAAAGATTTCGAGTCAAATGCTCAGGGCATGACACAAGTTATTGATTTTATAGAGGATCGAGGGCCAGAGCCCCGGCGCGGCATGCAGCCTGATATGCCTTATATTCCGACTAATAAAAGAGCAGGGGCGATTCCAATAGGCACCACCGCCCCGTTGGCGGATTGCGTGAGCGCGGCTGACACGCCCTGCATCTTCCCCAGAAACGTGTGCGGTTGCACGGTCACGTCTAAGTCCTTTGTCTGCAGTTCGCCATACTGATAAACGGGAAACGGCTGCTTGAGAGGAGCAAGGGCCTCTTGCACCACATACGGAGATCGTAACGCCTGCTGTAGCGCCTTTTCCCACGCCGTCTGAGTCAATTCCGCACCCGCGAAGGCACGTTGCTCCACAGTGTCGTCATTCGGCCGCAAAACGAGTTGCTCACGGTGGTCCAGAATGAACTTGGGCAAGTCAATGAGCTCGTCGTGATAAAGGGCGGTGTTATGGCCCACAACGCGGGTCCACGGGATATGATCGCGAATCAACTTTCGCTCGGCCACTGGAAGCCTGGCTGTAATGGTCTCGTCCGTTAACAGATCAAAAATCGCCCGGCGCTCGGTAAGTTCTGCGCGGAAGCTGTTGATCATACAGACACTTCCGTCCCGGTAAGCCGCGAGCAGCGGGTGCGAGAGGTCGTGCCGTACCAGCAATTCCTGCGTTCGGAGACGACGGAACACGATGTCGATTCGGTAGTCGCCACTGCTCAGGATCCGATCCTGATAGGTCAGTTGGTCCGGAGCGACAACGCGCGTGGGAATCCCCGCTCTTTCAAACAGCTGGGCCAGTAAAAGGCTCTCGTTGGATTCACCGGTCAACGGCTGTTGGAACTCTACGATGGCTGCTTTCGGTGAGTGCTTTCCTCCAAAATCCTTCCACGAACGCAGTACCGCGCTTGGAAGGTATTTGCCGCTTCCGATCCGAGAGAGTTTATACCGGCCGCGTCGGAACTCTTTCATCAGCGGCAATTCCAGGAACAGGTCGGCCAGCGCGTCCGCATAGGCCACTCCAACAGGGGTCTGCGCCCGGAAGCTGCTGAAATGGAGCGTGCCGTTCGAGAGGTGCCCGTCCATGAGCGAGGTTACGCTTGGGCGTGCGTAACCGGGCGGGATGGCGGCCAGCATCTTCTCAGCCGGCAGCATCCGCATACGGCTCATCAACGCTGGCGTTTGGAGAATCAAGTCCTGGATTCGCTCGATGATGGCGGAAAGGCCCTCCGCCGTTTTCACCAAACTCTCATGTTGACGGGTGGTGACAAAATGCGGGCGAAGGATCGGCGCAACGAGCCGACCAGACTCGGTGAGCAATTGCTCACGCATGGTCTGCTGCAAAGCGTCCGCCCATGCTAAGTCACGATAGGCGGGGCTTTCAAGAACCTTGTGGTAGCGGGCAATTGCCTCGCCGAGCTGAGCCATTCGGTATGCTTTCTTCATTAAGTTGTACAACATACGCTCGCGCCGCGCACCTCCAACCCGTACTGAAACAAGCAAAGATGCTGATAATAAATGACTTGCTTGTTCACAAAGAAGAACCGGTGGCGTCCGAGCCGCCGATTTGCTCCCAGAAGTCAAGAGTTATTCTGAAATGGCTATGGAAAATGAACAGCTAGAGATCACCCCTCGCGATTTGAAGCGCCTGATGGATGCGGGAGAATCGATTGTTCTGGTCGATGTTCGT
The DNA here is from genome assembly GCA_963771305.1 of uncultured Acidobacteriaceae bacterium. Lineage (GTDB taxonomy): Bacteria > Acidobacteriota > Terriglobia > Bryobacterales > Bryobacteraceae > CAJCIT01. The sequence continues at coordinate 23,153 of CAVYTS010000022.1, forward strand.
GAAGCCGCCGAACACGCCATCGCCCGCATCGACGGTGCCGAGCTGATTCCTATGAACTCGATTCCAGCGCACTTGCATCGCCTGGAGGCGCAGGCGGAGGAGTCCGTCTTGGTGGCGTTTTGTCATCACGGCGTACGGAGTTTGCATGTGGTGGCATGGCTACGCGCCCAGGGTGTATCAAACGCGGTCAGTCTAACGGGCGGGATCGAACGTTGGGCCACCGAGATCGACCAGCAAGTGCCGCATTACTAGCTTGCGGCGTCTGCTTTTTGGCCCTCTCCACCTGCAACCGCAACTCGGCCAGCAGCCGCTCAACTTCCTCCGACGTGTTGTAGTGCACCAATCCAATGCGCAGGACGCCACCAGTCTCTTCGACGTTAAGAGCCTCCATCAGCGTCAGCGCATAGAAGTTGCCTGCCCAAGTGAAGATGCCTTTGTCTCCCAACGCGCGCGCCAAGCCCTCCGGGGAGTCACCGTCTATGCGAACCCCTACGGTTGCAGTTCTCTGATCGAAGCGGGCGGCGTCCGCGATTCCATACAGCGTCAGGCCGGGTATTTCGAGCAGACCGGAAATGAGCTGGCGACAGAGTGAGAGTTCATGCTGGCTGATCCAACCGTATGCGTTGGAAATCGCTTCGCGGCGCGTGTTCGCGTGCGGCGAAAGTTGGCGGCCCAAATCGGCGATGTAGTCGATTGCCGCCGTCGTTCCCGCCATGCATTCATGATTCTGTGTGCCGGTTTCCCAACGGTACGGCAACATCTCGGTTGCCGGTCTCACCTTGTAGGGGCGCAGCCGCGCCAAGTGTTTCCGCTTGCCAAAGACGATCCCAAGGTGCGGGCCGAAGAACTTGTACACGGAACACGCCAGAAAATCGCAATCCAGGCCCTTCACGTCGATGAGATGATGCGGTGCATAGTGCACTGCATCCACGTAGACCAGCGCACCCCGGCGATGGGCCATCTCCACGATCTGTGGTAACGGATTAATGGTGCCTACAGCATTTGACGCGAAGCCGACAGCCACGAGTCTGGTCTTTGGGCCGAGCTTGCGTGCGAAATCCTCCATGTCAAGCGTGCAATCCTCTTTCCGGACACCAACCTCCAGAATCCGCACGCCGCGTTCGGCCAACGCATGCCACGGCGCGACGTTGGCATTGTGGTCAAGCAGGGTCGTGATGATTTCGTCCCCTGCTTGGAACTCACGTCCAATCGCCCGGCTGAAGGCAAAAGTCAACGTTGTCATGTTCGGACCGAACACGACTTCGTCCGCGTCGCAGCCGAGCAAATCCGCTGCGGCGGTATGGGCGGCTTCTATCACCTGATCCGTGCGACGGCTGGTTAAGAACGGCCCATGCACGTTGGAGTTCGATGTGGCCAGGTATGTGGAGACGGCATCGATGACCGTCTGTGGGACCTGCGTCCCACCCGGTGCATCCAGGAAAACGGCGCTGCTTCCATTTACCGTCTGCGAAAGGGCAGGGAACTTTGACCGAAGTGAAGACAAATCGACCATTGGTTGATTCTACGATTCGCGCCCGCACCCGTTCCACCGAACATCGCGGGTAGCCGATTCTTGGCTATACTTATGCTGGTATATTGTTGATGCAATGGGTGTCAAACCGCGATGAGGCCGAGCCACTGCCCTCATTGCGCCCGCCCGCAGCTCCCGACTTTCGGTTACAGCCGCTTCTCGATCGCGTTGCAAAGATGGCGGCTCATCTCATGGGTGCGCCAGTTTCAGTCATTGCCCTCCGCACGGAACAAGGCCTCCACATTCAATCCAGTTTCGGCCTGAACGGAGTGACGATTCCGGCGAGTCTCCGGCTGGGTTCAACTTCGCTGCCATTTGAGTCGCAGGATGTCAACTCGCCGCTGGTAATAGCGGATATTGCCACCCAGCCGCCCATTTCTCAATCGGACGGAGAGGTGCGCTATTACGCGAGCGTTCCCCTTTTTTCTGCAGGGGATCAGAGTCTGGGTGTGCTCGCGGTGATGGACACCCGGCCGCGAGATCTGACCCCTCCCGAATTGATGGCTGACCTCGAGAGTCTCGCGGCTCTTCTGGTTCAGCAATGGGAGGTGCTCGACCAGGTAAGGGAGAAGGAATGCGCGCTAGAACAGCGTGATCGGGATCTGGACCAGGAGCGTCAGCGATGGCTGGCGATGGAAGCGAACACCGACGGGTTGTTCGATAGCGACCAGGCTAAAGGGAAAGGGACCTGTTACCTTTCTCCGCGTTGGAAGCACATCCTCGGGTATAGCGATGACGAGATCCCATCTGATCGCGAGGAGTGGCTGACCCGGATTCATCCGGCGGATCTAGCCCGCGTTGAGACTGAATTGCAGTCCTGCAGCCGGGGTGAAATGCCGCAGGCTTCGGTCGAGTACCGGTTGCGTCACCGGGACGGTCAATGGCTGTGGATTCGTACGCGCGTCAGGGCGGTTCGAGACCAAGCCGGGCAGTCGCTCCGTCTTGTGGGTGTGAATACGGACATCACCGGCATCAAGGAATCCGAACGGCATTTGGTCGAAGCCAAGGAAGCTGCCGAAGCAGCCTCGAGATCCAAGGGCGATTTCCTCGCCATCATGAGTCACGAAATCCGCACACCTCTGAATGGGGTAATCGGCATGACGGGACTGCTGCTGGATACCGATCTGTCGCCACGCCAACTGGAATTCGTCTCGACCATTGAGACTTCCGGCGCTGCGCTTTTAGCATTGCTGAACGACGTCCTTGACCTCTCCAAGATCGAAGCCGGGAAGCTGGAACTCGAGCGCCTGCCGTTCAACCTCCCACAGTTAATCAGGGAATCGGCGGGCTTTTTGGCGGACGAAGCACGCCGTAAGGGCCTGGGGTTGCGCAGCGTGATCGTTGGCGATTTGCCCGTGATGGTGGAGGGAGACTCGGGACGCCTGCGGCAGATTCTTCTGAATCTATTGAGTAACGCCGTGAAGTTTACCGAAGCCGGGGTAATCACCTTGGAGGCTTCCCTGCTGAGCCGCGATGGAGATGTGGCGACCTTGCGCTTTAAGGTCAGCGACACAGGAATCGGGATTCAACCCGAGCAACAGGTGCGCCTCTTTCAAAGCTTCACCCAAGCTGACCGTTCCATCACCCGTCAATACGGTGGGACGGGCCTCGGATTAGCGATCGTCAAACGATTGGTCCTGCTGATGGAAGGAGACATCGAGGTCCAGAGCGTTCCCCATCAGGGCGCGACCTTCGTCTTCACCATCAAAATCCCGCTTGCCCGGGCGATTCCGCAAGCGATCGGATCCATGAATTCGGCCGAGCTCAATGCCGGAGGGAAGTTTCGAGTCTTGGTGGCCGAAGACAACCGGCCGAATCGCATGGTGGCCCGCCTATTGCTCGAGCGCGCCGGGTTTCAGGTGGATGAGGTGGAAGACGGCCAGGAGGCTGTGGAAGCTATCCAAAAAGTCCTGTACCACGTTGTTCTGATGGATTGCCAAATGCCCCGCGTGGATGGACTCAGCGCGACTCGCATGATCCGGCAACTGCCCACCGGACGCACCGTGCCGATTATGGCCCTAACGGCGAACGTCTTCGCTGAGGATCGCTTGCTCTGCGAACAGGCCGGCATGGACGATTTCCTGAGCAAACCTTTCGAGCCCGATGAATTGATCGCTAGATGTTTCTACTGGGCCCAGCGCGGCGTTCGGCTCCCCCCGGGGGGTGCGGCGCCGGCGGAACGACCTGACCCGTCCCCTCCAAGAGCAGCGGACAATGGAAACTCGAGTATCGTCAAAGCGACGGGATCCCTAGACCCAAGTCGAGAAAACCTGAACCACGCATCGCTGCGCCTGTTCGTTGAAGAGTGTCCGAAGCGTTTCGAAGAGCTGTTAACCGCTCTCTGGAAAGGCCGCTGGGAGGACGTCGAGGCCGGTGCGCGCCTGCTGAGGCAAGGAGTCGGCGCCGAGGTGTCGCCTGCTCTCGAAGAGCGGTTGGCACTCGTTGAGAACCTCTGCCGGAACTCGCCGGCCGAACTTGGTGACGTGGATGTCGATCAACTGGTGGACTTGTTCGACAACGCTCTTCAGGTGGCGAATGACAAGCTCTGCGTCGCGTCCTCGTTGCCAGGATTACTTCCTTTCCTCGACTGATAACGCCGGAAGGAACCACCGGCCCCGGCCTTAGTTAGCGAGCCGCTAGTGGTTGTGCGTGGGAGACCCCGCGGACGCGTGCATATGGGGTGTCGTTACCGTTAACTGGCCGTGTTTGACGCCCCGGGTGCTGATCAGGAGATTCGCCAGTGTGTGTACCTCGTTCGACTTTCCCCGCACAACCAGGACTTCCAGGCAATTATCGTGATCCAGGTGAATGTGCAGTGACGAAACAATCGCGTGCTGGTGATCGTGTTGCAACTCAGTGAGTCGTTCCGGCAGCAATCGCACGTGGTGGTCGTATACCAAGGTGATCGTTCCCACTACTTCCTCGTGCGGGGATTGCACTGACTGCCTGATAAGGCGGTCGCGAATCAGGTCTCGGAAAGCCTCGGAGCGGTTCGTGTATCCTTGTGCGGCGATGAAAGCGTCGAAGCTTTCGAGAAGATCGGAATCCACGGCAATTCCGATGCGGCTGAGTTCGCCCATGTAAACTCATCTAACCACAAAGTCCGTGGTCATGTGCGAAAACCCTGGCACGCTTATTTCCTTCTCCCACCGTCGAATGTTCTCCGGTTTCTCAGTTCGTCGCCCGGAACTTTTCGAACTTGATATCCGATTCAGCTGAGAACTTACGATAATTCCGGAACGCCAGCTCGTTCTTGACGCAATTCCCCGTGCCCGCCATGCACGCCATGTTCTCGCTGGCCGTGGGCAGCAAATAGCGCTTGCCTTCGATGTCGACAAAGCCGTACTCCACCATGGTTTCGGCCTTGTCGTAGGTGAAATCGCGTGGCAGGTAGTTGGCTCGCTGCTCGATCCGCAGCACTCGCCGGGACTCCTTATCAATCCAGATACTGCCGCTGTACGAGGGTTTATACTTGCGCCCGTCGGCGGAGACAATCACCCAATGAGAGTTGGGCTGTTCCACGGAGAGGTTATAAACCACCGCGGGCCGGCCCGCCATGGTGTCCTCGCCGCGCTTCACGAAAACCGCAGCTGTGCCTGGCGACAGAATATCCTCCAGCGTGATGGCAAATTCGCCGGTTGACCACGAACCCGTGTTCTCCACCGGCCCTTGCGGCGGGCGTCCGTTGACAAGGATGTTGCGGTAATCCTCTTTGCCGTCGATGCACGCGACTTCCGCGGTAACGACGTCGATGGGGCTCCAATTTCGTGGGCCGAGGTTGCTGCGATAACGCGTCGTAACTTGCTTCACCAGGAAGTTCGGCAACTCCGCGGTAAATGACGCGGCTGCATCACGGGCATCGGCGACCACTGGATCAAGCTGTCTGCCGTCGGGGATATCATCGTTCCCGGCGTGTTCGGCGTTAGGAACATCGCGGCGCAGCGTCGGGCGTGTTGCGTCAGCTTCGGTGTCATCGGAAGAGGAGGGCTCGCTCTTGGCTGGTTTTTCGCGCGCCACAGTGGTGTGCGGGTTCTTCAAATCGGTGGCGGCCGGCGTTGCGATATTCGCTTCTTCGACCGGCTTAGAGGCCGCGTTGCGTTCCTCCTCCGTCGCGGCTCGAATCAGCACGACTTTCAAGGCCGTCTCGGGATCGTCCGGATTCGCCTGAACCGTCAGATGGTCACCCGGATGCAGCAGCGAATCGCGAACCGGTTCGCCCTCTTTGTTTTGAAACTGTGTTTTGGCCAGCAGACGGAAACGCAGCACACGGCTCTTGCTGGTCTCAAGCAGGAGATCTTTCTCGCCCAGCTTTCGCAGCGAACCGTCCGCGCTGGCCAGGATGGTCTTCACACCGGTGCTCGATGTCGCGTCGGGCGACTTGTCCTTCGGATGACGCTGAGGCAGATTGATTTGAGGAACAGGGACGTTGAGGGGCACGCCGCCGGGCAAACGAACCGGGTAGTTACTAGGATACTGGCCCGGCGGGTATTGTCCTGGTGGATATTGACCCGGTGGATACTGCCCCGGCGGGTATTGACCGGGAGATTGGGTAGGATCGTTCGGGTTCGTTTGTCCCCATCCGATCACGCAAGAAAAGAGGAGACCTACCGAAACCCGACTGGCAAGACGCACGCGATCGTCCTCCTTACGTCTCAATACTATACCCTTTAGCACCGCCCCCGGCTCCCAACCGGCCGCGCCCTATTGGGGCTCACCTGTAAACTGGTTCATAACACCAATCGTCGGGTATTTCATCGAAAACGAGGTCGAATCCAGCTTCCGGCATGCGTCGCGACTATCACAACTGGTATAGCCATCGGCTCAACCGCCACATGGAGTTGCTCTCCTATGGCCACGCCGGTAAGCCCATCCTAGTGTTTCCCAGTTCCATGGGTAAGTTCTTTGAGTATGAAGATCGCGGCATGATCAACGTCATCTGGCAGAAAGTCGATCAAGGCCATCTACAGCTTTTCTGTGTCGACAGCGTAGACCAGGAGAGCTGGTACGACAAGGGCCTTCACCCCCACGATCGCGTGGCCCGGCATATCCAATACGAAGACTACGTGCTCTTCGAGGTTCTGCCGCTGATCCGGGGCACTAACGGTTCTCCGACAATCTGCGCCACCGGCTGCAGCTTTGGAGCCTATCATGCCTTGAATTTTTCACTGAAGCATCCCGACGTCGTCAGTTATTGCGTTGCCATGTCCGGGGCCTTCGACATGCGCTCGTTCCTGAATGGCTATTACGACAACGAATGCTATTTCAACAACCCCATCGACTACTTGCAGAACCTTTCGGACCCCTGGTTCCTTGATCACTACCGCCGCGTGAACTTTGTGTTGGCCGCAGGCGATTGGGACATCTGTCTCGGCGAAAACTATCGCATGGCTCAGTTGATGGGGACCAAGGGCATCCCGCACAACTTGGATGTCTGGACAGGCGGCCGCCTGCACGATTGGCCGCTCTGGCAGCAGATGGCGGTAAAATTCTTTTGATTTGAGAGGTCGTGCCGTTTAGCGGGCGAAAGGCAAAAACGAAATGCCAAAAATCGGAATTCTCTATGGGATGGAAAACACCTTTCCCTCGGCCTTGGTCGACCGCATCAACGCCAAAAAGGTGCCGGGCGTTGTGGCCGAACATATTAAGATCGGCGCCGTCAAAATGGCTGAGCCCAGTGAGTATCGCGTCATCATCGACCGCATCTCGCAGGACATCGAGTTCTACCGCGCCTTCCTGAAGAACGCCGTCCTGGGTGGAACCATCGTCATTAATAACCCCTTCTGGTGGAGCGCTGACGACAAGTTCTTCAACTATGCCCTCGCCAGCAAGCTCGGCGTGGCCGTCCCGAAGACGGTTGTCCTGCCACATAAGTCTCACCCGCCGGGGACATCCGTTCAATCCATGCGCAACCTCAAGTTCCCGCTCAACTGGGATGAAGTGTTCGAGTACATTGGATTCCCGGCCTTTCTGAAGCCCTTTAGCGGCGGCGGCTGGAAACACGTCTACAAGGTTCACAACCCCGACGAGCTGTTCGCCGCCTACGACCAAACTGGCACGCTGTGCATGACGCTGCAGACCGGCGTCGACTTCGACGACTATTACCGCTGCTATGTGATCGGGCAGGAAAAAGTTCATATCATGCCCTACGATCCGCGCCAGCCCCACCATCTGCGTTACGTCAAGGACGGCAAAGTGAGTTTGCCGGCGATGGAGGAGCGCGTTACGCGCGATTGCCTGACTCTCTGCCGCGCGTTAGGCTACGACTTCAACACCGTGGAGTTCGCCGTAGAGAATGGCATCCCATATGCCATTGACTTCCTGAATCCGGCGCCGGATGCCGACATTCACTCCGTGGGTGAGGCCAATTTCGAGTGGGTCATTGAAAATGCGGCCGAATTGGCCATCAAGAAGGCGCTTAGCAAAGAAGACCCGCGCGTCGATTACCGCTGGGCTTCGTTCCTGAATCCGGCAGCGGTCGGGGCTGCGTCGTAGCGTCGAGACGGAGTAGAGAGTTATCCAGGTTGTAAAAGGTGCATTGATGAAGCCAAGCTTGACCATTGGGATCGAAGAGGAATATCAAACGGTTGATCCCGTAACACGCGATCTCCGATCGCACATCGATGCTGAGATCATCTCCAAAGGCAAATTACTGCTCAAAGAAGCAGTAAAGGCCGAGATGCATCAATCCGTCGTTGAAGTGGGAACGGGCATTTGCAAGGACATTAAGGAAGCGTCGGTCGAGGTCAAACAGCTTCGCCGCCAGATCATCGACCTCGCCAAAGCCAATAATCTGCGCCTTGCCGCTTCAGGCACCCATCCGTTTGCCGATTGGCGCAAACAGGATATCTATCCGGACGAGCGCTATCACACAATCGTTGAGGATCTGAAGATGGTCGCGCGCGCCAACCTGATCTTTGGACTACACGTCCATGTCGGCGTCGAAGATCGCGAGACAGCCATTCATCTGATGAATGCGGCCCGTTACTTCCTTCCGCACATCCTCGCGCTCTCCACCAACTCGCCCTTCTGGCTCGGTATGGACACCGGGCTGAAATCGTATCGCTGCAAGGTCTTCGATAAGTTTCCGCGCACCAACATTCCGGATTACTTCCCCAGCTACGGCGAATACGAGAGCTTTGTCAATCTGCTGATCAAAACCAACTGCATCGACAACGCCAAAAAGATCTGGTGGGATATCCGGCTTCACCCCAATTTCCCGACGCTTGAGTTCCGAATCTGCGATGTGCCGATGCGCGCTGACGAAACCATTGCTTTGGCTGCCTTGATTCAAGCGACCATCGCGAAACTCTACAAGCTGCACGCCGAGAACCAGGGCTTCCGTCTCTATCGCCGCGCGCTCATCATGGAGAACAAGTGGCGGGCCGCGCGCTACGGTATCCAAGGCAAAATTATTGACTTCGGCAAGAAGATAGAGGTCCCCGTCAAAGACCTCATCTACGAATATCTGCACTTTGTGGACGATGTGGTGGACGAGCTAGGCTCGCGTCACGAGATCAACTATGTGCACCACATTCTGGAACACGGAACGGGCGCCGATCGCCAGCTGCGTATCTTCCAGGAGACCGGCGACCTCACCAAGGTCGTCGACTATATCATCTACGAGACCCAGGCTGGCCTCGAACCGTAGGCAGGCTTTAGGAAGAATATGACTACAGACCTTACCCATTGGCCGTTCGATACGGAGCTCATACCCGGAGCGCATAATGCGGTCTCGGTGTGCCTCCGTGTGCAGCAAGACGAAAAGGTGACGCTGATCACGGATGAAGCCTGCGAGGAAATCGCGGCGGCTCTAGTCCAGGAATTGAGTGCCGTTGGCTGCCGCTACAACACGTTTGTGCTGGAGCAACTGGCGCCACGTCCCTTAGTCGACATGCCGGATATCATTCTCGATGACATGGAGTCGAGCGAAGTCAGCATCTTCGCGGTGCAGGCTCAGAAGAACGAGCTCAAGACCCGCATGCAGATGACCGACGTGGTAAACCGCCGCCGCATGCGCCATGCCCACATGGTAAACATTGAAAAGAAGATCATGCTGGAAGGCATGCGCGCCGACTTTCACAAGGTCGATGAGCTCAGCATCCGCGTTATGGAAATCGTCTCCAAAGCGCACGCGATTCGCGCCAAAACCGCTGCGGGCACCGACATCACAGCCGAACTGACCCCCGACTACAAATGGATCAAAACCAGCGGCATCATCTCGACCGCCAAGTGGGGCAACCTGCCGGGTGGCGAGATCTTCACGACGCCACTGGAAGTGAACGGCACCTTTGTCATCGATGGCGTCGTCGGCGACTACCTTTGCGCCAAGTACGGCGACCTGCGCGACGAGCCGCTAACTATTCAAGTGAAGGGCAACCGTCTCACGGAGGTGCACTCCAACAACGCGGAGCTCGAGGATGAGTTCTGGAAATACACCCACACCGACGAGAACAGTGACCGCGTCGGCGAGTTCGCCATCGGCACCAACATCGGCCTGAAAGGAGTCATCGGCAACATTCTGCAGGATGAGAAACTGCCGGGCATCCATATGGCCTTCGGCAACCCTTACGGTGCTCATACCGGCGCCAAGTGGACATCCTCGACGCACATCGACGTGGTTGGCACGCACTTCGACATCTGGGCCGACGGCCACCAGATCATGCAGCAGGGCCACTTCCTGATCTAGGAACCGCTCTTGATCCCGGCTCTCCGCGAACAATTCAACCGTCAGTTCACCGCAGAGAAGTACGCGCGCTTCCTCGCCTCGCTCGATTCCGCCTGCGGCGTCCACGTCGATTTCCGGTGCAGTGAAACGCCGGTTTTCTTTCCCAAGGAACTGCTCGACCGGATGGCGCAATATGGCATCGAGCTGTACGGGCAGCTTGTGGCCAATCCCGCCTATTACCGCGCCTCGGAAGCAACTATCCCCGAGGAGTATCGCGTCCCGAATGAAGCCGAGCACCCACTCTTTGTTCAGGCCGACTTCGGCCTTGTCGAAAGCGAGCCTGGTCAGTACGACCCCAAGCTAGTCGAAATTCAAGGCTTTCCGTCGCTCTACGCCTTTCAGCCCACACTGGCCCAGCAGTACAAGTTAGCTTATGGTCTCGATGTATCGTATGATCCGTTTCTCGGCGGCCTCACCGAGGATAGCTACGTGGCCATGCTGCGGGCCGCGATCCTCGGCGGCCACTCGCCGGAAGATGTGGTGCTGCTGGAGATAGACCCCTACCATCAGAAAACGCTCGCCGACTTTCTCATCACGCAGCGCTTGACCGGCATTCGAATCGCTTCCATCACAGATGTCGAGAAGCGCGGCCGCAAGCTCTATCACGAGGGCAAGCCCATCGAGCGAATCTACAACCGCGTCATCGTCGACGAACTCGCGCGGAAGAATCTACCCATCGCCTTCCGCCTCAGTGACGACCTCGACGTCGAGTGGGCCGGCCACCCCAACTGGTTCTTTCGCCTCAGTAAGTTCTCATTACCCTGGTTCCATCACCCGAGCGTGCCGTGGACCCGATTCCTGAATGAACTCGAAGCATTGCCGGACGACCTCGACCATTACGTCTTAAAGCCGTTGTTCTCCTTTGCCGGCTTGGGCGTCAAGATCGGCCCCACCCGCGAAGAGATCGCAGCCATCCCGGAGTCCCAGCGCAGCCAATACATCCTCCAGGAGAAGATGGACTTTGCCGCAACCATCCATACTCCCTCCGGCCCGACCAAGGCTGAGATTCGCATCATGCATATATGGGACGGCGCCGCGCTTCATCCGGTCAACACCATCATCCGCACCGGCCGCGGCAAGATGATGGGCGTCGACTTCAATAAGAACCTCGATTGGGTCGGGGCCTCGGCCGGCTTCCACATTCCATGACGGGAAGCAAGCCGGACCTTCCCGCGCCCCATACCACGGCTTCCATGTCCAAGCGAGGCGATCACTACGCCGCACTGTTCGCTGGCTATCTTGGCTGGACACTCGATGCCTTCGACTTCTTTCTGGTCTCCTTCTGCCTGACGGCTATCGCCCGCGAGTTCCACAAGTCCGACGCCGCTATCGCACTCTCCATCACCATCACACTCGCCTTCCGTCCGGTAGGCGCGTTCCTGTTCGGCCTCATGGCCGACCGGTATGGTCGCCGCCTGCCGCTGATGATCGATCTCATTTTCTACGCAGCCGTCGAAGTGGCCACCGGCTTTGCGCCCAACTACACCAGCTTCCTCATCCTGCGCGCCTTGTTCGGCATCGGCATGGGAGGCGAGTGGGGCGTAGGTGCTTCTCTCGCCATGGAGAAGGTGCCGCCTCGCCTGCGCGGCGTGTTGTCTGGCTTTTTGCAACAAGGCTATGCCTTGGGCAACTTGCTCGCGGCGCTTTGTTACCTGTTCCTGTTCGACCGCTGGGGCTGGCGTCCCATGTTCTTTCTCGGCGGCCTGCCCGCATTGCTCGCACTGTTCGTCCGCTTCCGCGTGAAAGAGTCGGAGGTATGGAAGAAGTCGAAAACGGCGAGCTGGCATCACTTGGGCCGCGCCATCATCGGTCACTGGAAGCTGTTCTTCTATATCGTGCTCCTGCTGACCATGATGAATTTGAGTTCTCACGGCACGCAGGACATGTTCCCCACCTTCCTGCAGCGTTACTGGCATCTCGGCGTAACCGACCGGTCGCTCATCTCCGCGTTATCGATGGTCGGTGCCATCATCGGCGGCATTTGCATCGGCCTTTATTCCGATCATTTCGGCCGTCGCCGGGCCTTGGTCACATCGCTGCTGCTCGCAATCCTGATTGTTCCGCTATGGGCTTACGCACCCAACCGCGCGCTGCTGGCGCTGGGAGCGTTCCTCATCCAGTTCTTCGCGCAAGGAGCGTGGGGCGTTATCCCGGCTCACCTCTCGGAATTGTCCCCCAATTCCATTCGCGGCTTCCTGCCCGGTTTCGCCTATCAATGCGGAGTCCTGCTCTCGAGCGGCGTCGGCACGCTCGAAGCCGTAATGGCGAATCACATGAGCTACGCCACTGCGATGGCTATCGTCGCGGCCACCGTCTTCGCCTTAGCGGCCAGCGCCGCTGCCCTCGGCAAGGAGCGTCACGGAATCGATTTCGAGGCGGCGGAAGCCGGCTAACTCTGGGGCTTGGCCCGCGAAAGAACGAAGCCAACTGCAGGCAAGTGGCTTTGCGCACGAACTTCGCGAAACAGACTGTTCGGGCTGGACACCTCTGCATTCGAACTCAAACTACTGAATACAAATAATTTACTAAAATAAGCGCACCGGAGGTGCGCCTCAGCCTCAAGGTTCGGTACGGCAGCTTGCAACGTCAATCCGCTTTTTACGAAACGAACTCCCTTCTCTGACGAGCTGATGAGCGATGAAAAGGCCGGTCATGGTAAATCGAAAAAACAAAGCCAATTCCAACCTTTCAACAAGACCGGCCCGATTTTGCGAAAACGAACTGGTCAGTATCCAGCGAAAGCAATTCCGGTCGATGCCGGCATCCGAAAATACGAACCCAAACGGGAGTGCCCTCCTCCGCCCGACTTGGAAGCCTCTCCTTGCCCAGGATGCAGCAGGCCGAGACGGCCTCGGGGCAAAGTACCATCAAAGCGACTGATTCTGTTCGGCAAATTACCTAGCGAGGTCGGTGACCGCCTCCCGGCGGCCGGCACAATCGTTATGAAGGGCGCGAGACGCCCGACTTGCCGCGAACGCTTCGGCAGATCGACGAGGCGTCGATTGCGAGCCGGGGTCTCACGTTACGACGAGCCGCGACGGGCCAACGAAACACCTCGCCGCGGAATACAATAGACCCACGCCCGTAAGCACCACGGTTCCTTGAGGCTGGATAACGGCTGAACTGGTGCTTCGCGTCTGGAGGTTTATGACGGTCAATCGGTGGCTCATTGCACTCGCTGGAGCGCTCATGCAAGTTGCTCTCGGCGCCGTATACGCATGGAGCGTATTCCGCAATCCGCTCATCAAGGCCCATGGTTGGACCATCCCCGAGGTTACCTTAACATTCCAGATCACCATTCTTGTTCTGGGATTCGCCGCCTTCGCCGGCGGTCTGTGGATGAAGAAGGCGGGTCCGCGTCCGGTTGCGTTGACTGCGGCGGTTCTATACGGTGCCGGTACCGCCGCGGCTGGCCTCGCGCAGACCCTTCCCATGCTCTACCTGACTTACGGTTTGATCGCGGGCGTAGGCCTCGGGCTTGGATACATCGTCCCGGTTGCGACGCTGATCAAGTGGTTTCCGGACAGGCGTGGCATGATCACCGGAATAGCCGTTGCGGGCTTCGGCGCCGGCGCATTAGTTACCGCACCGCTGGCGACTCGTCTGATCGCGTCTATCGGCGTGGGGAGCACGTTCGAAGTGTTGGGGCTGGCCTATTTGATCATCGTTCTCGCCTGTGCGCCCGTGATGCGAAACCCGCCCGAAGGCTACGCGCCTCCCGGATTTCAGCCGCCCGCCGCGAGCAAGTCTTCGTCCGGCTCAAACTTCTCGCTCTCTCAAGCGCTGCGAACCTGGCAGTGGTACGCGCTGTGGCTGACGCTGTTCCTCAATGTGAACGCGGGCATCTCCATCATTTCGCAGGCCTCGCCCATGGCGCAGGAAATATCGCATGTGAGTGTCGCCGCGGCAGCAGGATTGGTGAGTTTGATCTCCATCGCCAACGCCTCCGGCCGGTTTCTTTGGGCCTGGCTCTCGGATGCCATTGGACGGCGCAACGTGTTTATGAGCATGTTCCTCCTGCAGGCGGTCCTGTTCTTTCTGCTGTCGCAAGTGGAATCGTTTACGATGCTGTCCGCGATCTGCTTTGTCGTGTTGTTGTGCTACGGCGGCGGGTTCGGCACAATGCCCGCGTTTGCGGCGGATTATTTCGGCGCCAAGGATGTCGGATCCATCTACGGCATGATGCTGACAGCGTGGGGCGTGGCGGGCATGTTCGGGCCGACGATCATTGCTCAGGTGCGCCAGGCAACGGGTCACTACCAGGGGGCGATGACGATACTGGCAGTCGTGATGTTAGTAAGTACGGTTGCGCCGTTGGTCGTGCGGCCGCCGAAGGGAGTGGAGGCGAAGGCCCCGCAATCGGCTTGATAACCGGCGGTTCAGAAGCCGAGGCAATTGGTAGGATTGTTTTGCTATTCACAGAATGGCATTACCGTTATCGTGAACTGAAATGGCGGCTTCACTGTTACTCTGGCTCGTTCTCCTTCATCCTGCAGCCCAGGATGATTCAGTGACTGCTATGCCTGCGGTAGTCCCCGCTTGTTCACAGGCTCGATGCCGAGGCAAACGGATTGCACATTCGTTTGTGCTGTTGGGGACCAGTAAAGTCTAGCCCCGACGATTGGCCTTCAACGGTTTCTGCGCCAGAAGGCCCTGTATCGGTCCGGCAGTGGCGTTGTCCCGAAGACCGCGGCCACGACTTCCGTCTGCGTCGGGGCGACCGGTATTGGCGGATGCTCGGTCTCTCAATGGGTTTTGCGGAATACAAGAACGTTTCATCCAAAGCGGCCGAGCGATTCGACCGCGTTCTCGATTCGCTTTGCTGTCACCCGTTCAATGAAAAACAAGCCTTGGTCGAAACACGCAGCCTCCGAAGAAAGGTCGCGCCACGGTCATAAGCCCTTCCCAAAACTCTCCGCCAAATCGAGCATCACTCCCAATGCGTGCCGCGTGTTCTCCTGTCGGAGGCGCTGAAACAATTGCCAGAGCGACGAGGCTTTCTGGGCTTTTTTCTTGTGTGATCCGTCGATCACCGTGTGCGCCATGCTGTTCAGCACCTCGGATGGTATGCTGCCGAAGAACTTCGTGAACAAGAGGAAGTTTCGGATGGCGCGTGTGGCATCGGGTGTGTTGACCGCGTCCACCACAGTCTCAACCACTTCGTCGCCGGCTCCCAGCATGCCGCGCATCAGTTCGAGCACACCACGGTCGTGCAACAACTGAAGCACTTCATACCCGTCGACGATAGCGTCGGCGTGCGCCGCGGTCGCCTTGTGCAGCCGTTCCTCCGGGCTCTCGCCACGCGCCGGGGCCGGGACATGCGGAAGAGGTTGTGCCATGTGTAATTCCTTCCTACTTGGTCTGGATTTGCACCAGCCCATTGCCGGGCGGACGATACGCGGGCTGCCGCCACTTCCGCTCCACCTCGACACCTGCTTGCGGCGTCGGCCTGCCGTAGCGGTGGTTGTTCTTGGGAAGCGGGCTGGGGCCTTTGGGTTCGAGGATGCGCAGATGAACGGCGGTCTCTTTGTAAGCCGGTGTGCGCGTCGGCGGGTCTACCGAACTGCTGGTGAGGTTGTTCACAGGGCTTTCGGTCGAGTTCATCGGCAAATATAATTCGTCGCCATGAACGCGGTCTGTAACTAAGGCCCGCACTCGCACCGTACCGCGCCGCGAGGTCAGTTCCACTAATGTGCCATCTTCGATCCCGCGCGCCGTGGCTAATTCCGGCGATACTTCCAGAAACGTTCCCGGCGTCCGTTTCTCAATGCCCGCGACGCGATAGGTCATGTTGCCTTCGTGGAAATGCTCCAGCAAACGTCCATTGTTCAAGTGCAAGTCAAACTCCGCATCGGGGCTCTCGGTAGGTTCTCGCCAGGTCAACGAGAACAGGCGCGCTTTTTGATCGGGGTGGGCAAACCCGTCCAGATAGAGCAGCGGCTGGTCCGTTCCATCGGGTGCCACCGGCCACTGCAGGCTCTTATATCCTTCCAGCCGCTGGTAGTTGACCCCCGCAAACAGCGGAACCAGCGACGCGATCTCGTCCATGACCTCCGACGGATGCTGGTAGTTCCAGTGCGCACCCAGCCGGTTGGCGACATCCTGAAAAATGCGCCAGTCGGGGCGGCTTCCCGGCAGCGGCTCCAGCACCTGGTACAGACGCTGGATGCGGCGCTCCGTGCTGGTAAACGTGCCTTCCTTTTCCAGGCTCGGGCTCCCCGGCAGAACCACGTCGGCATAGCGGCAGGTGGCGCTAAAGAAGATATCCTGCACCACGAAGAACTCCAACTTCTCGAAAGAGCCTGACACGTGGTTGGCGTTGGAATCGACCAGGCTCATCTCCTCGCCGCAGATGTACATGCCCTTCAGCTTCCCCGCGTAAATGGCGTCGACCATCTGATGGTTGTCGAGGCCCTCCACCGGTGGAATCTTGCTTCCCCAGCGGCGATCAAACCGCCCACGAATCTCCGAATCCTCAACCGCCTGATAACCGGGCAGGAAGCGAGGCATGGAACCCATGTCGCTGGCGCCCTGCACATTGTTATGACCGCGCAACGGGTAGGCGCCGGTGCCGAGGCGCCGGTAGTTTCCGGTTACTAACAGCAAGTTCGAGATCGCCGTTGACGTGTCCGACCCGTTACCATGCTGCGTCACGCCCATCGCCCAGAGAATGCACATCGATTTCGCTTCGGCGATCATGTGCGCCAGTTTCTTGAGCGTCTCAATCGACAGGCCGCACGTGCGCCGCGCGAACTCCAGCGTAAACGGCTCCAGGCTCTTGCGATAGTCCTCCAGCCAGTTCACCCATTCGTCGAGGAACGCCATGTCGGCCATCCCGTTATCCAGAATGTAGCGGCTGACCGCACTCAGCCATACGATGTCTGTACCCGGCCGTGGACTGATGAACAGGTCGGCGCGGCGCGCCATTTCGTGTTCCCGCAGATCGGAGACAATCAGCTTCTGCCCGTGCAGCTTATGCGCGCGTTTCACACGCGTCGCCAGCACCGGATGGTTCTCAGCGGTGTTGCTGCCGACAATCACCACCAGGTCAGCCTGGGCGATGTCGGAGATGGAGCCGGAATCGCCTCCGTAGCCAACGGTGCGGAACAGGCCGATGGTGGCCGGCGACTGGCAGTAGCGCGAGCAATTGTCCACGTTATTGGTGCCAATTACGCCGCGCGCCAGCTTCTGCATCAGGTAGCTCTCTTCGTTGGTGCACTTGGAGGAGCTGATGAAGCCCAACGCATCGGCTCCATCGCGCGCTTTGATTTCATTCAATCGCTGTGCCACCAGTTCGAGCGCTTCGTCCCACTCGGCCTCGCGGAATCCGTCGCCTTCGCGGATCAGCGGTTTGGTCAGGCGGTCCTGGCTGTTGACGTAGTCCCAGCCAAACTTGCCCTTCACGCAGGTCGATACGCCGTTCGCGGGTCCCTGTGAAGGCTCCACTTTCAGGATGTTCCGGTCCTTGGTCCAAACGTCGAAGCTGCAGCCTACGCCGCAGTACGTACACACGGTCTTGGTCTGGCGAACGCGCGTGCTGCGCATTGCGGCTTCAGTTTCCGACACCTTCATGATGGCGCCGTATCCGGTCTCCGATTCCAGCCCCTTGACGATATCGATCATGCCGTCCAGGGCTCTCGTGCTCAGGCCGGTGAGGAAGCCCGCATGGCCCAGCATGGATTTCTCCATCAAGGCATTGCACGGGCAAACGGTGACGCAGTGCCCGCACGATACGCAGCTGGATTCCCCGATCGCCGCGCCGCCGTCCCATAACACCCGCGGATGCGGATCCTCCCAGCGAATGGTCAGTGTCTCATTGACCTGCAGGTTCTGGCAGGCTTCCACACATCGCCCGCAGAGAATGCATTGGCCGGGATCGTAGCGGTAGAACGGGTGCGAATTGTCAATTGCAAAAGGCTTTGCTTCGAACGGATAGCGCTGGTGTTCGACCTCGAGCAGCTTCGCCGTGTTGTGAACCGTGCAATTGCCGTTGTTGTTGTCGCACACCGTGCAGTAGAGTTGGTGATTGCGAAGAATACGATCGTAGGCTTCCGCCCGAGCCGCGGCGGCTTCTTTGCCGGAAGTATTCACCGCCATTCCGGGCGAAACGATGGTGGCGCAGGCCCGCACTAACTCGCCGTTCACGTCCACGATGCAGGTGTCACAGGTTTGAATCGGTCCGAGCTGTGGGTGATAGCAAACCTGCGGCAAGTCCAAGTTTGCCCGATTAAGCACATCGATCAACCGCCCCCCCGCATCTGCCGACTGCTTGGTTCCATTGATGACAATCTCGGTCATGAGGTTCGGACTCCCGGCTATAACAAAAGGTCGAACTGGAACACAGCCTAATGGCTCTGCCACGTATCATCAGTAAACAGGCAGTTCTTCGTGGCACAGGCTTCAGCCTGTGAGGCTGGTTGAGCAACCGTCATCACTGGCAGCTTAGTGTGACGCAATCTACCTTCGTCCTAAATACTTATATCGTAGTTCGGCTCAGCCGTGGTGTGGAGGGGCTTCCGGAAAAGCGAATGACCGCGATACCAAATTTTTTGTCGTCCACCAACATTCTTAACGAGGAGTTCGCACGAGCCGCGGTCACCGCTGGTCCCCGTGCTCGGCGGAATGCCTTGGCTTCGGGCCGTCCAATCGTCTCTTCTGCAGATTCAAGGCGAGATCGCAACAGCGGTCGGGCGGGATGCCCACGCTGACGTTCTACACGGCGTTGTTCTACCAGCGTGGCCTTGGCGGGGCAAGAGGAGTGCCCCCCAGGAGTGCTCCGTTTATCGGTGTAGAATAACCGCCGCGGCCGGTAGCCATCGACCGGGGCGCTTGCTCGAGGACGCGCACGTCGGGATACCTCTCCCCTCGGATGTTGCCGTTTATCATCGCCGACTTACTTGCGAAGCCTTGACCTCTGGTCCGTTCCGTACCGCCGAACCATTCCCTCTGGGTTAAGATTTTTTCGCGGCTATGTGGCATCATTCTTGTCTGGAGAAAAAATGCCCCGGACTCGATTCATGGTTGTATTTGCCGTTTTGAGCATCGGAGTTCTGCTGAGCCGTGCCGCTTCAGGCGACGAGATTTCCGATCACGCCCATCAACTGCATTTCTCGTCCATTGTTCTGGACACGCACGATGACACTACCCAGCGCTTCTTCGCGAAGGACTACGATTTAGGCGCGCGCAATCCTGAAGGCCACGTCGACATTCCTCGCATGCGTGAAGGCGGCATGAACGCCATCTTCTTCTCGATCTGGATTGACGGGCGCATCATGGGTCCACCGGCTGTTCAAAAAGCGCTCGATCAAATCGATGCGGTACGTGAGAACGTCAAGAGACATTCCCACGACATGGTGCTGGCGCGCAGTGCCGACGACGTTCGCCGCGCTCACGCACAAGGCAAAATCGCGGCGTTGATGGGCGTTGAAGGCGGCCACATGATCGGGAACGACATCCGCGTTGTGCGGATCTTCGCCGACCTCGGCGTGCGCTACATGACGCTTTCTCATTTCTACAACGACGAATGGGCGGATTCCTCCACCGACAAGCCCGCTCACAACGGACTGACTAACTTCGGAAAAGACGTTGTCCGCGAAATGAACCGACAGGGCATGTTGGTGGACATTTCCCACGTCAGCGATAAGACGTTCTACGATGCACTCGAGGTCAGCAAGGCACCCCTGATCGCGTCCCACTCCTCTTGCCGCGCGATTTGCGATCACGTCCGAGACATGAGCGACGACATGATCAAAGCACTGGCTGCAAAAGGCGGCGTCATCCAGATCACCTACGAAAGAAGCTTCATCGACCAAGCCTATAAAGACGCCTATGACCGCGAAACCGGTGGCGCCGTGGCGCACCTAAGCGACGTCACCAAGAACTGCAACAACGATGAGGCGTGCATTTCCCGCGAGATGGCGACGCTGCAAAAGAAATTGACTGCCGAAGGCAAGCTGCCGCAAGTGAGCTGGGAGAGAATTGTCGACCACATCGATCATGTCGTCAAACTGGTGGGCGCCGATCACGTGGGTCTGGGCTCCGATTTCGATGGTGCCGACATGCCCACCGGCATGGAAGATTGTTCCAAGCTTCCGAAGATTACCGAGGCATTGCTTCGCAAAGGATATTCCGAAGCCGATATCCGAAAGATTCTCGGCGAGAACACTCTGCGTGTGATGGAGCAGGCCGAACGGGTAAGTAAGGAGATGCAGGCGCCGCAGTAGGCGGAGCGAATCGGGTTGAGGCAACGTCATCGGAAGGATGTTTGCTCATGAAATCCTCTCTTGTGCGCGACTCCGCGCGAAAGTAAATAAAAGGTTGGTGGCGAACAACGCCACCGCCAGAAGTTCGGTGATTGCCGAAACGGGAAGAATCCGCCAGGCTTGCTGCGCGAATCCCTCGTAGGCGGGGATCTCCGCGCCCACGCGCAAGGCGCAACCCAGATTCAGCAGCAGAAGCGATCCAAACATCATGCGCTTGCTGAACAGGGCGCGTGCACCGCACAGGGCTGGAAGTATTCTCTGACCGATGGCGAACACCATGGCGGCGAGGAAGCCCACTGTCAGGGCGTGTCGGGAAGCGCCCCAGATGCCGCCGGCATGATCGGCCACCGCAGCCCACGCGGTGAGGCAACCCGCAACCACCAGCCAAACATAGGCGGCTTTGATGAACACGGGGAACGACGAATGCACGGCGCTGGTCTGTGAAGGCAGGAGGCGAGCCTCAAAGATGTGAAGGCCTTTGATCGCTGCGAGAAGCGCCGCCAACAGGAAGCCGGCTGCGACCACCGAATAGCCCAGCACGGCTGCAATCACTCCCGCGAAAGCCGCGCCGAGCGCGACTTGCAGTTTTGTGCCGTCGGCCGAGCGCAGGCCGATAAAGGCGGGCAGCCACCGGGCGTTGAACCCCCAAACCGAGGGCACCAGGAATGCCCACGCGGGCACGAACAGCATGCGCTGATCAATGGCGTGCCTAATGGCCGGACCGGCCGCGCGAATCGACGCGTCGAGCGTGCCCGCCACGTTCAGGACCAGCGCCAGTAGGAAGCCAAAGCTGCCGCCAACCACCAACTTCATCCACGGCTCCATCGGTTTCGGCGGTGTATCCGGATCGCTCTTGTGCCCTGAGACCGTCCCTAAGAATACGAGAAAGCCCGCCAGTTCGAGGAATGCCGATAACGGCATCGCAACGCGCCACTCGAACGCCATCACGTTTGCGATCCATCGCAACGTCACGCCCGAAGTCCACAGGCCATAACAAAGCCACGCTCGCCTCACCGATTGTGGCGATAATGTGCCCATCTTGGAAAGTGAGTGGAAACCGATTCCAAGAACGAAAGTGCCGAGCCACCCGAACACCTGCGCATGCCCGTGCGCCTGGACCCACGCGGGCGAGAGTTGCTCCAGTGCACGCCGGCTGCTGATGGAGATGAGGTTCCAGACGCCCAGAAACGTTCCCGGCAGCAACATGAAGAACAGGCCGGTTGTGATGAAAGCCTTGACCGCCGCTTGCAACGGCGGCGCCTCGGCTTTAGCAGTTTCCACAAGCGACCCCCGCCGCGGCTTCCATCTGTGCCGCGCGAGGGAACAGGATGTTGTTCTCCAAGTGGACGTGCCGGTGGAGATCGCTTTCGAATTCCGCCAGACTGTGATACAGCCCGCGATAGGTGGGGCACGCACCAACAGGCGGGGCGAAGCTGCTTGAAAGCTCGCGGATGCTCGCCAGCAAAGCGCCCGCATCCTCATGGTCCGCCATCATGTTCGCAATGGGACTGCTGATCGACTCGAAGCAGGTCTTCGGGAGTGGCTCTCCTGCAAGAAGCGCGGTCTCCATTCGGTCGATATAAGGGAAGAGAATCTGCTCCTCCTTCATCATGTGAGTGCTTAGCTCCTGCGCCATGGCAAGGAACAATTCCTCGATTCGACGAACTTCTGGATGCCTGTCGCCGTGACGGCTGATGACCTTTTGCAGCAGCGACTCGATGCGTGGCGTCTCCTGACGGACAAAGGCATGGTGTTTCGTCACAATGTGCGCGGTAAGCACATGCAGCGGAGCGTCGTTCCAGGAGTTGGCATTGTCTTCGCCGGTGTCTCGGCCCGCAGTCGCCAGCAGTTCCACAACTTGCGCCATCGGAACATTTGCCTGCAGACAGGCATCACTTAGGCTACGTTTACCGCCGCAACAGTAGTCGATCCCCAAAGTCTCAAACACGCGGATGGTTGCCGGGTTCTCAATCGCGATTTCACGGACTGTTTTCTCTGTTGTCGTGGTCATCTGTTCGCCTCTAACCCGAGGCTAAGGCGAACAGAACCGAAGCGCAGTGACCTAAGTCACAGGGCTGTGAATTAGACCACCGCCGCCAGATCGTCTTCGAGACCGCCGGGATCCAGGATGATAATTTCGCGCCCGTTCATCTCAATGAGGCCTTGCGCTTGAAGCCTGGTGAGGTTGCGCGATACCAGCTCGCGCACGGTGCCGATCTGGGATGCGAGTTCCTGATGGCTCCCTTTCAGTGAGAACGCCACGCCCCGATCCGACGGCCGTCCCTGTGCTTTCGCCTCCCGCAGGAGAAGTGAGATGAGGCGATGCCGGACGGTGGTGAAGGATAGTTCCTCGATGATCCCCACCAGGCGCCGCAACCGCTTGCCAACCACCTGCAAAAGCTTGAGCGAGACCTCTGGCTTCTCAAGACAAAGCGCGCGGAGATCCGGCCGCGAGATGAATAGGACTCTTGATTCCTCCACCGCCGATGCTGAGGCCGGGTAGTTTCCGCCATCGAACACCGGCAATTCGGCAATGGATCCGCTGGCACCCTCGACACTCAGAACGTGCTCGCGCCCACCGGCCGAAGTTTTATAGATTCGAACTCGCCCGCTTATGACGATGTAGAGTCCTTTGCAGGGCTCGCCTTCCGAAAAGAGCACCTCGCCCTGCGAGTAAGTCCTTGTTCCGGCTCTCGCAGCCAGCGAGTTCAACTCCGCCTCGTCCAGCGCTTCGAAGAGCGGTGTCGACTGAAGGATCTGTTTCGGTGAAGGGCCTAAGGACATAGCCCATTCTCGCCCTAGCTGCGGCGTTGAAACCTGTCAGCAACCGCTCGCTTCTGAAAACGACATCGGCCCCTACCTCTGTATCCGCGCCGTCCCACCCTTCGCCAAGTTCTTCACTTGCTCCAGCGTCGCCATGGTAGTGTCGCCCGGGAATGTCGTCAGGAGCGCTCCGTGCGCCCAGCCCAGCCGCAAGGCGCCGTCGGGAGATTCATCCTTCAGAATCCCGTAAAAGAATCCGGCTGCGAAACCGTCGCCACCTCCCACCCGGTCGAGAACATCCAGCTCGCATTGCGGCGACACGTGCGTCTCACCCTGTATCCAGGCAACCGAGCCCCAGCGGTGCCGGTTGGTGGAGTGCACCTCGCGCAAGGTGGTCGCCACGACCTTGATCTGCGGATGCTTCTCCACCACGCGATCAATCATCTGGAAAAACGCGCTGGGATCGAGCTTCGACGTGGCGTGGACCTCCGGGCCCGGAATTCCCAAGCCTTTCTGCAGGTCTTCCTCGTTGCCCACCAGCACGTCGACATGCTTCACGATTCGCGCAATCAACGCGACCGCCCGCGTATGGCCACCGGAAAAATTCCAGAGCTTCTCGCGGTAGTTCAGATCGAACGACACGATCGCGCCGGCGGCCTTCGCGGCCTGCATGCCTTCGATAATCACCTCGGCGGTGGTTTCCGATAGCGCGGCAAAGATCCCGCCGCTATGAAACCACCGCACGCCGCGGGCGAAGATTCCGCCCCAATCGAAATCGCCTGGCTTTAGACGCGCGGCCGCTTCATTCGACCGGTTGTAGAACACCACCGGCGCGCGCACTCCATAGCCGCGGTCGCTATAAACGGTCGCCATGTTGGGGCCGGTTACGCCGTCATGCTCAAAGTGTTTGTAAAACGGCTTCACGCCCATGGCCCGGACGCGCTCCGCGATCAGGTCGCCAATCGGATACCCGACCATCGCCGTGGCGACGCCCGTTTTCATCCGAAAACAGTCCGACAAGTTGGCAGCAACATTGAATTCGCCGCCGCTGACGTGTATCTGGCACTCGGTGGCTTTGCGAAACGGAATCAAGCCGGGATCCAGACGGTAGACCAGCCCGCCCAGGGAGAGAAAGTCTAATTCGCAGTTTGGAAGGATTTTCAAGCCATTCTTCATGTTGGTTCTCCGCACATTAGCCTGGGCAGCGGCCACCCGTGGCACGCTCTTCGCGTAGGAGCAAGGCTTCAGCCTGTGATTTTCATGACGCGAAACCGTATTTTACTCTGGTGCGGTGCAACGGCTCGGCTAGCGGGGTCCGAAGCTCGCGAATTCCCGAATCCGCTTGCTGACGAGTCTGTGTGAAAATCCCAGCACTCGTTCCGAATCGGAATTGAAACCAAAGCCGAGATGACTCTTGGCTCAGCAGGCTAAAAGCCCGCGCCACGTTGACCCGAATCCGCTTGCTGACGCGCGCGGTTCTGTGCTGGTTATCGCGCCGGACGCGGTCGCCGATCTCACGGCAGCTTCTTTATTCGCTGTCCCGTCAGCTGCGCCAGATCTCGCGAGAACGACCGGCCCGTCACCGGATGGCGCAGATCGGGAGCGATCTCCAGCAACGGCTCCAACACGAAGCGGCGTGTGGACATGCGCGGATGAGGAATGGTTAGCTGCGGCATGTCCAGCACGGCTTTCCCGTACAGCAAGATGTCGAGATCGATCGTGCGCGGACCCTTCGGCACAGCTTCGCGTCCTCGTACTCTGCCCATTTCCCGCTCAATCCGCTGCAGCAGCGTCAGCAGTTGAATCGGGAAGCAAGTCGTTTCCACTTCCAACGCCATATTCAGGAACCAGGGCTGATCTTTGAAATCCTGCGGCTCGGTCTCGTAAAACGACGATCGCTGGACGATGCCAACCCCGGCGGCTTCGAGCGATGCCCTGGCGGACTCGAGGTTCTTTTGCCGGTCGCCGAGATTCGATCCGAGGGCCAGGAACGCACGCTTCAGTGGCACGGTCTTGGCCTAGGAGAACAGTGGACTCTGCAAGTCGTTGCTGCGACTGCGGCGCGGAATCTTGAAATAATCGAATGCGGTTTGCGTCGCGATGCGCCCGCGGTTGGTGCGGTCCAGAAAGCCGAGCTGCATTAGGTATGGCTCATAGACTTCCTCAATCGTGTCCGGCTGTTCGTCGATCGACGCGGCAATTGTACTCAAGCCGACCGGACCGCCGCCGTACTTCTCCAGCACCGTCAGCATGATTTTCCGGTCAATCTCGTCCAGGCCGAAATGGTCCACCTGCAAAAGATCGAGCGCCGCCTTGGCAACGTCATTGTCGATTTCGCCGTTGGCCCGCACTTGCGCAAAATCTCGCACTCGCCGCAGCAAGCGGTTTGCAATGCGAGGAGTGCCGCGCGCTCGCCTCGCAATCTCATGCGCACCCTGACCCGTAACCTTCACCGACAACAACCGGGCAGAGCGTTCCACAATGCCCGCCAATGTCTTCTCGTCATAGGGCTCCAACCGCAGCACCAGCCCGAACCGGCCCCGTAGCGGGGCGCTCAACAGACCTTGACGCGTGGTCGCCCCCACGGCCGTGAATCGGGGGATCGACATACTATGCGTGCGCGCACCCGGTCCGCTCCCAATCAGAATGTCCAGCCGGAAGTCCTCTAATGCCGAATAAAGAATCTCTTCGATATCAGGCATCAACCGGTGGATCTCGTCGATGAAAAACACCTGCCGGCCTTTGATGTTCGTCAGAATGCCGGTCAGGTCGACTTTCTTCTGCAAGACCGGCCCAGCGGTTTGATCCAGTTCCGCGCCCAGCTCATGCGCGATGATGCCTGCGAGCGTTGTTTTGCCCAGACCCGGCGGCCCGCACAGCAACACGTGATCCATCGCTTCACCGCGGCGCTTGGCCGCTTCGATCGCGATCGATAGATTCTCCAGAACTTGAGGCTGCCCTGCGAATTCGCTCAGGCGAGTCGGCCGAAGTGCTGCTTCAAACTGCCGGTCGTCCTCTTGAGGCGCAGGCGAAACCATGCCATCTCGCCGCATTGCATTCCCACCTTAGCGCACCAGCGCGAGAGCGGCACGGAACAGCGGTTCAAAGCGTTCTTCGGCGCCCTTTTCCCGCGCTTTGCGAATCGCCTCCTCCGCGGTTTGCGGCGAGCAACCCAAATTGACAAGTGCCGAAAAGACATCCTGGTCGAGGCCCGTCAACCTGGGCGGGGCGCCGGGAGCGCTCGTCTTACTATCGCCCGCTCCCACATCCAGCAGCTTCTCTTTCAGCTCCAGCACAATCCGCTCGGCCGTCTTTTTTCCAACCCCTGGAATTCGCACCAGGCGCGGAATATCCTCGCTCCGAATCGCGGTAACTAGATCCGGCGCGGCCAGGCCGGAAAGAACTGTGATGGCCAGCTTGGGGCCGATGCCGCTCACGGAGATGAGCCTCTCAAAGATCAGCTTTTCATCGTTACTGATGAACCCGAACAGCAACAGCGCGTCTTCGCGAACGTGGGTGTAGATGCGCAGAGTGACGGTTGCACCCACATCGGGCAGAGTCGTGAACGTGGACACAGGAATATGCACGTCATAGCCGACTCCTGCGGCGTCAACGATGGCTTGGTTCGGATGCTTTTCAAGTAATGTGCCTCGGAGTTGCGCAATCATATGTTTCTTGATTTAAGCATTGCCGTCACACAGCAGCACCGAATCGCGCGCGTTAAGCAAGCGGATTTCATCAACGTATGCAGTCTATGCAACTCCACAGCGCCTTCACCACCGCTAACCCCGCAACCCCCGCTGTCTCCGCCCTGAGCACAGTGTTTCCCAGCGACACCGTCGCCCATCCCGCGGCCACAGCCTTAGCTCGTTCCTCGGGAACCCATCCGCCTTCCGGCCCCAACAGCACCGCGACGGTATCGCTTGCCAATCTTTGCTCCGGCACACGCCGCAGAACGGGATCAGCCGTCAGGTCCTCGTCTAAAAGCAGCTTCACGTCTGCATCCACTGCCAGTGCATCGGCAAGGGTCCCCACCGCTTCAATCACCGGCAACCGGCTTCGCCGCGCTTGTTGGCTGGCCTCAACGGCAATCCGTTCCCACCGCGCACTGCGTTTCTGCGCGGCCTCGGCCAAGCCTCGCTCTGTTCGCACGGCCTCGAAGGGTTGTATCCGCGCCACGCCCAGTTCCGTTGCTTTCTCAATCAGCCATTCGAAACGATCGAACTTGAAGAGCGCCGCAACCAACACGAGCGTCGCCCCGGCTTCAGGCGCCCCCAGTTTCTCCTGGCAACGAAAGACCACCACCGATTTGCGCGCCGTCTCAATCTCCGCTAGGTAGACATCCTGGTTGTCGCAGATCTCATAGACTTGTCCCACCTCAGCTCGCAACACGCGGACCAGATGCTCGGCATCCGTACCTGTCAGTTCGGCCACCCCACGTCGAATCTCTGGAACGAAAAACCTGCGCCTGGCCATGATTATCCGGTGCTCACACCATCGCCGTGATGGCCGCTGCGACTGGCTGATCGCCCACCGGGAACATGGTCAACAACGAGGCCCCCGACTTGGTGCGATTAATTTCGCCCGATCGAAGCCGGTTTGCCTCAATCGTCGGAATGCGAATCACTGCCAGGTCGCCTGAGTATTCGTTCAACACCAGCGCGAACTGATCGTCCGGTGTAATCAGAATCTGGCGTGTTCCCGGGCTCGCCTGCACCACCGCAATCACCTTCCGGGTGGCCACGCTGAAAATGTTGATCTCAGGACCCGTCCTGCTTGCGACGAACAGGAAAGGCGGCGCAAGCGAAGCCGCCATCGCCCCAGGCGACTGGCCCGCCAGGACTGTCTGTTCCACAATCAACGGCTGGTAGACGAAGACGATGGCCACTGCATCCATCCCGCTGCCCCCCACGAACAGTTGGCCTTGGTCGGCCGAAAAACACAACGTTTCCGGCTTCATCGCCACAGGTAGATCGGCCACCATTTCCAGTTGGTCGCCATCAAACACGGTGATCGATCTCCCGGCGTAGTTCGCCACAAGCAGCAATTGCCCATCCTTGCGATACCGCAGCCCACCAACGGACGCAGAGACTTGTTGCTGGTGGCTCGTGCCGGCCGTGAGGTTGAACTGTTGTACCAAACCCTTATCGCCGAATGACACCGCAACCCGGATCTCTTTGCTGTCCGATCCCGTGACCTCTAGTTCTTGCGGAACAGCGGTCAGCCCAAAACGCTTCACCACTTTCTGTGCAGTCAGGTCCGTGATGATGAGCTGTCGTGCCGAGCGTGAGATCGCCGCCGCTTGTTTCCCGTCTGGCAACAACCGGGTGCGTTCAATTTCGTCGGCGATTCGAATCGATCCGGTCTTGGAGAGGTTCGCCGCATCGATCAGGTGTAGCGTTCCGTTCGCGGCCGTCACGGCCACGGCGAGCGCCGGTGTTGATGCGGACGAGAGGACGCCGGACGGAGCGGCGTTCAGCTCAATCCGATGAGTCAGGCGAAATATCTTCAAGTCCACCGCATTGATCGCCTGATCCCCGGCCGCCGCCACCAGCATGTACCCAGGGTAACCAGTCCCTTTTTTCGCCGCACACGCCAGCGCAAACAGTCCCAGCGAGCTAACACCCCCGCCCAGAAGGGAGCGCCGAGTCAGTACGCCTAGCCGGCCCATCCGGCCCCGGGGCTCAGTCGTGCCATCCGTGGAGACCGGCTTAATTTCGCAATTACTTGAAAACAAATAGGTTTCTTTCGGCTGGTTGTATACGAGGTACCCTCACTATGTTACGCTCACAAGTGACTGTGGGGCCAGTCTGGGTCGCTTATCCAGCTGCATCCTCTTCTCCGCGGGCTTCTCCGCCGGTCTTCCGTTCCCCCGCTTTCGGAGGTTGTTAGACGGGAGTGCCGTGCGGTTCGCCATCATACAAGGGTTTATCGAAGTTCATGAATTTCCGTTCTATTTTTAGCCTCATCTCCTCCGATCTCGCCATTGACCTTGGCACGGCCAACACGCTGGTGTACGCCAAGGGCAAAGGCATCGTCGTCAACGAACCATCCATCGTCGCCATCAACAAGAACAACGGTGAGGTGGAAGCGGTCGGCAAGGAAGCCAAAGAGATGGTCGGCCGAACGCCGGGCAATATCGTGGCTATCCGTCCCATGAAAGACGGTGTCATCGCCGACTTCAAGGTGACTGAGCGCATGCTGAATTACTTTATTCAGAAGGCGCATGGGCGCAAGATGCTGGTTCATCCGCGCATTGTCATCGGCGTGCCGAGTGAAATCACGCAGGTGGAAAAGCGCGCCGTCATCGACTCCGCGTACCGCGCCAAAGCCAGCGAAGTGCACCTGGTTGAACAGGCCATGGTCGCGGCCATCGGCGCCGGCCTGCCCATCACCGAACCCTCCGGCAACATGGTGGTCGATATCGGCGGCGGCACCACCGACGTCGCCGTCATTTCGCTCTCCGGCATCGTCTATTCGCGTTCCGTGCGCGTCGCCGGCAATGAGATGGACGACGCCATCATGCAGTATCTGAAGCGCAAGTATAATCTGCTGATCGGCGAGCGGACCGCCGAGATGATCAAGATCACTGTCGGTTCGGCCTACCCGCTGGACCGTCCCCTGACGATGGAGATCAAGGGCCGCAACCTGATCGAAGGCGTGCCCAAGACCATCACCATTGAGGACAGTGAGATCCGCGAGGCGCTTGGGGAATGCGTCTCCACCATCGTCAACGCCATTCGCGTCGCGCTCGAACGCACGCCCCCCGAACTGAGCGCCGATATCAGCGACAAGGGCATCGTCCTGACGGGTGGTGGCGCCATGCTCAAAAATCTTGACCGCCGCATCCGCGAAGAAACCGGCCTGCCAGTGTCGATTGCGGAAGATCCGCTGGCATCCGTCGTTCTGGGAACCGGCAAAATGCTCACCGACTTCCGGCTCTTGCGCCGTATCGCAATTGAATAAACCTGCGCCCTTGCATGTGTTGCGGGATGGCGTGCTTTGCCCAGCCATCCACCGCTAGAGTAGAGGTATGGGCGGACTCTCATCGCCGAAACGTTCCGATGGAAGCCTTGCTCAGTCGATTCCGCAACCTCACGGTCCTGGTGATCGTGATTGTGGCGCAACTGTTGCTACTTGCGTGGCAGGTCAAAACCAGCCAGGACGTTCGCCTGATCCGGGTCTGGGCCGTAACGACCGTCACACCCGTAGCCGGCATCGTCGAAGCCGTTCGCCGGAACACCATCGGCTTCCTGGAAGACTATTTCATCCTCCTGGACGTGCGCGACCAGAACCGAAAGCTGCGCGACGACAATAGCCGGCTGAAGATGGAAAACATCTACTACCGCAACGAGTTGTCTACCGCCGACCGGGCCCGGGCCTTGGCCGCGTTTCAACTCCGCACGCCTTCCAAGACCGTCGCTTCCCGTGTCACCGGCAACAGTACCGTTTCTACGGCTCGCGCCGTGTTCATCGACCGTGGTTCCACCAGCGGCATCGAAAAAGGCATGGCCGTCGTCACCCCGGATGGCATCGTCGGCAAGGTAATCGCCGTCTATCCGCTGGCTTCGCAAGTCCTGCTGGTTACCGACCCCACCTTCTCGGTCGGTGTGGAGTCCCAGAAGTCACACACCCACGGCGCCCTGAACTGCAAGAGCGGCAGCCAGTGCACCGTCGATTACATCCAGAACGAAGAAAAAGTCGATGTGGGCGAATGGTTTTATACCTCAGGCGAAGATCGGGTCTTCCCAAAGGGCTTCCCCGTAGGAACCGTTGCCTCGGCCCGTCCCGGCCAGCTCATGAAGGAAATCCATCTGAACCTGAGCGGCGCTCCGGGTGGCGCGGAGGAGGTGCTGGTAGTGCTCGAAGGAGTTCACCAGCAGATCCCCGATGTGCCGACCGGGACCGGATTGACCCGTATGTTGCCGCCTCCGCCAAATGACGGAACACAGGACCAGCAAACAATCAAAATGCAGACCGAGGCCGACAAGATCAAACAGAAATATCAGGACTTGGGGCAGCAGCAAAATCACGTCTACGGCGGCTATCTTTCTAATCTGCCGAACTTCAATACGCCCCTGCTGGGCAAGGGTCAGACCCAATCACCTGCCGCTGGTGAAACGGCTCCCAAGCTGGCGGTCGAAAAAACCGACGCCAATGCCATGGTAGACAAAGCCGCCATCAAGCCAAATCCGAACCAACTGCCGACTCAGCCCACGGTCGTAAAGAAGCCGGATGTGCTCGGCGCGCGCCCCAACTCTCAGCCACCGGCCGCTATCGTTCAGAAAACCGTTCCCAAGCCCAGCGGCCCGGTGCTGCCGCTCGGCGCGCCTCGCCCTAAGCCCGCCGTGACGCCGCCTCCACAGAAGGAGTCTGCGCCATCGCAGGCTGCGCCACCTCAATGAACGAATTCGACGGCGAACTCCTCAAGAAGCCTGCTCGCGAAAGCTGGTTCAGCCGCTTCCAAGTGGTCGCGCTCGCGCTGATCACACTGCTGGCGATCCTCTCCCGCGTCTACATCCAGCGCCTGATCCCGAACACCCGGTTTCTAGAACTGCCGCTGCTTCTGACGGTTTACTTTGGCCTCATGCGCCGCAACCAGGTCGCCTCGCTCCTCTTCGGTGCATTTGTAGGTTTGCTGGAGGATTCACTCGCACCAACCACGCTGCCGTTAGGCATGAACGGCATCGCCAAAACGTTGGTCGGCTACTTCGCGGCCTCGGTTAGCCTGCGCTTCGATGTCGAGAATGTCTTCATCCGCTTCATCCTCAGCTTCTTCTTTTACTTCTTCAATGCCTTCTTCTTTTGGGTCATGCAGCGGGCGCTTCTGGGGCAGTTGATTCCGTTTGATCCCCAGGACGCCTTGATTCACGGGGTCCTGAACGCCATCGTCGCCGTACCATTGTTTCTGATTCTTGACCGGATGAAGCTGTCGCATGGTTGAGCCGGGCACTGACGGCTAAGGGACCGTCAGATCCGCTCGCTGGCGAGTCTCTGTCGAAACTCCAGCGTTGAACCGCGCGCGTCAAGCAAGCGGACACCACCCAAAAGCCATCGCAGTTTGCGTTTCGGAAATCTCCCCGGACGCCGACGGGTCGGTGGCAAATCGGCTAGCTAGGCCCACGGTGCCCAACGCGAAACCCGCAACCGCAAGGCGACAGCAAAACTCGAAGCTCCGCAAGGGAAGCGGGCTACCAACCCGTGTAACAGCCACCCGAAGGTGGGCTCAGTGAAGTCAGTATCGCCATCGTTCCCTCTGAAACCGTCTTACATGCATACCACGCTATCCCGCGTCCATACCTATTTCCCATGCTCGAAAGCATATGCCTCCCAGGCGTCATGTCACCTCCATCGTTTACATAGCCCGTTACCCGAACGTGGGGATAGTTGTGAGGCTGACCACAATCGAATTCGCCGCCGCGCGGTTCCCGCCGCTCAAGACAGAGCTGATTCCGCCGCCGCCCGAAGAAGTAAACCCCTGATAGGCACCCGGTTCTGGCACCAAGTAGCTGGCTGATGTGCAGCCGCCTGGAGTCGAGTTGGCGCAGACCAAGGTCCCGTCAACTAAGAAAGTGAACTTGACGCTCCCGGCAGTGGGCGCGTTCAACACGGTCACCGTATCGTGCAACGACGCTGATGCTGACACGGAAGATCCGTCAATGTAACCGTCGCTGGCGTGGCAGCCCTCCTGGCTGTGAGCTTGGCTTCGGTTTCGATCGCGTACTTTCGCGAAAAAGCGCCCGCGCAGGCAGCGCCGCTGCGACTTCAGCTCTCGTTACCCGGAGATGCCGAGGGTGCGCCGGTCGTGTCGCCGGATGGGAGGAAGGTGACGTTCAGAGTGGGAAACCGGCTGTGGGTTCAATTCCTGGAGTCGGGAGAATCGCACCATCTGGCTGCCACAGAGGGCGGGGTGCCCTTCTGGTCGCCGGACAGTCGCTTCATCGGATATCCAGACCAAAGAAAGCTCAAGAGGATCGAGGCGACGGGCGGCCCTCCGCAGACCGTCACTGATTTGCGCCGCAATTCCTTATGGGGAAGTGGCACATGGAACCAGGACGACGTGATCGTCTTGGGCGATCGGAACGTCGGCCTATTCCGGGTGCCGGCATCCGGAGGTATCCCGGTTCAAGTCACTGCGCTGGACTCCGCGCGCAAAGAAGACACCGAATTCTCCCCATCTTTCTTGCCGGACGAGCGGCATTTCGTCTACATTCGTGGATCGCTGGACGAGGCGAAGAGTGCTCTTTACCTCGGCTCCGTGGACTCAAAACCGGAACAACAGAGTTCCAAGCCATTGGTGACCAGCAACTCGCAAGCCGTGTACGCGCCCCCAGCGGATCCAAGCACCGGCTTCCTGCTCTTTGTTCGCGAAGGCACGCTGCTGGCCCAACCGTTCGATAATCGCCGGTTAGAGCCTAGAGGGCAGGCCGCGACCATTGCCGAGCATGTTACCGATAACATCACGGGTGCTTCGTTCGAGCCCTTTTCGGCTTCGGCCAACGACGTCCTCCTGGATGCACGCAGTAGCGCGTCCGCCAGGCGACTTACGTGGTACGACCTCGCGGGCAAAGTCGTCCGGACCGCCGGGGAACCCGGCGATTTTTCGGATGCTTTGGTCTCACTGGCGATCTCGCCGGATGGGAAGCGGCTGGCCGAGGGAAGGAACAATGGCCGGGAGGATTCGGTCAATATCTGGCTGCTGGAACTCTCTCGGGGAGGCACTGGTACACGGTTTACTTTTGGCTCGCCCAGAGACACGCATGCCGTCTGGTCGCCGGATGGGAGCAGCATCATCTTTCGCTCCAACCGGCGTAGCCCCTACAACCTCTATCAGAAGGCCGTGAACGGCGTGAAAGGCGAGGAGGTTCTGCTCGAGTCCAGCGAGGATAAGGACCCGACGAGTTGGCTGTTCGACGGAACTCTCCTCCTGTATACGGCGGTTAACCAAAGAACGAAGTCGGATATTTGGGTGCTCCCGCTAGAGGGCGAAAGGAAGCCGATCCCGTTCCTGATTACGGAATTCAACGAGCGCCAAGCGCGCTTCTCTCCTGATGGCCATTGGGTCGCCCACACGTCCGATGAGTCCGGCCGAGATGAGATCTACGTGCAGTCATTTTCAATGAAGTCAGGCGGGACCACAGTGTCGGGAGGCAAGTGGCATATCTCGGTTGGTTTCGGAGTTGAGCCCCGCTGGCGCTTTGACGGCCGGGAACTCTACTACCGTTCTCTTTCGGATGGAAGCTGATGGCCACTGAAATTGTGACGATACCGACCTTTCGGGCGGGAACGCCTCGGCCGCTCGGCGTACCCGTGCCCTTTACCCCGGCCTGGCCAGATCAAGGCGCCTTGTGGGATTCCGCCCCGGACGGTAGAAGTTTCGTCGTCGCGACGCCTGCATTTAGCAAAATGGAACGGTCCGCGATCATGCTGAACTGGCAGGCTGGCTTGAAGAAATAGGTAGGAACAAAGCGAAATAGGGTCCGTCCGCGTTGTGAAGTGGTGGCAACCTACGAAGCTGCGGCGGGCAGGGAAAATCACTGTGACACTGCGAGCGAATAGCTGGTGCTGCGGCCGCCTGCGGGATTGCGAACAAGGACGCCGTGTTCGACGAGCGCGAGAATGTCGCGGTGCGCCGTATCTTGCGAGCATTTGGCGAGTGTTGCGTATTTCGATGTTGTAAGCTTGCCTTCGAACCCGTCCAGCAAGCGGTTGACGACTAGCCGCTGACGTTCATTGAGCTGAACGTCCTTGATGCGTTCCCAGAAACGCGCCTTGCCAAGCACGACGCTCAACGTGTTCTGTGCGCCATCGATGGCACGCCCCAGGCAGCCAAGAAACCATTCCATCCAGGGCGTAACGTCCATCGTTCCTTTTTGCGTGCGCTCCAAAGTGTCGTAATAGGCGTCACGCTCCAGCCGGATCTGCGCCGACGCGCTGTAGAATCTTTGCGGGCTGTTCTCCGATCGCGCCAAAGCAAGGTCGGTAATCGCCCGCGCGATACGGCCGTTGCCGTCATCGAACGGGTGTATCGTCACGAACCAGAGATGAGAAAGCCCGGCCTTCAGCACCGGATCAATCTGGTCTTTGCCTTCAAACCAATCGAGGAATGAGCCCATCTCGATGGCAAGACGGTCCGCCTTGGGCGCTTCGAAATAAACGTGTTCCTTTCCGATCGGACCGGAGACGACTCGCATCGGCCCGGAACTGTCGTCGCGCCATGCCCCTGTTTTGACTTTGGTCATTCCACTGCGGCCTGTGGGGAACAACGCGGCATGCCATCCGGACAGCCGTTCGGCAGTCAGAGGCTGGCTGAATTGGCGCGTGGCGTCCAGCACCATTTCCACGACCCCTTCGACGTTGCGGTCGGCGGGCGTAAGCGCGCCGGTGTCCATCTCTAAACGGCGAGCGATCGAAGAACGGACCAGCCTGGCGTCGAGCTTCTCGCCTTCAATTTCGCTGCTCTTGAGAACGTCCGCTGTCAGAGTTTGCAGGGCAGCCTCCTGTTGAAGGTTAAAGCCGAGCCCCTCCATGCGTCCGATCAGGCGACCCTGTCGGTGACGCGCAGAGGCCAGCGGGCCCGCTGTCCTTTCCGCACTCCAATCGAACCGGGGCCAGTCCTTGAGGTCATGGATATACATTCTCCGCGCTTCTTGCGGAGATTATAGCCTGTAATCTCCGCAGCTGTCACATTCTCAGCCCGGCGTCCAGAGAATGGGCCGGATATTTCTCCGCATTTGGCTCCATAAGACCAAGTCCGTCCCCAAAACCACAACACATTCTCCGCTTGATGTGCGGAGAATGGACGGGCTATTCATCGCATTCGCAACCGGGGCATGACTCAGCCTTAAAAAACTCTTGACTTCAACTACTGTGCGATACATAGTGTGTGTAGTACACTATCTGGGACACAGTACTCCGATGAATCCCGAACTGTTCGAAAACCTTCGCCTGGAGCTGCGCCGCGGCTGCCTGATTTTGGCCGTCCTGGCCCAGCTTCGTAGCGAGCATTACGGCTACACGCTTCGTAAGGCCCTGGCGGACCACGGCATGGCTATCGATGAGGGAACCCTTTACCCGCTCCTGCGCCGCCTCGAAAGCCAGGGTCTTCTGGTCAGTGAGTGGCGCGAGGAAGACAAACGCAACAAGCGCTTCTACCGTCTTTCCGAAACCGCCGAGCCGATTCTCCAGCAGTTGCTGGAGGAGTGGCAGAACATCAATTCGTCGCTGACCCGCATCATCGAGGGCCAAACGCCGGATGCAACCGTCAACGCAACCGCAGGCAGCACCACTTAGGAAACTCGTATGGAACTACTCGATCGCTATTTGAAAACTGTCGGGACCTATCTACCCAAATCACAACGTGCCGACATCCTCCAGGAACTATCGGAGAACATCCGGTCGCAGATGGAAGATCGCGAAATGGAACTGGGCCGCACCCTGAATGAAGCCGAGCAAGCGGCTATTCTCAAGCAGCTCGGCAACCCGCTCGTCGTGGCCGGCCGATTCCAGAAAGACCAGCGCACCGTGACCTTTGGCCGTCAGTTGATTGGCCCCGCGCTCTTCCCGCTTTACGCCAAGGTGCTCTGCGTCAATCTGGCGATCACACTGGTCATTTGCATAACAGCCGCTGTCGTCCTGGCCGATTTGGGCAAGTCAGTGACGGGCCTCGGCACCGTGCCGGCTGTTCTCTTGCAGCTGCTGCTTCAGTTTTCTATCATCACCGTCATTTTCACGGTGGCCGAAAAAAGCCTCGCCGGGAGCGGGGATCGATGGAATCCCCGCAAGCCCTCAGCAGCGCTGCCAATGCCCCAAGGCACCCGCCGCGTATTCACGTCACTGGTCGAACTCGTCATCAGCCTGGTCTTTCTGTTCTGGTTGATCTCTGCGCGAAGGGTCGTGCCGGATATCCTTTTGTCCATCGGAAGCGGCTTGCGCGCTGGCCACGGCCTACACGTGATGTACCTTGCGATTCTAGTTCTGACGCTGGCGGGAATCGCGCTCTCGGCATTCACGCTCTTTAGCCCGCAAGGAACCTTGCTGGGCGGCTATGCAAGGCCCGCCATCGATGGGCTATTCCTTGCCGTTCTATGCGTCTCAATCGTCGCGGGCCACTGGGTGGTACTCGGCGAAGTATCGGGACAGGCATCCCAAGTCAGCCCCGCCGTCATTGAAAGAATCAACGAGTGGATTCGCTTCAGTCTGATCGTCACCGCCGGCGGCGTCGCCATTGTGTTGTTCTTCGAGGTTCGTCGAATCATGAACCGCCGGCAGAAACCCTCGCTGCCGGTGATGAACTCGCTTGTAAGCCGGAGTCTCTAAGGAAGGCTCAATATGGAACTTCTCGATCGTTATTTACACGCCGTAAAATTCTGGCTGCCCAAAGCGCAGCAGGACGACATCATCAAGGAACTCTCGGATAACATCCTGTCGCAAATGGAAGACAAGGAATCCGAGCTGGGCCGTCCTCTCAACGAAGCGGAGCAATCCGCGATTCTCAGGCAACATGGCCACCCGATGCTAGCTGCCAGCCGCTACTGGCCGCGCCAACATCTCATCGGGCCGGTCGTCTTTCCGATTTACTGGTTCGTGCTGAAGATCGCGGTGGCCATCGCGGTCGGCGTATCCTTCCTATCGTGCCTCTCTGTTCTCGCCGGCGGAAATCCGGCTCAAGAAGTCGCGCAAGTATTGCTAAGGGTACCCGGCGTCGCTCTCAGCACATTCGCCTGGATAACGGCCGTATTTGCAGTGCTGGACTACGGCCAATCAAAGCTGAAGCGCCTCGATAAATGGGATCCCTCTTCCCTGCCGCGGATCGACAAACAGAAGCCACCGAAAGCTCAGGCCAAACCCGTCGCGGAGCTCATCGCCAGCTCGGTGTTCGTCCTGTGGTGGCTGCTCGTGCCGCGGTTCCCGTTCCTGATCTTCGGGCCCGGCGAAGCGTTCTTGAAGCTTTCACCGGGGGTACTGGCTCTTCACACGACGATCCTGCTGTTGCTGCTGGTGCCCGTTCTGTTTCAGTTGGTCATCGTGCTACGTCCCAGCGCCAATTGGCTGCGGCCGGTCACCGAGTTACTCTCGAAGATCGTCACACTGGTGATCATTAGCGCTCTCATGAAGGCCGGCGGTCTGCTGCTGGTCTCTACCGATGCTCCCGGAAACCTCGCACAAGTCGCTGCCGTCGTGAACATCAATTTCTCGCTGGTCCTGGCTGTATTTAGCGTGCTGGTTGTACTGCAGTTGCTGATGACCATCGTTCGGCTCATCCGCGGCGAAAGCAGGTTGCTCGCGCTGATCTTCTAGCCGGCGGAAACCTCGGCTTGTCCCCGCTTCGCCCGCCGCGCAATCCGCAGTGCGGCATCTTTCGCTAGTCGCACGCAGTCGGGAATGCCGACCCCATCGTAGGCATTCCCCACCAACTGCAATCCGGGGTGGTTGCGCAACTGCTCCTCGATCCGATGCCATCTCGCTTCGTGCCCAACAACGTATTGCGGCATCGAGCGCGGCCACCGGTTCACTGTGAAGAACTCCACCGGCGCCGCGATCCCCATCAGACTCTTCAACTCGCCGCGCACAATGTCAATCAATTCCTGGTCCGGCGCCAGCATCAGCTCGTCCGCCTCGCGATCCACCAGAAACGAGCGCAGCACTGCGTATTCGGGCGCAATCCGAGTTGGGAACTTGGTGTTTACCCAGGTGCAGGCGGCCAACGCCTTCCGCTCACGCCGTGGAACCAGGAATCCAAATCCGTTCAGCGCATGCCCGACGGCCTCGCGCCGGAAACCCGTCATGATCGTGATCGCCGA
Source organism: uncultured Acidobacteriaceae bacterium (assembly GCA_963771305.1). Lineage (GTDB taxonomy): Bacteria > Acidobacteriota > Terriglobia > Bryobacterales > Bryobacteraceae > CAJCIT01. The sequence continues at coordinate 62,237 of CAVYTS010000022.1, forward strand.
CGAGTACGGAATCGCATCCAGCTCATCGGCAAGCAGCGCATTCGTTCGATTCACGAGAGCCGCCGCGCGGTGAGCAGGACACGCAATCACGACTTGAGCAGCCTCCTCGAACGAGTCGCCTACCCGCACCCGCCAGAGTCCGCCAGCCACCGGCTCCGCGCTGTCCGCTTGCCCGTGGACGATCCGTACCTGCTGCTGTTTCCAGCACATCCGAAAGTGTGTCCACCAGAGTCTGCATGCCCTTGCGGAACGATCGGAACAGGCTGCCGCGCTGCTTTTGCTTCTTCGCTTCTCGGCGCTCCCGCCGCACGCCGCGAATCAAGCTTCCGTATTTCTGTTCGTAGCCCACGAACCGTGGCAGCACGCTGCGGGCACTCAGCTTGCCCGCTTGCCCTCCGTACACGCCCGAAAGCAGCGGCTCGGTGACGTACTCCAGCATGGTTTCATCGAAATGGTCTTTGACGAACTCGGCGATGGTGACGTCTTCGCGCCGTACTCGGGGCCGTTGAAAATACTCCGTCAGTGAATCCCAGTTTTGTGCCGCCATCGAAGAGGCGGCTTCTCAGCGCGGGCCCCCATTCTCCCGGCACCATCATCACCATGCCGTGCGGCAACGGCGTCAGTTGTCCGTCTTTCACTACGAAGATGCGGCGGGCGGCATCGTTTGAGCCGATGATCTGTTCCGCCATCCCTGGAATGGTATGCGCCAGATCCGCCACTGCGGTTTTGTTGGCGATCCAGCTGTCCGGCCCCATCTCCAGCCGGCAGCCGGATACGGTTTCAGTGCCGATCATGCCGCCCAGCCGCTTCGAGCCTTCGATGATGGCGGCCGACAACCCCTGTTGCCGCACATAGTAGGCGGTTGCCAGCCCCGAGATCCCGCCGCCAATAATCAGGACGTCGGACACAGGGTCAGACTCCCTGCTGCGGCCGGAACTCCCGCACCATTTGAACCACGGCCTTCACGTTCTCCACCGGCGTCTCCGGCAGCAAGCCATGCCCCAGGTTTACGATGTGGCCTGGCCGGGCCCCGGTTCGCCGCAGAAGGTTTGTGACTTTCTGCTTCAGCTCGGGCAAGGGAGCAAACAACGCCACGGGATCCAGATTTCCCTGGATGCCCGATCGGTATCCGATCTCCAGCCATGCCGCGTCGATATTCATGCGCCAATCGACGCCAATCACATCCCCGCCCGCGGCGTGCAGCTCGCGGATAAACCCGCTGACGCCGGTGCCGAAGTGAATCACCGGAACGCTCCCGCTCCGAATCCGCTCAATCAGCGCCCGGGAGTACGGTTGCACATAGCGCACGTAGTCCTCCGGCCCCAGAGCTCCCACCCAGCTGTCGAATACCTGAATCGCCTTGGCGCCCGCGGCTGATCTGAATATGCGCAAAGTCGCCCAACACGTCCACCAGCTTGCCCATCAAGCGGCGCCACATGGTTTCATCGCCGTACATCAGCTTCTTGGTTTTTAGAAACGTCTTGGATGGCCCGCCTTCAATCATGTAGCTGGCCAGCGTAAACGGCGCGCCCACGAATCCCACCACCGGCACGCGTCCGGCCAGCGCCCGCGTCACTCGTTGAATCGATTCGCCGACGTACCCCAAGTCATCCGTTCGGTCGGTTGACAGGCCGTCAATATCGCGCGGCTCCGTGACCGGGTTGTCGATCGACGGTCCCTCGCCTGCCACGAACTCCAGCCGCAGCCCCATCGGCTCTACCGGCAACAGCAGATCGGCAAAAATGATAGCCGCATCCACATCCAGAATTTCCACCGGCTGGATGGTCACCTCGGCCGCCAGTTCAGGCGTCTTGCAGATTTCGAGAATGCTGTGCTTCGCTCGCACATCGCGGTACGACTTGAGGTACCGGCCTGCCTGCCGCATGAACCAAACCGGGCGCACGTCGGTCGAGCGGCGTCGGCACGCGTCCAGAAAACGAGAATTTATTGAAGCCACGTGCACGCCACCCCTGGTTTGTCTTCGCAATAAAGCACCCGGAAATCCTTCGGCTTGTGCGCTTCTGTCCAGGCCCGGCCTAAGATGTAATACGGCTTGGCCCAGACTTCGCTATCCAGGGTTTTAGGCGAAACAATCGAGACCGACAGCGTCCCCTCGGCTGGATACCCCGTCCGCGGATTCATGATGTGACTATACAACTTGCCTTCCGCGCGGAAGAATTTCTCATAGTTTCCGGATGTCGAGACAGAATCGTCTTTCAGATACACCTCAGCCGCTGTCTTCTCTTCGTATTTCGGGTCGCGAATCCGAATGTACCAGCCTCGCGGATCCGTAGGCGGCACGCCGATGCCGTAAATGCTACTTCCTCCGCCCGACACCAGCGCCGATGTGACCCCATTGGCGCGAAGTATAGCAACCATCTTGTCCACGGCATAGCCTTTCCCCACCCCGCCTGGGTCTAGACTCATGCCGGGCTTGAGAAAACGCACCGTCCGCTTCCCCGGATCCAATTCAATGTTCTGGTAGCCAATGTGGTCAAGTGCCTCCCGAATCTCTGCCCGGTGCGGCAAATGCCCGCTTCCTTTGTAGAACCCCCACACCTTCATCAGCGGGCCCACCGTAATGTCGAATGAGCCTTCACCCTTCCGGCTGTATTCCGCGCACGCCGCCAGCAGATCGAAGAATTCCCGCGACACCGCAACCGGGTGCTCCGCCGCTTCGGCGTTGACCCGGCTCAGTTCGCTGTCCGGGATGTAGTTGGATAGCATCTGATCCAGCCGCTTCACTTCATCAAAGGCCTGCTCGGACGCGGACTGCATCTGGCCCACGTCCGTACCGTATAGATCGACGGTGAACGTCGTGCCCATGGCGTTGACGCTGCGTTCGACTTTCTTGAGTTCCGGCTTAGGTTGGGCGGCAGCCAGCGAAACGACCAGACAGCTGAGGACAAAGCCCCAACCAGCACGCTTCCAAGACGTCACTGAAAAGGCCACCTCAACTCCGGTCCCTCACTCTCGGGACACGGCAAACCCTTTGCAAGCAAGCACAAGCGTTTCTGGGCCGCAAGAGGCTAACGGAGCCGTGGCCGTGAGGGAGCGGGCGTTTTCTTAGGCTGATTTCGATCACTCGAAAACCGGGTATCCTCGCGACGCCTAATCGCCGGCTGCGTTCCTCGGGCGCCCGCGCCGTACCCGTTTCATCAGTTGATCCACCCGATCGCCCAGCGCCGGCGAAACATCCGCCTCAAAGTGAAGCTCGGGAACCCGGAACAGGTTCAGCCGCTCCGCCAGTTGACGGCGCAGAAAGTGCTTGGCGCCATCCAGGGCTTTGATCGTCTCTAGTTGCTCGGACTTCTGGTCGCTCATGTGCAGCCGGACCTGGGCGTGCCGCATATCCGGAGAAACCAGCACCTCGGTGACCGTCGTATCGCCGATCCGTGGATCAGAGAGTTCGTAGGCAATCATTTCGCCTAGTTCCTCTCGAAGGGTTTCCGAAACACGCTGCGCGCGATGTGAATCCATTTCGGACCTCCAACCCTCCAGTGTAGAGACTCGCAACCGGCAGGTTCAACGAAAAGTGAGGGGCTGCTTCGGTCAGGATTCACATTCTGCCAATGCGCAGGAAATCCCTCGGGTTGACAATTCCAATGCCCTCGAAGCTCTTCAGCCGCCGGAGATGCCGGTCACCAGTAACAATCAGGCTCACCTTCCCGGCGACGGCACACTCCACCGCATCAACCCCATCCCCATCCCCTGAACCGAAGCCCAACCGCCGCGGCCTTCATCTATCTATGCATGGCGAGCTTCACGGAATTCAGCGTTTCCGACACTATCGCGCTTCTCACTCGTGCTCCCGCAACCTTCGATGCCTTGTTGCGCACCCTACCGCATAACTGGGTACGTAGCAACGAAGGAGAGAACACCTGGAGCGCGTTCGACATCGTGGGCCACTTGGTTTTTCTTGAGCGCACCGACTGGATGCCGCGCCTGCGGATCATTCTCGAAAGTGGCGAAGCGCGCGCCTTCGACCCCATCGATCGCTTCGCTCAACTCAAAGAGAATCAGAACAAGTCGCTGGAGCAATTGTTAGACGATTTCGCCCACCTGCGAAACGCGAATCTCTCTGCGCTGCAGGCCCTGAGTTTGCAGCCCACGGACTTGGCCCGGCGCGGAACGCATCCCGCTCTGGGAGTTGTAACGCTTGCGGAACTTCTCGCAACCTGGGCCGCTCACGACCTCACTCACTTGCATCAACTCTCCCGTTTGCTAGCCCACCACTATCGTCACGTCGTTGGTCCGTGGAGCGCCTATCTCGGCGTGCTGCAGTGCACAGGTCATAGCGCGCCGTGACTCTTGCCGGCGTCCAGTTCTGAACACCACCATGACGAACATGAACGCCTTCTATCCTCCGATCCTCGCCTTTTCTTGAGAAATCAGCGTCTTAGCGCGCCTTCGGCTTTGGTCCCTGAGGTGCCAGTGCTGATCTGTACCAGTTCATCACCCCAGGAACGCATCATGAATACTCTGATACAGGATCTGCGCTACTGCATCCGCCAACTGGTGAAGACCCCCGGCTTCACGCTCACCGCCATCCTCTCGCTGACCTTGGGCATCGGCGCCACCACTTCCGTCTTTAGCGTGGTCTACGCGGTCCTGATGAACCCCTACCCCTATGCGGCGCCCGATCGCATGGTTCACATGCGTCTGCTCGATCCGGCGGGTCATGAGAGCGGCTTCGGGCTCACCGCCGGCCAGTGGCAGGAGCTCAAGAAATCGCCAGTCGTCGAAGACGCCTTTGCCTCCGATGGTTGGAGCCTTACCGTGACGGGCCGCGATTTGCCGGAAGATGTCAATGGCACATACTTCACCTCCAACACTTTCAACTTCATGGGTGTGCCCCCCGCCCTGGGAAGAGGTCTGATCCCATCCGACGCCATCGACGGCCAAGACCCGCAGCCAGTGGTGGTGCTCGGCTACAAGTTCTGGCAGCGCCACTTCGGTTCCGATCCCAGCGTGGTCGGCCAAACCATCCAGCTCGTCCGCAAAACCTACTCGATCGTCGGCGTGGCAGGCCCGCGCTTTGCCTGGGAAGACGCAGACGTTTACCTTCCGCTGAAAGTCACCCAGGACCAGACCCGCGCTTACTATGTCGGCGTTCGCCTGAAGCCGGGAGTCACGCACGAAGCCGCCAACGCGGCGCTTCAGCCTTTGCTGGAGCAGTTCGCCAAGGACACGCCGAAGCACTTTCCCAAGAACCAATTCAAACTGCACGTGGTCGGCCTGAATGAAGATTTCGTCAAGCAACTGGGCGGTACGCTCTCGTTGCTCTTCAGCGCCGTGGCCTTCCTGCTGTTGATCGGATGCGGCAACGTATCAATTCTTTTGTTGGCGCGAGGTACCGCCAGGCAGCATGAGTTTGCCGTACGCGCAGCCATCGGCGCGGACCGTCGCCGCCTCATTCGCCAGATGCTGACGGAAGCGCTGCTGCTCTCCGTCACGGGCGCTGCTCTCGGGGTGCTGCTGGCCTACCGCGCCATCAGTGTGATTGTCGCTTTGCTGCCGAAATACTCATTCCCGCATGAAGCGGCCATTGAGCTGAACCTCCCCGTGCTGATCTTCAGCGTGACGCTGGCCATCCTCACCGGCGTCTTCTTCGGCCTCTTCCCCGCATTGCAGCTCTCGCGGCCCGACGTCGGCCAGGTGATGCAGTCCAGTACGCGCCGCGTCTCGGGCGGATCCCGGGGCCGCACCATGAACAAGTTCCTCATCGCCGGCCAGATCGCTCTAACCCTGGTGATGCTGGCGGGCGCCGGAGCGGCCATGCAAGGCTTCCTGCGCCTCATCCACACGCCGCTGGGCTACGACCCACACAACGTGATGTCGGTCGGTATTCCTGTCCACGACGGCTCGTACCCCACGTGGGAGGCGCGCTCGGCTTATTTCGAGCAGATCCGCAACCGGGTCGCCACCGTCCCCGGCGTTACTTTCGCCGCCATTTCTACCAACGCCACGCCGCCCTCCAACGGTTGGAACACGGGTATTGAGATTCTCGGCAAGCCCCCGCAAGACTCGCAAAAAGTCCGGGTCAACTTCGTAAGCCCCGGATATTTTCCCATCCTGCGCATCCCACTCGCACAGGGCCGACTGTGGGACGAACGGGAGAATCACAACGCGGCACGGGTTGCCGTCATCAACGAAACCATGGCGCGTCTCTATTTCCCCAAAGGTGATGCGCTGGGCCACTCTCTGAAGGTCCCCGAGATGAAGAACGAGCCGCCCTTCGTTGTCGGCCCCCCAGGCACCGAGCCATGGGTGCAAATCGTCGGCATCGTGGCCGACAAGCGCAACGATGGACTGCGGAAACCCATCCTCCCGGAGCTCTTCATCCCTTACACGCTGTCGATGCGCATGTGGACCCAGATCCTGGTTCGCTCCGAGGGCTCACCGCTGGCACTGCTGCACGCCATCGGGCTGCAGGTCAATTCCCTCGATCGTGACCAGCAGATCTCCGGCCAGGTTCAGGACCTGGAGCACTGGATTCAGGGCCAGCAGGAGTGGGAGCAGGAGCATTTGGTGGCCTGGCTCTTTGGTGCGTTTGCGGTGCTCGCGCTCGCGCTCGCGGCCACCGGCCTCTATAGCGTCGTTTCCTTCTCCGTCGAGCAGCGTACCAACGAGTTTGGGATACGGATGGCGCTGGGGGCGCAGCGCGCGGACGTACTGCGGATCGTCTTCGCCTCGATGGCGGTGAGTGTCGGCGGCGGTCTGCTCGCCGGAGTCCTGCTCACGTTAGCTCTCAGCAACACGCTGGCACGTTGGGCGGAAGGAAGCTCACGAGACGCGTTTGTCCTGTTGGGTGCGACAGTGGTGCTTAGCGCTGTGGCGGCAGTTGCCTGCGCCGGGCCCGCGCGCCGCGCATCGGGAACGGATCCGATGGCGGCATTACGGTACGAGTAGAAGAATTCTCTGCTCACTTCTTCGCAAGCACCACGGCTGCATGCTCCGCACCGGCGGCCTTACCGAAGAATTCCCGCACGGCGGCGTACTGTTCCACCGGCACCGTGGCCGCCTGCACCGACAAAGAGCGATGGAAAATCAGGTAACCATCTTTCATTTTGTAATCCGACTCAAAAATGGCCCACGGCTGTTCTAGCTTCACGGGATCGGGCATCTCGTCTACCTCAAAGCCCGCGGGCAGTGTCACCCGCACCGTTTCGCTGAAGGATTCCGCATCGAGCACCACCGGATACTTCCGTGTCGACTCGCCAAAGGCGTATTGTCCACCTCGACTAACCATGCCCGGCCGAAACACCAACAGCCGGCCTTGCATGAGCTGCGCGGCCTGGCCGCTTGTGAACTCGATCGAACGTTCGGTTTCGGCGGCCGTCGCAGAATCGGGCACTTTCACACTCACGATAACTGGCGCGGGAACCGTGTGGCTCAGCCAACGCTCAACAAACTTTAGGTATTCGGGTGCCGATGCGCGCGAGTAACGCCGCCGGATGCCGGCAGCAACCGTGCCCGTCGCCTCCTCGACAAACTTGACCTTCACCGACCCATCTGCGTTCAGCACGATCTCCGTGTTCCGCACCAGATGATTTGTCTCCGGCTTGACCTGCGGCACGCGAACCAGCGCGCCCTTTGCCCCGTCGATGACCAGTGCATAAATGTCCTGTTCGTATTCAGGCAAGTAACCCACCGGAGTAACTTCATCCGTTGGATCAAAGAAGAGCAGCCGGCCGAAGCCAGGTTGATCGGAAACCGAATTGGCTTTGGTCTGGGGGCCAACGGGGATCGCCACAATCATATGGTTGAACTGAAATGGCGAGGGCCACTCAGAGCGTGTGTAAGTCCGATCGCCCGAGTAAATCGCCACCAGCTTCGCGTCCATTCCAATCGCCTTCAGCATCGACCGCATCAAGTTGGCCTTATCTTTGCAATCGCCATATTGCCGCTCAAACACCTGCGATGCGGCATGTGGCTTGTAGCCTCCTCCGCGACCCACATTGGTTGAGATTTCGATGTAATGAATGCCCTGGACATAACGGCCGATCGCCGAAATGCGGTCTAGCTCAGTCTTCGCGTTCGCGGTCAGGCTCTTCGCCTTCTCCGTCATCGCTTCAGACGGTGTGTCCTGGCCTTGCGTCATCTCATCTTGAAAACGAGAAACATCGGACCACTTCGCGAAGCCATGAACCGTTTCGCGCCCGCCCTGGCTTGGAAAGAAGGTGACCCCGAGCCGCGGCGCAATTCCCGAAACTCCCGGTGCCGATTCTTCTGCTTTGATGAACGGCAGATCTCTCATCTCCCACGTCCACGTGTTGCCGGTGACGACCGGCTTTTGTTGCGGAGTATTAAACAGAACTCCGTCAACCTCCCAACCGGCAGGCAGCGACAACGTGAAGCGGCTGACCAGAGAGGGGAGACGGTTCTGGAAATCAAAATCGAACTGGCTGAATATCGATTTGTCCTCGGAAGTCGCCTCCCACGCGAAGACCGTGCCTGGATCAGCCTCGCCGGAGCCGTCTATGACACGGACGCGTATGTCGTCATAGATGTTGTCTTCCCGTATCGCGATGTCGACGATCTTGTCCTTTCCAAACTTCTTCACGGTCCCGGACGGCATAATCAGCCATGCCTTAATATCTTTAACCTTTCCGGTGCCCGTCATATACTCTTCCTCCGCAACGGCCCCATTGCGGCCGTCGCGGGAAAGCGCTCGATAGGCCATTCGGGTCACCAGAGTCCGCCGTCCGTTGTCGTCTACCGTCACTTGCTTCTCATTCAGTAGAACGACCCCCGGAACCTCGGCGGCGTATGCAGGGACCTTCGCGGCAGCTGCGTCGCGTGCCCACTGGGGCGCATCATCAGCCGCCTGTATCCCGACCGCCAGGGAGAGAGCCACCGCGCAAAACAGGATTCGCGTCGCCATCTTACTTACTCGCCGCGGGAGCGGCCGCCGAGCTCTGCTTCAAAGTCAACGCATGCTCGTCGTCGGTGTGAATCTGGTCGAAGAGCATCTTCAATGTCGGGTAAGCGGTCTTAGGTATCTGTAGAGTTCCATTCTGTAGGAACACCAGATCGCGAGAAAAGCCGATCAGCCGCTTCGCTGCCGTATACGTAGCCTTCACTCGGAAGTGGCCGGCCTCGCCCAGTTCGAGGGGAGCCGGCATATCGGCGTGGTCAAGCTCGTATCCTTCCGGAAATTTAATCGTAATCTGGTCCGCCTCGCTCCACGGATACGAGAATTGAATCGCATACTTCCTCTCGCTAGCCGTGTAGCGCGCAGGTACACCCTTCTGAAACACCGATGGACACAGGAACAATCGCTTCCCCGTTCTTTGTGCGTAGTCGGGAAGCTTAATGTGGTAGCTCTCCGTGACGGTCTTCGATCCATCTGAACTGTCAGCATGGTGAACGTTCGTTACTTCGGCGTTTCCATACTGGCTCTTCAGGTCTTTCGTTAGATCGTCGCTGATCTGCTCTTCGGTTTTGTCGAGATAGAGCTGCCGCTGCTCCACGCCGAAGTGCCCGCCATAGTTCACCGCCACGTCTCCCTCCAGTAGCCCATCTTCGGAGAGAGTAAAGGTGCCCGTCCGGCTGAGCACAGACTTCGAGGCGGGGGTAACGGGAGTGCGCATCATGATCAGTTCTTTCGGATCGCTAATCAGGGCAAACGTCCCCTCTTCCTGCCATCGCAGCATGCCGTATGGAATCTGCCCGGAAGCAGGATCCATCAGCCGCCATTTGCCGTCAATCTGCACGGCCACCTCGTCTGCCCGCATAAACCACGAGTTCGCCATGTCCGGGCTGAATGTGGCATAGCTGCGATCGCTGGCCCGCGCCATGCGCGCATCGAGACCTGCGGAATTAGCCAGCGCAATGAACAACAGGTTAATGTCAACCCCCGTTCCCATGCCCTGCTTCAGGGTGTCAGCCGTGGTCTTATTGGGCTTGAAGTGGTTTCTTTCTTCCGGCGTGATGATGCTGTGCGCTCCGTTCACGTTTCTCATTTTGGTCTGGCAAAAGGCAAAAAGTTTGTCCACCTTTTCCTCGTCCGTGTTCGCGCCCTCGGTCAGCGCCGCGGCCTTCTCCTTGACATCGCCGTTGATCTTGATCGAAAGCTTCGTGTCGCCGTAGATGCCCTTGCCCACTTCGCGCCAATACTTATCCGGACTTAGTTTATTGTCCTCGGAATAGTAAACCAGCAGCCAGCTCATCACATTTCGCCGCGCGGGCATATCCACTTCTTCGTGGAAAGCCGGCATGTTCGACCACCAGGCGACAAAATAGCCGTCGCGTTCCGGCTCAAATGGCTTCCTCTCGGCCTGATAACAGGCGTAGCGCATTGCGGGGACATAGGGGGCCTGCAGAGGGTGAATGTGATAACGAACCAGGCGAACCGGGATCTCGCGCTGAAGATCAAGCTCAACATAATTGGCTAACGTCTCTTCGTCCACGGCCCGCCAACCGTACTCGATCACCGCGCCCGGCTCGAGGCCCGGTAGTGCGAATGATCGCGCCCGATACGTGCGGCCGCGCGTCTTCGCCACCACCTGATCGAAGACCGCGTCCTTCTTGAGTTCGATCACTTCCCCATTTGCCTTGGTTGTCCGGGCCGTGACATCAGAGATATTTGTCCCCTTGGAATAGGGGATCTCTACCTTGCTCATCATTTCCACGCCGCGCTGATCAAAGATCTTGATGCGAAGGTAGTTCCGCGTGGTGGTACGCGCGTAATACGAGGTAACCGTATCGCTAACCCAGGTTTCCCACAGCAGTACCTCGGCGTGCGCGTCTTTCTCAACCGTTGCTGTCTTCTCGGCTAACTCAGCGGGATCGACTGGAGGCCAAGTGGCGCCAAACGCCTGAGATAGCGCGACGATCGCGAGAAACGTTGCAATTCTGACACTCATACCTTTTGACGAACAGCCTCTTTCCGGACGCTTGGCTCATTTAAGAAAGCGTAAGTATAGCAACCACCGGGCCATTGGCGCTGAAGTCGATACCGTTCACGGCCTGGCGCAAAACGGAACTCGGCCCACCTCAGGACGCCCGGCGTAAGCTCCTCTCACCGGAGCAAGCAGGCGGGTGCTAAACGGAGCGGCGACGGCTCACGCGCGCGGCTCAGTGCCGAAGTCCCGACACGTCTCGTTTATCTGTTTGTCGCCCGGATTTTGTTTGAGGTGTTTCTGCATCGTTTGGGACGGATTAGGCGGCCTTGGGAGGTACCTTGGCGACTGCTATGGCACTAGGTGGTGGAGACCGATGGGTCAGGAACGTTCAACTCGCCGTGAGACAGGCGGGCGCCCTGGTGCAGCTCAAGAGGCCGGCGAGTCCGTGTAGGAACTGCCGCGGATTTCTCTTTTCGTGACGTAGCAGATTCCCCGAAACACCAATCGGCCGACCTCACCGCGCTATTATGCCTCAGAAAACCATGCCGGCTTCCAGCGTCACTACCTCCGATATCTCGTCACGGCACCTCGCCGCACCCGTTCCCTACGCGGTTCTCGCGCCTCAGCAGGAGGACCCGCTACCGCTCTGCATCCTGCTCATGGGTGGGGGTGGGACGCGCGATTCCCTGGTCGAACTTCAGCCGGTGTTTGACGCCTGGTGGGCCGGGAACGCCATCCCTCCGATGATCATCGCCACGCCTAGCCCCGGCCTCGACTACTACCTGGAGGAACCCGCCGGTCCCATGCAGTGGGATTCTTTCCTCGCGACGGAGTTCATCCCTCACCTTCACGCCGCCTTCAATGTCGGTGACGTCAACGTCATTACGGGCATCTCAGCTGGAGGATACGGAGCGCTCAAGCTGGCCTTCGCTCGTCCCCACTTGTTCGCTGCCGTCGCCGCTATGCAACCCATGCTCGAGCCGGGCCTACGCGATTCGGATGTAGGCGCGCGTAACCAACTCCATCACACCGCCGGGGGCCCGCCTCAGTTGATTGGGCCGGCGCGTGATCCTTCGCTTTGGGAATCAAACAATCCTGCGAACCGGGCTCGCGCGAGCGCACCGCAGATTCGCGACTCCGGCCTCGCCATTTACTTGGAGGCGGCCGACAACGACTTCCTCAACGCCCACGATGGCGCCGAATTCCTACATCGTGTCCTCTGGGACCTCGACCTCTCACACGAATACCATCTTGTCCGCAACGCCGATCACGGCGGCCTGACCATGCGACCGCGGCTGCGCGCTATGTTGGCCTGGTTGGAATCCATCTGGAACCCGGCGCAGGACGATGCTGCCGTCGAAGAAGCGGCCACCCGCTGGCTGGAATCCGGGATGAAGGGCACGCCTCCCGCGGGTGCGACCACCACCAACGCGTTCATCCGTTTCCTGCGGGCCGGCTTCGAACCACTCCGAGCCCAGGCCGCGAAAAGCGACCCTTGCGCCAACCGCCGCTTCGGACGCTTCTGAAGGCGAGCCGAGTGGGTCTTTGCGAGCCACGCGCGCGGTTGCTCTGAGAATGCCGGCTGTCGGCTAAGATGGCTTACGCATCGCTCGGAGGGGCCGGGCGTGGGCGCCCGGCGCGGGTCTAGGAGGGACCCGCCCCACCTCGATTGCTTGCGTTTTCATCATTGCGGATGAGCACTCGGGGGCTCATGCTGAGATCCGTGCTGAGAGCTTCACACAGACTCCCGCGCAAACTCAGCGAGGTAGTTCCGGATTTCGTCGCGCACTCGCCGGAACAGCGCCAGCCGATCCAGCTCGGAACCGGTCAGCGCCGCCGGGTCCTTGAAACCGTGATGAAGCCGGACAGCGGAACCGAAGAACACCGGGCAGGATTCGCGCGCGTTGTCGCAAACCGTAATGACATAGTCGAACTTCTGGCCGGCAAACTCGTCGACATGCTTTGAGCGATGCCCGGAGATGTCAATTCCCAGCTCGTTCATCACAGCGATCGCCTCGGGCCGCACTGCGCCCGGCTTGGTACCTGCGCTCTCCACTTCAAAATCTGCGCCCACGTCATGGCGCAACAGCCCCTCGGCCATCTGACTCCGCGCAGAATTGCCGGTGCAGAGGATCAACACTCTCTTCTTTTGTGTCATCTTTATCGAACCTCCGCGGCGGGAAACCAGTGGCGAGTGCGATTGCAGGCTGTACAGACGGAGAGCATCACCGGCACTTCGACCAGCACGCCGACGACGGTCGCAAGCGCGGCTCCGGACTCGGGTCCGAACAACGCAATCGCGGTTGCCACGGCCAGCTCAAAGAAGTTCGAAGCGCCGATCAGAGCGCCCGGCGCCGCAACGGCATGCTCGACTTTGAGCCATTTCATCAGGCCGTAAGCCAGCCCCGCATTGAGATAGACCTGCACCGTGATCGGCACGGCAATCAGCACAACATGGAAGAAGCGGCCCGTGATGTTGTCCGACTGGAAGGCAAAGATCAGCACGAGGGTTCCGAGCAGGGCCGCAATCGTGACCGGTGCGAACTTCGGCAACAATACGTCTTCAAACCACCTTTGGCCGTGACGGCGGATCAAGAGAAACCGGAGCAAAGCACCCGCCGATAGCGGCACCACGATAAAGACCACGACGGAAGTCAGCAACACCTGGAATGGCACGACAAGCGAAGAGGCCCCGTGGACCAGGAACTGCACGATCGGCACGAATAGCACCAGCATGATGAGGTCGTTGACCGAGACCTGCACTAATGTGTACGCGGCATCACCCTTGGTCAAATGACTCCAGACGAACACCATGGCAGTACAGGGCGCCGCTGCTAGAATGATGCACCCGGCGATGTACTGATCGGCCTCAGACGGACTGATGAAAGCTGCAAAAACAATCCGGAAGAAGACCCCGGCGAGCAAGGCCATGGAGAACGGCTTTACCACCCAGTTGACGAACAGCGTCACCAGCAGTCCCGCCGGGCGGCGGCCGACATTCTTCACGGAGGAAAAATCGACTTTCATCATCATCGGCGTGATCATGAGCCAAATGAGGATGGCAATCGGGGCGTTGATCTGGCTCCCCTGGCCGAATTCGATGTTCCGGAGGGCCGCGACTGCGGTCGGCAAGAGTTTTCCGAGGCTGACACCTGTTGCCATGCAGAGCGCCACCCAGACCGACAGATAACGCTCGAACGTGCCGAGGCCGCCACTGGCCAACTGCCCGGCCCCTACGACTTCAGGCATTGGGCGTCCCACAGCAGCCTGGAGCGCAGCAAGCAGAAGGCTTCGTGGCGCGGATAAAGGCGCCCATGAACTTGCCTTCCACCGCGGGTGCGATCGCGTCCACATCAATGCCTTGATCGCTCAAAAAGGTTCTGGCATCTTCGATGCTGTAGATCCGCGTCGGCTCAATGTCGATTTCGGAAAACCCGGCCTTGGCGAGCTTCGCTGCATATTCCGAATCCTGCAGCGCACCGGCGATGCAGCCGACCCAGAGGAGCAGGCTCTGCCGAATCTCGGCGGGAACCTCGCCCCGCGTGACCACGTCGGAGACTGCGAATCGTCCGCCGGGCTTGAGCACGCGGAACGACTCACGCATGACCTGGTCCTTATCGCTGGACAGATTGATCACGCAGTTGCTGATAATGACGTCCACCGAGTTGTCGGGCAGCGGGATATGTTCAATCTCGCCCTTGAGGAATTCCACATTCTCGACCCCGGCTTTGCGCTGGTTCTCGCGGGCCAACGCCAGCATCTCGTGGGTCATATCGAGGCCGAAGGCTTTGCCGGAGGGACCAACCCGCCGCGCTGAAAGCAGCACGTCGATGCCCCCGCCCGAGCCGAGATCAAGCACAGTCTCCCCAGGATTCAGCTTCGCGAGTGCCGTGGGATTCCCGCAACCGAGCGACGCCAACACAGCCTCTTCCGGCAAGGTTCCGGTTTGTGCCGCGTCATAAAGGTTAGACGTAATCGGATCGCAGCAGCCGTCCAGCGCTGCCGACGCGCCGCAACACGAACTGCCGCCGGCTTGAAGGCGCAACGCCGCCTGACCGTATTTCTCTTTGACGACTTCTTTGATTTCCATGGATTGCCTTTCTAAGCGTGCTCTTCAACGAACCCCACAACATGCTGCCGAATCTCATCCCGGACGCGCCTCGTCAGGGCACGACGGTCATGGGCGCTTTGCCCAGCTGCGGGACTGTCGATCGGCCATTCCAGACGCCAGGTTGCGCCGGGAAAAATCGGACATGTTTTCTCGATCTCCCGCTCGCACAGAGTCACAAGATAGGCCACGCGCTCGCCCAGAAACTGGTTAACCTTCTTCGGAGTCTGAACTGTAATGTCCAGCCCCACTTCTTCCATAACCGCGATGGCGTCAGCGTCGAGCGCGGTTGCCTCAGCACCCGCGCTGAGCGCCTCGAAACGATCGCCGGCCAAGTCGCGCAGGAACGCTTCCACCATTTGCGTGCGACAGCTGTTGCCCGAACAGATAAACAACCCTCGCGGTTTGATCATCGGAATGCCTTAACGGCAAAGGGTAATGATCGCCTTGGGTTCAATTGCCTTGTTGCGGGTGCAACACTCGGCATAGAGAAACCCAAGCAGTTCCTGTAACGCTTCCGCATTGGCCGAGTACCAAAGATACGTCCCTTCACGGCGCACCTTTACCAGATCCTCATTCTTCAACTTGTCGAGGTGGTGGGAGAGATTGGAGGGCGAGATGTCGAGTTCCTTGCTGACGTCGCTCGCGATCAGGCCTTCGGGATAGGCCGACAACAGCAGCCGCATAATGCGCAGGCGCGGCTCCGTGCCCATGGCAGAGAACATGTCGGCAAAACGGATGATCTGCTCGGGGCTCTGCTTCGCTTCAGCTACTTTCATAATTCGATAATAACTGAAGTATTGAACCTGTCAAGACGTTTCCCGCTGTGTTTGTTCATGAGCCATTCTTCGCAAGGCGATCACCGAGCCCGCACCGTTATTTACCTAACAGAATCAGTCGCTTGCAACAGCACTGTGAGAGGTGGGCCGCTCGCCCGGCCTTTATTCTCATCAGCGGGGGTGAACGGATCCCGCTCACCCAGGTTTCGATTCGCAGAAACGGCGGCGATGCTGGCAAGTCGGGCTTGGCCTAGTTTCTTCCGGGCGTTCGGTGGTCCGCCAAATGGCCGGGCTTGCCGGGGGGCGGGCGTTTGGTGCGAGGCGACTTCCCGCTAACCCGTCTATATTCATAACTTTGAGTTCGTCCGTACAACTGGAGAGGTGATCTCGAAGTTCGTTTCGCAAAAAGAGCGGAAGGGTCTCGAGCTACACTCGGCCGCGAAGACGTCCGAGTTCGCGGCGTTCGCGTTTGGAGGGTTTGCCCTCCCGCAAGGCTTCGAAGTGCGGCATCGTCTTGCGTTCTTCGGCTAATTTCAGCCGCAGCTCGCGGCTTGGTTCGGTTTCACGGTAGAGCGTCTGTGCAACCGCCGCCGGGCCGCGCATTTCGCCGAGAACGAGAACTTCCACCTGAAAGTCGCCGCTGTCGTTTTTCACTTGCAACAGATCGCCGACGCGAATCTCGCGCGAAGGCTTGGCAGGCTGGCCGTTGGATTCGATCCGACCGAGATCGCAGGCCCGGGAGGCCAGCGACCGCGTCTTGAAGAACCGGGCGGCCCAAAGCCATTTGTCGATGCGCACGCCGCTCATGAACCCATTCTCTTATGAGCCGGACCGCCGAGTCGGGAGACGCGCCGCCTCTCATGTCGCCGGGTGACTGTGGCGAACGGCATACTGGTGTCTGGATCATGCGGTACACATTTCTTAGCAGGATGTGCGCGATCGCGGCGCTGACTAATTGCTTGACCGGGACAGCGAGCGGAGTCAGCTTAGAGTCAGTCCTCACTGAGCACCGCATCCCCCGTATCTGGCCTGCCGAAACAGGAGCGGCTGCGGGGGATCACGAGCTTTGCGGTTTCCAAGGATGGCCCGGTTTTCCTTCTCGCCTACTACGACGACGATGGATCACAGGCGCTGCCGCCGCTTATCCACGTCTTCCGTTTCGACAAGACGACGGGTCAGGTGAGTCTTGGCAGCGTGCGCGATACGGACATCAGGACTGACCCTTCGATGGGCGAGATTTGGTGTCTTGGGTCAGCACTGAGCATTTCCGAAGAAGATGGACTGGTCGCGATCGACACTCACCTCGGTCCGTCGGCCGAGTGCGTGCAGCTGCTGAGTTCCGATCTCTATTTCAAGGCGGCTTTACCAGGCACGCTCCTGGCGAGGGTTGGGAACCGACTGATCATTGATGGCAACACGATGCACTTTGCTCCGACGCATCCGGAGAGCCTGGGAGTCTTCGATCCGGATCGGCAGCAGTTGACACCCATCTATCCGGATGCTGGAGACGCGAAGAGAAGAGAATTTTCCAACCTCCTGCAACAGCACTTGCCCAGCCGTTCCTGGTGCCTTGAATTCAACAATCCGTGCGACCCAAAGAACTTCACAAATTCGATTGCCAACGTAAAGGTTGACGCTGTTCGGAATGCTTTTTCTTTTTCGAGGCTGAGATGAGTGCGGAGGGATTCGGCAAACATGCAGAAGCGGCGATCCAGTCGCAAACGGTGCGCTACGAATGCACACTCGGGGGTGGCAAGTGGGTGCTGACTTCGCGCTAGATTGGGAAGCCCTACAGATACCGCATACCTTAATCAGACAGAACCCGGTCGCCGTGGCTGGGTGGTTGGCTGATGACCAACATGCCGGCGTCGGCGTGGCTGCGGTTGATGACCTGGTGGCGTTGGCCCGGCAGGATTTCGATGCCATACCCGGGGCGAAGCGTGTATTCGTGTTGCTCGACTTCCAGCGTCAACTCGCCGTTGAGGCAATAGAAGAACTGTCGCGAGTGGACATGATGATGTCGGACTTCACTGGCGCCGGGAGGCATGCGTTCTTCGATCACGCTGAGGTCGGGTTGTCTGACTAGGTGCCAACCGTCGCAGACCGCGCCCCACGTGTAGTGCTCGGCGTTTTGTTTGGAGAGGACGTGAGTGGGGCCGGGGAGGGTTTGCATGAGGGTTGTTACTTAGGGTCGCATCTTAGGGCGTGGGAGGGCGTCAGTGAGCCGAAGAATAGTTGCGGAAGCCGGGGGATTCGAGAGTGTGGGGTTCGGGATCGTTGGAGAAGAAAAGGGCCTCGGCACCGGGGTATGGCTTCAGCAGTTCGAGTCCGCGTTCTGGTCCCAGAACACACAGGGCGGTAGCGAGGCTGTCGGCATCGACTCCCGTGCGGGCGGCGACGGTGACGCTGATGCGGCTCGTGAGGGCTTGGTGGGTTTTGGGGTCGATGATATGCGAATAGCGTTTGCCGGCGATTTCAACGAACTGTTCGGTGTCGCCCGAGGTGGAGACCGCCGCATTGGAAACGACCAATACGCGGGTGAAGGCAGCTTGCGGAAGATCGACGGAGTCGACGCCGATTTGCCAGCCGGGCCGGTCGGGCGGCGCATCGCTGACGGCAATGTCGCCGCTGGCTGCCACCATGGCGCTGCGGATGCCCTGGGCGCGGATTGCGATGAGAGCTTCGTCGGCTGCGTAGCCCTTCGCAATGCCACCGAGATCGAGCAGCATGCCGGGATTCGCGAGAGTCACGGTGTGATGGGCGGGGTCGAGGCTCAGCTTGCTGAAGCCTGAGCGACCGCCGGCTTCGCGCAATGCGGAGGAATCCGGCAGCTGCGTGGTTTTTCGCGCTTCGCGCCAAAGCCGGATAACGGGCGCCTCGGTGACGTCAAAGGCACCCGCCGAAGCGCGCGACAGTTTCAGCGACGCATCGAGAACGCGAAACAGGTCATCGCTTACATGGACCGGCTGGCCGGGCGTTGCCCGGCACAGTTGCATGAGTTCGCTGTTGGGATTGTAATCGGAGAGTGCTTGGTCCAGCTGATGGATGCGGGTAAAGGCGGCTTGGAATCCCGCGACAGCTTGCGGCGGAGAGGAGGCATAGAGCTTGATCCGGAAGAGGGTCCCCATGTGGGGCTCAACCATCTCGAAGGGCTGGAGGGTTGGGGTTTGGGGAGTTGCCGGTGCGACGGCGAAGAAGAGGAGGGCGGCTAAAGTGATGGCCGCTGATGAACGCCGATAAACGCCGATTGCTTGAGTAATCGAATGATAATTCTCCGCTTGCTTACGTGTCTGTGTGAAAACTCTGGGACAGAGTGACGAGTCGACTGAGCTGCATCTTGGGACGGGCTCGCTCTGTCCACGCGGCGAATAGGCTTGGGTTGACAAGAGTGGATTTCGTGATCGCCTCGGGACAGAGGCGCCTGTCCCGGTCGGCCTTGTCGTGGGTCCGCTCGCTTGCTCCGGTGCGGAGAGCGACGCTCGCGGTTCAGTGCTGGAGTTTTCACACAGACTCTTACGCGCGCGGTTCAGTGCTGAAATCGTCACGGAGACTCAGTTCAGTCTCGCTCCACGCCGTTGTTCCAATAGCGGAACATTTCTTCGACGGTGGGGATTTTCGCGGGGCGGACGATGCGGAAACCAAGCCATTGCGCGTCGGTGTGATACCAGATGCTCTTCGGCAATTGAGGATCCTGCTGCTTCCATGCGGCCTCCGAGCCGACGCGCGCGCCGCAGCGAAGGTCTTTCGCGGGATCGTTCCATGAGCCGCCGCGGGCCACCTGCGGATAGGCCTTGGTGGACTTCACCCAAGGGTCGGTCTGCGGGTCGGCCGGGTATGCCTCGTATTGATCGAGCGTCCATTCCATGACGTTGCCGAGCATATCGTAGAGGCCCCAGGCATTGGGCTTCTTGGTTGCGACCTTCTGGTATTTGCCGTCGCTGTTGGCGTCGAACCAGGCGTAGTCACCCAGCTTCGACGGGTCGTCGCCGAAGTAGAACGCGGTGGTGGTACCGGCGCGGCAGGCATATTCCCATTCGGCCTCGGTCGGCAGCCGATAGAACTCGCCGGTCTTCGCGCTGAGCCACTCGGCATACTTGTTGGCTGCGTGCTGGGTCATGCTAATAGCGGGGAATCCATTGATGCCCATACCGAAGCTCATCTCGACGTAGGGCCGGGTGGGGCGGCTGACGCCGTCTACGACTTCGTCCTTGTGGGCCAGTTCGCCGGCCTGCTGGGCAAACATGAAGAGACGATACTCGTCCCAGGTGACTTCGTGGGTCTCCATCCAGAAGGCATCCACGTGGACCCTATGCTGGGGGCCTTCGAGCTTGCTGCGGCCCGCTTCCGAATCGGGAGTACCCATGATGAAGTCACCGGCAGGGATGGGAATCATCTCGAACGAGACGGCGGTGTTGGGGATGGTGGTCTTATAGGGCTGCATGGCCGACGCGTCTACCGGCTTGGCGGCGATGATGCGGTCGTAGATGGTCTGGTCCTCGGCTCGCTCCTTCGCGATGCGCGCAGCCTTGCTTTGCGCGAGGCGATTGGCACTGGCCGATGCATCGTTGGTGGAGAGCGTCACTCCGTCGGGCCAGTTGGCACCTTCCGCAATCCAGGTCCGAATCAGGGCGAGTTGTTCCTTAGAAAGTTGCGGGCCACCAGGAGGCATGGCGCCGGGCTGGCCGGTAGGAGTTTCGAGGGACTTCAAGAAGGAGCTGTCGTCCGGCTTTCCCGGGACGACGGAGTGACCATCGAGCAATGCGGCTTTCGATTCGAAGTGAAGACCGGCGGCAGCTTTCGTGGCTCCATGGCAGGGGAGGCAGTTCTGCTGGAGGATGGGCGCGATCTGGGTTTGAAAATCGCCGGCTGCGAAGGAGTGGGCGGCGGAAAGTGCGAGGGCCAGGAGCACAGTGAGCGGGGATTTCATCACTTCATTAGAAGATAGCGAAGCGGAGCTGAAAGTAGGGTGCGGCGAGGTGCCGCGATCTGGATGTATGATGGCCGCAGTTATGGAAGCAATCGCGCGCAGTTTTACTCGGGCCGTGTTGGGCAGGACGGGGCGACAGGTGATGCGGTTGGGCGTGTCCTCCGGTTACGGCGTGCCGGGCGACGCCATGGAGCGCGCTTTCGAGCAGGGAGTGAACTACCTGTATTGGGGAAGCAGGCGAAGTGGAACGTTCGGTGAAGCGCTGCGACGCTTAGGTCCGCGACGCGATCAGTTCGTGCTGGTGATCCAGTCCTATAGCCGTGTTGCATCGCTGATGAGCTGGGGCCTGGAGCGCGCGCTTAGAGAGTTGCACTTCGACTACACCGATGTGCTGCTGCTTGGATTGTGGAACCGGCCGGTGACTCCACGCATTTTCGACGCGGCCATGCAGCTGAGGGAGCGCGGGCTGGTGCGCTATCTGGCCGTCTCCACGCACAAGCGCAGCTTAGTGCCGGGGATCGCAACCGGCCGAGACTTCGATGTAATCCACTTCCGTTACAACGTAGCGCATCCCGGCGCTGAAGAGGACATCTTCCCGCACCTGCCCGAGAGCGGCCGGCCGGGCATGACAGCGTTCACGGCCACCAGTTGGGGGCAGTTGCTGGGTAAGGCGTTACTGCCTGGCCTTGCTGGATCGCTGCCCAAAGGCGAGCGTGTTCCGACGGCGGCTGACTGTTATCGCTATGTACTGACCAGACCCGAAGTGGATGTCTGCATGACGGGTCCCAATAGCGCGGCCCAGATGGACCAGGCCCTGGAAGCACTACGGCTCGGGCCAATGAGCGAGGACGAACTGGCGTGGATGAGGCGGGTGGGGCGCGCGGTGTCGGGGAAGTAGAAGCCCCTCAGTCCTCTTGGTCTCCACGAGCCAGGATCATCGACGCGGCCAGCGCGGCTGTCTTGTGATCCTGAGTCCAAGGTGGACCGATAGAACTTCCGAGGTTTGCGATTCCGATCTGCACTTGGCTTGCCGCGCTTCCGAAGGCCGCCTCCGCGAGGGCATCGAGGTCGCGCTCTTTCACGGCAGTGACGGGGATTTGCAAGTAATCGCAAGCTGCCCGAACGGCGTTGCGGAAGAGTTCGCCTTCCGCGGTATGTATCAGTGGGTGCGAGGCGAGGATCTTCGGAAGCGGCGGAAGAGGACGGCCGGAGGCCAAAAGAACGGCGGAGCCGACGATTCGATGCTGGCGGGCGTCTAACTGCGAGATCACTTCGCGGAGCGCGGCTATGGCCAAGCCTTCCGATGAGGATGCATATTCAGAAAGAAGCGCCTCTGCCACTGAGAGGTCTAGGCCCGCCGCGTAGTGAAAGGGCTGCTTGGCGCCAGGGAGCCGCGGATCGGTGATGACGATGCGGCGACGGTCCAGGACCTCGACGGCGTTGCCTTCCAACGAAACGGCAACCAGCACTCCCCAGCCCGAATGCATTCGAAGACCAAGGGCTGAGCGCATGATGGCTGACTCAAAGTAATGCTAGCGAAAAGACAGCTCTGTGGCCGATAGTTGGTTAGCTGAACTTCGTGATGCCCGGCATGGGGCGCGGGGCCACCGGCAGCGCGGCGTTCCAATCGACCTTCTCGGGACCTAGCTTCTCCTGGGAATTCAGGGCCTGGTCCCAAGTGATTTGCTCGCCGGTGTAGGCGGCCATGCGGCCCATCATAGCAAGCAGGGTGCTGGTGGCCATGCGCTCGCCGTCGTTCACAGGCTGGTGGTTGCGAATGGATGCAAATAACACGTCGTGCTCGCGCTGGTACATGTCGTAGGGCGGGCCTTCCTGGACCCAAGTCCAGTTGGTCTTCCCTTCGATCTTGGGGGTCTTGCCGCGGCCAATGGTGCAGGTGCCGTCGACGCCCAGAATGTAGTCGGCATTCTCGTTGTAGATGCCTTCGATCTGGCGATTGGCGAGAAAGGCGCGGACCCCGTTGGGGTAGATGTAATTCACCTCGAAGTGATCATAGATGTTGCCGCCGAGCGCGGGGATGACGCGGCCGCCGACGGCCACGCAGCTGACCGGTGGCTGGTCATGCATGGACCACGCGATCTTGTCGGCGCTGTGGACGGCCTGCTCCACGATGCTGTCGCCGCAAAGCCAGCAGAAGTTATACCAGTTGCGAATCTGCCATTCGGTGTCGCTCATGCCGGCGGGGCGCGTGCTTTCGGCCGGCATCGGCTTCACCGGGCTGGTGTAGTAAGTGGCGTAGTAAGCCACAATGCGGCCGATGGCGCCGTCGTTGAGCTGCTTGAACGTGGCCTTGATCTTGTCGTCATAGCGCCAACAGAAGCCGGCCACCAGCGACAGGTTCTTTTGCTTGGAAAGCTTGACGGCCTCGAGAACCTGGCGGACGCCGGGCGCGTCGGTGGCAATCGGCTTCTCGCAGAAGATGTTCTTGCCCGCATTGACGGCAGCCATGAAGTGAGTGGGGCGGAAGCCGGGCGGCGTCGCCAGCAAGACGACATCGATGCCGCTATCAAGAACCTTTTGATAAGCGTCCAGGCCGAGATACTGCTTGGCTGGGTCGGTCTTCACGCGCTTGGCCAGTTTGCCGTCCTCGATAGTGCGGAGTTCGTCCAGACACTTGTCGATTTGGCCCTGGTCAATATCGGCTACGGCGACCAGTTCGGCGTAGTCGTCGGCGGTCAGTGCCTGCGAGGCAGCGCCGGTGCCGCGGCCACCGCATCCCACCAAGCCGACCTTGATGGCGTTGGTGACAGACTGTGCGGAAATAATGGCCGGAAAACCGGCAACTAAGGCGGTGCCCAGCGTGCCAGAGGTGGTTTTGAGAAAGTCACGGCGATGGGAAGCCGAGGGAGAAGGAGAATCCTTTTGCATCCCTTCCTTGATAACACTTTGAGCGGGAGGAAGGTGCGGCGACCGCGTCACAGTACGGCCCAGAAGCTGGTAGTTTAGATTCGATGCACCGTGCCTTGAAAGCAGTGGCCGGTTGGTGGCTAGCCCGGAGACTCCCCGCGAACCTGAATAGCGGTGAAGTCTACGCCGTCATTTCGGAGGACGGCGGGTACCAGATTGCGAAGGTTTTGAAGGCCGATCGGTCCATAGTTCACGTCCGGCTTTATAAAGAGCGTTTCCCAACGGTGCCAGCCCAAGTCGATACAAGAACACTCATTCGGAAGCATACACGACCCAGATGGGTTTGGGATGGGACACTTACCTTTGTCTCGCCGCAGTTTCGCCTGGTGGGCCCCAGTTAGGATTCAAAGTGAGTCAGTTTCCGAAGACGAGTTGGATGGTTATCGAGTCTGGGAGGAATCCGGAGGCGGGATCTGGGGTTGACACCGGCGTAAGCGATTTGGATGCTACGCGGACAGCCCGAAACCGTTTGAAGAGCTAGACGGCAAGCCATTCGAGCGGGCGGGGACGGAAGTTCAGTTCGCGCTTCGCCTTCTGGTTGGAAGCGGCCGAAAGGCGCGTCGCGTAGTAAACGGAGTCGGCGCCGGCTAGCTTCAGCGCGTCCTCTTCGGAGACATGAGGCGGGTCGGGTGCGCCCGCATAGCGAGCGAAAGCGGGAAGCCATACGCGCTGCTCGGAGGGTTGGTCGTCGACGATGTTGTAAGAGCCGGGAGCGGCGTGGAGCGCGGCCACAGTTGCTGACGCCGCATCCTCAATATGAATCCAGCTCCATATCCCCTGCCCTGCCCCGATCACCGGAAACTGGCGCTGGCGGACTTGGTGACCCACATCGCCGTCTTTCGTAAACCACGTACCGGGCCCGTAGAAGAATCCATAGCGCATCATGATGCCTTCAATCTCGGGCTCTTTCAAGATGGTGGCCTCGAGATCGGCGTATCGCCGGCAACCGGCCGCGATACCGGGCGATGCATCAAAAGCGAACGGCCGGTTCTCATCAGCGGGCCCCGCGCCGGGCGCATACCAATAACCGGCCGATTGCAGAATGTACCGGCGGCCATTCGCGGCGCGGGCAGCTGCTAGCAGATTGGCGTTTCCCTTTATACGCACTTCCGTATCGCGAGGTGCGGCGGCCTTCATCTCTTCAGGCGTGTAGTGCTTGGGAAGTGAGGTCAGTTCGTTGATGATGGCTTCGGGACGGATGCGGGAGACGGCGTCCCGTACGGAAGCCGCGTCAAGCACATCGGCGACGACGGCTTCCGCACCTTTGGCGTTCAAGTCGGCCGCCCGTTCAGAGGATTGCGTCATCCCAAACACCGCATGCCCAGCGGCTAGGAGTTTGCCAATGAGCGGAGTGCCAATGGCGCCGGTTGCGCCTGCCAGAAGAACTTTCATGAAGAGATTTTTGCATAAGAATTCGTGCTTCTTGCCAAGTGAAAACACCATGACGGGATTCCTCCCAAGGGGGGAGTGAAGGTTTATGAGACTCCCGGGCACACTCTCTCCGATGAAGAGCCGGACGTAGGCGACCGGCGCGGGCGGGGCGCCCTGCCCCACTCTAGGGGTTGACCCGGACGAGAAGCAACGTCATGTCATCGTGCTGGGGCGCTTCCCCGGTGAACTGGTCCGCTGCCTGGAACACCTCGCGGAGCACGTCGTTGGCCGATGCGCCTGACTTGGTTTTCACCGCCTCCAGCATCCGTTCTTCGCCCCAGTCCTCGTCGCTGAGATTCATGGCTTCGCTGATGCCGTCGGTGTAACAAAGGAGCAAGTCGCCCGATTCCAAGGTCACCGATTGCGCTTCGTAACTCGCCGACGGCAGCAAGCCAACGGGTGTCCCGCCGACTTCCAAGCGGACAACGTCTCCCGAAGCGCCTCTTACCAGCATGGGTGCATTATGACCGGCATTGACGTACCGAAGTTCTTGCGTGATGGGATCCAACGTGGCAAAGAAAAACGTAGCGTATCGGTTGCTGGCGGAGGACTCATAGACAAGTCCATTGATGCGCCCCATCATTTTGGCGAGATCGCCTGACCCGTCGATGGTGATGCCGCGGAGCGATGCGCGAAGGCTCGCCATGAGCAAGGCCGCCGAAATTCCTTTGCCGGAAACGTCGCCAATTGCGATGCCGAGAAGACCGTTTTCGAGTTGGATCAAATCGTAGTAGTCACCGCCGACACCCAGAGCGGCCCGGCACATCCCGGCGAATTCCAGTCCCGCGATCTGGGGCAGTTTCTGCGGGAAGAGGCGTTGTTGAACCTCGCGGGCGATTTCGATCTCGCGATTAATCCGCTCGCGGTGCGCCGCCTCCTGTGCCAGCGATAGCGCGAGCTCGCTGATCTCGAGAGCCAATCCGGTTTGTGCCGCCAAGGACTGCAGGACTCTCAGATCCGTGGGCGTGTAGGGCTGCTCAGACAGTTTAGGCCCTAGCGTCATCAGCCCCATCAGTCGTTCGCGACCCGACAGCGGCAACAGCAGTTCTGCGTTAACGCGGCGTAACGCTTCCTTCTCACGATCATCGGCCTGTTCGAACCATTCCTCCGGCCGGTCTTGGAACACAGTCGCGGGCCGGTTTGTACGTGCGAGGTTCTGAACGGTCATCGACTCTTCCCGCAACATGACCGGCCCGCTCAAACTGAGGCCGACGGACTGTTGCAACTGAAAAACACTGCTGCCCCGCAACCAGACAGCGATGTGGGGAACGTGGAGAATCTCTGAAACCCGGCGCGAGATGGTCTCAACCAGTGGCCCTTTGTCGACGAATTTCCGCGCCTGCTCGGAAAGCTCGCTCAAGACTAATTCGCTGTTGTAAGCCTCGCGAAAGAACTTGCGATCGAGCCAGCATTGCATACGGCCGCTCAAGCTGTCGCGCATGACGAAGACGCGTATCAGAACGACGATGGCGACGACCAGAAACACGAGGTTGAGCGCCGGGTGCTCCTTCTTCTGCATCATCGGCACAAGGAAGCCGAAGATCACAGTGCCACCGATTGCGATCTCGAGACCTACTATGGTTGCCTTCGCCAGGAGGTACTTGGTTCCCATTCGCAACAGGATCCGAACGTCCATCGCTCTCTGCACGACCACAATATAGGCGAGGGTGAGCGGAAATAGAGCTACGAACGGCACGATGGCTTCAAACCAGGAGCCGTGATGAGGATCGATGCCAATGAGGCGCGGCAGGATGCCAAAGATGACTACCAAGGGACCAAGTGACACGACACTTCCGATGGCGAGCACTCTGACTCTGCGTTTGGCGTCCGCCGTGGTGGAAGTTAGTAGCTTATCGACGACAGCATAGAGAAACAGAACGACACATATCGCCGCGAGCCAGCCCGCTGCTGTGTCCAACCAGGATTGCAACGATGCGATGGCATTTAGTTTTGCAAGAGCGTATAGCTGTAAGAACGTGTTTGCGATTTCGACAGCCAGCGCTGCCAGGGTTCCCAAGAGCAGCGTCCATTTCACCCATGGCCACCGCACATCAAGACGCCACCTTTCTGGAAAGAGAATACCGAACCAGAGCAGCCCGATAAAGGCCAGGCGTTGGATCGAAATATTCCAGAAGCAGAAGATCGGATAGGTCCAACCCGTCCAGAAGCGCCAGTCGAGATTGCCAAATGCGGTCTCGGGGAACGTCAACAGCAGCAAGACCAGCCCGGCGTTGAGATCGTGGGGCCGGCCCGCCACAACCCAGTAACCAACCAGCAGCCCCAGCAGGGGAACGCCCAGAATGGGTACGAGAAAAGCGACGTAGCCCGCAACGGACCAACCAGGCCCCTGCCGGGGAATCAGATGAATCTCAAACTCCTTTTGCTGCCCGTGCGGAGTGACGACTCCCACCCGCATCAGGTCACCCGGCTTGGCGTGGCGAATAAACCTCGTCATCTGCATCCAGCCGGAGTATGGTTGGCCATTGATGGAGTTGAGGACGCTTCCGTTCTCTAATCCCAGCTTCTTTTGGGCGTCCGTTAGATTGTGAATGGTTCGCAGGTCGTCTTGGAAGTCAAACGGTTCTTCGGCGTAATGGGAAGCATTGAAGAATTCTTCTCGTAGTGCGATGGTGCCAAGCACGTAGTAACTCATGCTGATCACGATCCAAAGTGAGAGCAGAAGATACAAGATCCGGCTGTTTCTGTTCTTCATGGGTTGAGAAGCGCTCGGTCGGCGCTCCACGAATCTTTGACTAGGAGTACCACAGTGCTGAAATCTGGAGTCGCAAGTTGCAGGAAGGTTTGCTGCTAAAGCCGGATTGCGCTTTACTGAACAATTAGATTTGTTCGGCTGCTGAGCGGTTGGCTCTTCCTTTCGACAATCTTGACGAATTCGTCCCGGACGTTCTCGTATGAAGGTTGGCCCACGAAAAACTTGTAGGTAAAGTGAGTCTGCGTGCGTTGACCGTTGCTATTCAGATCCGTCTCGCGGTAGGCGTCGAGAGAAAAACGGCGAAGACCCTCGGCTTCCTTGGGATATTCTTTAGCGAACATCGGCTGATCCCCGTCACTGCTTTCCAGCGTGATGCGCAGGAAGATTTTGCCGTCACTGTCGAGGACTTGGCCCAAATCGTACACCTTGTAAGGACCCCAGGGCTCGAGCGACGTCCGGATCAACATCGTGTTCTCGGACTTGATCGTTTCCAACACATACTGCCTCGTGTTCGGTGGCGTTATGCCTTGACGGTGGAGGTCGAGCATGTGGGCCATCCCCGTATCGCGGCAAGTTGTGTCGCCAGCCTCGGCTGCAGGCACGGGTAAGAAGGGCGACGGCCTGCCAGTCACTCGGATTCGCGGAAGCCAGGGGCTTCAGAGTGCTGATCGCCAAGCTCGTCTCTCCGACGTTGAGGGCTTCACCGGCGAATTTCGAGAGGATGGGATCGCCCGGAAGATGCGTTAGCAATTGCTTGAACGCGGCCAGTGAATCGGCATTGTGTTGCGTGTCGAAGGCCTTGGTTCCGCCGTCAAAGAGTTGTTTTTGTTCAGGAGTGAGGCGAGCGGCGAGGTCTTGTATTGTCTCCATCGGAGAGGCTGGCATTCCGGGCGCTTGTGCGAGCACACCCCCACAGAAGGCCGTCGAAAGTGCGGCCAAGGCTGAGACGAGCACAACGGCGCGAGCGTGACCAGGCGAAGCATGAGGACCACCATAACGGAAGAGCGGGGTCAGGATGCTTATTGGGACTGATCGGGAACCCCGCCGGCAGCAGCAACATAGTGCAGTGTCAGGAACACCTCATGCGATTGGGGCGTCGCGCCGGGCTCAGCGTTTTCAGCCGGGATACCGCCTCCCCAGTTAGAAGCAAAGGCCAAAGCAGAGCTATTGAAACTCGGGTTTGTGGAGTCGATCAGTTCCACGTCTGTCAGCTTGCCGTTTGGTGGCTGCATTCCGTGCAGCACGACGATTGTCCCGGTGTCTCCCGCAGGCTTATCTGTGACGGGCAGCGTCATCCGGTATCGCCAGGGCTGAGTCATCACTGCGCCCACTCCAATGGCGTTCAGGTTCGACGGCTGGAAAAGTGCCGGGTCGGACGGCGGATCGGCGATGCTATCGATCTGGCCCTCAATAACAACCCGACCCCCCTGAGTGACCGTGAATTTGTTCGGAACCACTCTGTCATGGAAGGGCAGCGCTTTGGAGTAATCAAACAGCACGTAGAATCCCGGGATAGGTGAGTAAGTAATTAGATTGCCGGACTTCGGCTCCACGCAGTACTCGGACTCCTCCCAGCGACGGCCGCCCGTATCGAATTTCGCCTGAATGTGATGAGAAACCAAGGCGCACTGTAACTCAGCGCCATCCAAACTGGCGGCGGCGGAACGAAGCGAAGCGCGGGGACCGAGCGGCGTCATCTTAAAGAAGAGGATGCCTCGCACCTGAGCAAGTCGCAGCGGCAACGCGGTCGCCGGCTGATTGCTATACAGGGCATTGCTTTTCACGAAGAGGTTGACGACTGAGAAGTCAGGGCCCTGCCCAGTCCAACGGTAAGCAGAGCCAGAGGACGTGTCCTCCAGTTTCCAGGCTCCGTCGGAGGGAGACGATCCAAACGCGGTGAACGTCGTTTTTTGATCGTAAGGGTAGGCACGAACATTCGACCGCTGAAAGGCCGTGCCAAGCAGCTCGGTCAGCCCGATACGCTGGCTGACGTCCTCAACGGGTTGGGCATTGCCGGTGACCAGTTCAAGGCGGTCGGAAGGGACGGGCGGCTCGGAAGTCGTCCGGGTGGGCGTGGAGTTGACAACTACTTGCGAGAACGCCGTTAACTGAAGAATCAGCGAGCCAGCGGATACAAACAATACGGATGGCAGCCAATGGAGGCGAGTTAACAAGCGGCTCCTCCCGACAGTTACGGTTACCAGCCGCCAGATTAGCAGAAATCTGGCGATCGTGCAGCGCTTAGTACTTCATCAGCTTCACCTTGACAACGGTCCCCTCCGGGCGCAACCGCACACCAAAGAAGATCTCATCGCCGCCTAAGAGCCGGTGCGGCTTCCAGACGCCACCCTCGTAGGCGCCTTCTTCCACGGTGACGAAGTCGGCGCGCGGCGCGGCTGAGCCAAAGCGCGGGCGGAAATTCACGGTGGTATCGAAGCCGGCGAGAACAAACTCGTCGGGTGCGATTTGGCCGATCAGCGCGCGTCCGGAGGTTTTCGTGGTGCCGACCGCGCGAGCGCCGCCATAGCCCCAGCCTGAAGGGCCGAACTGGGCCATGGCTTCATAGTCGCCGAAGTCGACAACCACGGTCGCAATGCCTTGTTCTTCCACCACCGAGTGGAGCTTGCCATAAGTCTTCGCCGCGGCCAGGAGAGGGGTAGCGGCGCTGAGGATGCGATAGGAAGCAGCGAAATCGGTGAGGCCGGGAGGAACGCTGGCGTTGTTGCCGTCAGGCGAGCCCTCAATGCCGAAGGCGGACACCCCGATGCCTTTCAGATCGCCAATTGCATAAAACATACGGCGGGCGAAACCGAGATCGTGGCCGGTTTCGGGGATCAGCAGGGGATTGTCAGGCCGGCTGTAGGGAACGGCTTCTGCGATGTATTGAACATAGCTCTGCTTGTAGATGTCGGGAGAAATCCAATCGATGGATGGAACGATCGCTTTGTACAGCGGCAGCATACGGGTCGTCGAGCCGCCGCTGGGGTGCGAAAAGCCAGGGTCATAAAAGCCGTCCTGAATATCAGTCCAGACGTTGAGGAACATAGGCAGTGGGAACTCGCGTTTTCCGGCCTCGGCCACTCGATTGATGTAGCGGGCCTGGTAGTACGCAGCGAAGGTCTCGCTGGCGTAAGGCCCGAACGCATCGGTCCAGGTACCGTGCTTGCCCTTGCCGAAGACTTCGACGACACCAGCAGGCGCCGGGCCGGCAAAGAGTTCGTTCGCGCTTTCAGAGTGGTCGCGATCGGTGCCTAACACGCCGGCTTCGTTCTCCACCTGAATGGCGATGACGGTGTGCTGCTCGCCGTCAATCTCTTTGAGGTGACGCATGAAGGCTGCGAAGGCTCGAGCGTCGGCAACTTGCGTGGCTTCGACATGAGTCGCCAGCGTGCGGATGGGGCTGCCGCCCTGGTCGATCATGCGCGGATATTTCTTGACGTCCTCTTTGACCCAGGCCGGAGCATAGTGCATGGCGGCGTTCTTGAAGCCCCCGAACCAGGCCAGAATCAGGTGAAGGCCATTGGCCCGCGCACCGGCCACTAAGCCGTCGACAACCGTGAAATCGAAGTGCCCTTCCGCGGGCTCAACAGTCTGCCATTGGATCGGGATCTCCACCGTGTTCGCATGGAGTGCTTTGGCCAACGGCCAAGTGCGCTCCAGTTCAGTTGGATATCCGCTCGAGTTGTAGGTTTGAATTCCCAGAATCAGGAAGGGCTGGTCATCGACAAGAAACTGAAAACCGCCACTGTCTTTCACCAGACGCGGCATCGGAGCCGCTGCCAAACAGCTCACGGCGAGTAGCAAAGCTGCCACCGGGGTCACTCTCATTAAGCCTCCTTGAGGAAGCTGGGCGTGACCGTCGAGCCGGGTATTCTTCGCCGGGCGCCGTGCCATCGCCCAACGCCACCCAAAGCATACACCCGGGGCGAATAGAAATTGACTGGCGACGGCGCTTCGTGAGAACCGCCGCCGTGAACATGCGACCGGCCTATGCCCTGCGCCTGAACAATGCGTGATAGATGAGCAAGAAGATTATCGAGCCAACAACCGCGACGCAGAGGCTGTAAATGTTCAGGCCCGTTACGCCGGAGGCGCCGAACATTTGAAATAGCCATCCTCCCACGACGGCGCCGACTATTCCTAGTAAGATATCGAGGATTAGACCTTCCCCCGATTTATTGACGATTTTGCTGCCGATGAACCCGGCAATCAAACCTAAGACGATCCAAGCAAGAAATGACATCTCGTCCTCCGCTTTCTTTGCGCTACGCGCAATCAGGGTCGAAGCCCGACGATTGCACAAAGATCATATCCCAAATCTGAACTTCGCGGAACTAGTACTAAGTCCTGGCTGGAAGCGCCCTTAGCGGAAGTTCGGTAGCGATCAGAAGAGCAACTTCAGGCCAAACTGTATTTGGCGGGATGTGGTCGCCGTTGAAGTAATCAATCCGGCCGACGGACTAATGGCGCCGCTAGAGAAGACAATCGCGTTGGGTGTGCCGAAATTCGTGTGATTGAGCACGTTGAAGAACTCGGCTCTAAATTGCAGAGTGGCGCGCTCGGTGATGGTGGTGTTTTTGAAGAGCGATACATCCACATCCGCGAGTCCGGGGCCATCAAAGGTTCCCCGGCCGAGGTTTCCGTACGTGCCAGGAGTCGGCAGGCTGAAGGCTTTGGGATTGAACCATTGATTCGGATTGTCGAGCAGCACGGGTCCCGTGAATGTAGTGTTCACGGACGGCCGGTCGGGGTTACGGGTGTCTCCGTCGCCGGAGCGGTTGGAACCAATTTGCGGCGTGATGGGGAAGCCGCTGAGCAAAGTAACGATGCCGTTCAATTGCCAGCCGCCGACCAACCGGTTGGTGATACCGGTGGCATCACCAAGCCAGCGCTTACCGCGACCGAAAGGCAGTTCATAGCTACCGGAGATGCTGGCCTGGTTTTCAATGTTCAGCGCCGACAGGCCCCAATCGCGCGGCAGATCATTGCGATCCAGGATCATTTGCGCCTGATTGTTATTCTGCGCGCCGGTCAAGCCCGAATTCATGTCCAGGTTCTTAGACCATGTGTAATTGGCGCGAAACTGCAAGCCGTGTTGCAGACGCTGAGTCAGGTCGACTTGCAGTGCGTTGTAGCTGCTGTTGCCTTCGGTGTACCAAAAGAATCCGCCGGACAAGTAAGGGTTCGGGCGGGTCCCGATCGGGATGTATTGCGCTCCTTCGGGAACAATGCCTTTGAGGGTCGCAACTCCGCCCGACTTGCAGCCAACCGGGTTGGTGCAGATTTGCGCCGGAATCGTATTCGGATCAACGCTGAGCAGGCCATGGTAACCGTGTGAGCCGACATAGCCGACCCTCAGAACGGTGTTACTGCTGAGCTGCTGCTCGACGGTGAAATTCCACTCCTGAACGGTGGGTGTTTGAGCATTCGGCTGTACGCCCTGTGGGGCATATGTGGTGCATGGCGAGGGAACATTCGGCCCGCACGACGGCGGAGGAGGCACGCCCGGCGTGAACGGCACAATGGATAGCAGCGAGACGCTGGAGAAAGAAGCGGAGCCGTTGTAAGGCGGCAGTGAGTTCATCAAGAAGCTGAGCGCGTCGATCAATGAGTAGTGGGTGCCGAAGCCCGCGCGGATGGCCGTCTTGCCGTTGCTGAAAGGATCCCACGCCAGCCCGAACCGCGGGCCAAGCAGAAACTTCGCGTTGTTCTGGGTGAACACCGAATTAGAGACGCGGGGAGTCGTGAGAAGAACGCTCTGGCCATTGGTGATGTAGTTTGCCGCCCTTCCAAAGACTTCATTCCAGCCCGTGGTGAATTCGTCTCGGAGGCCGAGTTGGAGGGTGAGGTTCGGGCGCAGCTTGATGGTGTCTTCCACGTAGAAGGCTCCGAACAGGCTTCGCCAACCGAGTTCGTTGGCGCTAGGCACGATTTGGAAGCTGCTCAGCGTGGATTGCAGGAAGCGTCGTCAGGCTACTGAAACTCGCCTGGCCGAGCTGCCGGGAGGCCGAGTCTTCATTGTCCTGCAAACGTTGAAACCACGCGCCTACGGTGATCTGATGAATCCCCTTGTTGATCTGAACGTTGTCGGTGTAGGTGAAAAGGTTACGGCGATTCCAAACGCCGGAGGCATTGTTCGCGCCGGCCGCCGTGAGGGTGCCTGCACCAGTAGTAGTGGTCCCGCCGCCGATCACGATTCCGCCCGGTGCTGCGCCACTCAGAAAAGAGAGGTTCGACGGGAAAGAGGTGTCAAGCGGAGATGAGTTGTAGCCGAATGCCGCACGTGAAAAGCCGGCGATGAAGGTGTTGATGACAGTTGGCGAGAACACATGCGTTTCCTGGAGGCTGGCGACTTGGGCGCAAAGAGTGACGTACGAACCGAAGATAGGGTCTGCCAACGGTTCCAGGGTGTTGCCGTCATCAATGGTGTAGGCCGCTGAAATGGTGTCGTGTTCCAGGCTGTAGTCGCTGCGGACGGTACCGAAGTTTTCGCTCACTGATTGGTGCGGGTTGTAATAGGCAGTCGATGTCCCGCCGGGCAGGCCATTCACTAGCAGTTCCGAACCGTTTGGCAACGGCCAGAACGCCATGTAGGGTAACATCGCCTTGTTCAGACGGGGAACCGGCACATAGACACCGGATGAGTTAGGCAGCAGGCCGTGGCGGGCGTATTGATCGGGCACCACACTCACATTGCTGACCGCCAGCGCCTGCTGAAATCCTTCATAGTTGCCGAATATGAACCACCGGTTCTTCTGAATAGGGCCTCCCAGCGCGCCGCCGAATTGGTTCCGGCGAAATGGAGGCACGGTGGCCCGGTCAAAGAAGTTCCGCGCATCGAGCGCGCTGTTGCGAAGGAACTCGAACAGGGATCCGTGCAGCAAATTCGTTCCTGACTGGGTGACGACGACGACCTGGGCTCCGGCCCGCTTGCCATAATCGGCTGGGTATGTGCCAGTGAGAACGTTGAACTCGCGCACTGCGTCGATGCCGAGCAGTTCGCCGCTTACTCCGCCGGGGGTCACGGCGAGTTGGCTGGACCCGGTGTATTCAACGCCGTTGAGCAGGACCAACTCCTCCGACGTGCGGCGGCCATCCACGGCGAATGCGTTCCCGTTGCTGGTGCTGGTCTGGGCGCTTCGCAGGGCACTGTAGTTGATGGCGCCAGGGTTCAGGCTGATCAGGTTGTCGAAGCTGCGGCCGTTGAGCGGTAGGTCTTTCACTTCGCGCTCATCGACCATTCCCGAGACGCTCGCCGTCGTGGTGTTTACGATTGGTGCCTGATCGGAAACCGTGATTTGCTGGACGAAATCACCCACTTCGAGGCGGAGGTTGACCACCACCTGCTGCCCTACGGTGAGACTGATTCCCGAGCGAATTGCCGCCTTAAAGCCGGTCTTCTCAGCCTTTAGTTCTTGTGGTCCGAGTGGGAGAGACGCGACCGTGAACTTGCCTGCCTTGTCTGTGGTCGCCAATCGGGTAGCGCCGGTCTCGAGACTCTTGACCGTGACGGCGGCTCCGCTGATGCCGGTGCCCGTTGCGTCCTCCACGACGCCAGAGATAGCGGCAGAGGGTTGGGACCAAGCGAGTTGATTCGTGAAAACAAGGGCGAAGAGTGCCAGAAGGAGGATCGAGAATAATGACCGCGGATGAAAGCCACTTGGCCTTCGGCCATCTTGGGGAATGAGAGCGGCGGTAGAACAAGTTGGGACAAGCGCTCCTTTACAGTGGTGCCTCAGAAAGCTTTCCAGCCTCCTCGGCTTTCTGTCTGTTTTCAGAACAGCGCCGATGAACGCAGATTGTTCGAATCGAGGAGAGATGACGGCTGTCCGCTCCTTCACAGTCGCGGCTCCGTTGGGGGGCTCGGCCGCTGACGCGCGCAGTACGGAAGCTCGGGATTTTATGGGCAAGGAGTTGTCTGGAAGCGGCACTGAAGCTGGCCAGAGGAGCACCGCTCCCTGACGTGTCGGTGTGAAAACTCTGGGACAGAGTGACGAGTCGACTGTGCTGCATCTTGGGACAGGCTCGCTCTGTCCACGCGGCGAATAGGCTTGTGTTGACAAGAGTGGATTTCGTGATCGCCTTGGGACAGAGGCGCCTGTCCCGCTCGGCCTTATCGTGGGTCCGCTTGCTAACGCGCGGGGTTCCGTGCCGGAGTTTTCACGCAGAATCTGCGATCCGAAAGCGTTCGGTACTTGACGAGCACGGCTCGGAGGCTGGTGTGTTCTCAGGCACAGAGTTGCCGAGTCGCGACGCTTTTTTATCAATGTCTTAAGCCTGTAAAAGCCTCTGTCAGAGCCTGGCTAGAGAGAGACAACGCCGACTCCCGAGACTACCTGCTAAGTATAAAGAACCCGGACTCAGCATCCGCTCTAAAGGAGGCAGGCAAATTGTGACTGTGCCAGCGAACCAATCCGGCCGGATCGTGTCGCTCAACGTGGGACAGCCGAGGCGAATCGCGGTGGTGAATGCTGCCGGCGAACACGGCGTCGTTCTTACCGCCATCTTCAAATCGCCGGTTGACGGGCGCGTTGCTCTTCGCGGCTACAACATCGACGGCGACCGGCAGGCCGACCTCACCGTTCACGGAGGACCGAACAAGGCGGTCTACGCGTATGCGAGTGAGCATTACCCTTACTGGCGCGACCAGCTTCCCGGCATGGAACTACCGTACGGAATGTTCGGCGAGAACTTGACCACAGCGGGTTGGACCGAGGAAACCGTCCAGATCGGAGACCGGTTTCGCATCGGAACAGCGGTGCTGCAGGTCTCGCAACCCCGCATGCCCTGCTTCAAGCTGGGAATTCGCTTCAACCGCCCGGACATCGTGAAGCACTTCTGGATTAGTGGACTGTCGGGCATTTACTTCTCGGTCGTGGACGAAGGCGAGATCGGCGCGGGCGACGCGATGGAGCGGATTGAGGCGGCACAGGATTCAGTAACAGTTGCTGACGTCGTTCGCATGTATCGGGGCGACGAAGCCGATCGGGACAAGCTGGTGAAAGCGTCGAGGCTACCACTACCGGGAGGATGGAAAGTGCGCATTGAAGAGCGGCTGTATGAGACGTCTTGACGGGAGCTTGGAAGAGACCACGCGTTTGCTAGCATCTGGAGAGCCGGTCGTAGGCGACCGGCGCGGGTCGGGGGAACCGCCCTACTTCGATGCGCTAAACTTCGGAGTTCGTGATTCGAATCCCTCTGCTCGCCTGCCTTCTAGCCGCCATCGCGCTCCAGAGCGCTGATGTGGAATGGCCGGTCAACGGCGGCGCTTACAACATTCGCTATTCCGAGCTGACCCAGATCACACCAGCAAACGTGAAGCGCTTGGAAGTGGCGTGGGTCTACGATTCTCACGATGCCTTCAAAGGCTCCGAAATGCAGAGCAACCCCATCATTGTGGATGGCGTCCTCTACGCCACCACTCCCAAGCTCCGCGTGGTGGCGTTGAACGCCGAGACAGGGCGGGAGATCTGGAGTTTTGACCCCAACCCACCGGGGTCGATGCAGCGCCGCTACCGACATCGGGGTGTGACGGTTTATAAAGACCGTGTGTTCTTCACTCACCGCAACTATTTGTGGGCGCTCGACCGGCGTACAGGCAAGCCGATCCCAGGCTTCGGCGAGAACGGCCGGATCGATCTTCGGATAGGCCTGGACCGGCCGCCGAAATCGATCACCATCAGTGCCAGCAGCCCGGGCGTCGTGTTTGAAGACTCATTCATCATCGGCAGCACGGTACCCGAAACGCTTCCTGGCTCGCCTGGCCATATTCGTGCGTTTGACGTGAACACCGGCAAGCTGCGCTGGATCTTTCACACCATTCCGCAGCCCGGTGAATTCGGCTATGAAACATGGTCGAAGGATTCGTATAAGATTTCGGGGGGCGCCAACGCTTGGGCAGGGCTTAGTCTGGATCCCAAACTCGGCATGGTCTTCGCGGCCACCGGCCAGGCATCTTTCGATTTCTATGGAGCCAACCGGATTGGCGACAACCTCTTCGCGGACTGCGTTCTGGCACTCGATGCCCGCACAGGGCGGCGCATTTGGCACTTCCAAGGCATCAGGCACGACGTTTGGGACCTCGACTTCCCCGCCGCACCGAGTCTGGTCACGGTTACCCGAAACGGCCACAAAGTGGAGGCAGTCGCGCAGATCGCCAAGACCGGCTATGTTTTCGTGCTTGACCGCCGCACCGGTGAGCCGCTGTTCCCGATCGAAAACCGGCCAGCGCCGCCTTCACCGCTGGACGGCGAGAAGCTCTCTCCGACACAACCCTATCCGGTGAAGCCGCCACCCTTCACCCGCCAGATCTTCACCAAAGAGATGGTCACGGACCGAACGCCCGAGGCGCACGCCGCCGTCTTGGCCACACTCGAGAGCCTCGATTCAAAGGGCCTGTTTACGCCGCCTAGCCTTCGCGGCACCGTGCTCATGCCTGGCACGGACGGGGGCGGAGAGTGGGGTGGCGCCGCATTCGATCCGGTGACAGGGCTGCTCTACGTGAACTCCAATGAACAGCCTTGGATCATCCGGATGGTGACGCACGAAACCAAATCGCTCTACAAGAACAATTGCGCGGGCTGTCATGGCGACAATCTCCAAGGCGCGCCGCCCACTTATCCTTCGCTGGTTAACATCGGTAAAAGGCGCTCGCGTGAAGAGCTGATCAAGTTCATTCGCGAGGGCGAGGGACGGATGCCCGGGTTCGACTATCTAGGACGCAATGTGGATGAGATTGTCGACTTCCTGCTCACCGGCCGAGACACCGGGGTGGTCGATCAAAAAGCAGCCGCGGCCGATTCGAACTGGTTGAAGTATCGGAACGAAGGCTACATCCTGTTCCGCGATCCCGACAACTACCCGCCGATCAAGCCGCCCTGGGGCACGCTGAACGCCATCGATCTGAACAAGGGTGAAATCCGCTGGCAAATTCCTTTCGGTGAATATCCGGAACTGGTGGCCAAAGGGATGAAAGACACGGGCAGCGATAACTATGGCGGACCGGTTGTCACCGCTAACGGACTGTTGTTCATCGCCGCGACCAGTTTCGATAACAAGATCCGTGCCTTCGACAAACTGACCGGCAAGTTACTGTGGGAAGCTCACCTGCCCGCCGCCGGCAACGCTACACCGGCGGTTTACGAACTCAACGGACGCGAGTATGTCGTTATCGTGTGCGGCGGAGGAAAGAACGAAGCGCCCTCTGGCGGAAGCACCGTGGCTTTCGCGTTGCCGAGGAAGTGAAGCTCGTCGAAGTCTATGGGCGCGGCGGATCCACTCTCTTCTGAAACGTTAGGGATGTCTTCGTCACCGGAAATCCCAGGCGCTGATAGAACCGATGCGCGTCCTTGCGAACCGCGTTGGACCGAACCCGGATCAGTCCAAAGTCTCGAACCCTCGCCCATTCCTCCGCAGCGGCCATCAACTGTGTTCCAACGCCTCGACTGCGGTGTTCCGCATCGACAACCATCCCGCAGATCTCTGCCGTGGGGTCGCCGTGCAGTGAATTGAACCCACGCAAGTGGATCCACCCGATTGCTTGCTCACCCTCGTCTGTCGCGACCAGGATCGTGTCATTGGCGCTAGCGGCAAGAAGCTTGATCCGCGCTGCAACTTGGTCTTCTGATGCTGGATAGCCAAGCTGCGCATTGAGATCAGCGATTCGTGCGGCGTCGTTTTCTCGCACTGGGCGGATGGTCATCACACAATTATCAGACCATCATGGGATCGGTCCCGTTCCTACATTGAGAATCGCCATAGTATCGCTCGTACACAAAGAGTCTGCGCCCCGTGGTTTCCAACACAATGCCGAGTGGCCGCATATGTTCTAGGGACTTGGCGATGGTAGGAGCGGATGTTCCTACCTTTCTGGCTGTCGCCGGGATGGAAACAATGGGCTTCTTTGCGATCCTTTCGTCAAAGATCACCCAACGAAAGGATACGCCGATTTCGTTTCGTTAAACGGAAGGGGCTCCAAGAGGTCGATTCTTGGACACTCACAGAGTGCGGTTGATCATGGCGGTCGCGGTTGCCTCGAGGAACCCGCGTAGTAATCGCTCGGCATCGGGCGGCAATTGGGCCTCCTCAAAGGCACGGCTCATAAGTCGAACCCAGCGGTCGCGAGCGGCCTGGTCGATCACGAACGGTACATGCCGCATGCGCAGACGTGGATGCCCGCGCTCCGCAATGTAGCGCTCCGGTCCTCCAAATCGGTAGACCAGAAAGTCGCGCAAACGCTGCTCGGCGGAGGCGAGATCACGCCCTATATACATGGGCCCGAGGATGTCATCCAGCGGCACCTGCCTGTAGAACGCTGCGATCAGACGAGCAAAGCCATCCTCACCGATCACTGAAAACAGCTCTTGTTCTTCCACCAAGCTGATGCTAGCAAGCGCGTCAGTTATGATCTGGAGAAATGTCCGACCAACTGCGAGTCCTCGTCTCAGCCAGCGAGATCCAACGGCGCGTCCAGGAGTTGGGTAAAGAAATCGATGCCGACTATCCGGAAGGCCCCATCTATCTGGTCGCCATCCTGAAAGGCTCTTTCGTGTTCCTGGCCGATCTCTCGAGGGCCATCAAGCGGCATTCTGTGCGCATCGAGTTCATGGGCATATCCAGTTACGGAAAAAACAAGACGAGTTCCGGGCAGGTACGGGTGACCAAAGACCTGGATGTAAACCTGGAAGGCCGCAATGTGCTGGTGGTGGAGGATATTATCGACAGCGGCGTGACGCTCACGTATTTATCTCGCATTTTGGAGCAGCGGAAGCCGGCGTCTCTGCGTATTGTCACTTTGTTGGACAAGCCGGAAAGGCGCATTTCGCCGGTGGAAATCAAATACGTGGGCTTCAAGATCCCCGATGAGTTTGTAGTGGGTTACGGCCTCGATTACGCCGAGGACTATCGCAACCTGCCCAATATCTGCGTGCTCTCTGCGAGCTAGGCAACCACAGGCTGAGGAGGCGTCAAGATTCCGGTCCTTTGCGCATAGCTCAGCAGCTCGGAGCGGCTGTGAAGGTTCAGCTTGCGCATCAGGTTGAATTTGTGAGCTTCGACGGTCTTTACACTCAGATCCAGCTCTCTGGCAGCATCCTTGACAGTGCTACCACTGGCCAGGAAGAGCAAGATCTCGTTTTCCCGGGCCGTCAGGACCGGACCCGACCTTGAAACTGGAGGCGCGGACGATGCCGAGCGTAGCCGTTCAACGGTCGATGACCAGATTTTGCAAACTCTGGGTGGAACTCTGTCTCGCCAGTTGACGGATTAGCGGCAGCAAAAGCGCGGGCGCTTCGTCTCGTGCAATGCAAGCGGCCACGCCGGCCAGATCCAGGCCCGACACCTGCCCGGGATTTAGTCCCCCTATCAACACTAGAGGCTGCGTACCTATGGCCTGTAGGTCTTCCAGCCCCAAGACTCCATCGAGGCCCGGCAGATCCCACGCAACGACGGTGACGTCCGGAATTGCGCCGGCCAGCTCCCCCACCAGTCGTGCCAGCTGACAATAGTCCTCAGCCTCGCCGAGAACGGTCAAGTCCTTCTCCGACCCAAGCAACGTCAGCAAGCCCTGGCGGAATAGAGATTGATGGTCCGCCACCAGGATCCGGATCGATTGTTTCTTTTGCTCCAAAGCGGTCCTCTCGGCCCGAAGCCATCCTCGAGCCCAACTGCTGCTGGCCCCAGATCCCGCTCAAGCTCACAGCTATTTGGCTTATCGGCCTGTCACCCAAGGGAACTTTAGAAAAGTCTGGAATTCTGTCCAATCAGCGCGTTGCGAAAAGAGTTCGGCCGGACACAGCGCGAACCCGACTGTGTAGGTACTAAATGCCTTCAGTGACCGCGGCTCGGCTCTTCCAGGAGTTGGATTACCTTCTGATTCTCCGACTTTCGCGCTCGCTCCAGTGCGGTTTGCCCCGCCCGGTCCTTTTTCTGAACATCCGCGCCGCGTTTCAACAGAACGCTGATGACTTCGGCTCGGTCCATGGATGCCGCGAGCATGAGCGGCGTGGCTTGGCTCTCTTCGTCCATTGCATCTACGGAGGCGCCCCGGTCGAGCAACAGCTCAACCACGTCGGCATGGCCCCCCAATGCCGCATCGTGGAGCGGAGTGCCTCCCGTTTTGTTCCGGCCATCCACTTTGCCGCCGTGGTCCAACAAGAGTTGAACCATCTTCAGCTGGCCTTTCAGAGCCGCGTCGTGCAGGTACGTGGAACCGGCCTCGGTCGGCCGGTTCGCGTCAAATCCATTCTCCAGCAGAATCTGCGCGATCTCGGTCTGCCCCCGGAGGGTTGCCGCTTCCATGGCGCTCTCTGCCGCTTTCTGAGACGCCTGCAATTGGACTCCTGCATGTAGCAGGCTTTCGACGACGCTCGAGTTCTTGTAGGCCAAGGCAAGGTCGAGCGGAGTCTGGCCATATTTGTCCCGTAGGCCGGCGTCGGCTCCCGAAGCGAGCAGCGGCTGAATCACGCCGGCGGCTCCTTTCATCGCCGCTTCGTGCAGAACTCCGCGCCCGTCCTCGTGCACGCGCTTGAGGTCGGCGTGCTTCTGGATGAGCAACTCGACCGCCTGCACCTGGTCATGCAGCACGGCTTCATCCAAGGGTGTGTTTCCGCGGTCGTCCAAGATATCAACTCGAGCACTCCTTGCAAGCAACGCTTGCACGATCCTGGTGTCGCCGCGGGCCGCCGCCAGATGCAATGCGAGTTGGCCCCCTCGATAAGGCGCCAAGGGGTCAGCGCCGGCATTCAACAGCAGTTCCACCACTTCGGGATGGCTGGTGAGGATGGCGTAGTGCAGGGGGGTGGAACCTGCCTCGCTATGCCGGGCGTTCACATCCGCCCCGCGTGCAATCAGAAAAGCGGCAATCTCCGCGTTGCCGCTCCAGGCTGCTTCATGTAACGGAGTACTGCCAAGGGCATTGCGGGCATCCACGCTTACGCCGGAGTCAATCAACTGTTTTACGTCGTTCAGGCGCCCGGCATGAACCGCTTCATGAAGCTTGTCTGCGGGCGTGGGCTGGGTTGGGCCAAC
This sequence comes from uncultured Acidobacteriaceae bacterium, assembly GCA_963771305.1. Classification (GTDB taxonomy): domain Bacteria; phylum Acidobacteriota; class Terriglobia; order Bryobacterales; family Bryobacteraceae; genus CAJCIT01. The sequence continues at coordinate 105,000 of CAVYTS010000022.1, forward strand.
GCTCGCATCCGGCAAGGCCATGGCGCCAGCCACGATCAGCCAAAGCGCCGCCACCACGACCCGCATGCCCATCAGCGTATCATCGGATTCTCAACTGGCACATTGGCTCACCGGTCCGTCCACGCCTGCTACAAATCGCACGGCCACAAACGAAAAGGGGCGACGCCACAACTGGCCATCGCCCCGTTTCTCGAACTCGATTGTGTTGCCTACGCGTTCGCCTTAGGGGCCCCAACGTCTACGACGTGGGCGTCCAACATCTTCTGGAAATCGGGTTTGCCGATTGCCCCAACCTTCTGGTCGACGACTTTTCCGCCCTTAAAGAGCAACAAGGTCGGAATCCCGCGGATGCCGTAGCGCATGGCCGTCTGTTGGTTGGAATCTACGTCCAACTTGCCGACTTTTACCTTGCCGTTATAGTCCTTGGCCACCTGGTCCACCGTGGGACCCATCATGCGGCAGGGTCCGCACCACTCGGCCCAGAAGTCAACCAGGACTGGCACTTCGGAGTTCAAAACGTCTTTGTCAAAGGTCTGGTCAGTAAAGGTCAGCGTGTTGTCGCCTGCCATATTCCTATCTCTCTTTCCTGCTAATTGATGTCACAAGACACGATTCTGATTCACGGAAGTTGAGCCTAGCTCGCGTCGAATCCCTCGCAAACCACAGGAAACAATGCGCTTGTCCCCCTTGGTCCATCCCCAAGCACAACTCCCCGCTATGCGCCTTATGCGGCCGCCATCAAACGGCGGTACAACTCAATATACTCCTTCGCGGATTTGCTCCAGGAGAAGTCTCGCAACATCGCCGTCTCCGTCATACGTCTCCCACCTCGGCGTCCCGTAGACGCTCAGGGCGAACCGGACACACCAGAGGAGTTCGTGCCCCGCGAAGCCCCAGAACTTGAAGCCCGTGTTGTCATCGACCGTGTCTTCCAGACCGCCGGTGGCGCGAACCAATGGCAGCGTCCCGTAGCGCAGGCTGTAAATCTGGTTCAGCCCGCACGGCTCGTAGCGGCTTGGCATCAGGAACAGGTCGCAGCCGGCTTCAATACGATGGGCAAGCCCGTCGTCGTATCCGATCCTGGTTGCTATTTTCTCCGGATACGCAGAGGCGTACCAGCGGAAGAAATTCTGCGTGTCTTGGTCGCCGCTCCCGAGCACAACCAACCCAATATCTTCCGCGGCCAACTCATGGGCTACCTGCGCGACGAGGTCAAATCCCTTCTGGGCGGCGAATCGGGAGACAATGCCGATGACGGGACGGTTCTCCAACCTCGCCGGAAGCCCGGTCTCCTCCAGCAGCGTTCGCTTGCACTCCAGTTTGCCCTCAGGATGCAACACGTCATATTGCTTCGGGATCTTGGGGTCCCTGGCCGGGTCCCAGTGGTCGTAGTCCACTCCGTTGACGATTCCGAACAGGTAATCGCGCCGCGCCCGCAGCAGGCCGTCGAGGCCGAACCCGAACTCTGGGGTCTGGATCTCCCTGGCATAGGTCTTACTGACGGTCGTCAGATAGTGACTGAATACCAGCCCCGCCTTCAGGAGATTGAGGTCGCCGTAATACTCCAGCAAGTCCGGTCGAAACAGGCGTTCCGGCAAGCCCAAGTCGTTCCACGCACCTCGCCAGTAGCGGCCCTGATAGCCAAGATTATGAATCGTGAAGACGGTTTTGATGCCCGAGTAGGCCGGATGCCCGGCGTAAACGTCGCGGAGCAGGACCGGCATAAGGCCAGCCTGCCAGTCATGGCCATGTACGATATCCGGTTTAAACAGGTCGCGGACGACGCCCAAGGCTGCCTGACACAACGCGGCAAATCGGATGTGATTGTCAGCGTATTCGCGCCCCCACTCATCGTAAATGCCGTCTCGATGATAGAGTTCGGGGATTTGAACAAAGAAGTACCGGACTCCGCTTTCTTCTTGCTCCAGGACGTTGGCCCTGAAACTGGCCGCGCCCACCGAAATGCGCATGTTTTCGTAGGCCACGGTGGCATTTCGAGCGACAACCTTCTTATACAGGGGAACCACCACCGCCACTTGTTCGCCTGCTTGGACCAGGGCTTTGGGCAGTGACCCGAGAACGTCGGCCAAGCCACCGGTCTTGATGAATGGAGACGCCTCCGAAGCGACCATCAGGATTCTTGCCACGCCACATTGTATCCGTGCTTTAGGCCGGTTGCGGCGGAAATATTGTTACAGGGTTGTCGCATGCGCTGAAATGGCCTGTTGTCGACCGATTCCAAACGAGCGAGTAAGTTAGACTGAGGTTTAGTCTTTTGGTCCCATAGGGTTGTACGTGAGTCCTCGCCCCGCCGCTCTCTTCTTTTCCTTGGTGACCCCGCTCCTGGCATACGGCGTCACATCGCGACCCGCACAGGATGCGGGAGATAACCAATTCGACGCAAACATCACGCTGTTCTCGGCGATGGCCGCGATCAATGCGGCCGGTTTTGACGCGGGCATCAACGCCCCGATTAACGCACGCTTTCAAGTCCGGGATCAGATTCGAGCCGAGTTGGCAAAACGCACCATTCCCTGCTTGCCCGAGTTGAAGGCTTTCTACCTGCAGCACAAGAAGCCTACCGAAACCGCCGATCTCAGCCAATACATCTCATTCGCGTTATTGGCCGACGGGCCGCCGGATTTCCCGATTCACTCGGTCGATCTGCCGGAGGATGTAGCAGCTTTGCGCGGATTCGGCGAATTGCTGACACGCTTCTACAAAGAAGCGAATCTGGCGGAGCTATGGAATCGGTCGCAGCCGGCGTACAACAGGGCCCTCGGCGAGTTTCAGCCGTCCGTTCTCAACGCAGTGCTGGAGGCCAACGCATACGCGCGCAATCCATCGGGCGTTAGCGCAAGCCGCCGCTTTCAGATCTACTTCGACCTGCTGGGTGCACCGGATCAGATCCAGATTCGATCCTATCGTCGGGACTACTACGTGGTCCTGACCCCGACTACCGCCCCGATCGGCGGCGAGATTCGTGACGCCTATCTGGCCTACATCCTGGACCCGCTGAGCCTCCGATATGGGAGCGTTCTGATGGAAAAGAAAAAGGGTCTGCAAAAGTTCGTCGACAATGCGCCGGCGCTCGATCTTGCGTACAAGGACGACTTCTCCCTGCTGGTAACAAAGTGCCTGATCAAGGCAATCGACAGCAGGCTTATGAAGGGTGAGGAGAAGCGCCAGTTGTATGTCGACCAGGCGGTGCGTGAAGGATTCATCCTGACAGCCTCTTTCGCCGATCTGCTGGTTGGTTACGAGAAGCAGGATACGGCGCTGCGCCTCTACTATCCGGACCTGATCGCGGGAATTGACGTCGGCAAAGAAACAAAACGACTCAAGAAAGTGGAGTTTGCCGAAACCGTAAGCAAACCGCCAATCATTGTTCCTGCGCAGGCCATTCAGATCAGCCAGGCGGAACGTACGTTGGCATCCGCCGAAGGGCTTTTTGAGCAAAAGGACTACGAGAATGCGAAAAAAGCGTTTTCGAAGGCTCTGTCGGAGACGGCCGACCGGCAGCTTCACGGCCGATCGTATTATGGTCTGGCGCGCGTAGCGCTGGTCGAGAAGCACTATTCCGAGTCCGCCGAATTATTCCAACGCGTTCTCGACAACGACCCGAGTCCATCCGCCGTTTCCTGGGCGCACTATTATTTGGGAAGGATCGCGTTGTCATCGGGTGATAACGACAAGGCTAAACAGCAGTTTGAGGCAGTACTGAAGACCGACGGTGCTTCCGCGCAGGCTCGGGAGGCGACCGCAAAAATATTGCAGGAGATTTCAGGAGAAAAAGACCAATGACTATTCGACTAGTTGCCGCCGTAGTTCTGTTGCTCGCTGCCCCGGCGTTTGCTCAAAAGGCCAAGTCCAAAGACGAGCTTGCCGCGCTGCAAAAGGTTCAAGCGGCAACCACCCCCGCGGAGCAACTCGCGGCAATCGATTATGTGCTGACCAATTTCGCCGACACCCAGTTCAAACCGACTCTCTTGGTGATGGCTACCGACATTTCCAACCGCAGCCATGACTACGAAAAAACCATTATCTATGGAGAGCGGGCGCTCGAGGCCGATCCGAAGAGCTTCTACGTGAGATATATTCTAGCCAGCGCCATTGTCCAGCACACCCGGGTGAACGATCTGGACAAGGACACGAAGCTGAAACAGGTTGACACGTATGCCAACGAAGGTATTGAGTTATTGAAGACCGCGCAGCCCCCCCGTCCGGATATGACGCCGACACAATGGGAAGAGACAAAGAAGGACCAGACCGCGGCTTTCGAAGACATTCTGGGCATGAGCGCTGACTTGAAGAAGGATTACCCCGCCGCGATCACCGATTTCAAGACCGCGCTCGCCACAGGCGCTCATCAGGAACCGGCGACCATGGTGCGCCTGGCGAAGGCTTACAACGAGAACAAACAATATGACGACGCCATTACTACGGCAGACGCCGTTCTCGCGCTGCCCGACGCTCAGCCGGTGATCAAGCAAGTCGCTCAGCAGGAAAAAGACAAGGCAACAAAACTAAAAGCTGCCAAGTAAGAGTCTTTTCTCCCATGTCATCCCTGCAAGAGGCCCTCGAAGCGAAGCTCGGGTACAGCTTCCGGAATCGGGACTTGCTGGAACGCGCACTGACGCATCGGTCACGATTCTCGGAGCTGCCTCCGGCCGACCAGGTTGGTGACAACGAGCAGTTGGAGTTTTTGGGCGACTCCATTCTTGGCTTCATCGTGAGTGAGGTATTGGTTCTGAAGCATCCAGAAGCTCGCGAAGGCCATCTTTCCAAGTGGAAGGCCCATTTGGTGAGTGCGGCCCACCTGCACCGTTGCGCGTTGGAACTGGGTCTGGGCGAGTTTCTTTTGTTGGGCCGCGGCGAAGACATGAATGGCGGTCGCGAGAAGAAGGCGCTGCTGTCGGATGCCTTGGAGGCGTTGATTGCGGCACTCTACATCGACGGCGGACTATCGGCGGCGCAGAATTTCATCGAGGCGAGGATCCTGCATGCGCTGCCGGACGCATCGGATTCCACGACGCTCGATATGCTGGACTACAAAGGCGCTCTTCAGGAGCGGGCCCAGTCGTTGGGCTTGCCCCCTCCGCGCTACGCAACCGTCGACGCGGAAGGCCCGGAGCATTCCAAAGTCTTCACGGTCGAGGCTAAGCTCGGTGGCGCGATGACGTCTCGTGCGACTGGATCGACTAAGAAGGTCGCCAGCCAGAAGGCCGCGCGACTTCTACTTGACGAACTGAATCGATCGGATGCGGTCCAAGAGCCGTCGACGTTGCCGGCTGCATCGTCAGAAGCTTAAGGCATCACTGTTTATAGGCCGGGCGGGTTTAGTTTTCCCGCCGGCTCAGCCCGAGCTGCCCGCTCGCTCAGGATCACGACGTCCACCCGGCGGTTCCGCGCTCTGCCCTCTTCGGTGGCGTTCGATGCAACAGGCGCGACGTCGGCGTAGTCTGCTACCCCCAGACGTTCGGGAGGGACTTGGAAGCGATCCACCAGAAGATTCAACAAGGCGATGCTGCACGCCGCCGAAAGCTCCCAGTTACTGCGGAAACGATCATTGTGAATCGGGACATTGTCCGTGTTTCCTTCGAGACGAACCTGGTTGGGCAAGCCGCGTATCGCCCCACCAACTTTGCCGATCGCACCGAAGGCCGAAGTCTTCAACCGGTCTTCACCGGATGCAAACAGAGCGGCTTGCCTGAAGCTGATCGCCAGCCCGCGAGGTTCCATATGAACTTCAACGTCGCCTTTTTGAACTTCTGCCTGAAGCTGCTTCTTGAGCCTGTCCATCAACGGCCGTAGTTCGAGGTAGGCCCTGGCCGACCGTTCTTCAATGCCGGGGTTCTGGTCTTTCTCGCCGCTCGCCTTTCTCGCCACGTCGCGCTTGTGAACCGGCGACGCACCGTCCCGCGAAAGCGCCTGCCGGATGGCATCTCCGACATTGCTGATCCGGCCTTCCTCGAGAAGCAGCCCTCACACTCTCGCCAACCGCGCGCGCTTTGCCTTTGTCGGCATTGGGGGTGGCGAACATCACCACAAAGAAGGCGAACAACAGGGTGACGAAGTCGGCATAAGAGACAATCCAGCGTTCGTGGCTGGGATGGTTGCCGCCGTAATTCTTATTTCTCGTGCCGCATCGCGCTTCGGTCTCAGTCCCGCGCTAGGCAGCTTGGCGGCCCGGGTCGCTCGCGGCGCTATTTCGCACGCCTCCCACCACGTAAGCGCTCAGTTTATTTCGAATCATCTTGGGATTGGATCTTTCCAGGATGCTCAATACGCCATCGAGCATCAGCTCCCTCATACGACGGTCCATGGCGGCGCGTCCTCGAATCTTGCCGCCGGCCGGCAACAGGAATACATTGGCCAGAGCTACGCCGTAGACGGTTGCGACAAATGCCACGGCAATGCCGTGTCCCACTTCTTCGATGTTTGAGAGATTCTTCATGACCTGGATCAAGCCCAACACCGCGCCGATGATGCCGATGGTGGGAGCATATCCCCCACCGCTATCGAAGACTTTCGCAGCTTCTTCGGCATGGGCTTCGTGGAGGTCGACCTCGAGTTCCATCATCGCCTTCAGTTCTTCCAGGTCGGTACCATCGACAGCCAGCCGGATCGCCTTTTGGAGAAACGGATCGGCGATGTACTCGGCGTCCTGATCGAGCGACACGATACCCTGCTTGCGCGCCTTGGTCGCGAAAACCATTATTTCGTCGATGATTCGCGCCGGGCGCACCGGGCGCTCGAAGAAAACTTCCTGGAGGTGCGCGAAAGCCGACAGAAGCGTGCGCGTCGGCGTATTGACCAGCACTGCGCCCGCGGTTCCACCCAGGACAATCAAGGCTGCCGTGTACTGCGCAAGGTCCTGAATGCTGCCTTTTTCAAGCAGCAGCCCCCCCCGACGATGCCCCCGACAGCCAGCAGGATGCCCAGAAGTGTGGCTGGGTCCGGCCGCATTGATGCACCGCGCCTCTCAGCCATCCCTATCCCTCCTCTGGCGTTTGTCTACGGGCGAGATCGCAGGCACGGACAAAGGCAGAAAACGGATAGCACCCTTCCGACGGTGCCTTGTGCGAGATCGGGAACGGCTGCTCCACCACCGCTCTCCGGAATTGAATGACTCGATCGACGATCTCCTCCGGCGTCTCTAATACCAGCAACTTCTGCCCGTTCACCAGACTGACCACCGTATCCGGCGCTGCCTCAATGTGCTCGATGAGGTCGGAGCTCAAGACAAAGGGGGCGCGGTTCAATCTTGTGAGGAGGATCATAAATGACCTTCGGCAGCGGCCTGCGGCCCTGATAATACGTCCACCAAAAACGGTTCGTTCCGCAACGCGGTTCGACCTTTCCTTACGGAAAGTGGTGAAACGCTTACTGTCGTTATCGGGTAATTAAGGGAAAGTCTGAACCAGCAAGCCGCCGGGTTCAGATGAGCTGCCCATCAGCCTTTGTGCAGCAGGGAGTACGGAACGACTACTTCTTCTGGCGTGGCTCGTTCAGGAACGCCACAATCTCAGTCAGTTCGCGCCGTAGTTCCTGAAAGAGCGTAGGGCTGCCCCCAAATAGTTGCCCCTGCTCATGGGGTTTACGGGCCACTTTCGACGCTTCCTTCTTCGGTTTTTCGGCGAGCGTCTTGCGCGCACCTTCAATCGTGTACCGCTTCTCATAGAGCAAGCGCTTGATTTCCAGCACCAGCTCCACGTCTTTGCGACGGTACAAACGGTGGCCCGTGCCCGACTTTTTGGGCCCCAGCTCCGGAAACTCTGTCTCCCAGAATCGGAGGACATAGGGTTTAACTCCCGCCAACTTCGCTACTTCGCCGATGCGGAAGTAGAGCTTGTTGGGGATTTCAAGCTCAGCGATCGACAGGCCTTCATCGCCGATCATTGGGCCGTGCGCATCTCCGGTGCCAGCTATTTCCTTATCGTTTGATCGCCGGTTCATTTGGCGTTGTCGGCCCTCACACTTGCCTGTTCGGGGCCCTGCGCGGAGCTCGCTGCCGTGGAGTGCTTGTGATCCATCATGTATGAGTTTATGATCGGCTTTTTAATTGTAGCGGAACTAAGGGGTTAGCGAGCAAGAGCATATTGTTCGGTTCTCGTCTCGTTGCTCCACTCAGATCGCTCAACTCTCGCCGGTGTTTGACGAGACTGTAGGATCAAGAGTGACATGCGACTTGTTGCCGGCATCCATCCGGTTCGTGAAGCGTTACGCGCACGCCGCCCTCTCGATAAGGTTCTGATCGCTAAAGGCTCCGCGGGACCCCGCATCCAGGAACTGGTTGAGTTGTGCCGGGCAAACTCGGTTCCTGTTCGCTTCGAGCCACGCGAATCGCTCGATCGTGCAAGCAAGGGCATCTCTCATCAGGGCGTGTTGGCATTCGGCGCGGCCCATACCTACGTTGAGTTGGGAACCGTCATTTCAGAAGCCCGGCTGCTCGTTGTTCTGGATGGCATTGAAGACCCCCACAACCTAGGTGCAATCGTTCGTACCGCCCATGCGGCCGGCGCGGCCGCGGTGGTGGTGCCCGAGCGCCGGGCCGCACCCTTGACCGAGACCGTCTCCAAAGCGGCTGCGGGTGCGCTGGAGTATCTGCCAGTGGTTCGCGTTACGAATATCAGCAGAACACTCGAAGAGCTCAAGGAACAACGCTTCTGGGTATACGGCCTGGATGAACGCGGGGACCAAGTCTACGATCAGTTCGATTTTGCCATCCCAACGGCGATCGTCCTGGGAGCCGAAGGAGGCGGTCTCCACGAGAACGTCAAGAAGCATTGCGACCTTTTGTTGAAGATCCCCATGGCTGGCGCGGTCTCCTCCCTTAATGTTTCGGTCGCTGCCGGCATCGTGCTCTTTGAGTGGGGCAAGCGGCAGCGAAGAGGCTGAGTGCGAGTATGTTGAGCTAGTGGTTGCGGCATGCTTCTTCCGAAAACTCGACACCGATTGTGGGGCTGGGCGCCCCCGCCCGCGCCAGACGCCTACGTCTGGCTCTCCGTGCGGTCCAGGTCGTCAAGGCTTCTCTACCTTCTACCTGTGCTTCTTCTCGTGGCCAGTGCTGTGGCCCAAACATCTTCGCAACCCGCGGCCGCCTCCTCTATAGAGGCATTGGTAACCAAGGGCCAGGAACAATACAAGGCCAAGCAATACCAGGAAGCCCGCTTGTCGTTCGAAGAAGCGATACAGCTGGATCCGAAGAATATCGGGGCGAAACTGGGCTTGGCAAACGCCTGCATCAGGCTGTGGGCTACGGGCGGCAGATCTCCCGCGGCCGAGAGCAACTACTTTCGCGCGCGCAACACTCTGCTGGACGTTCTCGATCAGGAACCGGACAACAAGAAGGCGCTGTCGGCGCTCTCGCGCATGTCATTGGAGCGAGCCAATTCCGCGGTCGACCGAAAGGCATTGAACGAAATGCTCGACGAGACGCGGGCTTGGAACTTGCGCCTAATTGTTATCGATCCGAACGACGTGGGTGCGCATTACGGCCTGGGCGTGATTGCCTGGACGCGTTGCCTGAGTCCCGAATCGCAGTCGCACAACCTGACGATCGTCAAACGCTCCGACCCGGATGTTCCGCTCGAAGTGCAAGCGCGTCTGGACTACCGCGCCGCTTGCCAGGGGCCCGTCGAAGAAGGTATCTGGCATCTTGCCAAGGCGCTGGAAATCGAAAAGGACAGCGACGCTTTCATGGGTTATCTAGGAGCCCTTTACAGCATGAAGGCCAGCTATGAGGATTCCCCAGAGGAGGCGGAACGCGATCGCCATTCCTCGAAGGAATGGACCGCAAAGGCCGAGGCGACCAGAAAAACCAAGGCTGCTGCGGGCGACGTCGCACCGCCGAGTCGGTAAAGTCGGCGCAGCCGACTACAGCCGCACAAACCAGCGACGCCGATACAGGAACCAGGAGATCAGAAAGAAGAGCGCCACGAAGGCGATCGCGTAGAGCAGCGACGCATTGATCGGGCTGGCCAGCGGGAGAAAAACGGTCTGGTAGATTCGGTCGACCAAATCCTCAGGCTGCCCATCCGGACCGGTCACCTTCACCAGTCCCAGCAAGCGGCCCACGACACCCGAGAGAACGAAGACAACAATCGCATTCGTGCCGTAGATGACCAGGGGCGTAGCCCACTTCTTGTATCCGCGGATATCGATGACCCAGTAGAGGACGGCAAACTCCATGGTGGCCAATCCGGCCATCAGCAGCGAGAACGAAACGGTCCACAGGCTCTTATTAATTGGCATCCAGATGTTCGCCACTTGACCTAAGGCAAACAGGCCGGCGCCGATGCCCAGCAGGAAGATGGCCTTCTTCTCGGATGACAACTTCTGCCGCAACAAAGTTCCAGTCAAGACTCCAAACAGGGTGGTGGCGATGGCCGGAAGAGTGCTGACGATTCCCTCCGGGTCCCAGACTTTGGTCTGACTCCACATATGACCGCTCAGCAACAGCCCGTCAACGTAGCGCGCGAAGTTGCAGTTGATGTCGAACCGGCTGGTGCCGGCACAGGGCAATGGCACGAGCATCATGAGCAGCCAGTAGGAAGCGAACAGTACAACGATCGCCGCGACTTGAGTCCGCCACTTCGAATAGAGAAAGATCAACGAGGCAATGAAGTAGCAAACGGCAATCCGCGGCAACACGCCAGGAATGCGGATGTGGGAGAGGTGGAAGTATGGGAAGCCCGCGAGAAAGAGGCCGAGCGCGAAGATCAGAACGGAGCGGCGCACCACGTGCGCCAGCAACTTCTCCCGGTTGGCGCCTTGCTCGATGCGCTTCGCCGTCGATAGGGTTAAGGCGACGCCAACCATCCACAGGAAAAAAGGAAAGATGATATCGGTAAACGTCCACCCACTCCAAGCGGCATGTTCGAGAGGGGGATAAATGGCGCCCCAATCGCCCGGATTGTTCACGAGCATCATTGACGCAACGGTCAGTCCGCGAAAGGCATCCAGCGACGTGAGCCTCTCCGTTAACGATCCAACAGTAAAGGTAGCCATTTGGCCGGAAGTCGCAACCAGCATAGCGAAGCGTGGAATCGCTGAACGGCGCCAGCAACCATGGCGGGAACTACTTCAGCCGGTATCGTTGAACCATGAACGACAGCCGATCCCGTTCAATGGGGATCTCGGCGCTGACCCTTTGTAGAACCTGTTCCAAGCTGGCCGATTCACGCAACGCCCGGCTCACGACGAACTCAGTTATCGGACCAAGATAAACTGCCAAGTCCTGCTTCAGTTGCGCCAGCCACTCGGCTGGAGGCTGGAGGCCGCGAACCGTTGCCGGCGAGGCCCGCGCCGCCTGCGGGAAAGCGCTTCGGCACTGCTGTAAGAACTGTTCGCGCCCGATTTGTGGGACGTGCTGGGCCAAGCCCTGGTAAAGGGCTGGAAGATCCCCGCAAGTGGCCGCACTGGTCTTCACCAGCGAATGAGCGATTGGACCGACATGCTCGGCCAGCAGGCGTTCCATGGCTTGAAGAGCGGCAGGCTCAAAAGGGGCGACAGGGAGCGCCACAGGCCCGTTTGTTACCGGACTGGGAGCGGACTCTTGCGCGGAAGCTCCGTCCAAGAAAAACGAGATGGCCTGCAGGAGTTCGCCCAGGCGCGGGTCCTTGGGATCGCCTTTCCAACCGATCAGATCTGCCGCCTGAACGCGGCGGAAGGCGAGCGGCACCGTCACGTTCTCGATCAGCACGGAGATGAGGGCATTGCTGCGTGCTCCAACGTCCGCCTCGTTTCGCACCCACTGTGACCCCACCGAATTCGAGGACCACAGAACGACCACGCAGCGCGCAGCGGTGACTTCGCGCTCGAGCACGTCATCAAATATTTCGCCGGGGCGTAATTGGCGGTCCCAATAGAGCGTCCAGCCCCGGCTAGGTAGGATATCCGCCAGCGCCGCAGCTGTGGCTCGATCCTTTCGCGAATAGCTAACAAAGATATCGCTCACTCGACGTATGTTCTCAACCGGCGCCGGGTCGCCTTTTGGTCCAGTTCGACGACGCCTACCTATCGCTCTGGCCGAGCATCTTCAGCGCGCTCTTCAGACTGCGGTGCATGCGGTTAAAGGACGCCGCCAGAACTGAAATCTCATTATGCCCCGACACCGGCAATTCGGGAACCTCCAGGTTCCCTTTGCTGATTTCATCGGCACGGACCGCCAAACGATAAACCGGCTTGATTACGAAAAAAGCCAAGGTGATGTTCAGCACAAGAAGGGTCAGTGCGGCAATCAAGACGAGCGAGATCATGGAGGAGCGCAGCGCCTTGTTGGCTGCCGCCACGGGAAACGCCATAGGAACCGAGACCACTTGCGCGCCGATGACTTCATTCAGTTGCCAACCGAAGCCATTGGAACTGCCGTACTGCCTGATAATCGAAGCCGGCGCCGTCTGCGGGGTGCTGTGGCATAGCAGGCAGGGAGCCTTCGCCACGAGAGGCTTGGCCAAAACCAGGGAACGGCCGGTCGCCGATGTGCGAATGGTGCTGAATTCCTTCTTCGAAGGGTCATTCCGGAACACGCTAATGATGTCGGCTTCCCAATCAGTAGCGCGATCGCGCGGATTGGTTGGATTCAAGGTGGCTTCGCGGTAAGTGTACTCAGGGTACGACGCTCGCAGATAGTTGAAGTTCTCGACCGCCGCATAGCCCGGAACGGTTTGCGGATAGAAATGGCGGTCCTTCGGATCAAGCGACTTGATCGCCGGATCGATCTGATCGGAGGTGTATTTCCGGATCGACATCGATGTATCCAGCATGAGCTTGGCGTGCTCGAGTACCTCCTCCTGTGCGCTCGCTTGAAAGAACGGGTTGAACACCAGGTAGTCGATGCCCACCGCCGAACCCAAGACCAGGAGGAAGATCAGGTTGAACTGTCCCATCAACCTCATGGGCGGTCTCCTTTGCCGTCTTGAATGTGAGGTCTTGGCGTCCGCATCGGCATCCGCATATGAATCATGATCCTCGCATTGTAATGGGAATGCAATGAACCGGGCCACCGTTCTCGCGAAAATCAGACGCTAGGCCGTGGGGCGCCGCTCCTTCTCTCCGTGTCTGTGTGAAAAGTTCAGCACATAACCGCCCGCGTAAAGCAAGCGGATGCTGTTCGGAGCCGTGACCTCAGCTTTCTGAGGGAGCGGCCGCCTCGCTCGATGGATCAATCCGTGTTCATCGGCGTTCATCAGCGGCCATGTTCTATCTTCACAGCCTCTGAGTATCAGCAAAGCGCATGCCTTTCGGAGCCGCGGCTATTTGCTGAACGTGATGGTGCTGTCCGTGCCGAATTTATGATAGTTACGGAAGTCGATGACGTTTCGCGAGCAATATGGCGTGCCGCGCTCACAAGCGAGATTTTCCGAATGAACCGGGAGCAAAAAGCTTTCACCGGACAGACGCACCATGTCGTATTCGACGACGGTTTCGACTTTGTCGAGCGGGAACGTTTTGGGGATCTGGTCGGCTTGCATCTCGATTCGCAACACGTGGCCGGTACCCTTCTCGATCCAGACGCTGCCACTATAGGCGGGCGTAATAGCCTGTCCGCCTTGTGAGATCTCCCAGCCCGAGTTCATCTGAGCGACCCGATAGTCGTAAACAATCGATTCCTTACCGCTGGTCCGAGCCGGGCCGGAGGCTTTGAAGTGGGTGCGAGTGCCCTCGTAGAATAGGCTGCGCAGCGTAGTGCCATATTCTCCGGTGGAGCGCGATCCGGGGATCTCCATCATCCCCTTGTTGACCGGTTTGCCATTGATCGTAATCTTGCGATAATCCTCCTGCCCGTTCTCATAGACAACTTCCGCTGAAACCAAGTCCATGGCCTGCCAGCCGGTTGCTTTCGATTCGAGCTGATAGCGGGTAGTGACCTGCTGGCAAACATAGTTGGGCAGGCTGGAGGAGAAGGTGGCGATCCATTCGCGGGCCTTCTGGATGAGCCCATACTTGTCGTCGTCGGGAGGGGGAGGCGGCGGGAGCCGCTCGGCATCCTGCTGTTTGGGCTTGCTCGCGTCGGCCCCCTTCTCGAAGGTCAGTCCGTCGTCAGACGAGGCTATGGGCGTGTCATCGGGTTGTTCCGCTTGGCCGGGCTTGGCACCGCGGGTCAAGTGCGGGCGTCCGGTCGGCTCAGGCGGCGCGACCTGTGTCATCGGCTGGCTCGGCCGGCTGGTGTCTTCGTCTTCCGCCTTGCGGGGCTCCAACGGAGGAGCCTGCTCGCCCGTGGGGTTCGACATAGTCGGCTCGGTGGCCTTTTCCAGCGTCACGATTCGGGCAACAAGGTTGTCGTTGCTGTCAGGCGTGGCCACAAACGAAACCAGCGAACCGGTCTCGATGTCGGTCAATTTGATGGTCTGCGCTGGTGCCGGCTTCGAGGTGCTGGATCCCGACGAAGCGGTGGAGTTGGAGCTGGACGAACCTGGGCTGGAGTCCGCCGGCGCACCTTTTACAAACTTGGTCTTCTCATCCAGGATCAGAGTGAATCTGCGCGAATCGCCGGTCACTAAAACCAGCGACTTCTCGTCGATCTTGATGACAGTCCCTTCCGCCCTGACTGCATTGGGGTCGTTCTGAACCTGATCGTCGGTGGCGGTTTTCTTCTTCTTGCCCGGAAGGTGAGGCATAGGGATGCCTCCACCCTGGCCATTCGGGTACTGGCCTGGCGGATACTGCCCCGGCGGATATTGGCCGGGATACTGAGCCGACAGGGGAAGGCTCCAGCAAAAGCAGACCGAAAGAAGACCCAGGCTGAGTGCTCCCTTGGCAGTCGCGATTCGTATCAGTTGTTGCAGGCGGAGTTCAGGCATAAGTTCCCCAGGTCCTATTGTGACGCCAACGGCGCGGGGCGTGGTTGCACAAAAGTGTAAAGCCGGAGCGCCGCAGCTCCGGAACGAACTCTACGTCGGCGTTCCTGCTGGGCCGGCCCTGCGGACTCGACTTCGATTGGGAACTTCGGGAACTTCGGGGAACTTCGCGGACGGAGAGATATGGCACGAAGTGACTTATCATGACGACCGCGCCCAACATCCTACATTTGCCTCGTCTCCGTTTGGAAAAGACGTAGACTCAACTCCCCGCACTGATTCCTGCGGTTGGGCGAGGAGAGATCGAGCCAACGATCTCATCGGTGGTAACAATAGCACTGGCGTAATTTGGGATACTCACGTCGAGAGCGGCATGCATCTCCACATTCGAGTAACTCGCCGTCGCATCTCTTACCACCGTGACCTCGTAGCCAAGCTCAGCCGCATAACGAACCGTTGCCTCCACACAGGTATGTGCGATGAGCCCCATGATGATGAGCTTATGGATGCCATCTTTCTTGAGCTGCAAATCCAAGTCTGTGTTGGCGAAACCACTCGAACACCAATGCTCCTGGACAACGATCTCTCCCAGCTGAGGCGCGAACTCGCGCCGGATCTCGCCGCCCCACGGGCCGTGTTCGAAGGTCTTTCGCAGCCAGGCTGCTTTCTGAATCGGCGCAATGTACTTCCAGGTCTCGTAGTCGCCTGCACGGTATCGATGATGCAGCGCATAGAATACCCGGATGCCCGCCTTTCGCGCGGCGTCGAGGACTTCGAGCATATGAGGAACACACTGATTGGCTTCAGCGACGCCCTTCAAACGATCCCAAACTTTGCCGCCCTCGGAAATGAAATCGTTATACGGATCGATCACCAAAAGCGCAGTGATCTCCTTCTCATACGTCACGTTGCTCATACACGCTCCCTTTCGCTAGCCGGCTACGAGCTGCTGCCCGCCGTCGATGTCGTAGGTCGCGCCCGTGAGGGCTGTATTAACCATGATGTGTACGGCTAGTGCGGCGACGTCGGCTGGTCCGACGACGCGACGGATGGGAAGCGTGTCGCGAAGCTGCTGGCGGCGGTTTTCGAGTTCGTCGCCGAGCAGCGATGCCGACAACGGTGTGTCAACGAAGCCGGCGGCGATGAGGTTGACTCGGATGGGCGCGAGTTCGAGCGCCAGGTTGGCTGTAAGAGCGGGGAGCGCGGCTGTAATTGTCGACACGATCCCGCCGCCGACGCCTAGACGCCGGGCGCTGGTGCCGCCTATGAACAGCAGCGTGCCTCCGGGCCTCACCCTAGTGGCGTTGCGGGCGACCTGGATCATCAATAAGATGTGCTCATCGAGGGCGCGGCGCGCCTGCTCCAGGTCCATGTCAATGAGGCGCCCGTAATGCGGCCGGCCGTTACCATCACGTGATCGATCGTGCCGGGCAGTTCGCGAAAGAACCGCTCGAGGGGAGCAGGATCCGTGGCATCGAAGGCCGCAGCGCTCAGCGCACCGAGCTCGCTCGCGGCGCGCTGGAGGCGCTCGGGATCCCGGCCGGTTAGGATCACCTTGGCACCTTCAGCAGTTGCCGGGCTGTTTCGAGCCCGATTCCTGCGCTGCCGCCGATCACAACGACGGTTTGACCGAGGAGTCCCGGCTCGCGCTGACTGCGAGAGGTGCTGGTTGCGGTGCCCATGATTCCTCCGATCAGCTGTCCGTCATTCCGGCAGCTTTCCGCCGGACTGCTCCGCCACCATGTGCGCGGCGTACCAGTCCGGCCAGTTCTCGTCGCGCTGCCCGGTGCGTTTCTCGTGCTCGCCGTGGGCGGCCTCCGCGCGTCTGAGCGCGCTCGGCGAGTCGCCCGCGGAGCTAAATGAAGTCGTGGCAGAGTCGATGCGCCCGGGAAGCCGGGCCGTGATCTCCTGCAGCAGCCAGCCGTTGCCGTCGGGATCGCTGAATGAGGCGAACGTGCGGTAGCTGCGATGGTCGGGATCCGCACCGCTCACGCGGAGCCGCCCAAACAGGTAGGGCTGGTCCGGGCCGGCGTACACGCCGCCGGCGTGTGGAACGCCTCGCTGATCGCGACTCCGCGGCCAAGCAGCTCTTTGCGGGCGGCCTCGATGTCGGAGACGATCAGATACAGGCCCTGTGCGGAGCCGGGCGCCGCCGCCGCGACGTTCTTGCCGAAGATGACCGAGCAACCCGAGCCCGGCGGTCCCACAGACTGCGTGTACCTGTTTCTTCGTCTGTGTCAGCGGCCTTCCCCACTAAGCGCTTGGGTCGGCTTCCCGCTTCATTCCGCGAATACAACTTCTCGCGGTGTGATTTTCGAGGCTGCAGATATTCCTTTATGTTCAGGCCTCCCAGTTTGCTCGCTCTCCAGATCGTTCCTACCGCTGTGCATACAGCCACAGGGCAGCCAGAGCTTTTACGTCCGGGCCGAACGTGCATCGTTGCCTCCGCACGCACCGGATATGCTAACCGTCTGAATACAGGCAATTGACGGTACAGGGACTTTCACCCCGCTAGATTTCCAGCCTTGTCGGCTGCTCACGTTTACCAGTCTCAATCCCTAGCAAGCCTCAGAAAAGGATGATCGCGAGAATACGGGTGCCGGTGTTGAACACGTTCAAAAACATCTTGACAGTCCGGCAGTTCGGGCGCATATTTGGATTTGAACATGTTCAAATCTATTGAGAGTGCTAAAGTAACCGCCAAAGCCGAGGAGACCGGGCTCAGGATTCTGGATGCCGCGCTTGCTCTCTTTCGCGAGGAAGGATTTGACAACACGACGATGCGGGGTATTGCGCAAAAGGCAGAAGTAGCCACGGGCGCAGCTTATTACTATTACCCGTCCAAGGAGGCCATCGTCATGGACTTCTACCAACGCTCGAATGCGGAGATGCAACCGAAGATCGAGGCGGCATTGGAACATGCCAAGGGCCTGACAGCCCGGCTGAGCGAGTTGATTCGAGTGAAGTTAGTTCACTTTGCGCCGAATCGTGGCGCCTTGCGGGCTCTCCTGAGAAATGGCGCAGATCCCAGACACCCGCTCTCGCCCTTCAGTTCGCAAACGAAGGAGATCCGGCGGGCGGACATCGCCTGGTTTCGGCGCGTTCTGGCCGATAGTGGTGTGCGGATTCCGCGCGACCTCGAGCCTCACTTGCCAGGTGTGCTCTGGTTCTTCCAGATGGGTGTCATCTACTTCTGGGTCATCGATGAGTCGCCTCATCAGACCAGGAGCGAGAGTTTGCTGGAACTTGCGTCAAAGGGTGTCGCGGCTTTGATTCGGCTCTCAGCCTTGCCGCTCGTGCGGCCATTGAGGAAGACCGCGCTCCAGATCATCGAAATCGCAACAACGGAGTAAGTTATGAGCCCACGTGCGCGCAGTTTGGTGGGACTGGTGCTCCTGCTGATCCTGATTTTCCGCGGAATCGCTCTGTTGCAGGCGGGCGTTTATGGTTGGACGATTTTCATTCTCTTCCCGCTAGGTGTAGGAGCACTAGCCACGTGGGTACTTCGCCCGCCGACGGGAGCGCGAGCGGCAGGACTGGGCGCAATCGCGGTAACGGCAGCGGCGTGTTCTTTGTTGCTGCTCGGCCTCGAAGGCCTCTTGTGCATTGTCATGTGTTTGCCGCTAGCGATGCCCCTCGGCGCCTTGGGAGGATGGCTCGCGTATCATGCGCAGTCTTCGAATCTCACAGCTCAGCAGGGCATGACAGTCTTGATCCTGCTTCCGGCGGCCACCTTGACCTGGGACACGAAGGCTCCGCCGGCCGAGTTCGAGGTGCGAACCGCAATCGTGGTTGCAGCGTCCCCGGAGGAGGTCTGGAAACACGTCGTAACTATTTCGGACATGCCGAAGCCGAGCGAGTGGTTCTTTCTCACCGGGCTAGCCCCAAGCGGGCGCGGATCGATGGAACCGGCCCAGGGGCCATACGATATTGCGAGTTCTCCACCGGCTCGTTCGTGGAACCGATTGAGGTCTGGGACGAGCCCCGCCTGCTGCAGTTTCGAGTCACGGCCCGTCCGGCTCCGATGAATGAGTGGAATCCTTTCGCGCACATCGCGCCAAAGCATTTGCACGGATACTTGGTTTCCAGGCGAGGGCAGTTCCAGCTGACGGGCTTGTCGAACGGCCGCACACTGCTGGAAGGTACCACCCGATATCAACGCGGACGGTGGCCGCCGGAATACTGGCGATGGTGGTCCGACGCAATCATCCATCGCATTCACCTGCGTGTCCTGAATCATGTTCGGATGCTCGCGGAGCAGGAGAGTAAACGCACGTGGTGATCTTGGAAGAACTGACGCGGATACATGCTCCGGTTGAACGATGTTTCGATCTGGCGCGAAGCGTTGAGGTGCATCTCGCGGGCAACGTTCACTTCGGAGAAGCGGCCGTGGCCTTAGCTGGCGTTACTTCCGGCCTGATCGGCCCTGGACAGCGCGTCACATGGCAGGCCAGGCACTTTGGAATTCGGCAGGAGCTTACGAGCGAGATTACGGCGATGGAGAGGCCGACTTATTTTCAAGACACCATGATTCGGGGCGCCTTCCGATCGATGAAGCACGATCACTTCTTCCGGTCCTTGGGACCGGATGAAACCGGGATGAGAGATGTGTTCTGCTTCGCCGCGCCGCTTGGAATCTTAGGACGTCTGGCTGAATTTGCGGTGTTGCGCGGTTACATGCGCGGCCTCCTCCGTGAGCGGAACGCCGTCATTCGGCACATCGCGGAGTCCGCCTCGTGGGGCGAGTATCTGCCACCTACGTCGGAAGGAGGCAGTCGAACCAGATGAAGATCGTGATACCCGGCGGCAGCGGACAGGTAGGACGTATCCTGGCACGCCACTTTCATGCACGGGGACATGCAGTCACCGTTCTCAGCCGCACCCTGCAAGCCGCTCCCTGGCGCACGATGACCTGGGATGGTCTCACGCCCGGCGCTTGGCTCGCAGAACTCGAGCAGAGCGACGTGTGCATCAATCTCGCCGGCCGAAGTGTGAATTGCAGGTATAGCGCAAAGAACCGCCGCGCCATTTACGACTCACGTATTCGAAGCACGCTGCTGTTGAATCAGGTCATTCAATTTCTCAACCAACCTCCCCATCTTTGGATCAACGCCAGCACTGCCACCATCTACCGCCATACACTGGACCGGGCCATGGACGAAGCCACCGGCGAATTGGGCGGCGGCGAACCAAGCACCCCGGATACCTGGAACTTCTCGATCGACGTTGCTAAGCAATGGGAAGAGGCGTTCTTCTCTTCTGCTACGCCGCGGACTCGGAAGATTGCGGCGCGCAGCGCGATCACGTTCAGCCCGGATCGGAGCGGAGTCTTCGATGTGCTCTTGGGCCTCGTCCGGCACGGCCTAGGCGGTACGCTAGGGCCAGGCACCCAATACATTTCGTGGATTCACGAAGCCGACTTTGTTCGAGCGGTGGATCTGCTGATCGCGCGGGAGGACCTCTCAGGCATCATCAATCTCGCCTCTCCTAACCCTCTCCCGAATTGCGATTTTATGGGAGCCTTGCGTGACGCGTGGGGCATTCGCATCGGCTTGCCCGCGCCGGGATGGATGCTGGAGATGGGCACCTTCTTGTTGCGGACCGAATCGGAACTCGTACTCAAGAGCCGTCGCGTCGTGCCAGGCCGGCTGTTGGAAACCGGTTTCCAATTCCTCTTTCCAGAGTGGCCGGCCGCAGCCCGCGATCTGGTTGCCAGGTGGCGCGAGAATGCCAAGCAGAATGTTTGACTCTGATCCCGCCCTGCCAGTGCTTATTCAGCGCTTCACTATCTGTTCCTCTTGCATGATCACCTGCCTTGTGGAATGAAACCCGGGCTGCCGGTCTTCACTACTTCATTGAACCTTTGTCTGGTTTGAATTCGATTGACTTCATCAAGCGCGTCTTCCGGAAGAGCGGAGATGTTGAAATTCTCCCGCGCGCGGGCCGCAGTCCTGGGAGTGGTCAGCAAAGCCGTGCCACGCTGTACCGCCCAAGCCAACAGCACCTGTGCGGGCGTCTTTCCAACGCGTGCGGCAATTGCCAAAATGACTGGATCTTCGAGCGGCCCCGGCCTTAGTCCGTGACCCAATGGCGCAAAAGCCAAAAACACGATGCCCTTCAGCTTGCAGAATTCCAAAAGCTCCGTTTCCGGCAGATACGGATGTGCTTCGACTTGGACCACGGCCGGCTTGATTCTCGCGGACTCGTAGATGGGCAACAGTTCGTCCAAGCTAATATCAGATAGTCCGATGGCCCGGCATCTGCCATGGTCCACTAGACTCTCCATCGCCCCCCAGGTCTCGATCAAAGTGACGCCGCGGTCGTAAATGACAGTGCCGTTTTGATCCCGCGGATCCTGCTCGTCACCCGGCTGAAACGCAAATGGAGTGTGAATGAGATAGAGATCCAGATGGTTGAGCCCGAGTCTGCCCAGGCTCGCATCAAAAGCCGGTTCGACGCGCTCGGGCCGATGATTGGTGTTCCACAACTTTGTGGTAACAAAGATCTCTTCGCGCGCAATCCCGCCGGCGGCAGGCCCTGCCCGCAACGCCTCGCCCACCTCACGCTCGTTCCGGTATCGTTCCGCACAATCGAAGTGTCGAAATCCGGCTTCCAGTGCGTCTCTGGTCGCAGTGATCGTCACGGCTGCGTCGGGAATTAAGGTGCCAAAGCCGAGGGCGGGCATAAGGCCGCCTCCGTGGTTGAGTGGAATTCTTCTAGTCCGAAAATCAGAAGATTCGATCATGATGACACCTCGGTAGTATCTCGCATTCAGCCGGGCGCTGCTCTATCAGGAGGAGGACGACTGCCGGGCCGCCTCGTCCACCCAACAGCGCCGCCCCAATCAGCTCTCACGAGCTCGTACTTCCTCCGTCCGCCATCATTTTGGAGTAAAGTGCGGATATGTTCGAGCGCTATACCGAAAAGGCCCGGCGATCCATCTTCTTCGCCCGCTATGAGGCCAGCCAGTTCGGCAGTCCTTATATCGAGACCGAGTATTTGCTGCTGGGGCTGCTGCGCGAGGACAAGGCGCTGGCGAACCGATTCCTTCGATCGCACGTGGCTGTGGAGTCGATCCGCAAAAAGATCGATGGTCACTCGACGCCACGGGAGAAAGTATCGACCTCGGTGGATCTGCCCCTCAGCCACGAATGCAAACGTGTGCTGGCATATGGGGCTGAGGAATCCCAGCGGCTCAACCACAACCACATCGGCACCGACCACCTGCTGCTGGGGCTGTTGCGCGAGGATGTGTGTTTCGCCGGTCAGTTGCTACGCGAGCAAGGTCTCACCCTAGACTCAGTACGGGAGCAGATGCAACAACCGGAAGCTTCGGCTGCGCAAGGCGGGTCCGCCTGCTTCGCCCGTCTCGACCAGTGGCTTGCTGAGCGTGAAGTGCGCGGCGGCATGCGGACGGTCAAGCGAAAGGGCGTCGCGAACAGAACATCCCACTTCGCCATTTATGCGGCCGATGAACCGAGAGAAAACGAAGAGGGCCAGGAAGCGGCTCCCGCCGAAAAGCTGGCGCAGATTCAGAAACGGATTGATCTCATCGTCGAGGGAATGGAGCACGCCATCGCTAATCATGAATTCGAGAAAGCGCGCTTCTATTCGGACGAAGAACGAAAAGAGCGCGCGAATCTGAGCGCGCTGTGCGAGCAGTTCAACTTGCAAGAACCACAGCCGCGAGTCCCGTTCCTGTGCATCGAGATCATCCGTGACGAGCGTTTTTCCGAGGTTCAAAAACGCTGCGACGATCATATTGCCGAGGGTGTCACCCATGTCTGGCTTCTCGACCCCGATTTCAAGCGCGCTTACACTATCACCAAAACCGAAGGACTCCGCGAGTTCAAAGGCGGGATCCTTCAGATCGCAAATCCGCCGCTGGAAATGGATCTGAGCAGGATCTTTGATTAGGACCAGCGCTGCAAGTAGATGGTTCAATCGTCAGGGTGAGCTTCGGAACGATCCGTTTCCATGGTCGCAGAAACGGCTTTATCAGGCGTTTTGCGCTCTCTTTGGACCGGTCTACGTCAACGCCGGCAGTGCTTTCCTGGCCTCTCGGTCGGGATCATTCTTCGCCTCGCAGATGTTATCGAAGATCATGGTCTGGCCCTGAACCGCCGAATACCTCGGCCATTCAGGAAGCCCGGCTCCATTAGGATCGCCCGTCTTCATGAACTGTAGTAACGCGCTGGCCATCTTCTTCGACAGCGCCCTTGGTGTTGCTCCACCGCCTGTGTGAGTCAGCATCACGTCGGTGTTGTAAAACCAAAAACAGATGTCCACGCAATGAAACGCACGGATGCGCTTATCGAACAACGGAGGCTGCCAGGTAAACCAATCGACGTAAACCCCGGCCGGCTGTTTTGATTTCACGTCCGCCAACGCCACCACGTTTTCGCGATTGCTGCTGACCAGCGACCAGATCTCGATCGGCTTCCGGCCGGGAAACGCCTTCACATACGACTCCACCACTTCCGGTGCCCGGTCTCCAAGACCCGCGCCGAAACCGGCTCTGGCCTTGACCTTTTCCACCACCTGCTCCAGCGTGATCGACTCCAGCGCGGTATCGGCCCAACTGTACGATTGCTCGTTCTGGACGGAACTGACAATCATGGGAACATTGGCTGCCGAAGGTGCGGCCGCCGGATAGTACGGATCCTGCGGCAGAATCTTGCCATCCACAACCGGACTGAATCCACGCCCCATTCCGGCAGCGGGCCCGGCGCTCTTAGCCATGGCTTGCTGCGCGCGAGTGGCGATCGCATAGAAATCCTTCCAAGGCATGGCCTGCAGCTTGGCCAAATCGTCCGGCCCCAGGCCCGCTTCCTTCACCACCGCTGCACCGAGATTCTCCGAATAGATCTTGTTTCCGGACTTCAGCGACGCGCCACTCAGCACCACAGCTTTATGGAAGAGCCCTTTCGCGCAAGGCATGGCCGTGAGGATGCAGACTTTCGCGCCGCCGCCCGATTGCCCCATGATCGTGACGTTCCCCGGATCGCCGCCGAAATTGGCGATGTTGTCGCGAACCCACTCCAGCGCCGCCACAATGTCCAGCATGCCGGCGTTTCCGGACACGGCGAACCGTTCTCCCCCCACGCCCGCCAGATTGCAATACCCCAGCGGACCGAGCCGGTGATTGATGGAGCAAAAAACCGCGTCGCCGAAGCGCGAGAAATTCTCGCCGCCGTATCCGTCCTGTTCCAATGCGTTGCCGCTGGTAAACCCGCCGCCGTGGATCCAGAGAAGCACTGGTCTCTTTTTGCCGTCGTTGATGCCGGGCGTTTGGACGTTGATGCGCAGACAGTCCTCACTGACATCGCCATAGTTCCAATGGTCCCGGAAGGAAGCGAACTTGTTGTCATACCGCTTGTCCATGTTCTGAGGCGCTGAATTTCCCCACCAGAGGGCGGGGTAAACATCGGCCCACGGCTTCGGTTTCTGCGGCGGCATGAATCGGTTCACGCCGGACGTATCGGCCCCATACGGCATCCCCAGGAAATAGTAGATGCCCCGGAGCACGTAACCTCTGACCTTCCCGTATTCCGTCTGCGTGAGCGCGATGTTATCGCCGACAAGCAGAATCTGCCCATCGGCGCCTTCAGCGGCATGGCTTTGCGATCCTGCAGCGAGTGTTGAGCTCAGTGCGATCCCCGCTGAACTCGTCCCGAGTGTCTGTACGAACTGGCGTCTGTTGCTTCTCATAGGTGTCCTGCTGCCATGCAGTATATCCAGATTGCAACATGCCGTCGGTGCATTCCGGACACATCCCGGCCAACATCCGACACCCGCTTTAGCACGGCATAACTAGTCAATTCTCACGATCAGGCGCTGATAGCGCGTGAGCGGCGGCGTTCCGTTGTCAGTCGCTTCCAGAATTACGTGGATCGTGTGGCCAGGCAGTGCGTCACTCGGGACGCGAAAGCTTGTGCTCAGCGTCGACTGGTCAGAGAAGAGGACTTCGCCGGAGTAAGTGCTTGCCGCATTGTCCTGCCACCAGGTAACTTTCACGGCATTGTGATCGGGGTCCGAAACCTCTCCCTCCAGACGAGCCGTGCTACCGGGTCGCACGGAGACCTCCGACGGCCCTTTGATCCTGACTTTCGGCTCATGGTTCGCCTCACTGAATTTCGGGGTCACCGACCATTTCAGGCGGGTCGCAAAATCGTTCTGTGCCGCCGCAAAAAATCGGGCATTCGCTGCCACATTTGTTGCTGAGATCGGCTGAGGACCGGAAGCGCCGGGACTGCTCGCAGCCGGTGGGGCGGTTGCAGTTGCGGTTTTAGGATTCTCGTTCGCGGTACTTCCAGCGGGCGCCAGGCCGATCGCAACCCCTGGATCGTCCGGACTGGCGGGCGTGGCCTGAGCGCCACCTAACCCTACTGCCGGCACGTTCGAAGATCGACTGCTCCCGCCCCAGCCACTCCAATGCTGGTTTTCATAAGCGCGGAGGCCGTTGTCTACGAGATTCAGGAATGTCGGCGTATCGCCCTCGCCGATGAAGGACCCTCTTTCCTGGGGAGGCATCCAAACCATGTACCCCATATTCTTAAGCTGATCGCCCGTATAGCCGGACAGCCCGAAGTAGTCCGTGCGGTCGCCCTTGACCATCTGTTTGCCGTCGCCCCACACGCGATACATCGCACCCAAAGGACCCTGGGTCGAAATGTTCTCCCGCGTCCACGCAGCGCTGACGTAAACCTGATCTTCCGGCGCCAGTCCCTTGCGTACAAAGTAGCCGAAGTCCATGGTGCTCAACTGCCGCTCCGTTACTTCCGGCCAGTTCGGCTGGATGTACCTCGCGTACGTTCCATCCTGGTCGCCGGAGGGAATGACGATCAGCTTCTGTGACACTTTGTCCCGAATCGCCTCCCACTGCGGTGTGTTGGCGTACTGATCGTGTATCGATTTCAGCGCGCGGGCGATGGTGCTTTGTCCACCCTGCGCGGTTACGTAAAGCGGGCCCGGCTGGTCATCGAGCAGAAGGGACTTGATAAGGTTCGAGCCCTCTGTGTCCTTAGAGTAGTCGCCTTCAAATGAAACATTGCCCCATTTGATCTTCGATTTCAGCTCAGCCGGCGAGGGGTAATTTGCATTGTGGACCTTCAGGTTCGCGTAGACTGCTGCGTATGCGCCGACGATGTCATCGATAAAGTGCTCGTCTGACGCCCAGCGCCATGACATGCACGGGCACAAGTCGAGCCGGGTGTATTCGCGCCCGGGGATGTATTGTGTTGTTCCCTTGCCATCACCCTTCCAATGAAAGGTGCTGCCGGCATACACCAATCCTTCGATCTGGACGTCCGAGCTGTAGAGTATCGCGCGGATGAGCGTGTTGTTGTCGTCCAGTTCCGGATCCGCCGTAATGACGACCCGCGGCTTCCGCTGCTGAGCGGTAGCGACGACCGCAACGAGCAGGAAGGCTGTTAGCCTCAACGTCGAAGTACTAGCATTCTTCATGTCATCTACCCGGGCGAAATGGGATCAGCGGCACACACTCTATCTCGGAGAGTCCCCAGTATAGTCCGGAAGCACTATGGGCCTAAGCCTAGCCGATACAAAACTTTGCTGGGCCGGGCAACCAGCGTGCTAAGGAAAAACCCGGCATGTCGAGTTGACAGCCGGAAAAGCGAGGCGTAGACTGAATTCGTTATAGTAATTCGAAATTGAACTGCTCTTACGTTTTGCTAAACTGATGCCTCGAACAACAACACGAGAACCGGCGCTGAACGGCTATCATGCCCACCGCGAACGCCAGCGCCGCCGCATTCTTGACGCTGCCGAAAAACTCTTTGACGAGAGCGGTACAGATCGCGTGAGCATGGCGGACATCACCTCCTCAAGCGGCGTTCGAGCGTCAACCGTTTACCAATATTTTTCCAACAAGGACGATATCGTCTGGGCGCTGGTGAGTGACCTGTTCAAAGTGTCCGCCGAACGCGCAGATCAACTCGTCCAGGGTGCGGCCAGTGGCCTTGCGAAGATTACAGCGCTACTCGAGTTCATGGCAGATGAACTTGAGAACAACCCGTCCACGGTGCGTTTCATGGCGCAATTCGATGCTCTATACGCCAGAGACTGGCCGGCTGAGCGCCTTCTGACCTTGGAGGCACAACTGGTTCCGCGTGGCTTTCGCTACTTCAGCAAGCTGATTCGGGACGGTGTTGCCGATGGCTCTCTACGTCCTGACCTGGATCCGAATCTTACGATGCACGCCGTCATGAACGCTGCCAT
Organism: uncultured Acidobacteriaceae bacterium; assembly: GCA_963771305.1. Classification (GTDB taxonomy): domain Bacteria; phylum Acidobacteriota; class Terriglobia; order Bryobacterales; family Bryobacteraceae; genus CAJCIT01. The sequence continues at coordinate 132,044 of CAVYTS010000022.1, forward strand.
TGGAGCGCAGCGTCGTCTCGCGTCGCTAGGACACAAAGTTGAAATCGAATACGGACAGCCCATCGATCGACTCTTCCGCGAAACCATCCGTCTGATCATCCTCGGCTTGCGCGCCCCAGAGGCAGCAAGCGCCAAGCCGACCAAACAACTCCAGCAGCGCAAACGCAACCCCCGAAGGAAGTCATCGTGAAATTACATCTGCGTCTGATCTTGTCGCTATTTGCAATCCTGATCTCATTCGTCCCTGCCGGCGCGGCAGCCGCGAGTTCGCCCAGGCTCTCACTGGCGGCAGATTCCGGATGGAAGTTCTCACTCGGCGATCCCAGCGGCGCAGAAGCCCTCTCGTTCTCAGACGCAACATGGCGTACCGTTCAACTGCCGCACGATTGGAGCATCGAAACAGCGCCGGACAAAAACAATCCTTCTGGTGCAGGGGGCGGTTTCTTCGCAAACGGCGTCGCCTGGTACCGTAAGGCCTTCGACGCACCGTCCGATTGGAAGGGCAAGCACGTAACCATAGAGTTCGATGGTATCTACCGGAACGCCACCATCTACCTAAATGGACAAAAAATCGGCGCCGAGCCATATGGCTACACGAGTTTCGAACTCGATCTGACACCTTCGCTAAACTTGGCGGGCCGCAACGTTCTCGCCGTCCGCGTTGATAACTCCGCTCAGCCCAACAGCCGCTGGTATAGCGGATCTGGAATCTATCGGCACGTTCGTGTGGTTGTAACCAATCCTATTCATGTCGCTCACTGGGGCGTCTTTGTTACCACGCCGGAAGTTTCCGAAGCCTCCGCAAAGGTTCAAGTCCGCACCACGATTCAAATGCCATCAGCCACCGCGGCCAAGCTGGCTCTACGAACCGATCTAGTCAATTCCATCGGCAACATCGTGGGCGCTGCGGAGTCTCCGATCGAAGGCACTTCCGCTATCGACAAGCAACTCACCCAAGAGGTTGCTGTACCGAACCCTGCCCTCTGGTCTCCTTCGTCTCCCACTCTCTACCGCGCAGTCACACGCGTGATGAGCAATGGCCAACCGATTGACCAGGTAACGACAACCTTCGGCATTCGCTCGCTCACATGGTCGGCTGAAAAAGGACTGCTGCTCAACGGCAAATCCATCAAGCTCACGGGTGGCAGCGTCCATCATGACAATGGTCCGCTCGGCTCCGCAGCCTTCGATCGAGCGGAAGAACGCAGAGTAGAGTTGCTCAAAGTGGCTGGCCACAACGCCGTCCGCACCGCCCACAACATCCCTTCGCCCGCTTTCCTCGGTGCGTGCGATCGCCTCGGCCTTCTTGTCTTAGATGAACCATTCGATGTCTGGGAGGCACACAAGGTCAAGTTCGATTACGGCACCAACTTCGACGACTCCTGGAAACACGACATCTCCGGCATGGTGCTGCGCGACCGCAATCATCCCTCCGTCATCATCTGGGGCATCGGCAACGAAATCCCGGAACTCGAACTGGAAAAGGGTCATGACCTGGCGAAGAAATTGGCTGATCAGGTCCGTTCCCTCGACAATACTCGCCCACTCACACTCGCGTTTCCCGGCTCAACCACATCACCGAACGCAGCGGCCGTCTTTTCCCAACTTGATATCACCGGCTACAACTACAGCCTTCAAAATAGCTATGCCGACGACCATACGAAACTTCCCTCCCGCATCATGCTCACCACCGAGTCTTTGCCCGCCAACGCATTCCGCTTGTGGAAGATTAGTCACGACAATCCCTACGTGCTTGGCGATCTCACCTGGACTGCGATCGATTACCTTGGTGAATCGGGCATCGGGGCTTGGTCTTATGCCACTCCCGAGCAGGCTAAGCAAGCCGTACAAATTGCAGGTGCGATGAGTAGCACCGCCATGGTTGACAAAATGTTCCTGGGCATGGCCAACGGCGTCGACATGTCAGCCATGATGTCCGAAGCACCCAAAGATCCTGTCATGCAAGCCGTCATGGCTGTGATGGTTCACAACTTTCCGTGGCACTCGGCGGTTTGCGGCGATATTGATCTCACCGGCTATCGCAAGCCGCAGTCATATTATCGCGACATCATTTGGAATGGTGGCGATCGCGTCTATGCAACCGTCCGCCTGCCCGAACCTGATGGTAAACAAATCGTCGCCGCCATGTGGGCCACCTATCCAACCTTGCCAACCTGGACTTGGCCCGGCCAGCAAGGAAAGAATCTGCAGGTGGAGGTTTACTCGGGCGCCGAAAAAGTTCGCCTGTACTTAAACGACAAGCTGATCGGCGAGCAGCCGACCACTCGCGATCAGGAATTCAAAGCTACCTTCTCCGTCCCGTACTCACCTGGCACACTCAAGGCCATCGGCCTGCGCGCCAATCACCCTGTCGCGGAGAGTGTTCTTACAACCTCCGGGGAAGCGACCACGTTGCGCCTCACACCCGATCGAAGCGTGCTTCTCGCCGACGGTGACGATCTCTCGTTCATCACTGTCGAAGCGGTCGACGCGGAAGGCCGCCCTCAACTCCACGCCTCCCAACCGGTCGAGTTCTCAGTCAGCGGTCCTGCCAGCATCGAGGCCGTAGGCAACGGAGACGGAGAAGACCCGGCCTCCTATCATGCGAATCAGCGCAAACTCTTTCAGGGCCGGGCCCTCGTTGTCGTCCGCACGTCGCGCAACGCCGGTTCCATTGGGCTGACCGCCAAATCTGCTGGCCTCCGACAAACTACTGCGACCATTCAGTCGCGAACTGTGGAACCATCCCCGGAACTCAACTAACGATCGCACTGCCGTGTAGCTCGGCCTCTATCGCGAGCGGCTTCCATGATCAGTGTGCGCGGGCGGGGAACATTTTCATCCTTCGTTGCGGTACCAAGGACCATCTCTTACTCGTGCCGCAGAGCTGCCAATGGATCAATTCGGGACGCTCGCCTTGCCGGCCCATAACCAGCGAGAATCGCGGCGCTTAGGAGGACGACACCGGCCAGCACCAGGGTTCCCGGATCATTGGGCTGGGTCTCGAACAGAAACGATTTGACAAGCCGGGTCCCAATCAACGAGGCAGGCAGGCTGATCGCGAGTCCCACCGCCGCCAGTAGCAGAACGCGGCGCAGAACCATCCATACCACGGCGCCGCGTTGCGCGCCCAGAGCCATACGGATTCCAATCTCCCCGACCTGCCGCGCGACGCTGTAGGACATCGTCCCGTAGAGTCCCACGCACGCGATCAGGAGAGCGAGAACCGCGAAACACGTACACAATTTCGCGAACGTGAGTTCCCGGCTGATCGTCCGGTCGATTTCCGCTGCCTGAGTGACCACGTTTGTGACGGGTATGCGTGAATCTGCCTCCCGCACCATCTCATTAACGCTCTGAACAAATCTCAGCGGATCACCCGCAGTGCGCAGCGCGTAGGTTATTCGGTCCGGAGAAAACTGGCTGGCCGCTACGAACACGGTCATTGCACTCTCCTCTTCATTTTTCAGACCACCGTACCGCAGGTTAGCCGACACGCCGACGACTTCCAGATCGCGCTTCTCGTCGGGGAGCGTGATGCGCCTGCCCACCGGATTCTCGTTCTCGAAGTAAGTTCGCGCCAGCTCCTCGGTGATCACTGCAACCGGCGTGGAGCCCGGTTGGTCGCGGTCGTCAATCTCACGCCCGGCCATGATCGGAATCTGCATCGTCGTGAGGAAACGCGGTCCGGCGGCCATGACGTGCGCGTCTACGAGGGTAACAGCGCCGATCTTCATCGGCCCCCTGATTGCCTGCCCGGTGCGGCCGGCGTTGATGATCGAGGATTGCGAAAGCGTCGCGCTGCTCACGCCGGGGATCGATTCGAAGCGCTTGCGCAGGTTTGCGTAAAAAGTGGTCATCTCCGGGTCGCGATGCCCGGCCTGGCGCGCATTCAACGAGAACAGAAGGATGTTCTCGCGAGCGTATCCCAGTTGGACGGAGTGGAGGTTGTTGAGTGTCCGGACAAACAGGCCGGCGGCGACCAGGATGAGAAAAGAGATCGCGATTTGGGCGACCACCAGCACATGCTGCGCGCGGCGGCGCGGTCCGCTCCCTTGGCTATTCTTTAGCGCGGGCAGGACGTCCGGACGCGTCGACTGAATCGCTGGAGCGAGGCCAAATAAGAGGCCGCAAACCACTGAGAGGGCCGCCATCACGCCCAGCACGTTCCAGTTCAATTCCGCGTGCAGTGTAAAGTTCTGCTGCCCGTTGGAGAGCAGAAGCGTCAGGGATCGCACGCCCCAGATTGCAAACAAGACCCCTAATGCTCCGCCGAGCGACGCCAGCATCACACTCTCGGTAAGCAACTGCCGCACGACGCGGAACCGTCCTGCTCCCAGGCTGAGCCGGACCGCCATTTCGCGGCGTCGCGCGGCGGCCCTTGCCAACAGCAGATTGGCGATGTTCGCGCACGCGATCGCCAGGATCAATCCCACCATCGCCAGGAGTACGTACAGAGGCTTCGAATACTGGCGGCGCAGGCTGCCCAGACCTTCGGCGCCGGGATTCAGAATCAGCGCGGGCAGTCTGGCGCGCTCGCCGTCGGTCGTCGCGGTGGCGGCAACCCATTGATGGAAACGAGGAGCCAGCGCTGCTTGCGCCCGGGCCATGCTTAGGCCGGGACGCAGACGGCCCATCATTTCGATCCAGTAGAAGTTTCCGTCGGGATACATACGAGCCGCTCCGGCACCCTCCACGCGCAGATTCGTGTGCAACGGAAGATAGAGGTCCGGGGCCACCGCCGGATCGACCCCGAAGAATTCCGGCGGCGCCACGCCAATCACCGTGAAGGGCACATTATCGACAAGAACCGGTTGTCCAATCGCACTCGACGGTCCCCCAAAGCGTTGCTGGCTGGTCGCAAAGCTGACCACCGCGACCGAGGCTGCGCCTGGACGGTCGTCTTCGGAGTCGATCAGACGTCCCGCGGCCGGTGACACGGCCAGGCCGCGAAAATACTCGCCGGTGACGTACTCCGTGCTGGCGCTTGTGGCCTGCCCGCGGATGGCCAGGGTACGGGTTAGTCCATTGAAATATCCGAAGAGCGTGGAAAAGACGGGATTCTCTTCGCGAAGCGTCTCGAACGCGCCGTACGGGAACATCCCACTGACCATGGTGCCTTTGTTGCCCGGCCAGAGAATGCCTTGTACCCCGTGCATGACGTGGACCCATTCCTTGTTGGCGTTCTGGGGAGGCCCGCTATGCCAATTTAAGACCACCAGCGACTCGGGATCGGGCACCGGCAGCGAGCGCAACAGAATCGACTCCATCAAGCTGTAGATCGTAGTGTTGGCGCCGATGCCGAGCGCAAGCAACAAGACCGCCAGAGCGCTGAATGCCTTGTTGCCGGCCATGGTGCGACATCCATAGCGAATGTCCTGTCCAAGTTCCGACAAAACCCGGGTCATCCAAATCTCCCGTGACTCTTCTTGCTTCAGCCCGACGTTGCCAAATCGCCGGCGCGCTTCAGCCCTTGCGCACTCCGGCGTCATACCGTCTGCCTGCAGTTCCGCAGCCTTCTCCCCAAGGTGGAGTTCCATTTCGTCGCGCAGCGACTCACTGCGCCTGGCGGTCTCCATCCAATACTTCAGCCGTCGTATCAACATGTCCGTCACTCCGCTCCCATCACACGGGAGATTGCCAGCGTGAGTTTCGCGTATTTCCGAGTTTCAACCGCCAGCTGTTTGCGGCCAGCCGCAGTAATCTTGTAGATTCGCGCCCGCCGATTGTTCGAGGTCACGCCCCACACACCCTCGATCCAGCCGTTGAGCTCCAGCCGCTGGACAGCGGGGTACAGCGAGCCCTCCTCGACGAGGAGCTCATTGTCGGACGATTGTTGAATGAACTGGACTATGCCGTATCCATGGAGGTCGCGCCGCGACAGCGTCCGCAGAATTAACATGTCCAGTGACCCGGGCAGCGAATCGTTCTTTTGCGCCTTCCGTCCCATACCAAGAATTCTTAGCTTAAGCCGACGAGATTACGCGAGTCAAGTTCAGATTGGCGAACGGCAGCGTGGACAGCGCCACGTTGCGCGAATAGAGACCTCGTTCCGGCCGACCTCAGAGCAACTTGATTCGGCGCCGATCAACTGACGTGCGAGGGTTAGCAGCGTCGTTCGACGGGTATTGGTGAGAAATCCGAAGTGCCGGATACGGATAAAGCCGCGCGGCAGGATGTGCTGCGCAAAGCGGCGCAGAAACTCGCAGGCCGAAAGAGTCATGGTGCGCTGCTGGTTGCCGTGCGCGTAGTCTCGCCAGAGGAACGTGACCTGTTCGCCATCGAAGGCCAACAGGCGATGATTGCTGATGGCGACGCGATGGGTATAACGGCCGAGATAGCGAAGTGCTTGAGCCGGCCCGCCGAAGGCCGGTTTGGCATAGACGATCCACGCTTTCTGGAACAGCGAATCAACGAAGCGGGCAAAGTGCCTACGATTCTTGAGTTCGGCCGTCGGCCCGGAAGACAGAGCTTTCCCCTTCGATAGAGCTTTCGTAGAGCGAGGCGTCGATGTGCCCGCCCAGCGCCGCCGTGCGACAGCGGGTGATGGCACGCAGCACCGACAGTTGCTGAACGTTCAACCACGGACTCTGTTCCAGGAAGTGATCACCTTGCTCGCGGAGTATATCGGCCACCTCCACGGCAGGCCCAGTCATTCGGGTTTCCGCTTCTTCCGAAAGCGCGTCAGTGGCGTGGGATTCGGCAGGCTGATCTGCTCGAGTGGGTTGGGGGGTGGACTGCAGATGACGCCGCGACAAGTGCAGGTACACGGTCGTCGTCTCCAGATCCGCGTGGCCCAGCATCATCTGAATACTGCGAACCGCAGAGCCGAAAGGTGCTGGGCGACGGTATTGGCATCGAGCCTCCGGTCTATGAACAGATGCGCCTGATACTGCCTTATCTGCTCCGGTCCTAACTGGTCGGGAGGGCGGTGGTGGTACCGGGAGAACTCCTCCACCACGCGCACATAGCATTCGCAAGTAAGCTTGGATAGGTTGCGAAGCTGGAGTTCTTCCAGCATCGTTTTTCGTAGATGGGTCACAGGGACACCTCCTTGTGACTCACAATATTCCTGTTTCACCATCCGCTGCGAGCCGCTCCACAACTCCGCAGGCTTACGCCCACGCGCAGCGTCCGCCGCCTCCGGCGGCTTCGTTCAACGCCGTATATCGTTCTTAATCTGGCATTCCGAAACCCAGTAAAAGAGGACACTGTCGCAACTTCCAATATTGTTGTCTCGCCATTTCCTTTTGGTAACATCGACGGCAGTCGGTGCCGGAACGGAGTGTCTGCCGTGAACAAAACAACCAAAGTTGGTGAACTGAAGTCCCGGCAACCTGCCAAAATTGAGATCCCGGCCTTTCAGACACACTGCTCGAGCCGAACTTGTGGCGATGGGCAAAGCGCTGCGGGACAAGTGTCCGCCCGACACGCACGCCGAATGAAAGCCGCCGCACGACCGGCCCGATCCACCGTAACGGACGATTTTCGCGCCCTACCTCAAACCCTGACGCTGACTCACTACGGACGGCCACGCTCGGTACAAGCCGTCGGCGTCAGCGGGTCGGTGAAGTTGGCCCAGCTGTCCGGTGGAATCGTCGAGATGGTCGTGGCGGTCGGCGACACGGTCGTGGAATTGATGCCTGTGTTGCATGTCTTTGGGGGCGCGAGCCGGTTGATGAAACGGAAATTGCGAAACGCAATTGACCTTGGTGAAGAGCGAACGTTCGAACAAGATCCCAAGTACGCGCTCCGATGCCCGGTTAATCGTCTGTCATCCGCCAATAGCCTACTTGAACGGAAACGGCCACGCATGGAAGGTGCTCGCTCGAGTGGGAAGCCGCGTTCTAGGCAGTCTTGACTTTCCAACCAAGCCTAGCATTCTTCCAGAGGATGACGCATTGACGGCCCGAGAGGACGCCTCTCTTAAGTTAGTTAGCGCTCGAGAGGCGATGGCCTTTTCAGCAGTGTCTTAAGCTTAAGGCTGCGGCTAACGCTTGTCGCGGTTGCTCAGAATGCTCTGCGCGAAATAGTCGACCACTTTGGCTTCGTTCCGCGACGTTTCAATGAACGCATCCTTCAGCAACTGATCCTTGAAATTGAAAAGCTGCGTCCGAATGCTCTCTTGGACCCGGGGATCGTTCAATTCGCGTTGTCCGGCCGGTTCCTTGGCAATCACTTTGATAATCCGGTAGCCTTCCGGCGTGTGAATTACGGGACTCACACCACCGGAGGGCAACGCTAGAATTGCTTTCCGCAACTCTGCATTCGCTTCCGTCAGGGCGGACTCGGGAATGAATCCGTAGTCGCCGCCGTTCGGAGACGACTTGGCATCTTCGGAGTAGTTCTGGGCAAGCGCTCCGAAATCCTCTCCCTGACGAAGGCGCATTTCGATCATGGCCATCTTCTTTTTGGCCTGATCCTCAGTCTGAGCTTTGTCCTTCTTGAGGTTGTGGACGTTCGGATCGGGAGTGGGCGTTACCAGGATCTGCGCCAGATGGACGCGCGGCTCCGCCAGATTGAAGCTCGGCTTATTGGCGTTGTAGTACGCGGCCACGTCGGCATCGGAGATCGAAATGTGAGAGCCAATCTCTTTGTTGAAAAGCTTCTCAATGCTAAGGTCTTTGCGTAGCTGCGCCTTGAAGTCCGCTTCCGACATCTGGCGCATCTTGAGCTGCTTTTGAAAATCCTCTTGCGTATAGGGCGCGCGCAATTGATTAAACTTGGCCTCGACGTCCGCGTCGACGGCGATCAAACCTGCCTTCTCCGCGCGCTGCAACAGAATCTCGTTGTCGATCAGGGCGCGAAGCGTCTCGAGTTTGTATTCGAAGGCCTGATCGCCGGTTTGGCTGCCCAACGTGTCGGGGCCCTGGGTTGCCATTTGGCGTTCGAGCTCCGGATAGGTAATCGGCCGGCCATTCACGGTTGCGGCCACGTCGCTGGATACGGAAGTCTTGCAACTGGTTAAGGCAAAGCCGAGGCTGAGACTTACACACAGGATGAACAGGGCTCGCGACGATCGAATCCTCATCAAATTATGCTTTCACTTTCTTTATCTGTTCGATGAGAGCGGGCACAACCTGAAACAGGTCGCCGACCACGCCGTAGTCGGCAATTTCGAAGATGGGTGCGTTCTCATCGGAGTTGATCGCCACAATCGTCTTGGCGCCCTTCATGCCGACCAAATGCTGTATGGCGCCGGAAATGCCGACGGCCAAATACATTTTGGGCGCCACCGTTTGGCCGGAACTGCCCACCTGCCGCTCCATGGGCAGCCAGCCGTTATCGCAGATCGGCCGGGAAGCCGCCAGTTCGGCTCCCAGCACTGCAGCGAGTTCTTCCACTATCGGCAGATTTTCCTTCTCTTTGATTCCACGGCCAACGGAAACAATAATATCCGCCGCCGACAGGTCGACCGAGCGCTGCGCCTCGCGGAACGGTTCTTCTGCCTTGGTGCGTATATCTGCCAGGCTGAGTGCAACGGCGAAGGTTTCTACTGTAGCAGTCGCATCACCCGGCCCCGCGGCGCGAAGCTCAGCGGCGCGGAACGCGCCCGCCTGCAAGGATGCGAAGATTGGCGGGCCTACGGTGGATCGCACGTCGGCATTGAGCTTGCCTTGGAAGAGCTGCCGTACGAATATCGGCAGGCCACCCTCGATCCGGATATCAACCACGTCGCTGATCAGTGGCCGCACAAATCGCGTGGCCAGTTTGGGCGCATAGTCGCGGACCTGGTAGGTGTGCGGAAAAAGGACGAACTGCGGCTGCGTTGCGCGGATGAACTGTTCAAGCGCACCCGTGTAGCCCTCTGCCGTATAGCTGGCGAGGTACTCATGATTAAGCGCATGCACTTTGGTAAACCCCAGCGCCGTAGCCTGTTGCGCAAGCGATTCGACGCCGTGCCCGAGGACCACGCCTTCCAGTGGCAACCCAAGGGCTGTGGCAATTTTGCTACCGCCTGCGACGGTCTCAAACGACATCCGGTTGAACGCGCCGGCACGCTGCTCAAGAACAACGAGAACGCTCAAAGGACCCTCGCTTCGAACTTCAGTTTCTGGACGAGCTGCGCGACTGCTTGATCAGGGGGGCCGGTGAAGATTTGGCTTGTCTTGGAGCGCTGCGGGGCGTAAACACGATCGATGGAGGAACCAGGAGCGCGTTCCCCGCCGGCTTCGGCGGCCGTGACGATCTTGATTTCCTTCGTTTTGGCTTTCTTGATTCCCATCAGGGTGGCGTAGCGTAGCTTCTTGATACCCGACTGAATGGCGAGTACGGCCGGCATCGGCAACGTGAGGTGCTGAAACCACCCGTCTTCGAGCTCGCGCTTGACGCGCAGCAACTGACCTGAGACCACAACCTGCATGATGATGGTGGCGTGCGCGTAGCCGAGCAATTCCGCCAGCACCACGCCTGTTTGACCAAGACCAAGATCGTCGGACTGGAGGCCGGTCAGCACCAGATCGGGAGACTCGGCTTTGATAGCCAAACTGAGAACTCGCGCCGTCGCCAGTGCGTCCAGGCGTGTTCCCTCGGGAATGACGATGTGAATTGCGCGGTCGGCGCCCTTGGCCAACGCTTCTCGAATGGTGGACGCTGCCCGATCCGGCCCGGCGCAAACAACAATCACTTCGCCACCGGCGGACTCTCTCAATTGCAACGCTTCTTCCAAAGCGTAGGCGTCCGGTTCGTTGATCTCAAAGCTGAGGTCGGATTCGTCCAGCCACTTGGCACGCTCGTCAATGCGAAGGTTCGAATCGCGGGCTGGAACCTGCTTCACGGAAACGATAATTTTCATGGGCAATTTCGGAATGCCCCGCGCGCCTCTCGTCCAGCGGAATCGCGGAAGGCTCCAGAGCAAGGCATGGCGTAGGGCTCCGTCTGCTTTCCTTTTAATTCTACGGAATGTCGAGTTGACGAATGGGCTTCCTCGTCGACCAGGTCCCGCTGAGCGGCTACCCCAAGAGGTCTTCAGCGGTATCGGAACCCGAATTATTCGGCGTACTTTTTGAAGATCAGGCACCCGTTCGTGCCGCCGAAACCGAAGCTGTTCGTGAGCGCATGCTCGATTGCCAGGGGACGCGCAACTTTTGGGACGTAGTCAAGATCGCAGTCCTCGTCAGGCTCATCGAGGTTGATCGTCGGGGGCGCGATCTGATCGCGAATTGCCAGCACCGTGATGCCCGCTTCCAATCCGCCCGCCCCGCCCAGCAAATGGCCGGTCATGGACTTCGTGGAACTGACCGCCAATTTGTAGGCATGGTCGCCAAACGCTCGTTTCACAGCGATCGTCTCGGCACGGTCGCCGACCGCCGTCGATGTGCCGTGGGCATTCACATATTGGACATCCGTCTGGCTGATGTTGGCGTCGCGCAGGGCATTCCGCATCACTCGGAATGCGCCGTCCCCATCGTCCGGAGGCGACGTGATGTGGTATGCATCAGCGCTCATCCCATAGCCGACGATCTCGGCCAGTATGCGCGCGCCGCGCTGTTTCGCATGTTCCAGTTCTTCGAGAACCAGAATGCCCGCTCCTTCGCCGACAACGAAGCCATCCCGCTGTTTATCCCACGGCCGGCAAGCCTTCTCAGGTTCGTCGTTGCGGGTTGAGAGCGCCCGCATGGCGGCGAAGCCTCCGACGCCCATCGGCGTTATGCACGCTTCGCTTCCACCGCAAATCATGATGTCGGCGTCCTCGTGCCGGATCAGCCGGAACGAATCGCCGATGGAATGAGCGCTGGTAGTGCAGGCCGTGGCGGTAGCCGAATTCGGGCCTTTCGCGTGATAGCGAATGGAAACATATCCGCTGGCTAAGTTGACAATGCAGGATGGAATGAAAAAGGGGGATATGCGGCTTGGGCCGCGCTCCAGAAGGATTTTGTGCTCACGTTCGATTACCTCGAACCCGCCGATACCACTGCCGATGTATACGCCGGTTCGCTCCTCCTCGTAGCCGCCACGATCCAGTCCCGCATGCTTCATCGCAAACTCGCTGGCGGCCATGGCGAACTGAATAAACCGAGCCATTTTTTTGACTTCTTTCTTCTCCACGAACTGGAGCGGATCGAAGTTCTTCACCTCACCGGCAATGCGGCAGCTAAACTCGGTGGGGTCAAATTGGGTAATCGGGCCTATCCCGTTCCTACCGGCACGGATTGCTTCCCAGGACTCATCGGTGCCGTTGCCAACTGAACACAGCAGTCCGACTCCCGAGACTACGACTCTTCGCGGCACGAAATTCTCCCTTGGCGTCTGCGCGCGAACAGCGCGACGCTCCAACAGCGCTTATTTTTTCGCCTTGGCTTCGATGTAGTCGACGGCCTGCTTTACGGTTTGAATCTTCTCTGCGTCTTCGTCAGGGATATCGATGTCAAACGCTTCTTCAAAGGCCATCACGAGTTCGACGATGTCCAGGGAGTCGGCCCCCAGATCGTCCACGAAGGAAGCACTCGCATCTACCTGGTTCTCGTCCACGCCCAACTGCTCGACGATGATTTGCTTTACTTTCTGTTCAACGGCCATGAAATCCTCCTAACCACTTCTCTTTTGCGCGCACAGCTCGGCCCGGAACGACAAACCCGGCTACAATCTAACCTACCTCAAACAAAAAAAAGGGGGGGCGTCTTCGGGAGATGCGATGCGGCGTAGTAATGCTTCAAAACGATTGATTCTAGCGGTCCCACCAATTTAAGGCAAGCCTTCCAGGGCCGGATTCGGCATTTCGGCCACTTTTTGTAGGCACCCACAGATAAACCGACCTGGAGGACAAACGAGGCCGGAAGGCGGTTGTGCGCAAATGGAGAGAGGCCACTGCCGCAGTAGTCCGCTGCGACTTTCCTAATGCGCGTCATCTATCTGCACGGGTTTGCGTCCAGTCCTTCATCCCGCAAGGCCCGTTTCTTCGGCGAAAAGTTCGCGGCTCTGGGCGTCCCTTTCGAGGCGCCTGCCCTGGACCAGGGCGATTTCCGGGGTCTGACGCTTACCCGCCAGCTGGCGCTTGTGGAGGCCCTGCTTCCCGCGGAAGGTGCGCTGGTGATGGGATCGAGCCTGGGCGGTTATCTGGCAGCTCTACTAGCAGCTCAACATCCGGAAATTGCCCGGCTTATCCTCATGGCGCCTGCCTTCAACCTGTACGAACGATGGACATCCCAGATGACCACCGGCCAACTGGATGAATGGGAACGAAATGGCGAGATAGCCGTCTTTCACTATGGCGCCGGCCGTGAAATGCCGATCGGCTACCAGTTCCTGGCGGATGCGAAGAACTACGCCCCATTGCCGTCGTTCTCTCAACCAACCCTTTTGTTTCATGGGCTTCGCGACGATGTTGTGCCCATCGAGTTCTCGGTCCACCAGCAGGAGACTCATCCGAACATTCGGCTTTTTCGTATGGATTCAGGACACGAGTTGACCGACGTACTAGACCTGATGTGGCGTCGGACGGAGGACTTTCTCCTGGAACGGCCTGCCTTTTAGAGTGCTAAACTCAGTGGATGCTGGCCGGACTCTCTCGAATTGTCTGCAACGGCGATTGTTCCAGTGGCGTCTGATCAGTTGATAGCAGGTCGAACGAGCCTTATAACCCAGCTGGAAGAAGACATAGGGTGAGCTGTGACGTTGAATGAAATAGGTGAGAAAGAATTGCCCCAAGAGCAGGCCCAGGAGTCGGGAGACAACCTAAGCCATCTCTTAACGCCTACGCTCGACGAGTCGTGGTTCAAGTCCGCCCTTCGTAATTTCAAAGAGACGATCAATCCCCCGAAGCTGCCGCCCCTCGAGTTGACTTCCCGGCCCATCGAGTTCCATACCTCCGCCGAGGAGATGGAGGTGCCGTGGTACAAGTCGCTTGTTCGAGGGCGTCAGAGACTTGATCAGTCCCCGGAAATTGCCACCCCTCGAAGTGACCTCGAAGGCAGTTGAAGTTCCGGAAATCTGGAGTTCCAACAAGAAGCAGGGTTCGCTCTCATTCGCCACGGCGATCGGTCTGGAAGTAATCGCTGTTGTGCTTCTTTTCCTGCTGTTCACGAACAAGACGATTCAGAAAGCAATTAAAGAGCACGTCACCCTGATCGCGCCCGATCTGCAGCCGTATAAACCGAAGTTGCCGCCCAAGCTCGAAAAGGCCGGCGGTGGCGGTGGCGGTGGCATGAAGCAGCCTGAGCCATTGAGTAAGGGGACGACGCCCAAGTTCGCGCCCAAGCAGTTCATGCCACCAACGCAGGTGACTACGCCGAAGCCGCTACTGCCTGTTGCGCCGACAATTACTGCCGAGGCGCCCAAGATCGATATGGATCAGTACGGTGATCCCAATTCCAAAAACCTGCCGTTCTCGGGCGGCCCGGGATCGAATGGCCTTGGTTCGGGGCACGGTGGCGGTATCGGCAACGGCGATGGTAACGGATTTGGCAACGGTAAGGGTGGTGGTATGGGCGGTGGCGTCTACCGCATCGGCGGCAGCGTTTCTGCGCCGGCCATCCTGATGAAGGTTGAGCCGGAGTACTCCGAAGAAGCCCGTAAAGCGAAGTTCCAAGGCACGGTCGTCTTGATGATCGTGGTCGACGAAAAAGGCATGCCTCGAAACATACGCGTGGTGCGGCCGCTGGGCCTCGGACTGGATGAAAAGGCGATTGAAGCCGTTCAACGCTGGCGTTTCAAGCCGGGCATGAAAGACGGCCACGCCGTAGCAACGGAAGCCACTGTGGAAGTGAATTTCCGGCTACTGTAGAGCGGCCTCGTGACTGGCTGCTGCCCGGCACTCCACGCAAGGGCAGATCTTCCTGAGATGGTCAAAGGAATAAATGCCTGTGCTGTGTCCGTCATTCCAGTGGATGCGTACGGCGTAGTGCCCCACCGATTCCACCGACTCCATTTTCAGCCTCGCCTTGTACATCTGGAAAGGGTTCTGCTGGACGTAGTTCGTTTTCTGTGGCTCGGTGCCATGGGAGCCTGTGCAGCTGGCGCAGGGGCACTCATCGCGCAAATACTCCAGCGAATAGTCGCTGTGATGACCATCTTTCCAATCGATCTTAATTCCCGCCGACTTCGAGATGGCGATATGCTCGGGGTCTGCGGCGGCAATCACGGGTGAGTCGTTCATAAGTAAGGCTTACGGCGCGTGCTGTACGCGTTCAATATCGCGCACGCCTGGGATGCGGCGAAAGGCGGATACGACGCGCTCCAACTGCTTCTTATCGCGGACGCTTACGGTGATGTCAACGATAGCGCTGTTGTCGCTGCGGCTTTCATCCGCCCGCGCTTCCAGGCTGGTGATGTTGGTTTCTTCAGCAAACAAAATCGAGGTCAACTGGCTTAGAATGCCCGGCCGGTCATCGGTATAAACCACCAGCTTGACTGGCAGCGGATCGGAACCGCTGCGCGCCCACTCGACGTCGATTCTCCGCTCCACGTCGTACATCAGGCTCTGCACATTCGGGCACTGCACGGAGTGCACGGCGATCCCTTTGCCGCGTGTGATGTACCCAACGATTGTTTCGCCGCGAATCGGGTTACAGCACTTGGCGCGGTAAATCAATACGTCATCAATCCCCTTCACCTTGATGGTGAGGTCGCCTTGGCCAAGCGGCATCCCCGTCTGCGATGGCGGGAGAACCGGTTTCGAGACGGCAGTGTTGTCCGGAAGGATGTCGTCCGGCGCCACTTTCTGCAGGATTTGGCGCGGCGAATACTTACCGTAGCCGAGGGCGGCGTATAAGTCCTCCGCTTTACTGACGCCATAGTCGGACGCGACCTGCTCGAGATCCTGACGCGAAATGCGGCCAAGGTTCACGCCCAGGCGGCGGGCTTCCTTCTCAAGCGACTTCTGGCCGATTTCGACGGCCTTGGCGCGTTCAACGGCATTGATGACATGCCTGATTTTATTGCGGGCGCGGGATGTCTTAACCAGAGCGAGCCAGTCTTTGCTAGGCTGGTGCCCGGACTGAGTGAGAATCTCCACCACGTCGCCATTCTTCAGAGGGTACTTCAAAGGCTTGATGGAGCCGTTGACCTTGGCTCCTACACACGTGTTGCCGACGTCGCTGTGGATAGCATAAGCGAAGTCGATTGAGGTGGATCCTCGGGGCAATGCAATGACTCGTCCGCGCGGGGTGAAGGTATATACCTCGTCGGGATACAAATTCACCTTGAGTTCGGATATGAATTCGCTGGGGTCGCGCGTTTCGCGCTGCCACTCAACCAATTGGCGCAGCCACGCGATGCGCTGGTCGTCGTCTGCCGGCCCGCGGCGTCCCTCCTTGTATTTCCAGTGGGCGGCGATACCCTCTTCGGCGATGCGGTGCATCTCTTCAGTTCGGATCTGCACCTCAAAAGCCAGTCCCCCGGGACCGATCACCGACGTATGCAGAGACTGGTAGAGGTTCGGCCGCGGAATGGCGATGAAATCTTTGATTCGGCCGGGAATGGGATGCCACTCATTGTGCATAACGCCGAGAGCGGCGTAACAATTCTTGACCGAATCCGTGATGATGCGAACCGCCAGCAAATCGTACACCTGGTCGAGTGAGATTTTCTGCCGTTTCAACTTGAGGTACACCGAGTAGGCTCGCTTTACCCGTCCCTCAACTCGGGCCGGGACGTCTTCCCGCGCCAGCTTCTGCTCAATGGCTGTGCGGATCTGCCTCAGGTACTCTTCATTCTGTTGCCGCTTGGACTCGATCTCCCGCACCAGTTCCGCTGACGCTTCCGGTTCCAGGGTCTGGAAGGAAAGCTCCTCGAGCTCGGCGCGCATCTTGCCCATTCCGAGCCGGTGCGCGATCGGGGCATAGATATCGAGCGTTTCCCGTGCAATGCGCTCCTGGCGTTCACGGGAGAGGCTCCCGATCGTCCGCATGTTGTGCAGCCGATCCGCTAGCTTCACGATAATGACGCGGATGTCGCTGGTCATCGCGAGCAGCATCTTGCGAAGGCTCTCGGCCTGGCGCTCCTCCCGCGAAAGCATCTCGATCTTCTTTAGCTTCGTAACCCCGTCCACACAGCGGGCAACATCCTCGCCAAACAATGCTCGGACCTCCTCGATTCCGCCCTTGGTGTCTTCGACGATGTCGTGCAACAGCCCCGTTTCCAGGCAGACCAGATCGGCCTGCATGTCGGCCAGCAGGTGGGTAACGGCGAGTGGATGCACCATGAACGGCTCACCCGACTGACGCTTCTGGTCTTTATGCATTTCCGATGCATAACGAAACGCCCGTTCAAGACCCGCCAAGTCTTCTTTCGGTCGAAGCGCGCGAGCCTTTTCTTCGAGGGACTGGTAAAGTTCCTCGACGGTCGGGGGGACCAAAGTGCTGGTAGACATTCAGAGTTCTAATTCTAGGGTAGAACGGCCGCTGATGGGGAACGCGCTTGCTGGACGGGCTTGGTGGATCGATGCCGTTAAACTGCTACTTCACTTGAGCAGGGAATTGACGAAATCGCGGCTAACGGGCCAGCTCCCTGTAACCACGCCACCAGCATTCTGGAAGCTTCCTCTCATCAGAATGCCTGCCAGATCGGTCGGCCCTGCTGGTGCCTGTCTTGTCTCCACCATCGTTTTGACCATGGTGGTAGCGTGAACCAGCTGGCCTTCCATGTCCACCGCCTTCGTATCGGAATCGAAACGTGCCTGCATACGGACCACAAAGGCGGCCTGATCCAGCCCGGTGATGCCGGTTTGCGCCGCCGGGTTCGCGAGCGAAAGCGTCAGCGTGGTTGCGTTACTCATGGCCTCCGCGAGTGCGGCCGCTATCGGAGGCAAAGTGTGCGGCTTGGCGAGGACTACGTGGGGGATGGCTATCCACACCGGGTCTTTCGGCACGGTCACTTCCGCCGACCCGATCGTACCGATGGAATAGACCGCCCGCTGATTGTCACTAATCGCCAAGCCCATGAGGTTCGACCGCAATGGCATGAAAGAGATCCAATGATTGGGCCGGCTTGCCGGCAGGGAACAGATACCTTGCAGGCACTGACCGCCGTGGCTCCGCGCGTATTGACTCAGCTTTTTCCAGTCGAATCGGCCGGCAAGCAAGAGGTAGGTTTCATCCCCGGTCGTTGCGCCCGCCAGTCGATCCAGATCCCGCTGATAGTCGAAGTTGGTCTGCGCAAGGAAATCTCTGTACTCCGGCTCCTCCGTTACGCGGGGGCCGCTCACATCTGAAAGCAGCCCTGAATCCCGGATGGCGCCGACGTTGACATAGAAAACGCTGGCGTCCTTCCGCGGCAAAATCGAAATCATCCGCCCCGGCGTCTCCGTGTTGACTTTACGGTAGTAATACAGCGCGGCGACTGCCCCGCAGGCGATGAGGATGACGACGGTTAGATATTGCCAAGGTTTTAGGTTCACCCGCAAACTGCCTCGACTATCTGTAACACATCAGACCTTCGCGCCTCGGACGGGAAGTTGGTGATTAAGCGGTAACAGCCTCCGCGGCACGGCTTTCCTTCCAAAGCTCCACGTACGGATGAATGCTCCTCATCGTTGCCGCAAACTGGTCCAGCGTCAATGACTGCGCGCCGTCGCTGATGGCCTTCTCCGGCTGCGGATGGCACTCCACGATCAGTCCGTCCGCGCCGATCGCCACACCCGCACGGCACAGGGCGGGAACGAGGCTGCGCTTACCTGTCGCATGGCTTGGATCCAGAATCACCGGCAGGTGTGAGAGCTCGTTCAGCACTGGTACGGCCGTAATGTCGCAGGTGTTGCGCGTAGCCGTTTCGAAGGTACGAATCCCGCGTTCGCAGAGAATCACCTGAGGGTTACCGTGAGCCACGACATATTCGGCGGACATCAGCAGTTCCTTGATGGTGGAACTGAGGCCACGCTTCAGCATCACGGGCCGACCGGCTTTCCCGAGCGTCTTCAACAAGGCGAAGTTCTGCATGTTGCGTGCGCCGATCTGCAAAATATCGGCATACTCGGCAACTAGGTCTACGTCCCGATCGCTCATCACTTCCGTGATAATGCCAAGGCCGGTCTCCTGCTTCGCTTTCCGGAGAAGCTTGAGCCCTTCTTCCGCCATACCTTGGAAATCGTAAGGCGATGTCCGGGGCTTGAACGCTCCGCCGCGTAGGAACTTCGCGCCGGCGGCGCGCACCGCCTCCGCCGTTTGGAGGATTTGCTTCTCGCTCTCCACCGAGCACGGACCCGCCATCACCACAAACTCATCGCCACCGATATCCACGCCGTTCACACGGAACACCGAGCGTGCGCCGCGGAATTCGCGGCTCACGAACTTGTAGGGGGCTGAGATGCGGACCGCCTTCTCCACCTGCGGCATGGCCTCCAGGGACTCCAGGCAAGCAGTTACGTCTCCCACGCCGACGACCCCAATCACAACACGCTCCTCCCCTTCAATCGAGTGAACCTTGTAGCCAAAATCCTGAATCCGCTCGAAGACTGCGTTGATTTCTTCGCGCGTCGAATGCAATTTCATAGAAATAATCATGTGTACGTCTCCATCGGTTGCGTGCTTCTTGAACACGCACTCCAAAATGAAAAACCCACCCGTTTCCGAGTGGGCTTCTTTCTGTAGAATCTTTTCTGGTCGGGATCTACGCAGGCGCCACTCGACTTGATTTTGGCCAGTACCAAAATCGAAAGCTAGCGAGTTGGCTGCTAAAACTCCGCATCTGACACTCAGTATAAGTGGCTGCTATCAGACTTGGCAAGTCCTTATTTTAGGCCTGAATATTGAGAATAGCGGTCCCAGAGCACCACCTGCCGGTGGCACCTAGGCTAACTGGAATCCTACACCGCAATGGCTAAAGCTTCCGGATCTTGATGGCCCGAAACCATACGGCGTCGCCGTGATTCTGCAAACTGATGGGACAGAGTTTCTTCGGCTGGTTGACGAGCAAATTGTATGCCGGCGAATCCTTGGCCCATCGCTTCGCCAGCGTTTCCTTCACTTGGGGGGAATCTAGGTCGGCATCAACGACTTCCTCCCCGTTTAACCAGTGCTCGACATGGTTGCCTTTCAGCACCAGTTGCGAGTGATTAAACTCGCCCACAGGCCGGGTGACATCGCGCGAAGGTGGGAATATGCTGTAGACCGAGCCGGATTGATACAACGGCCCGCGCAGAGCGTCCGGATGCCGGCCGTTATCAATCAACTGGTACTCGAAGCCAATCACGTAGATCTGCGCTTTTTCGCCCGGCTTGATGACGCTGCGGCTGGTGACGTGATCTTTGACCGCCGCATCAACCAGATCTTCGAACTTCACTCCATGGGGCTGACGCTCCGCAGCAAGGAGTATGGGAAACTCCTGAATGCGATATTTCACGCCGCTGTTGCCGCCTGGCGAGATCTTCCAATCGAAAGCGAGTTCGAAGTCCTGATAGGTCTCCTTGCTGACTAGGTCTTCGGTAATCAGCGGATGCGGCTTCGCAGCGAGGCAACCATCCTCGATCGCCCAGGCATCCCCGGGAGGGTGCATCTGCTTCGGATCCCGCCAGGCATCCATATTCGTCCCATCGAACAAAAGCGTCCAGCCGGCCGCTCTCTCGTCAGCGGTTAGCGCGTATCGCGGCACTCCGCCGCCCGGTGAAGCGGGCTGACTGGCAGCCCAAGCCGCCATCAACAACACGGTCAAAGAAATAACGAGATACTTTCTCTCCACCGCCGCCTCCTGTCCCGCTATTTATTGCAGCACCGCTGCTTCACCAATCTGCATCACCACGGAGCGGGCAGCACCTGCGGTTCCATCCGATACCTGCGTCATCAGAATGCGAATGAGATCGTTCTGAGGGTCCATCCATCCTTCTGTTCCAAAGGCGCCGCCATGTCCGAATGAACCGGGAGAACTCAGCAACAGCTGACCCTCGGGTTTGTTGACCACCTCGAACGTGAGGCCGTATCCGGTGCCGCCAAGCCAACCAGAAGGAGTCACGTCCGGGGTGAACACGGTACGCATCGTGTTGATGGTTTGCTTCGAGACATAGCGGTGCCCGTTCAACGTGCCGCCCTTAAGAATCATCGTGTAGAACTTCGCCAGATCCGGTGCCGTGGAGTAAAGTCCAAATTCGGGCGCCGGATACTTCGCACCTTCGCGATACTTGAGCCGGATCACCGGCCAGGATCTCACTGCCGGATATAACCAGCTTGCCGCCTTTGTGCTTGTACACCATCGCAATGCGGTCTTTTTTTTCGTTGGGAGCGAAGAAAAAAGTGTCACTCATTCCGAGCGGTTCAAGCAAATGAGTTTGGATGAAGTGGACGTACTCCTCTCCGCTCACCACCTCGATCAGGCGTCCCAGTGTAGCGATTCCCATGTTGCTGTAGCGCCAGTGCGTTCCCGGTTCGAACTTCAGGTGCTGGTGTCCGTAATAGTTGACCGCGTCGGCGAGCGGCACTCGCATGGTACGCGGGTTGTCCGCGAGTTCTCCTTCCGGATCGCCGTTCAACCCCGATGTGTGACACATCAACTGCCACACAGTCGGCGGATTCACTGGTTTGTGCAGTGTCACTTGGTTGTTGTACGAGACCTCCTCCACTTCCTGGTTTTTGAACTCCGGCAAATAGTCGGAAACCGGCCGCCGCAACTCCAGCTTTCCTGCTTCCACCAGCATCATGATGGCAACGCCCGTAAAGGGCTTGGTCATCGACATGATCTGGAAGATGGAATCGGTGCGCATGGGCGTTTTCTTTTCCCAATTCTGATAGCCGGCCGCATCTAGGTAAGCGACTTCGCCGTGCCGTGCCACCAAGGCCACCGCGCCCGGAATCGTCTCCCGATCCACCAGTTCCTGGAGCCTTGGATGGATCAGCTTTAGTTGATCGATGTCGAGGCCCATACCGGCCCCGGATGGCTCCGCCGCACTGAGTGGAATTGGGTTGACGGCAAGAACGAAGCCAAGGAACAAAAGGAGGGCGCAAGCTACACCACCCGGAAGACGAGGACAGAAGCGAGTTGGATTCGAAGAATGCATCGTTGAAGAGTGTATCGCGGGCGCTCTGATCCAAGAAAGCTGGGCGCGAAACGACATGAGCGCTACTTGCGCTCCTCGCGGCAACGGGCTATCTCTGGAACAAGTGAGTCATGAGCAGCCCTGGCAATTAACCATCCCAACGCGATGAAGATATTTGAGGACCCAGGCCGGTTCACCATCGAAATTGCGCCGGTGCGCACCTGGAATCGCTTATCTGTTGACGTCTACGCGTTTCTCATTTGGACCTTCCTTGCATTTGAAGTCGCCAGAACCGCGCCTCCGCCGCAATTGCTCCAGAACTACGTCATTTCGGCTGCGGCATTCCTTCTCCTCACCACACTGTCGCTGCTGGCTTTGGCGCGTCTGGCATGGCGTTTGTGGGGACTCGAGGAGATTGTGGTTCGCGAACCCGTCTTGACCGTCGTCCGCCGTCTCGGCTTGTTCGGCTGGACCCGGAGCTATCGCCTCTCCGCTGTCCGCGATCTGCATGTGACCTCGCAGGCTGCACGGCGGATTCTGTGGCCTTGGCAGAGTTTCCGCGTCATTCGCGGCAGCCTGGCCTTCAATTACCAGCGCAAGACCTGTCGTATGGCCGACCGTCTCGACCCAGCGGAGGCGAAAGCCTTGCTGAAGAGCTTTCGCGAATGGCTGCCCGCCGCCAATTGGACGCCAGTGCTGGGTCTGCAATAGGGGGTCCCTCGCATCGCGATGAGCGCAGGCGGCGGGAATTCATTAGCCTCCCTTGGCTCGTGCGGTTACCATTTCCAAAGGAGCTCGAATTGTCCGCCTGGATTGATATTTCAATCCCCCTCCACACCGGAACCATCCATTGGCCGGGCGATCCGAAACCGATCCTGGAACGGCTGCTGGACATGGAGCAGGGAGAAGAGGCGAACGTCACCTTCCTCAAGATGACCGCCCATACCGGGACACACCTGGATGCTCCCCGCCATTTTCTAGCCGATGGCGCCGCGCTTGATGCTTTTCCTATCGAGACCGGAATAGGCCCAGCCCGCGTCATACAAATCCAGGCTGATGCGCTCCGCATCGGGCCGGAGCACTTGTCAAGCCATCACATTGAACCCGGCGACCGTTTGTTGTTGAAAACCAGGAACTCGCTGACACCCTGGTATCGTGACGAATTCCATCCCGACTTCGCTTCGCTTTCATCCGAGGGAGCACGATATCTCGCCAACCTGGGTATCCGCATGGTCGGCATTGATTACCTCTCGATCGGCGCCTGGGAATCCGATGGTGCCGAGACGCATCGAATCCTCCTGCGCGCCGGCATCTGGATTCTGGAGGGTCTGAATCTCGAAAGCGTGCGGCCCGCCTTGTACGATCTTGTTTGCCTCCCGCTTCGAATTCAGGGCGCTGACGGTGCACCTGCACGGGCTGTGATCAGGCCATATCTGGTACCGGAATAGCGGGCGCGGTACTATCGAAGATTGACAGGAGCTCGACCAGCGTGCCACGCTGCTGTAAACACTGGTTTCTTACGAAACAAGGATTCGCCACATGTCGCTGAACGCAAGCATCAGACACTTTGGAAACGTAGCTATCGTCGATCTGGATGGGAAGATTACCCTCGGTGAGAACACGGGCATTCTTCGGGACAATTTGAAGTCGCTGCTCAGCCAGGGCACCAAGAACATCATCCTGAACATGGGTGGGGTGGGCTATGTCGATAGCGCCGGCCTGGGCGAATTGGTGGGCGCCTACACGACCGCCGCCAACCAAGGTGGCGCGGTGAAGCTCCTCAACTTGCAGACCAAAATGAAGGACTTGATGCAGCTGACCAAACTGCATACCATTTTCCCCACGTTCGAAGACGAGCAAAAAGCCATCGACAGCTTCCCCAAGCCGGCCACTGCTTAGGTGCCGGTCGAGGTGAGGCTGTACGCCGAATCTGGCTGTCCCAGTACGCCCTATTGCGCCTTTGGAACTGGCGGAAACTCGACGCCGCGCGTTTCGTTGGCTTGGATTGACGCCTCGAGATTTAACAGCGATATAGGGAACTTGCGCGTCGGATGACCCGATAGGTCCCAGAACGTCTGACCTACTACAGCGAAATCGCGCACTTCCGTCCGCGTTCCGTCCCGGAAAATAAGTATCAGGGGCGGATCGGTGGGTTTGGAAGGCGCTGGAACCGCGGCGGTCCCCGCTTCTTCCGGTGACATTCCGTACGGTGGCTCGGCCTGACGCTGCCTTAGGCCCGCGAGCTCCTGGTGAATCGCATCCAACTCCATCATCAGATCGGAGGGCTGATCCTGAGGTGGCGGCCCGTAGGCATCTCCTCCACCCGGCGGCGGGGCGCTGTCCGGGTAGAAGAACGGGTAGGCGGCCGCGAAGTAAGGGATGTAGCCTGCCGGGTAGCGCCGATATCCGAATCCTAAACCTGATTGCCCGTAGCCGTAACGATAGGAACCGCCATTGAAACCATAGCCCCGGCCAGATGAAGCAATGGGGGGCACGACCGCGCCCCCCAGAGATCCCCAGTGGGCTCCACTTGCCGGGCCGCCGGCCGAAAGTTGCACGTGGCCCATGTAGCCGGACGAATGGGCACCGCCGCCGAAGCCGCCCGCTTGCCCGTGACCTCCCTGCGCTACAAGCGCGGAGCTCAGGGTCAACCCGAAAGAGATGGGTATCAGACCAGCCGCCGATAGAAATTTGGGCATGGCTACCTGCTTCTACAATAGCGCGATTTCAATTTAGCCGGTAGCAAGAACAGGTGCGGATCCCGACCCAATCCAACTCGCACGAGCTACTCGAGAATCTGCGCCTTCTTGATCAAGTCGAGCTTGTTGAACCGGTGCTCAATGTAGTCATTCCCGACGTCTAGCACGATTTTCGTGTCGGGCCCTTCCCCACGCGGCGGACCATCGCCATAGTCCATGTAGAAACTGTCCACCACGTTCATGCCTTCAATGACCTCCCCAAATGGCACGAATTTCTGTTCATCCAGAGCCGGGTTATCCACCAGGTTGATGAACACTTGGGTCGTACGGCTGTTCGGTTCCGCGGTCTGCGCGAAGCTCACCGTGCCGCGCCGGTTCTTTTCCTTCGGAGGATCATCTTTAATCGTGAGGACGCTCCAATCCTTGGAGACTTGCGGATCGCCGTTGAGTCCCCACTGCACGACGAACCCTTTCAGTGAGCGGTAAAAGTAGTTCTTGTTGAAATAACCGATCTTCACCAATTCGAAGAAACGGTCCGCGCCGGTCGGCGACCAGCCCCGGTGCACCAGAATGACGACATCGCCTTTCGAGGTGTGCAGAACCGTCTTGAATTGTGCGGGCGCCGGGCCGATCCCTTTAGGCTTCGAGCAAGCCGCCAGCCACCCAATGGCCGGTGCGGCGAGTAATCCAAGCCATGTCCGGCGGTTTAAGCCTGTCCTTCGGTCGATCAGCAATTCGGAATTCGGTTGCACCTCGTCTATTGTCTCCGCTTCGTTACTTATTTTGCGTCGCGCCAGTTCGGCCCAACGCCTAACTTCGACCATTAGCGGCACATTCGCCGGGTAGACGCTCTCCATCTCGCGCTTCACAAGCCCCTCGAGCTCCGCCGTCTCCTCGGGAGGCGCTTCGAACACCAGTTCGTCGTGGACTTGCAACAGCATCCGGGATTGCATCTTCCGCTCTCCCAACAATCGTGCGATCCGTATCATCGCGATTTTGATGAGGTCGGCCGCGGTGCCCTGCAACGGAGTGTTCACCGCAGTCCGCTCTGCGAACGATCGCGCCGTGGGATTACGGCTGTGCATGTCGGGAATTGGCCTCCGCCGGCCGAACACAGTTGTCGCGTAACCCGATTGGCGCACCTCTTCAATGGTCTTGTCGATGAACGTGCGGACCCCGGCGTAGCGTTCGAAGTAGCGCCGGATGTACAGCTCCGCCTCTTTGCGGTCGATGCCTAACTGTTGCGCCAGCCCAAAGGGTGTTTGACCGTAGACGATCCCGAAGTTCACCGCCTTCGCGTTCCGCCGCATCTCCGGCGATACCATCAGCGGGCTTACATGAAACACCTCGGCCGCCGTGCGGGTGTGAATGTCTTCGTTTCGGGTGAACGCGTCGACGAGGACAGGATCAGCCGACATGTGCGCCAGCAGACGCAGTTCAATCTGCGAGTAGTCGGCCACCACCAGGTTCCAGCCGCTGGCCGGTATAAAAGCGGCCCGGATCTCACGGCCTACCTCCGTCCGGATGGGGATGTTCTGCAAGTTTGGGTTGGAGGACGACAATCGTCCCGTGGCCGCGCCGGTCTGGTTGAACGTCGTATGCACGCGACCTGTAGTGGCGTTAATCAACAAGGGCAGCGCGTCGATATATGTGCCCTTCAGCTTCGTCAGTTGGCGATAGTCGAGCACCAACTGGGCAATTGGATACACCACGCCGAGGCTATCGAGAATATCCGCGGCAGTGGAAATAGCTTTTGCCCTTCCCATACTTCGTCGGCGCCGGTAGGCCCAGGTCTTCGAACAGCACCTTGCCCAGTTGCTGGGGCGAGTTGATGTTGAAGATCTTGCCAGCCGCTTCGTAAACCTGCGCTGCCAGGGCTTCAATCTGCTGGTTGAGCCGCACCGACAACTCAGCCAGCACTTCGGTGTCAATGCGTATGCCCGTCCGTTCCATCCGGGCCAGCACCGGTGAAAGCGGCAAATCGATCTCCTGGTAGACGCGTTCGAGATCGTTCGCCTCAATCTGCGGGCGCAGAATCTCCAGTACGGCTAGCGACGCCTCCGCCTGCTGCTCCGCGGCGGCGTTTAACTTGCGATCCAGGTAACGCTCCGACAAAGCCTCAGGCGAACAGCCCGCCGTCTCGGCATTCAGCAGGAAGGCATATAACATCACATCGTCCTGGAAGCCGGCAGGAACAATCCCCAGATCCTCGAGCAGCACCTCGGTCGCTTTCGCGTCATGGACCACCTTTGGAATTGAGCCATCCTCAAGCGCGGTCTTAGTGTGCTCCAACAGCCCCAGCGGCACCGCTCGCCCAGTCCCTGTTCGCCAGGAAAGCCCTAGGAAGCCGTTGACTTTATCAACCGTCACCGCCAACTTCGCATCGAAGGGCCGCTGCGCCAGCCAGGCTTCCACCAGTTGCTGGCTCAATAGCGTCGCGAAATCGCGCGTGTGGCTGTCATCGTCGGGGCCCAGTTCCTTGAGCAGGCTGAAAAACTCCAGGTCGCGATAGAGTTGCTTCAGCGCACCGGTATCGGGAGCCTGCCCCTTCAGTTGTTCCAGCTGCCATTCCACCGGAACGTTCGTGTCAATCCGGGCCAGGTTCTTGCTGAGCAGCACCTGCTCCCGATTGTTCTGCAGGCTTTCGCGATACATCTTGCGCTGCACCTCGGCGGCTCGGTCAAGCGCGGCCTCCACCGAACCAAACTGCACAATCAGTTCGCGTGCACCCTTGTCGCCAATGCCTGGCGCCCCGGGGATGTTGTCCACGGAGTCGCCCCTCAGTGCCAGAAGGTCCGCCACTTGGCCAGGCTTCACACCCATGAACTCTTCCACTTTGGCCGCATCGTACCAGGTGTCGTCCTTCATGGGATTGAGCATGAAGACGTGATCGTTCACCAGTTGGAGCATGTCTTTGTCGCTCGACACAATGACGACCTCGAGGCCTTCTAGGAGCCCTTCGCTCTTCGCGGCGGTAGACGCAATCGTACCGATCACGTCGTCCGCCTCGAAGCGGTCGAACTCCAGAATGGGAATCCGCATGGCCTCCAAGGTTTTTCTCACAAACGGGATTTGCTCGCCCAGGTCCGGCGGCATTTCGGTCCGGTTAGCCTTGTACTCTGCAAACGTCTCGGAGCGGAAAGTCGGCGCACTGGATTCAAAAATGGCCGCGATGTAGTCCGGCTTGTGCACCGCAAGCAGCTTCCGCACCATATTGTGGAAGATGTAGACCGCTTCTGTGGAAAGCCCCTTTCCGGTGCGCATCGGCGGCGCACCGCTGCGCGCTCGCGCGTGATAGGCGCGGAAAATGAATCCGAACGTGTCGATCAGAAACAGGCGGGGCGTTGGCACTGTCTTCCAGCATAGTGCTCCCAGAACGTTGCGCCAATTCCTGAACGAGGCTTCGCCGCTTCTTCGCTGAGACCTGCTAGCCACGAAATAAGCGATTAGGCTCTTAACTTGTTGCAATTGTGCAACACTACATTTCTTTGAAGTTCTTTCTGCTCAATCGATTACACAGCGAGCCCGCCGCCTGATAGGCTATTGGTGTCATAAAATGCGTTACGAAACCTCGATCCGCCAACCGGTCGAAATCAGTGGAGTTGGTCTTCACCATGGAGCACCGGTTAATCTGCGGATCACGCCGGCGCCCGCCGCCACGGGCATTGTATTCATCCGCACAGATCTGAAGCGCTTCGAGATCCCCGCCAGCTGGCGCTTTGTAGAGCGAGTGAGCTACGCCACCAGCCTGATGCGCAGTGGCGTCCTCATCTCCACAACCGAGCATTTGCTCAGCGTCTTCTATAGCATGGGTATCGACAACGCCTATGTCGAACTCGACAACCTGGAAGTGCCGATCCTCGACGGCAGCGGCGCTCCATTCATCGACCTGATACGGGAAGCAGGCATCCGGACCTATCGGCGTCCTCGCCGTTATCTGCGCATCGTGCGGCCCGTCACAGTCCAAACCAGCGGCAAAAGCGTGTCTATCCTGCCGGCCGACCAGTTCGAACTCAAGGTGCCACATCTACTTCAACCATCCCCTGGTTGGCGAGCAGAGCCTGGAACTGGCGGTCACACCGGAAGAGTACGCTGCGGAGATTGCGCCGGCCCGCACCTTCGGCTTCGAGTACGAACTCGACCAGATGCGAGAAATGGGCCTGATTCGTGGTGCCTCTCTCGACAACGCCGTCTGTTTCACTCGGGAGGGCGTTAGCAATCCCGACGGGCTGCGCTTCCCGGACGAGTGTTGCCGTCACAAGGCGCTGGATTTGATTGGCGACCTCGCGCTGATCGGCCGGCCCATCCTCGGCCGGGTGGTTGCGGACAAAGCGGGCCATAAGTTGCATGCGGCCCTGGTCAATCTGGTGATGTCGGATCCCAGCCTGTATGAAGTCGTGACCTATGACCAGGTGGCTTCCCGTTCGCTGCATGCTATGGTGAGCTAGCATTCGCTCCGCTAGCCTGCGGTTCCGCTCTCGCGGTAATCTTTAGACCAACTTGACCCAAGTCCCCAACCTGATCTCGCTTCTCCGCTTGCTCAGTGCGCCGCTTCTCGGCTGGCTCGTGATCGAGCACCGTTTCGGCGTCGCTCTGCTCGCCACGTTGGTGGCAGGCGCGACGGATTGGCTTGACGGCTGGGCCGCCCGTCATTGGAGCCATCCCACGCGCTTGGGTCTATATCTCGACCCGCTGGCCGACAAAGCGATGCTCGTCACGCTCTTTCTATGTTGCGGACCTGCCGGCTTAATCCCGGTTTGGCTGGTTTGCCTCGTCATGGGACGCGACGCCGTCATCTTAGTGGGCGCCCTTCTAGTTCGCCTGGTTAAAGGTCCTAAGCGGTTCCTACCCTTAGTTGTAGGGAAGGTCTCCACCTTCTTCCAGATCCTCTCGGTCCTCATGGTTCTGATCCACGGGATCTTTGCCTTTGAGTGGCTGCGGGTCTTGAAGGATCTGGCGCTGGCGGAAACAGCGTTCTTTACGGGCTTGAGTGGCTTGGCCTACGTACGAAAGGGGATCGAGATGGCGCATGAAACCGCTATCGAAACCGAGCCGGGATCCGCCGTCGTCTAATGCGCAAGAAATGTCCGTCCGCGGCGGCTGAAGAAAACTTTTGAGATTTGACAGAACGGGCACTCCAGACCAGACTGAAATGGGTTAGCCTGTAATCGAGGGAGTGCCGCCATGGAGTCGAACGTTGAAACGTATGCCCCTGCGGGATTGTACGCCCGGATGGCATGGTTCGCCTTGGCCGGTGCCGTCGGCACGACCGTCATCGGATTGCGCTTCTCCTTCGCCTTTATTCCTGCCTTCCTATTTGCCCTAACGTCGGTTTTTCTGTTTTGGCTGGCATCTCGCCCCCGCATCACCGTGGCCGAATCCCAATTCACAATCGGCGAACGAGCAATCGCTTGGCGCGAAGTGAAAGAGATCAATAGCAGTCGGTTCGTTTCTCCCTTGGTTCTGGATATTCGTCTCACCAATAATCGGCGCAAGCGGCTGGTGTATCCGGGCGAAGCGGGAAGAATCGCCAGGCTGATGTACCAGCTCCGGCGAAATTCACGTCTGGCAACCTTCGATGGCGTCGCCTACCGTGACTACTGGACTTGGACGTCTCTCGGTTCCGGCAAAACAGCCGGCACGGTGTCGGACCAGCCGGTGCGCATGGTGAGCTTGGACGACGAAGAAGAGATCGAGCGGCTTTATCAACGGTTGAAGACGGTCGGCCACCTCGACTCTCGCTCCGATTCAAAGAAGTAAGGGGACTCGTCAGCTCTGTCCCTAGACATCCACGGCGTTCTCGATAGCAGGCCGTGCGACATCTTCGCGCGGCAGAAGACGGTCCGTCGCATCCCTAAACCCACACCATGAAGCCACCCTCCCGGTTACCGGGGAGCAAAGTCAATGGCTCCCGTCGAGGTTGCGGTAGTGGTTGCGGCTGCCTGTTGCTGCTACTGTTCATCGCAGCGATCGTCTCCTACATATTTCACGTCCCCGTTCTGACCGCGGTGGGCAGCTATCTGGTGCTTGACGAACCGCCCGTGAAAGCCGACGCCGTCGTCGTTCTTGGCGGTGATGAATTCGGCATGCGCACCGTCAAGGCAGCTGAATTGGTCCAGGCCGGCTATGCTCCCTACGCTTTGCTGAGTGGCCCGCAGCTTCTACTAACCCACGAGTCCGAACTCATGCTGGCATTCGCGCTCAAACAGGGGTATCCGGCTTCTCTGTTCCAGCAGTTTCAGCACGACGCCAACTCCACGCGCGAGGAAGAGACCGCCCTCGCACCCGAACTGCAACGACGTGGCGTCCACCGTATCCTACTCGTGACCAGTAACTATCATTCGCGCCGGGCCACCTATCTGTTTCACCGGATCGCTCCCTGGCTGGCGATGCAGACCGTTGATGCTCCCGACGCTTATTTCACTCCCAGTACGTGGTGGAAAACTCGCCGCGGGCGCAAAACCTTCGTGCTCGAATGGATAAAGACTGTGGCTACCTGGCTCCGCCAATAGGCGGCGCACTAAGCTGAAGAGAGTCGGCGAGCATGTTGAAATCACTCTCCACGTTGTGGCCCTATGTGAAGCGCTACCGAAGCGGCTTGCTCCTGGGTTTGGGCGCGCTCATCATGAAGGACGTTCTCGGCGCAGTGCTGCCGTTGATCATTCGCAGCGGTGTGGATTCGCTCACACAAGGCTTCCGGTTGCAAATCGTTCTTCGGCTGTGCGGCTTCCTTATCGGCGCGTCGATACTGAAGGGCCTGTTTCAATACTGGATGCGCGTGATCATCATCGGTATCTCGCGCGATATCGAATACGATCTGCGGAACGACCTGTTCTCCCATCTGGTTTCCTTGTCGCAGGATTTCTACGGACGCTACCGGACGGGTGACATCATGGCGCGCAGCACTAACGACCTGAATGCGGTGCGCATGATGCTCGGCCCGGGGGTTATGTACTGGACTGAAACATCGCTGACTCTAATATTGGCGATCGCGATCATGCTCGGCGTGGATTGGAGGCTAACGCTGGTCGCGCTTTCCCCGGCGCCTTTGGTCTCCCTTGCAGTGGTGCTGTTCGGGCGCCGCATCCATACTCGCTTCGAACATATCCAGAGCATGTTCTCCGACATAAGCAGCCGGGTTCAGGAGAACCTGGCTGGCCTGCGCGTCGTCCGCGCTTTTGCACAGGAAGACGCCGAGGTCGCGAAGTTCGAGAGCCTCAACCAGGACTACATACGCGAGAACATCGGATTGGCGCGCATTCAAGGCCTGTTC
This sequence comes from uncultured Acidobacteriaceae bacterium, assembly GCA_963771305.1. GTDB lineage: Bacteria > Acidobacteriota > Terriglobia > Bryobacterales > Bryobacteraceae > CAJCIT01. The sequence goes on from CAVYTS010000022.1 coordinate 163,914, forward strand.
AACCCAATGCTTCAGGCCCTTATCGGCGTAACGTTCCTGCTGGTGCTGTGGGCCGGAGGCCGTCAGCTCTTGCAGCACAAGATCACGCTCGGCAGCTTTGTGATGTTCAACACCTTCATGGGCATCCTGATCTGGCCGATGATCGCGATGGGCTGGGTTGTCAACTTGATGCAGCGGGGCACGGCCTCGCTAAACCGGATCAACGAAATACTACGCCAGCGATCGAACATTGCGCCGCCCGCCACGGTCTTGGCCGACCCGGCCGCCTATCCGGCCGGAATATCTTTCCACGATGTTTCGGTGGAGTTCGGCGGCCGTCGCATTCTGCAACACATCTCGCTGCGAATCACGGAAGGCGAGACACTGGCAATTGTCGGCCACACCGGCAGTGGCAAGACCACGCTGGTCAATCTCATCCCGCGCCTGTTTGACCCGAGTTCTGGCGTGGTTGAGTTTGGAGACACTCATGCCGCAAAGGGAGGGTGTGTCGATGTCCGCCAGTTCGATCCCGAAGCTCTTCGGCGGCAAATCGGATTTGTGCCGCAGGAGACATTCCTATTCAGCGCTACGCTATCGGAGAACATCGCCTGGGGCTGGCCTGGCGCCCCGCGGGACCGAATTGAATGGGCAGCAGAAGTCGCTGGGCTGGGTCCTGATCTAGCCACGTTCCCCAATGGCCTCGAAACCGTCATCGGCGAACGCGGGCTGACACTATCCGGCGGTCAAAAGCAACGCACCGCGATCGCCCGCGCCATCCTGCGCAATCCGCGCATACTGGTCCTCGATGATGCCTTGTCCAGCGTTGATACACTCACGGAAGAAATGATCCTGGCTGGGCTGTCGGGAGTGATGCGCGACCGCACCACGATTCTGATTTCTCACCGTGTCTCGACCGTGAAGAACGCCGGGCGGATCGTGGTTTTGAGTCATGGCCACGTTGTCGACGAAGGCACCCACGAGGAACTGCTCCGCCGTGGCGGCTACTATGCGGACCTGCACCAGAAACAGCTGCTTGAGGAAGAACTGGAGATGATCTAAGGAGCGCGGAAAATCATGTTGACACGACGAAACTGGTTGGAACTGTCGGGCGCCGCCGGACTCGCTTTTGCCGGCAAGGGACGTCGTGGCTGCTCAGACCATCGATATGGGTAACGGCGTCACCATCAGTTTGGGTATCGCTTCTTACTCGTTCCGCAAATACACGCGAGAGCAATCCATCGCGATGGCGAAGACGATCGGCACGCCATTTATCAACATCAAGGACTTCCATCTGAAGCTGGATAGTACGCCGGAGCAGATCGATGCCGCGCGCAAGGAATTCGCCGACGCAGGAATGATCATTGTGGGCGGCGGAAACATCTCGTTCCCCGATTCAGATGACGACGACAAGCGGCGCGAGAAGTTTCAGTACGCCAAACGGGCTGGAATGCCACTGATTGTCTGTGCTCCCACCCACGACACATTGCCGAAGCTGGAGAAACTCGTGAGGGAGTTCGACATCAAGATCGCCATACACAATCACGGCCCCGAAGACAAGAACTTCCCCACGCCTCAGAGCGCGCTCAAGGCTGTTAAGGATATGGATCCACGCTGCGGCCTGTGCATTGACATCGGCCACACGGCCCGAACAGGGGTGGACGTTGTCGAGTCGATCGCCGAGGCTGGACCTCGTCTGCTTGACATGCATGTCAAGGACTTGAAGGACTTCAGCGCCAAGGAAAGCCAGTGTGATGTCGGCGAAGGGCGCATGCCGTTCCCGCAGATCTTCAAGCAACTGATCAAGATGCGCTATCCCGGCTACGTGAATCTGGAATACGAGATCAATGAGACGGACGTTCTGCCGGGGATGCTGAAGAGCTTCTCGTATATGCGCGGTGTGCTAGCTGGCTTAAAAGCGGCCTGAGCCCGCCGCTAAGACGCCTGCCATGTCAGGCCGGATGCTTCGAGGCGGACTTCCGGCAGCTCGATGGTGGTGCGGGTTCCTTTGCCGGGCTCGCTGTCCACAAGCATTCGATACGACGTTCCGTATAGTACTCGCAGCCGTTCATTCACGTTGCTGACGCCGATACCGTGCTCGAAGAGTCCGGCAAGCCTGGCTTCGGAGATGCCCACGCCGTCGTCCTCAATCAGGATCCGCAGGCGATCGCCATTCAGAGAAACCCTCAAGCCCACCATGCCCCCTTCCACTTTGCTGGCGAGGCCATGTTTAATGGAGTTCTCAACGATAGGCTGCAGGATCATGCTGGGAACCAGCCAATCGAGCGTCCGCTCATCGATCTCCTTGTGGAACTCTCAGCTTGTCGCCAAAGCGGACCATCTCAATGGCGAGATAGTCGTCGATGAATGAGATCTCTTCTCGGAGCGGGGAGAAGGCATCCGCTTTGCGAAGTAGCCGGCGTAGGATATTGGACAGCTTGTAAACCATGCTGCGCGCCTGATCGGGGTTCATGCGAATCAGCGTCGACACCGAGTTCAGGGTGTTGAACAGGAAGTGCGGATTGATCTGGTTGGTGAGTGCAGCCAGGCGCGCTTCCGTCAGACTGGCCTGCTGTGCTTCCAGCTTCTTCTCGGTCCGGAAGCTACTCCAGATGCGAATGGGCAGCGAAACGGAGAACAAGGTTGAAACGGCCAGCGCCGCCAGTACGGTGGGACTCTGCAACTCCGAGTTGCGTGCAACCGAGAAGGTGCCGTAGTGGTCTTTAAACAGCAACAGGACGGCCAGCCGCAGTAACTCGGCGAGCACGATGGTGGCGTTGCAGACCAGATTGAAGGCGGCGCGCTCGACCAGCTTGCGTTGGATGGCACGGCGCTTACGTCGCAGCGCCTGCCGGATCAACTGGTACAGGTTGAGATCGATGAACGCCGAGAAGTGCCAGATGTCCTCTTTCTCCGGCGCCAGATCGCGCATCAGGCCGCCCAATACGCCGCAGGCGGCAAACAGCGGCATGGACATGAACTTGGCCGTCGAACATATCGGGCAGTGAAACGCAGATGCCCGCCAACAGACCAGTGGCGTAACCATCCAACATGCCGGCGATGATGGCGCTTTCGAGCGCCAGGTCAATCGCCTGATAGGCGTTGTGGCTCAGAATGCGGGCCTCCGAGCCGGCCCCAAAGATGGCCGCAATGACCAACGCCAGTTGGATTCTTTGGCTCAGCGTGCGCTCGTCGCTCAAGATCAGGCGCTGGATCCGGCCGAAGCGCATTAGTATGCTGGCGACGGAGGCCGCCACCGCGAGCTTCAGCAACAGCGTAACTAACTGTTGTTCTTCGAGCATGTTGCGAGCGGGAGCCATGAGGTGAATCTCTATAATCTTAAGAGTACGCTCCCGGCGAGGCTATTGGTTCTGCTCGCGCATCCAAAGCGTAGAGGACGATTTGCGACAGTTCAAGCTCAACAAGGTGGCCGAGGCCGACTTCCCCAGCCGCTTCGGACACTTCCGTATATTCGGCTTCGAAGGCATTAAGCCTCTGGAGACCGAAGAAGCGGTGGTTCTCAAGCTGGGCGACCTATCGCCCGAACTGGGCCCGGCACTGGTTCGGATTCACTCGCAATGTCTCACCGGCGATGTGCTGCACAGCTTGCGTTGCGATTGCCGGTCGCAGCTTGAACTGGCGCTGGACCAGATCGTCCTCGGCGGACGCGGCCTGTTGGTCTACGAACATCAGGAAGGCCGAGGCATCGGCCTGATGAACAAGCTGCGCGCTTACGAGTTGCAAGACCACGGCCTGGACACGGTGGAAGCAAATGTGCAGCTCGGCTTTGCGGCGGACCTTCGCGACTATGCGCTGCCGGCCGCCATCATCCGCTTCTTCGGCATCCGGCAGGTCAGACTGCTGTCGAACAATCCCGACAAAGTTGCTGCGCTTGAGAACGCCGGCATCGAAGTGGTGGAGCGGGCACCGATCATCGCGCCGCCGATTGACACCACCACCGAGTACCTGAAGACCAAGCGCGACAAGATGGGACACATCTTCTAGGGGCTGCTGTCTTTAGTCCAGCACAGAACCGCGCGCGTTAAAGCAAGCGGATGTCGCCTGCGTGGCGCAGGCCGTTTAGCCTGGTGAGCCGAGCGCCATCTCGGCTTTGGTTTCCATTCCGATTTGGAGTTGCTGCTGAAGTTTTCACACAGACTCGTGACGCGCGATGTTCAGTGCTGGAGTCTTCACGCTGCTAGTGTCCCATTGAAACGCCGCTGCCCTTGACCTTCTTCATCATGAAGACCAGCGGCACCATCGCTCCGAAGACGGTCGCCAGGATGTAGAAGCAATCGATGTAGGCTAATACGCTGGCCTGTCGCAGGACGGTGTTCATGACCACGCCGTAGGCCTGGTTTGCGGCATTCGCGGCGGTCGCGCCGTGGCGCATCAATGAGTTCTGGGCGCCCTGTATCGCGTGGTTGAACGCCGGGTTCAAGCTAGACATACCCTCCGACAGCCGCGCCTGGTGGTACTGAGTGCGTCGCGTAAGAATGGAGGTCACCATCGATATGCCGACGCTGCCCCCGACATTCCGCATCAGGTTAATTAGGCCGGACGCTTGATTGTTCTTGTTTCGCGGCACGAAGGCATAGGCTGCGGTATTGATCGGGACGAACAAGAAGGCCAGTCCGGCCGACTGGTAGCAGCGTGCAACGATCGCCGTGCGCTGACTCATATCTGTATTGAAAGTAGTCATATGCCATAACGCCAGCGAAGTGATGATCAAGCCAACCATAATGAGCCACCGCGCTTCCACTTTGGCTTTACCAAGCAATAAGCCAACGAAGGGAAGCATGAGCATGACCTGAAATCCTCCTGGAGATATGGCAAGCCCGGCCTCGGTCGCCGAGTAACCCATCACTAACTGCAGGTACTGCGGGATCAACACGGTGCTCCCTAACAGGACCACGCCCACCATGAACATGAAAAAGGCCGAGATGGAGAAGTTCCGTTCCTTCAGCAGGCTCAGATCCACTACGGGATCCTTTACCCGAAGCTCCCACCAAATGGCCAGGGCCAAGCCCACGGCAGCGACCGTTGCGCTGATTTGAATAAGGTGCGAGGCAAACCAGTCTTCGCGGTCGCCCTTGTCGAGCATGATCTGTAGGAAGCCCAAGCCGAGTGCGATGAAGATGATGCCCCAATAGTCTACCCGGAGGCCGGTCTTCAATTTCTGTGCGCGCTCTTTGCAGAAGTAGGGCGGATCCTGCACCATGAAGCTGGTCAGAAACAGCGACAGTATCCCAACGGGGATGTTGATGAAGAAGATCCAGCGCCAGTCGAAGTTGTCGGTGATCCAGCCGCCCAGGGTCGGGCCGATGGCGGGAGCGGTGACAACTGCGATTCCATAAATGGCGAAGGCCATGCCCCGCTGTTGGGGTGGGAACGTATCGGCGAGGATAGCCTGCTCGCTGGGCTGCAAGCCGCCACCGCCGACGCCTTGCAGCACCCGGAACAGGACCAACATACCCAGCGATGGCGCAATACCGCACAAGAATGAACTGACGGTGAAGACCAGCACGCAGGCCATGTAAAAGTTCTTGCGGCCGATCAGCATCGAGAGCCACCCGCTGAGTGGGAGGATGATGGCGTTTGAAACCAGGTAGGACGTCAGTACCCAAGTGGCTTCGTCCTGGCTTGCGGAGAGGTTGCCGGCAATGTGGGGCAAAGCGACATTGGCGATGCTCGTATCGAGCACTTCCATGAAGCTTGCGAGCGTAACGGTGAGTGCGATCAGCCAGGGATTGTAGCGTGGCTTCCAGATGGCCTGATCTTCCCGAGGGACACGCACAGCGTCCATCGTGGCGGTGTTAGTCGCCATGGAAGACACTGCTCCTGTTTCCGCTCATGAGGTTCGCTGACTTAGCTGCTACTTTGAGTCCGGCCCGCTGTTCAGCAGCACCGTAGGCACCACCGACATCCCGGGACGAAGCAGGTGGTCCCGATTCTGACCCTTATCGAGCACGATCTTTACGGGTACACGTTGGACAACCTTGACATAGTTGCCCGTGGCGTTCTCCGGCGGGAGCAGGCTTGAACGGGCCCCTGAAAGGGCCGCGATGCTGTCGACAACGCCTTGATATTTCCGGCCGCCGAAAGCATCGACTTCGATTTCCACTCTCTGGCCGATGCGAATCCTCTTCAGCTGCGTTTCCTTGAAGTTCGCCGTCACCCATACGTCGTCGAGCGGCACCAGAGTCATCAACTGCTCGCCAGGCTGTACGCGTTGTCCGACCTCAACCGATTTCTTGGTGACGAGCCCGGCAACCGGGGCAGGAATGATGGTGTACCGGATGTTCAGTTTGGCTTGATCCACCGCCGCCTGCCGCTCCAGAACTTTGGCCTCATTGGACTTGTAGCGGGCCTCGATGGCGGCAATCTGTTTGGGGGCGCTCTGCTCGCTCTGCTGTTCCGTGACTAGGGCGGAGTTCAGGCGAGCTTTCGCCTGTTCGAGGGAAGCCAACGCGACGTCGACATTGTGCTGAGCTTCGTTAATGTTGGATTTCTGCGTGTCAACGTCGGCCTTGGCGGAGTCGGCTGAAGCGACAGCTGCATCATACTGCTGCTTCGAGATCTCGTCTTTGTCCACCAGTTCCTTGAACCGCCTCAAGTCCTGTTGCGCCTTGGTGTAATTAGCGTCTGATTCTGCCAGCCGCGACTTTGCAGTCTCGAGTCTCGCTTTGGCGGCGTTTACCTGCTGCTCCGCGGAATGTACGCCGGCTTGGCCCTCCGACACGGAAGCGCCGCTGGTGCGAATCAGCGAGCTGGTGTTGATACTGGTGATGGGAACGTTCGTCTGGGCCTCGTAAGTGGCTGCCCTGGCGTCTTCCAGCTCGGCTTGCGCTTGCTCCACCTGGACCTGGTAATCGGCTGGATCAAGTTTCACCAATTCCTTGCCGAGCGGAACCTCCTGATTGTCGTCGACATTCACGGCCACGACGGTCCCGCTGATGCGCGCGCTGATCGGATACAGGTGGCCATCCACCTCGGCGTCGTCAGTAGATTCGCGGACTGCGTAATAGGAATAGATCGGGTATGCGGCAAGAGCCAGGATAATGACGACGAGGATAAGGACGATTCGGACGCGGTTGGATTTAGGCTTCTTCTCCGGAAAGATCTCCTTGGTTGTTTCCTGGGGCCGGTCCGCGACCGCCGATGAATTCTGTTGATCGGTGTTTGCCATCTTGGTTTTCTTCCTGCTCCGATTACTCTGTCGTTTCCACAGCCGCCGTGAGGACGGCGCATTCTTCTGCTGCGGCGTCGCCGGATGCGGCGTCAGCTTGCCGAACCGCTGTGCGCAATTTCTTCAAAAGAGCCACCAAGGTATGCTTTTCGTCATCCGAGAAAGGCTTAAGCCGTTGTTGGGTGCGTGCGAAGTGCCGCGGAACCAACTCATCCATCAAGGCTTCGCCCTTTTTCGTGATGCGGGCAAAGCGGGCTCGACGGTCACTGGCGTCCACGATCCGGCGCACCAACCCCTTTTCCTCAAGGTGGTCAATCAGCCCGGTCACGTTGGCCCGAGTCATCAGGAGCAACTCGCCCAGGTCATGCAACAGCATGCCCTCCGGTGGCCCGTGCCGGAGATTCATCAGAATGTTGAAGCTGGATTTCGCTAACCCATACTTGCTGAGGAACTTGCCGGTATTCGACGCAGCCACGTCGCAGGTGTAAAGCAGATTCAGCATTACCTCTGCGGACAAGCGGTCGAAGTGGGGGTACAGCCGCCCCAGTTCCTGGCACTTGTTTTGATAGAAGCTCTCGCGCGGGTCTGCCAGCACACCCGGTTCGATTCAGGCATAGATAGTAAAGTTCCTAATTATTTTGAGTAGGGGCAGTCATCCCGCTCAAGAAAATGCTTGACCTTGACGTAGCGTCAGAGTGCAACATGAGAAGCGGGAAAGGAAATCCGTTGCCGGAGCCGAACGGAAAGAACTGGTACCGGGCGCGTGAGTTCGCGGAACTGGCCGGCGTGACCGTGCGGACGCTGCACCATTACGACCGGCTCGGGCTGCTGAAGCCGAAGAAACGAACCAGCGCGGGTTACCGGCTGTACCGTCTTGTGGACCTGGAGAGGATCGAGCAGATTGTGGCGCTGAAGTTCCTGGCGCTCCCGCTGGCCGAAATCCGGCGAGTGCTCGACCGCGAGTCGCTTTCGCTTGCTGACGCGCTGGTACGCCAGCGGGTGGGGCTGCTCGAAAAACGACGGCTTCTCGACCGGGCACTGGCGGCCATCCGGGAAGCAGAACTGGCGATGGCGGAAGGCAAGCCCACGACGGTCTTGTTGCGACGAATTATTGCGGCGATTGAAATGCAAAACGATTCGAACTGGATGATGAAATACTATTCTCCCGAGGCGCAAGCGGAGATTGCAGAACGAGCGAAGACATTCACGCGCGAGATGCAGGAGCAGGTGTCTCAGGCGTGGAAGGACTACTGCCGGGACCTGGCGGCGCTGAAAGACCAAGCGGATCCCGGCGGTGTGAAAGCGGCTGAGCTAGCAAAACGGCATCGACACCTCGTGTCTGCATTCACCGGGAACGACCCTGAGGTGGAGGCTGGATTGACGGCCCTTTACAGAGACCGGGCCAACTGGCCGGGTGAGATGAAGGAACGCATGAAGGACTACGGGGACTGATGGGGCGGCCTGCAAACCTCTAGTGCGCTACGGCTTCCGCCGCGCCAAGATGTCGTAAAACTGGCTTGTTGTCCGCCAACACCTGCCACTCCACAACACGGCGCTCGCAGATCACCGCCTTCCAGGCTGCTGGTATCCGCCAGGACTCGCCGTCGATCGTACCACCGGCTTCACCAGCAACGAGCATCATGTCGCCTTCAGCCAGCACGTGGTCGGCGCGAATCCAGTGGTTCGGACACTGGGCAAAATAGGCCTGCCAACCGGCTTCCATGGAGCTCGCTCCGCTCGCGCGATTCCCGAGCGAGTCCACAAACACGTGATCTGGCGAGATGAGCGCCGCGAGTGGCAGCGACGTCACGAGGATTGATTGCGGCCAGCCATTGTTTAAGGGTGTCGGGAGAGGTGCTTTCAGCCTCGGAAACAGGGTAGCACCGACGAGGCAGGGCTTGGTAAAAAGAGCCGCTTCCACTCCGGGCCATAGCGACTGTCACCGAAGTAGAGTGGAGGAAGTGGGCCGGTCGACGACCTACACTGAACACAGCCTAGCTGCCATGAGCTGCCGCCGATAGAAGGAGCGTTCTAATGCTGTGTGGCCGATTCTGCCATACACTCGGTTTGATGATGAGTCTCGTGGACGGGCAATCCACGCAAACAGACCTAACGCCCGAAATGGCTTGTCGACCGCAGTATCCAAGTTTTCAGTCCGTTCATGGGTTTCCATGAAGATGGCAGCGAGACGATCACAATGAAGCAGTTGCTGGATGGCGACGTTGTCGCTGAGGGAGTTGTACTGTCGAAGCGGACCTATAGCCCTGGGGTTCAGAATGAGGTTCGGTTTCGCATCAGCAAGCTCCTGCGGTGTTGCTACCTGAATCTTCCAGGGGCGTTTACAGGACCTACCCACATTTAGCAAAGGGCGACGTCATCACAATTCATGTCGATGGCGGCTACGCCCTGGGTCAGGGTGATGTGTGCAACCGAGACGAGCTGAATGAAGGTGCCAGGGTGGAGGTGGGTAAACACTACCTTGCCGCACGACTGACCAAGGAAGCGGAAACCGCGGCCTATCGGTCCGACCCGGAGGGAACCTGGTTCCGAATCGCCGCCGATGGCAGCTTGACTCCGACGTGGATGGCCTTCGCCAGGAGCAAGTCTCTGACTGGCGAAACGATTACGTCTCTGGAGAAGCTGGCAAAAGAGCGTCTTCAAACGGACCAGTGGAGGCTGAAATGAGCGCAGGCCTGACTCGTGGCGACGAGCATTCCGACGACGCGGGGACGGCTGCTTGCCGCAGCGTCCTTTCCCCTCTCTAGGCGAAGATAGTACTGAATGCTAACAGCTGGAATTGTGGGTCTTCCCAACGTGGGAAAGAGCACGTTATTTAATGCGGTCACGCAGACCCGTAAGGCCCTGGCCGCGAACTACCGCTTCTGTACGATCGAGCCGAACACCGGCGTGGTCACAGTTCCCGACCCGCGGCTTGAAGTGCTTTCGAAGCTAAGCAAGTCGGCGAAGGTCATTCCCGCTGTCTTCGAGTTTGTCGACATTGCCGGCCTGGTGGCCGGAGCCAGTCAAGGCGAAGGGCTGGGCAACCAGTTTCTTGGCCACATCCGCGAAGTGGACGCCATCATCCAGGTGGTTCGCTGCTTTGAGAACGCCAACATCGAACACGTGATGGACACGGTGGACCCGGTTCGCGATATCGAGGTGATCAACACGGAGCTGGTGCTGGCGGATCTGGAGTCGGTGGAGAAACGCAAGGCAAAGCAGCAGAAAGCGGCCAAGAGCGGCGATAAAAAGATTGCCGCCGAGGTGGAGCTGCTAGAGAAGATTGAGGCGCATCTCAACCAGGGCAGGACCGTGGTGACCATGGAACTGACGCCGGAAGAGAAGGCCCAGGTGAAGTTGTTCTTCCTGCTCACGGCCAAGCCGACGCTGTTCGCCTGCAACGTGGCGGAGGACGACCTTGCTCATGCGGACCAGAACGAGTTTGTGAAGAAGGTCCGGGCGTATGTGGCAGAACATCACGATACCCGAGCGGTGGTGGTTTCGGCCGAGATTGAGTCGGAACTCGTCATGCTGGCTCCGGAAGAGCGGGAAGAATATCTCAAAGAACTCGGCGTGACCGACACGGGCGTGTCGAACCTGATTCGTGAAGCGTACTACCTGCTGGGACTGCGAACGTACCTAACGACCGGCGAGAAAGAGACGCGGGCCTGGACGATTCATTCCGGCGACAAAGCGCCGGTGGCGGCCGGGGTGATCCATTCCGACTTCGAGAAGAGTTTCATCTCGGCCGAGTGCATTGCGTATGAGGACCTGATCGGAGCGGGGTCGTTTGCTCGGGCGCGGGAAACGGCCAAGCTACGAACAGAGGGCAAGGAGTACGTCGTGCAAGACGGCGACGTGATGGAGTTCAAGACGTTTTTGTAGGGTGGGCGCCCGCCTGCGCAGGACGCCTCGTCCGGCTGTTAAACCGGACTCAGCCTAACCTGCGAAAACACATTACGGTTCGACCGGCGAAGCCACTAGGTGCTCGGAGGTAAACCAGACCTGCAATTCGTTGGTCCGAACTACATCACTCACCAGCAGATCGTTGGTGCCGTCGTCCCCGGCACCAGCGGCTTCCTTGGCGTAGTGCCGAGCTTCCTTCAAGATAAGCTCGTGGGCTTCCAGCAGCCTGGATAGCTGAACCGGCACTGTTTCGCGGTGAATGGGTGCGCGTTCGATGCGAGTATGCTCGGCAACATCGTGCGACAGCGCGATCGCCACGCCGCCCAGCAGCTGGATGCGCTCAGCGATTTCGTCGACCAATTCCGCCTGCTCGTTGTAGTGTTTATCAAACAGTAGGTGTAACTGATAGAAGGTGATGCCGGTGAGCTGCCAGTGGTGCTTCTTGTAAAGATCGCGTAACACCATGGTGTCGGCAAGTACCTGATTCAGATTGTTAACGCTCTGTAACCGAACCTTCTCGTCGAGCCCGATTGGATAGTTCACGACGGTTCCGAACTGTTGAATGGGCTCGGCGCGCTGATGCATTACGGGGGCTGCCTTGGGAACTGATTTGTGGTTGGCGGTGTGTGTTTTGGTCGGCATAAGCTTCTCCCTATAGATGCCGCCGAGCGGAACGCGTGCCGATGAATCGGCCCAGTGATTCTGCTAGCCCCCGGGATTCTCCATCGCGACTTCCCAGGTTTTGACAAACTCTTGCGCGCGGCCTGCTTCGTGCAGCCGGGCGAACTCGGCGACACGATGTCCAACGTGGTGCAAGCGTTCGCGTACCTCGGCATCGTGAATGCCGCCAGAGGCCGGAAACACTTCGGTAGCCTGCGGGATGGAAACTTGTTCCGGCACCACCCAGGCGTGAAGCGCACGCCCGATGTTGCGCAACGAATTGAGGGCATCGAAAGCCCCGGATTGGCCGCCCGAGACGCCGATCAGCCCGATCATCTTGCCTTCGAACTCGTCAAAGCCCATCAAGTCCAGCGCATTTTTCAGCACCCCGCTAAGGCTGCCATGATATTCGGGCGTGCCGAGCAGAATCCCGTGCGCCGATCCCACTTCCCGCCGGAGCCTAAGCACGTCTTCTGGAACCGAGTCTGGCGTTTCATCCTCGCCGTCGGCGAAGATCAGGCGGTAGTCACGGAGGTCGATCAGCTTGGTCTCAGCACCCGCCTCGTCGGCGCCTTCCAAGGCTTCGATGACGGCTCGCCGAGTGTAGCTGCCCTTACGTAGGCTGCCGCAGATGCCGACGACGCGGATGCGGTGGCCACCGGCAGACTTCTTTCGCGCTGTCATGGCTTTGGCGCAGGCGCGGCTTCGGGCCCGGGAACCGCGGCTCCAGCGTTCTGACTGAAGTAGGCGCGGATGCCCTCTTCGCTGAGCCCCAACGCGCGGGCGAGTTCGACTCGCGCCAGGTTATTTCGATATTGGGCGGAGATCAGGCTCTGATCGGCATCGGCCACCGACTGCTGGGCCTGGACCACCTCGAGGTTGTCGGCTACTCCCGCCGAAAAGCGGTCGCGGGCCTGCGTCAGAGTTTGATTGGAGAGATCCACGTTGCTGCGGGCGACATCTACCTCTTCCTGGGACGCCTTCAGATCGAGCAGCGCGGTCCGAACCTGATAATCGATCTGGCCCTTCAGATTGGCAAGGTCATTCTTTCGGTTGGATAGCGCGACGTCTGCCGCCAGCTCGTCGGCTTTGATTTTGCCGCCGTCGAACACATTGAATTTCAGTGCTCCAACGAACGTAAACGTACCATGGGAATCGTTGAAGTGCGTGCCAATGTCGCCATAGTTACCGGCCGCTTCGAGTGTTGGGTAATACTGCGCATGCGCGGCACGCTTCGCGAACTCGGCGGCCTTGACGGAAGTCTCGGCGGCCATATAGTCCGACCGGTGCTGGTAGGCCTGCGTCAGCGCATCATCGACGGAGAGGCCGTCGAGCGGCGAGCCAAGCGTCGGATCCACTACCGTGAAATTCTGGCCGGAGGGAAGCCCAATCGCGCGACCGAGGGTTAACTTGTCTTTCTGAAACTGATTCGACTGAGCCACCAGCAATTGCTGCTGACGCTTCAATTCCACCTGAGCTCGTAGGACGTCGATGCCCGGCGATGTTCCGGCCTTCTTTTGGTCCGACGCGCGATCGTAGAGTACTTGGGCCGTCTTGACCTGCGCTTCGGTTGAGACCACCGTGGCGGCGCTGGCGATAATCCGAAGATAGGCGTTGCCGACGGCCTCCACCACCAGGTCGCGTGCGTCCTTCACGTTGAGCTGAGCAGCCAACTCGCGCTGCTTGGTGGCTTGGTAATTGCGGAATTGCGCCATATCGACCAGCGGCACCGAGGCGTTAGCCCGCGCATCCGCATACTGGAAGGGACCCACGATCTTGGGAATGTTGAAGTAGGGATTCGGTGTGAACTGGAAGCCGAACGTGGCCAGGTTGACCTGCTCAACCGTTTCACTTACGCCGCCGGTGACATTCGGCAGCAGGGCGGAGAGAACGCGCATGCGGGTGGCCTTGGTCTCGCGGTCGGACTGTTCGCTGGTCAGCAAGCCAAGGTTTGCCTTGAGCCCGCGGGCGATGGCACCCTCCAGGGTGAGTTGAATCGTATTGTGCGTGACTTGGCCCTGGGCAACACTCCCTTCAAACTGCGCTGGGCTGGCCTGCGCAGGTGCTTGCGGAAGCGGCTGGTAGGATGTGACGGGCTCTGAGCCGACCTGCTGGCCCGAAACCTGACGAGCCGTGAGCGAAACCCAACAGATGGTTAAGATCCTGACTACTTTTCCGTTACTCATTGATTCTTCTCACCTAAATGGCATTTCGGTGGTCTATGCACAATGCTTCGATGCAGCGAAACTGCGGTTTGAACCAGCGAACATTTAAGTTCTTAACCTTTTTTGATCGCAGCAAATACGAGGCCGTCCGCTATCCGGTCTAGAGCAATTCTGCTATTGAGTAGCCCCGCCGGGCCGAGTATTCTGGCGGAAGCCTCCGGAAGCCCTGCTAAATCCTATCAACGCAGCAAGATCGGTTGAATACCACGAATGAATGACGAGCCGGTTGTAACAGAACCCGTTTCCGGGCCAAATCCGGAGCCGGCGCGGGCGCCGGGGCGACCTCGCGGGCCATTGACCCCGCTCTTGGTGGGCGCAGCGGTTGCCCTGACGGGTTTCGCCTGCTTTGCCTATCCGATGTTCGTCATTCGCCCGTTCCGGCACCAGGGCGTCACCGAACTGGCGATCGCACTGGCGGTGAAACAAGCGGCACCCGTAGTAACGATCCTCTGCGCGGCGATTGGGGTGACTTGCCTGGTCGCATTCTGGCCCCGTTTCCGGTGGGGGCGGCGAACTCTGGCGGCCCTATTCGCGCTGCTGGCCTGCGGTTCCATCTGGCTGGCGCGGTTCAACGTCTACGAAATCATGTTTCATCCCATGGGCACTCCGGCAGTGGAACCTGCACAGACCGCCAAAATCGATCCCGACGACATGGTTCTGGCGGTAAACGTGAACCGCAGTGCGCGAGCCTATCCGATTCGCACCATGGGTTATCACCACATTGCTAATGACTGGGTGGGCGGCGAGCCAATCGTCGCCACGTATTGAACGCTCTGCCACACCGGTCTGGTGTGGAAGCGGACGGTGGAGGGCCGGACCCTCACATTCCACCTGGCTGGCATCAACAACCAGAACTTCCTGATGCGGGACGAAGAGACCGGCAGCTACTGGCAACAAATCAGCGGCTTGGCGGTTTCCGGACCGCTTGCCGGTAAGCAACTGGAACTGGTGCACTCGGACGAACTGACATTTGCGCTTTTTCATCGCGAACAGCCCGATGGATTCGTGCTGAAGCCGGTAAAGCAATTCTCCAAGGACTACGAAGACAAAGACTGGGACGTGAAGATGGCCAAGGCGCGCACGGTGCTCGATTTTCCGGGCTCCGGGCTGAAGCCTCGCGAGTTGCTGTTGGGCATTCAAGCGGATAGTGCCAGCCGGGCGTATCCGGTAAACGTGGTGCTGGCGGAGAAGCTGGTGCAGGACCGGGTGGGAACGGCTCCCCTGCTGCTAGTGGTCGGGCAGGATGGAAAATCGATTCGCGCCTTTGAAGCCCGCTGGGCTGGCGCGGGCGCACCACCGGATTTCTATCGCAACAGCGAGGTGGCTATCGTAGATCCGAAGGCGCTTGCCGCCCCGGCCACCAAGAACGCAGACCTCCCGATCATGATGGACTCCGCAACCGGCAGCGGCTGGAGTTTCCAAGGATGCGCGGTGTCCGGGCCCATGCAAGGAACCTGCCTGAAGCCGGTGGCGATGTTAAAGGACTACTGGTTCGACTGGCGCAACTATAACCCGAAGACGACCGTTTATAAGAAGTAGCGGCAGCACGTCGCACCACCGCAGCCAAGTACACTCTTCTTAGTGCCCACAGCCACCGCCGCCGGCCAGACCATCACACTCGCCCGACGGCTGGGGCTGTTCGACGCCATCATGATCGTGATGGGCGGCATTGTGGGATCGGGCATCTTCATCAACCCGTACGTGGTGGCGCAACACGTACACACACCGTTCTTGATCCTGGGCTGCTGGGTGTTTGGCGGATTCGTCGCCCTGGCGGGCGGCTTCATTTATGCCGAACTCGCGGTGCTGCGGCCGGATCTCAACGGGCAATACGCGTATCTCCGCGAGGCCTTCCATCCGGCCGCGGGTTTCAGCTATGGTTGGGCGCTATTGCTGGTGATTCAGACGGGCGGTATGGCCGCGGTCGCGGTGGCGTGCGCGCATTACGCGCGGGAAGTGACCGGGATTCCGCTCGGCGACAGCCCGTTTGCGATTCTCATTCTCGCGTTTCTCACAATCGTGAACTGCCTGGGCGTAAGAAGCGGAAGCACGTTGCAGAGTATCCTGATGATGCTCAAAATTGGCGCCATTGGGACGCTGGTGTTTGCGGGCTTCGCCTGGGGACAAGGCGAGGCGCTGCACATTACGCCGCTGATCGGACAACCCGTTTCGCTCACGCTGGTTGCTGCCATCGGCGGCGCCTTGACGCCGGTGCTGTTTTCCTATGGCGGCTGGCAATGCGCGAGCTTCATGACAAGCGAGATGAAAGACCCGCGCCGCGATCTATCACGCGCCATGGTGTTGGGCGTACTGGGTGTGATCGCTCTCTATTTCTCGGTGAACATGGTCTGCATTGCGACGCTTGGTCCCGACGGATTAGCAAACACGGGAACACCGGCATCCACCGTGATGCAGCGGGCGTTGGGGGCGCGGGGCGCGTTTTGGATGGCCATGGCGATCGCTGTTTCCACATTTGGCTTCCTGAGCCACGGCATGCTGACGGCGCCGCGCGTCTACTACGCTATGGCAAAAGACAAGTTGTTTTTCTCCCGCGTCGGCTGGCTCTCGGCGAAAACGCGCGTGCCGGTGGTGGCGATCACCATGCAAGGCGTGTTCGCTTCGGTCATTGCCTTGTCGGGACGCTACGAGCAGATTCTCAGCTACGTGGTTTCCATCGACTTCATCTTCTTCGGCCTGACGGCAGCGACGTTGTTCGTGTTCCGCCGCCGGGCAACTGAGCAGCAGACCTATAAGACGCCGGGTCATCCCTACACAACCATTTTCTTTATCGCTTCGTGCTGGCTGGTCGTGATCGGCACGTTCATTAATTACCCACGCAATAGTTTCGCCGGGCTGGGATTGCTGTTTCTCGGCATACCCGCTTTCTACTTCTGGCAAAGGAGACGCACCGTTTGACGATTCCCCATCGAGTGATGAGTTCCCCGTACATGCAGTGGGCCAAAACCCAATCGCATACCAGATTCAACATGGCCACCAGCGGCGTGAAGCATTACCCGCTGAGCGGCCTGCCGGTGCGATTGGAAGAGCTCGCTAT
This sequence comes from uncultured Acidobacteriaceae bacterium, assembly GCA_963771305.1. Taxonomy (GTDB): domain Bacteria; phylum Acidobacteriota; class Terriglobia; order Bryobacterales; family Bryobacteraceae; genus CAJCIT01. Next base: position 180,925 of record CAVYTS010000022.1, read on the forward strand.
ATCGGGGCCCAGCTATTACGGATTTCCGCCGCTGCAAGAGGCGCTGGCGAAGAAGTGCCAGGTGGACGCAACGTGCGTGGTGGCCCCGACCGGCGCGTCGATGGCAAATCATCTCGCTATGGCGGCGGTCCTTGAGCCCGGCGACGAAGTGCTCATTGAAGAACCAACCTATGAGCTATTGACGGACGCGGCGGGATATCTGCAGGCCAACATAAAGCGCTTTCCCCGGCACTTCGAAGCAGGCTTCGCGCTGGACGTGGCTGAGATTGAGCGCGCCATCACGCCCCGCACACGATTGATCGTGCTGACCAACCTGCATAATCCGAGTAGCCAATACACGCCGCCGGAGGTGATGAAAAAGGTTGGCGAACTGGCGCGTTCGGTCGGCGCACGCGTGCTCGTTGACGAGATCTACCTGGATGCGCTATTCGAGACGGCGCCTCCATCGGTATTCCACCTCGGGAACGAGTTTATAGGCACGAGTAGCCTGACCAAGGTCTACGGGCTAAGCGGACTGCGCTGCGGATGGGTGCTGGCCGAGCCGGAGTTATGCAACCGCATGTGGCTCCTCAACGATCTGTTCGGCGTGATCCCGGCGCACACAGCAGAGCTGTTGAGCTGCGTTGCGCTGGCGAATCTCCCGACGGTCGCCGCGTGGGCGAAGCAGTTACTGACCGAGAACCAGAAAGTGCTCAATCAGTTCCTAGCAGCGACGCCGCAAATTCAGAGCGCGCCTCTGACGGCCGGGACGGTCGTGTTCCCCCATACCGATCTGCCGGTCGATGACTTCTGCCGGTTCTTGCGTGAGCGATACGAGGCGACGGTCGCGCCAGGCCACTTTTTCGGGCGAAAACAACATTTCCGCATCGGTATCGGCGGTGATACCGAACCACTTCAGCAGGGACTGGATCGATTGCATGATGCATTGGCACGGTTTGGGAATTAGCGGCTTCGGGAGCGCGGGTTAAATAGAACAACAAGCACGAATTGGTGTCCATACCTCTATCGGCTGCCGTGCATAGAAGTGGACATAGACATCAGGTCCGTTTGGGAGACTGGCCACTCGGTTTTCCGCTATTGGTTCCTTCAAACCACGCTACTTATCAAGCCGGCCCTAGTCTGGCGTTCGACGGGTCTACCCCTGCCAAAGGGCATTCTTGGCGGAATCGCGATGGCCCTTAGCGCATTCCTGCTCATCGCGGTGTACCCCGTGTGGATCGGCCCTTCAGGGGTAGTGACCGAACTCTTGCTGAGGTATTCGTTCGGAATGACCAATCTTGTAGCAGTTGATTGGACGTGTCTGCCGCGATTCTGACCCTCACGGCGACAGTGATCGACGTTTTAGTGCTTTCGCTGGCCTTCGGACAGAAAGTTCGCAGAGAGAGAGCTGGTCTTCTTTATTTTGGCGGCCGACGTACTCTGCGTTCTTGTCGCAGGCTACAAGATGCTGGCCTATGTGGCTGCTCACCCGGCGGTAGCCTAGGTCGGCTTCGCTGGTACGACCCTGTCGAAGATCAATCGCAGATCGTCGGTAAATCGGGGTTCTCGGCAAAGCGGAATAGGGTTGTGAGTTGGGATTGTGTGACCCGATCGGTGGAGAGTTCGAGGTTCGGCAGTTCGTCTCGTCGGAACCAGCGCGCTCCCGCCGTCTCCATCGTGTCCGTCGCCAATTCCCCGCCCTCCACTTCACACCGAATGAACGCTTTGTAGACATACCAGGCCTGAAGCGGATGCGTGTGCTTCCGCTTGTCAAGAAGAGCCAGCAGACGTATGGGCCTAACGATGAGCCCCGCTTCTTCACGAGCTTCCTTGACCGCGACCTCGAACGGCGTATAGCCCACATCGGCCCACCCGCCCGGTAGCGTCCACTTTCCTAGATCGACTTTCTCCTGAACGAGCAGTATCTGATCTGTCCCCTGAAACAGCACGGCCCGGACATCAACCTTCGGCGTCTGGTAACCGTCGTCAGAAGCGAAGAGGCGAATGATCTTTTCGTAGGGTTCGTCGGTGAGTTCCTCTAAGAGCCTGGTGCTGAGCGTCCGGACCTCCTGGTAGCGGTCAAGGTCGTAACGCGATGTAGCGTATTCGAGTCCAGCCTGCGCGATGGCCTGCAGCCGCTGAGCGCAAGCCAGTACTTTGCTCGGTTCCATTCCTCAATCATGGCCTGCCCGTCCGGACCGAGCCAGAAGGCGGAAATCCGCTTGCTCACGCGCGCGGTTCTGTGCTGGCGTTCTGACACAGACTCTGACGCGGTCGGTTGCTCTGAAAACACTCGCTTGGGGGGCCTTTACAAGCCCCGGTTGATGAGCCTGCCGCGTTGGGAACACGCCTACAGCGCGCACGGCGAGCTGACGCTTCGCCGAGGTGCTTGAGGACGTTGGTAGTGTGCTCGACATCAGGCCGGGGTGTCCCCGATCCGCTGAGGAGCGCACGGTTGGTCGGAAACTCGCCCACCTTCAGCACAGAACCACGCGCGTCAGCAAGCGGACCGGATGGAGCCACCAGCCCAAAACCGCACGCCCTGTTGCTTTCCCAAATGAAGCATGCGATACTTCCTGTTGGAAACCCAATAGACCGATGCGAGAGAAAACGGATGTCCGCCAGGGAACACTGGCGCTGATGGTGCTGAAGACGCTGGACGTGCTTGGGCCCCAGCATGGCTACGGCATTGCGCGGCGCATCGAGCAGATCAGCGGCGATCTTCTCACGCTGAATCAAGGCACGCTCTATCCGGTCCTGCTGAAGCTGGAGCAGGAGGGTTCGATCGCCTCCGACTGGGGCACTTCGGAGAACAATCGCAAGGCGCGTTTCTATCGACTGACCCGCGATGGGCGCAAACAATTGCAGGCCGAGACACGGGATTGGGAACAGACTGCCGCCATCATCGGACGGTTCTTTGCAGCAAAAGCGGAGGATCTGAAATGAGATTTCTAAGACGATTCGCCAAGCGGCTGGCCTCCTTGACACGACCCGGACGAGACGAGGAGCGGCTGAGAGCGGAGATCGAAGAACACCTTGCACAATTAACCGCCGAGAATCTGCGCGCCGGTTTATCCGCGGTCGAGGCACGCCGCCAAGCGGTCCTGAAGTTCGGCGCAATCGAGGCGATGAAAGAAGAATATCGAGATCAAAGAGGGCTGCCGTTTGTCGAGACGATGGTGCAAGACACACGCATGGCGCTGCGCCGCTTGCGGAATGCCCCGGCGTTCACCATAACCACGATCCTGACGCTGGCGCTTGGGATTGGCGCTACCACTTCTATCTTTACTTTGGTGCACGCCGTGCTTTTGAAGTCGCTGGCCGTATCGAATCCCAATGATCTGTACCGCTTGGGCCGGGAAACCCATTGCTGCGTGTGGGGCGGATACAGTCAGGACAAAGAGTTTTCTATTTTCTCTTACGATTTGTATAAGCACTTCCATGACAACACCCAGGGATTTGCTGAGCTTGCGGCGTTTCAGGCCGGAGGAAGTTCGCTCTTCGGAGTCAGGCGCTCCGGCGGAGCGGAGGCCGCTCAAAGTTACCCGGGCAAGTTTGTCTCCGGTAATTACTTCGCCATGTTCGGCGTAAACGCCTTTGCGGGACGTGCGCTCACCCCAAGGGACGATCAACCCGACGCGCCGCCTGTCGCGGTGATGAGCTATCGCCTATGGCAGCAGAAGTACGTATTGGACCCATCCGTGATCGGCAGTGTCTTTAATTTCAATAACAAACCTTTCACGGTGGTTGGAATCACTCCTCCTGGCTTCTTTGGCGATACTCTGACCGACTCGCCTCCTGATTTCTTTATGCCATTAGCGATGGAGCCTCTCGTTCAGGGTGACAGTTCGATGCTTCATTCTCCGTCCGCGCATTGGTTGGACTTGATCGGCCGCATCCAGCCGGGAGCCAATCCCGAATCGATCCAGGCTCAAATGCGCGTAGAACTGCAGCAATGGCTCCGCTCGCATTGGGGCGAGATGGATGCCAATAGGCGAGCGAACCTGCCGAAACAGACCGTGTATCTAAGTCCTGGAGGCGCCGGCATTACCAGCATGCGGGAGCAATATGAACACTGGCTGCAAATCCTGATTATGGTCTCCGGCTTTGTGCTGCTGATCGTTTGCGCTAACGTCGCCAATCTCATGCTTGTGCGGGGCATTGAGCGGCGGCAACAAACATCATTGAACATCGCCCTGGGGGCGCGACCGTCGCAGCTGATACGGCAGGCCCTCACGGAAAGCATCGTCCTCTCATTATTGGGAGGCGCGGCGGGTCTGGCGATTGCATTTGTGGGCACACGGCTGATCCTGAATTATGCATTCCCCACATTCCCAGGGTTTGCGGGGATGCCGATCGATCCCTCACCATCCGTGCCCGTCTTGTTGTTTGCATTCTTGATTTCACTGTTGACGGGGATTGCCTTTGGCATCGCTCCCGGATGGATGGCCGCCAAGATTGATCCGATTGAAGCGTTGCGGGGCGTGAACCGGTCCACGAACCGGGCCGGATCGCTTCCGCGTAAGATGCTGGTCGTGTTTCAAGCGGCGCTCTCGCTGGTGTTACTATCCGCGTCCGGTCTGCTGACGGTCGCCCTGCGCAACCTCGAAAACCAGGATTTTGGTTTTGACCAGAACAGGCGCATCGTCGTGAATGTCGATCCGCAACTGGCGGGCTACCAGGCTGGGCAACTCACCGGACTCTATAAGCGCATTCACGACTCGCTTTTGGGCGTGTCGGGTGTTTTGTCGGTTGCTGTCTCGAGCTATTCGCCCCAAAGCGGCGACAGCTGGAACGATAGCGTATGGGTGGATGGACGTCCAGCTCCGGGGCCTAAAGATGACCTCTTGTCAAGCTTCGATCGTTTGACGCCTGGGTATTTCGACGTGATCGGGAATCCAATCATTAAGGGACGCGCTATCGCCGAGCGGGACACAGAGACTTCGCAGCACGTGGCAGTCATCAATGAGGCGTTTGCCCGCAAGTTCTTCCCGCACCAGGACCCCATTGGAAAACACTTCGGCCGGTCTGAAATCGGAGCATCCCGCCAATACGAAATCGTGGGCGTCGCCAAGGACGCACGCTACCTGACGTACGGTCTCGATCAGCCGATTGGCCCGTTCTTCTTCTTACCGGAAGCGCAACACGATGTCTTTCCTAATGCGGAAAACACGAAGGGCGATATCCGCTCCCATTACCTTCACGACGTGGTTGTAGTGTTGCAACCGGGAGCTACCCTGTCCGAACCTGCCATGCGGCAGGCCATCGCCGCCGTGGACCCAAACCTGCCTGTGATCGTGATTCGCAGCTTGCGGGAGCAAGTGGCCGGCCAATTCAACCAACAGCGGCTGATTGCGCGGCTCACATCGTTCTTTGGAATCCTTTCGCTCGTCTTGGCTTCGCTCGGGCTGTATGGGGTGACCGCTTACAATGCCGGACGCCGGGTGAATGAGATTGGTGTGCGTATGGCGCTGGGCGCCGACCGCGGCCAGGTTATTGCTCTGGTCCTCCGCGGCGCCTTCGGTTTGATTGTCTTCGGCCTACTGGTCGGGCTGCCGCTAACCTTCGCGGCGGGCCGATTCCTAGGCAGTCAGCTTTACGGAATGAACCCGTTCAATCCCGTGATCACCTTCGGCGCCGTCGTGGCGCTTGGGCTGTCGGCACTGGTTGCATGTTTGATTCCAGCATTCCGGACGAGCCTGATTTCTCCGTTGGAAGCGTTGCGCGCAGAGTGAGCTTCACTGCTGTTGTTCTTCTTCGCAGTTAAGCCAGACGAGTGTGTGAGAACCTCAGCACGGAACCGCGCGCGTCAGCAAGCGGATTCGGGATCTCTGTTTTTACAAATTCTTCTTCAGAAACGCGCAAATGTTATAGCCGGTCAGAAACTTGAACGGGAACTCGCCCATGGTGTAGTGCCCGCACGGCAGCACCGCTACCTCGTGATCCCACTTCCACTCTTTGGCGGTCTGAATCACGTTGCGTGAAAGATGAACCGGAAACGTTGTGTCGTAGCGCGTGTAGATAAATTTGGAGCGCTGTTTCTGGACGGCGAACTTTTCCGTATAGGCAGGCGGGCTGATGCACATCCAGAGCTTACGGAGCGTCTCCAAATCGGTCGATTCCTGTAGGCTTTCCTTGATGTGCTGTGTGGACAGGCCCTCCCAGACCGGGTCGGCGAAATAGGTTGAACAGTGGTTGAAGACGTTGACCTTGATTCGGGCATCGTGGGCCGCGGCCAGGAACGCGTAACAGGAGCCAAGACTGGTACCGACAATACCTAGATGGTCGAAGCCCTTTTGCTGCAGCCAGTCGAAACACGCGCGGGTGTCGATGACCGCCTGGCGGGTGGCATCGATGGTCCGGCAGATGTTAGAGGAAACGGCGTAATCGGCACGGTTGAGTTCCGCGGGCATGCGCGAGTCGTGATAGGGCAGACTCAGGCGCAGCGTGGAGATACCCAACTTCTGCAATCCTTGACACAACGCATTGTGCTGGGGCAAGCGCGCGTTCCAATGCGGCAGCAGCACCACTGCCTTGCGATTGTAGTTTCTCGCCGGGTACCAAAGGGAGCGAACCAGATTGTTGGCAGGATAGGGCGTGGATACAGGAGAGGTAAACTCCAGCCAGTCATTGTTCAGCCGGAAGTCGGCCGGCGACTGGTAGGCAAAGAATTCATCGCTATTGGCGATGGCGCGGCCGTTTAGCTCGATGATGTACTCGGCGGGGGTGCGCTCACCTGGGGGGAAGCCCTGTGAGGACGGCCATTGGCGAGCCCACTCCAGCCCATAGTCGAAGGGACGAACAATGCGATCCGTCGCGCGAAAACACAGGTCGTTCTCCCATTTATTCATCCAGCGCCCGTAGCGCCGGCCGACCCCTGCGACAATTGTTTTCATCTTTGCAGCAACATGCTCGCTGACGAACTTTCCGGGAAAATGTCAGGAAATCCTAGTGTAGCGGGCACCGGAACGTCTTATCGATGAATCGTCAGCGAGTGGCGCAATGCGACCGCCGCCAGCGTTCTTCCGGGCTCAAATTGCGATGTCACCAAAAGTTCATAGTGGTTCATCCGGGGGCTTGATATAAACGGATATGCCTCGCTATGCTGCGGTTGACATTGGGAGCAACTCGGTTCGCATGATGGCGGCCGAGGTTAACCAGGAGACGATCCGCGTCCTGGCCGAAGAACGGCAGGTAACGCGCCTCGGTGAGAGCGTTTTTCGTACCGGCCGGATCAGTGAGGATGCGCTGACGTTCCTATCGGCGACCTTGGCCCGGATGGCGGCAATCTACCAGAAGCTCAGCGTCGACCGCGTGCGCGCTGTAGCCACCAGCGCGGTTCGGGATGCCGGGAACCAGGAGGAATTTGTCGCGCGGGCCAGCGCAATCCTGGGCGTGGGCGTGGAGGTCATCTCTGGGCCGGAAGAATCGCGGTTGATCCAAATGGGCGTTGAGTCCCGCTGGCCGCGCCCGAAGGAGCGCACCCTGATCATCGACGTGGGGGGCGGAAGCACGGAGCTGATTGTCTGCCAGGGGGGCCAGCTCATCGATGCCGTTTCAAAGCCCCTGGGTGCCGTGCGGCTGACGGAGTTGTTCCTGAAGAACGATCCACCAAAGCCCGAAGAGCTGCACCGGATGAACCAGTACATCGACGAAAAGCTGGCGTCTTTCACCAAGAGACATCGCAACGAAAAGTTCGACCGCGCGGTGGCAACGTCGGCGTCGGCCGCAGCAGTGGTCAGTGCAGTTAATGAGTTGCCCCGGGTCCGCCGGGAAGAATCCGACCGCATGCGCGCGCGTACCAGCCAGGTCCGGCAGCTTTACGCGAACCTCTCGGCTCGGGATCTAGCCGCGCGGCGAAAGGTCGTTGGGATCGGGCCGCGCCGGGCCGAGATCGTTATCCCCGGAGCAGCCGTTTTTCTCAAGGTACTCGAAGGATTCCGCCATCATTCGATTTACTATTCCGCGGCGGGTGTCCGGGACGGCATCATTGCCGACTTCGAAATGCGGGGAGTTGGGCGCGAACTCTCGCAGCTATCGAACGAACAGCGCAAGGTAGTGGAGACCATGGCCAAGCGCTACGGCGTCAGCATGAAGCACATTCAAAAGGTGGCTCAGATGGCGGTCCGGCTGTTCGAGGTCTCCCATCCCGTTCACAACCTGCCGCCCGCGGCAGGCAAACTGTTGCACGCCGCCGCCTATTTGCATGACATTGGCCACTTTGTCAGCGACACCGGCCACCACAAGCACTCTGCGTATCTGGTGGCGAATTCCGACATGCCCGGCTTCACCAACCGCGAGCGCTTCACCATTTCCGTGCTGTGTCAGTTCCACCGAAAATCGATGCCACAACCGAGGCACGCGAATTTCCAGGCCTTGGATGCGGACGCGAAGCGGACTGTTTTGCTTCTGGCTCCTCTGCTGCGCCTGGCGGATTCGCTCGACCGGGGCCACCGGCAGAGAGTTCACGATTTGAAAGGACAGATTAAGAACGGCGGCTTGCTGATTCAGGTCAGAGCCGAGAAGGACGCCGACCTGGAAGTTTGGGCCGCCAACAATGCGGCTGGAGCATTCCAGCAGGTTTATGGAATCCCCCTCTCCATCCAACGCGCTCGAGGGTGAACCCGGCGAGGCTGCGCAGCCGCGGCCCGATGCCGTCCGAACAAGGCGGACTCCTCGGTCCCACGTCAACCAGCAACTCTCGGTTGCGCCAATCCAGGACTTCGCTCGGTTTCAACTCGATGAGCGACTGAAACGGGTGGAGAAGGAGTGGGGACGCTGCGCGGGTGCGGCAGACGAGGTGTCCATTCATGACTTTCGCGTGGCCCTGCGCCGTTTTGGGGAGGGACTGTGGCTGTTCCGGCGCCTGTTCCCAAAGGCGGAACGGAGGCAGGTTCGCGAAGAGCTTCGCGCGGTGATGCGGCTCTCCGCTCGCGTCCGCGACGTCGACATTGTCATGGGGAGTTTCACACTGGCGGGCGTAACGGTCCGCCCGGAGATTCTTCTGTTTCTCCAAAACGAGCGTTCCATTGCCGAGGCGGCATTTGAAGCGGCGCTGGCGGTTGGCCTGCGTACGGAAGCCGGAAAGCGCTGGCGCCAGACCCTACGTCTGCCCCAGGAGACAGCACCGGCCAGCGAGCCGGTCACCGATTGCCCCTTCGAGGCGGCCGACCCAGCGGCCGATGCTGACCCCCCCGGTGAAGAGGGCCGGCCATGAAGCCGATCTCCATGAAGTGGCGCGAGGAAGAGACGGCTGCTGAGAACGCCCGCGTCTTTCTCCCTGAGGTATTGCTGCAATACCTGAAGCTCGGTGAGCGTCTGGCGGCAGATGGCGTGCACCCCCGGCAACTGCACGAATTGCGGCTCGCCACCAAGCACTTCCGATATGGGGTCGAGATGTTCGAACCGTTATTCGGCCCAAAAGTTTCGGAACTGCTGACGATTCTGCGTGAGACCCAGCAGCGCCTGGGCGAGATCAGCGATGCAACGGCGAGCGAGGCGTGGCTGCGCGGACGCAAGATCCATGGCGACCCGGGATCCAGGGCTCTCTTGAGTTTCCTGGAACAGAAAGCCGCCAGGCAATCTGGCGAATTTGGCGAGTTTTGGAGAATGCACTGGGGGACTCCGGAACTACGAAATCGTTGGGTGCAGTATTTGCAGCGATATGCCGGGCGTTCAGGCGCCAGGCCCGTGGCGCAGCCTTCCGAGTCACAGGTGTCAGAAATTTCAACAAACCCGCCGGCACAGACGCCGGCACAGAACCGCGCGCGTCCGCAAGCGGATTGATATAATCGAACCGTTGGCGTCTAAAGAAGGTGGCCCGGTCTATCTTCTGCAGTCCAAGGCTGCCGTCCTTGGGAGGTCGTCTAATGGTAAGACTGCAGACTCTGGATCTGCGTATCGGGGTTCGAGTCCCTGCCTCCCAGCCAAACAAAGTACGCCGCTGGCACGTCTTTCTTTTAACGATGAGAATCAGCCTTCGCGCTCTCGCCTTTGTGATGCTCGCTTGTTGTGGCCGCTGGGCACAAGCGGCAGGGCCTGTAGCACAGGTACCCGCTCAGCAGCCCGCCCCGCCCTCGTCAAAACCCGAGACGGAGGCAACGCCCCAGACTCAACCTGCACCACTTCCGCAAGGTCTGACCAGGCGGGAAACGCAGAGATTTTCGAAAAAGCGCCTCCGGGTGTGGAAGAGGCGCTCCGTGAGCGTCTCGCGCTGTTCTATCAGTGCCAGGTTGACGGCACATTCCGGAAAGGCGAACAGTACGTGGCGGAAGAGAGCAAGGATCGGTACTACAACGGGCGCCACCAGAAATACTTCGGCTACCAGATTATAAAGATCAAGTTCTCCGACGATTTCAGCTCCGCGCAGGTAACCGTGTTAGCCAACGTCGATCTCCATTTTCAGGGAGTCGTGGTGCGCGCACCGATGCCGTTCACCGCAAACTGGAAACTGGAGAACGGGGTGTGGTGGTGGTATGTGCCGATACTTAAGCCGGGCGAGATTCAGCATACTCCGTTTGGGGACGTTCGTACCCCTGACCCGAAGGATGTCAAGGCGGAGGAGCCCGGCGACATCACGAAGATCGGCGAGCGTTTCGTGGACCGTCCCAGGCCCTGGCCCGCTTCGAATCGAGCCCCCAGCTGTCCAAGGCGATTGCCTTTCTGACGCCGGACGGCAAGTACCAGGATGAGATCTACTTCGCGAATCCGACCAAGGTTCCGTTTAAGTTCCATATTGATAACGACCTTCCGCCGGGTATCACAGTCGAGCCAATGTCGGGGGAGTTGAAAGCCTCGCGAGGGCGTGATGCTGAAGATTTCCTACAAGCATGAGGGCAGCGGAACTCCTGCGCCGATGTTCCATCTTTGCAACATCCGGTATGGGGATGAAGAACTGAAGATGCCCTTCTACGTCAAGATGGGCAACCCAGTAGACGAACCAGCGGGGATCCGTCAACATTGGCTCTCGGATTGCATGTTTAGTGGGCATATGGTCTCACTCGACACAAATTCGTCAGTCACACAATCGCTGGTCGATCAATTAGTGAGTTCGGCTACGGTAAACGGATCTTTTTCTCTCACCACGTTCGAGTCGGAGCTTAGTTCCGTTGTGGATCAGGTGCTCTCGCTGGCTCCGTCTGGGGCAGCTCAATCGGCTGGTTCTGCTGGATCGCCATCGGCTTCCGCTGCTAATTCGGGCGGCAGCGGTGCAATGACAAGCGCTGCGGCGGCGGATACACGGCAGTTCTGGATCAAGCCAAGATTTGGTCGCGACGCAAATCCCAACAGACCAACGGCAGTTCCGAACCAGTCCTGGCGATGCTATCGATGTTTGGAGGTGGCTTACCTGCTGTAACGGCTCCCGAGGTGTTCAAAGCGGCAGCCTGCTGGTGAGCAACTTGGGCGAAGTCTCTGCGGCGCCCGCCGGAACGCCTCCGCCCCCAGTACAGCCGCCCCCGCTATTCAGACTTCTGCCTCCGGTTCGTACACCGCCGGTACGATGGTGCATCGCTACGATCCATTCTGGGGAAATCTGGCCGGTCCGCTGGTTCCCGCTTCTGGTACGACTTGGACACAGCTTTCCACAGGTAAGGCGCTGGATTCCGTGGCGGTGATCGCCGGCCTGGAGTCTCGTTATGGCGCGGGAACGGCGACCATGTTGACGTTTTATACGACCAGTTTGGAGTGCAAGCCCTGGACCAATACAAAGCGTCAGAATCCGAGTACCAGCACGTCATCCCTGTATTTCGCAAGTTTGCCCCAGATGACTGCGTTTCAGTTTTATGGCCCGGAAAACAGCTTTGCAGATCCTAACAACCAGAACCAGTACTGCTACTTCGACGAAAATGGCATAGAGCATTTGTCGGGCGCGGTTTCCTAGCGACAGGCGTGGGCCTAGAAAAGCCGAAAAGAGGTGCCCGCGCCTTCACTGTCCTTCGAGAAACACTTGCCTCAAACTCTCAAACTACCTGTACGGTCAAAAGTCGCCTTTGATCGCGATCTGTAAACTGCCCAGCCTGCCGATCTTCCCTGGCAACCTTTGGTAGGTTAGTCCCCCGGACTGCAATCAACGCCTAGTCGATTTGCCCTTCTGACTTGGTAAATCTTCCTTTCGCCGTGGCGCCGATTTCACAATGGCTGTCCGCTTCGCCTTGTAAGGTTGGCACCCTTGCCCGCGACGCTCTCCGGCTAGGAGCACGACGCCTCGTCGGTCCGTTCCGACGCCCACAATAGCCCTGGCGGCTCGCGACCTTCTTCATACTTGCGGCGCAGCCGCTATGTGCCATGCACAGCTCTATTTAGCTTAGGCAAAAATCCGGGGCGGACGGAAGCGCTGGTACGGAACGTTGATTTCGTCAGCCTGTGTCCGACTAGACGCCGGCATGTCAGCCAGAGCGCATCCACAGCGTGTGCCGACGAGAGTTTGAGGATGTCAGAGGAGCTCGGCGAACGGACGTAGAGGGAGCCAGAAAGGAAGCGACACAAAAGAAGAAGGGGGAGGTTGACCCTCCCCCTTCTCTGTGTTTTGGACTAGGACAACAAACTAGTTGTCGTATGCGTTTCTTTGAACTCTGGCCCGGTCCCTGAATGTTGAATTCTGGTTGGCCGAAGGCGCCCGGCGTGCCGGGGCCGCGACCCAAAAAGTTGCCTTCGTCGACGACCAGCGGAAGATAACCTTCCGCCAAGCCCGTTGTCGCGGGTCTGAATGAAGGCATAACCGTGGCAGTATTGGAACGAAGTCACGGCAAAGATGTAGCCTTCAAAGCCCGGAACTCCGGGGATACCAGCGTCCGGTCCGACGGTGGGTTTCGTCGGTGAGGCGGCCGTGGGGAAGCCTGTTCCTGGATTATTGGCCGACGTGGTTGAAGAACCATAGCCGAGAACATACAGGAACATATCACCAGGCGCGATCCAGTTGGTGGTGGTGTACGTGAAGTCCGAACGAGTTCCGTCGTTACCGATCGGCCCAGCTGGCGTATGCGCCTTGATCATGTTGGCTTCGTAGTAGAACAGCTGGACGTAACCAGGAGACCGAAGCGTGGCATACGGATCGGACGACGTGTTGGCGATGGACATGCCGGTTTCGAATTCGCTGTTCGTCACGACATACGGGAACAGCAAATCGCACTGGCAAGGCGCAAGGTAAAACGTCAGGTTGCGCCGGCCCGTTGCCTGGAATGAAGCGGGGATAGGCGTTGACACCGATCGGCACGGCGTCAGGAACGTCGCCGACCGTCGGGGTCACGCCAATCGGCGCAAAGCCGACTGACGAAGAAAGGACGAGCGGAGGAATCGGCGTCGAGATGCCCGCCGCATAAGAAGTAACGAAGTCGATATACGCTGTTTCGATGTAGGCCGGGTCGGAAGTCAACACTTCATACACAAAAGTGGTGGAAGTGCTGCCGGCGGCCGCAGTAAAGGTAAGGGGCGAGGCGTGGGTCGTGGTGTTTAGGTATCCGCTATAATCTTTGGGGTAACTGGGAGACTGTCCCACCAGGTACAGGATACCGGAGGGGGTTCCCAAGCTATTAGGCGGGGTGGGGGGGCCGGGTCCGCGGTACACTGTGGGCCAGGCAGTACCTTCCGTACCAGGCAGCGGTGTGCCGCCGAACAGGCCCGCATAAGCAGGCGCCGTAACCGAGATGCCAGGATTGACGTTGCTCAGAGTGACGTAGAGGCGAGTGCCGTTGGTGGCCAAGCCGACTGCTTCGGGATGGATCAAGCCAGTATCAGTGGGATTGTTGTCGTACCAGTTGCTTTCCGTAAAGTACCCGAAGGAAAAGATGTTCTGCGTGGAGTGGGCGGTGTCGGCACTAGAGCCAGCCTTAGTCTGGGGTTCCGGCGATGTAAAGTTGTCCGTGAACCAAGTTCTGCGCTTGAATGACGACGCAAAGCCTTCTTGAATCGGTACGACGAAGTCGCGAGCGGTACCGCAGATCGGGCTGCCGACCTCGCTCGGTGCCGGAGCAACAATGCCATTGGTGGCATAGCCGACCAGTGGCGAGTTGCTGCCGTTAACGGCCGGCGGCTGGGTGCCCGTGATGGTCACCGTCGCATACACCGGAACCTGAATGCCAGGACCCGCTGCCGAGAAATAGGTCGCGTCGATCCGCAGGTTGGTGATGCGGAACTCGATGGTGCCGGTCGAGCCGGGAGCATCGAACGGAATACCATCGAAGCGGATCTTCTTTGTTGGAACTCGGGGAGCTGCCACCCGTGTGCAGGTAGCCCTGGTACACGTTGAAGTTACCCAGAACGGCATAAGAAGAACCGGCGCTGCCGTTGCCCCATCCACCGAGGCCGTTGCCGGTGTTGAGGCAAGCGCCAGTGGTGTTGCTGTCCGGGCAGATGCTTTGGTGGATCACGCCATACGGGGACGACTGACCCGCGTTAGCAGGGGTTGTTGATTCCCCGCAACCGGGACCGGCTCGTTGATGGCGAGAATCGCCTCGTTCAATGGGAAGCCACCGTTGTTGGCAGGAATGTTCTGGCCCAGGAGGCGGCTGGTGAAATTGGTCTGGTTCAACAGATCCACCTGGAAGTTGACGGTGGGAACCTTGACGTTGTTGAGGGTCGGCGTGCCGCCCACGCAGGTAACAACGATGTCGCCAATGTATTCGGTTAGGCCCTGATACCGCATCAAGGTCGGTACACCCTGGATGCTGCAACTGGCCGCTTGAGGTACTGAGGGTTGACTTTGAGCGAAGACGGACGACGCGGTCGTCGTGACCACGGCGATAGCCGTTAACGCTAAGAATGTTTTACGCAATGCTGCCATTTCCTTCTCCTTGTGAAGTGTGAAGTGCGAATTGACGGAAGTTTCTTTTCACCTGAGATTCGTCTTTGCGAATGCTCAATCTTTATTTAAATCTATACAGTGCTCGCGGGATCCAGTTGACTGGTTCCGCTGGAAAACCCTTGACGCAGTCAAATCATGAATATCACTGGTACACAACCTAAGTCAAGCGTAAAGTACTCAACCGTTTGGCAATAGTTTCGCCCAATCGGCCGGCAGGGCTCGTCTCTTTAGGCCAGCGTACCCCCAAAGTTGCCCCTTCCTCACGGATCCACCCCTAAACTCTTTCGACCCACGCCACCAAACGGCGGATGCTCTCGCGCTGCAACGACGGAGGCCGATCGAAAAGCCCGCTGTATTCTATCTTACTGCTGGTCTTTGTCGTTTCGCATGATTTTTTGCAGCAGTTTCATGCGCCCGCGCAGTTCGTCCGCCGCTTCGACGGTCATATTCGTGTCATACAAAACGTGGGGCGTAAGGAAAACAATCAATTCCGTGCGCTGATGGCCCTTGTTTTGTGTCCCAAAGAGAGCGCCGACATACGGTATGCGGCTCAGGCCCGGGATGCCGCCCGATCCTTCCGTCACCGCTTCCTGGATGACGCCGCCCAGCGCTATCGTGTCCCCATCCTGAATGGTCACCTGCGTTGTTATATTACGATTCGAGAAAGAGGGGGTAAGCGTTGAAGTGGACCCCAGCACGGCGCTGATCTTCTGATTGATGATCATGGTGACCACACCGGCCGGCGTCACACGTGCCATCACTTGTAATTGGACACCGGTGTCCACCTGCTGGATGTTCTGATAAAAGCCGGTGCTGCCGCCTTGCTGGACCCCGGTTGCGACGGCTTGCCCGGAAATAGACGGCACCGAGGAGCCGACGTTAATGGTCGCGGGAATGCTATCCGTGGCAATCACGCTGGGCGTCGAAATCGATTTGCCTTTTGAATAGGTATCGGTTAACTGAAGCGCCGCGAGCAATTGCCGGCTGGTGTCGACCACAGTGGCCATCGTCGCGCTAACGCCCGTACCCGTGAGTGCGGCACTGATCAAACCGTTGATCGGCGAGCCGTTGGCGTTGGTTGGAGGCGTGGCGCCACCCAAGCAATTGGTTGCGCTAGCGAGCAACTGCACGCAAGCCGTCAGACTTCCGCCGTATACGTCGCTCACGTCGACCTCATAGATCTTGGCGTCGATGAGCACTTGCCGGGGCGGCACATCGATTTGGGTAAGCAGTTTGAGGATGCTCTTGTATTCGGCCGGCGTGGCCTGAATCAACAGTGTGTTGTCGAGCGGGTTGGCGATAATGTGGGGTACCTTGATGCCGCTTCCGGCCGCGCCTTCCGACAGAAACGCACCCGTCTGACCAACGCCGCCGGCCAGGTTCGAACCCGGCAGACCCATGCCTGCCCCCGTGCCGGATTGAACGGCGCCGCCGGCCGTGTTGCCGCCGCTAAAAGCACTGGTCAGCGCAGGTGAGTTGCTGCCACCACCATAACCGCCGGCTCCATAGCCGCCTGCGCTTGCGCCGGGATAGTTAATCGCGCCGCCGCTGATACCGCCGCCGCCAAAGCCGCCCCTCCGCCGCCAAAGCCACCGTAGCCGCCACCGCCAAAACCTCCACCAAAACCCCCGCCGCCACCGTAACCGCCATAGCCCCCACCGCCGCCGTAACCGCCACCAAACATCGGTTGGCCGGTATACAGAGAGTAGATGGCCATCGACAGAAACTCGGCCTGACCATACTTAACGCGATACACAAAGTTGTCGATCGCCCCCGCCGTAACCTCACCGGCCACATCCAGCTTGTCTAGCCACTTATCGACCGTTTCAAAGACGCCCGGATTGGGCGCCACGGCAATCAGCGTGTTGATGCGGTCCACCGGCACGAACCGGATAGTGGTCAACTTATCGCTCATGGAGATGCCTTTAAAAATGCCTTCCAGCTCGTGTGCAAGATCCGTAGGACGCCCGTTCTTCACCTCATATAACTTCACGCGTTGATTGGCGAGTGAATTGTCATCGAACAAAGAAACCAGCTCCATGGTTCGCCGCATGTTGCGCCGGCTGTCGAGGATGAAAATGAGGTTGGCCGGCGCATAGGTCACCAGCTGTCCTCCTTCCCCGATGAACTGGGCCAGGACCTTGGCGAGTTCGTCGGCAGTGATGTACTTGAGAAAGATCAGGTTCAACATCAAGCTCTCGTCAGCATCGATGTTCTTGGTCTTGGTTTCGGGCCGGATGGGTTGGTGCGAGACATCCTGCAGAGGCACGATGCGATAGATGCCGCCCGACTCTACCATCCCGAAGCCATTGATTCTCAGAATCAGTTCCAACAGGTTCTTGGGGTCAATCTCCCGCATGTCGCCGAACGTGTTCAGCGTCACAGAGCCGGAGAACTTCGGCGGTAGAATGTAGTTCAACTTTAACTGCCGCGCCAAGCTATCCACCACTTCCGCGAGCGAGGCATTCTGCAGCGTAAACCCGCCAAATTGCAGGCTGCGGACGTTGGATCGTTGCGGCGCTGGTGGAGGCGCAACACCCGGCTGTGCCGTGGGCTGCTGTGCCGTGGGCTGCTGTGGCGCTGGCTGCGCCGGGCCGGTTTGTGCCGGCGCTTGCGCCGCTGGCTGCGGTTGCGCCGCCGGCGCGGCGGGAGCTTGGGCCTGCGCTGTCATCGCCGGCACAGCCAGCGTCAGCGCGACCAGACCGGCCATTAAGCGCGTCCCCAGCGGGAACCGTGCACTCGATTCGATCATTATTGTCCTAATTCTTGCCGTTGGCAGCAGTGGTCTTTTCGGCGTTCGCGAGAGCGTTCTTCTCGACGGAGTTCAGCTGATCGGTGCGCTTCTTGGTCCACGCGGATTTTCCGAACGGCGTCTGCTTTTCAAAGCGAATCTCATCGCCGTTCGGGAATGCGGTCACCGGACTGGCTGTGGGACTTTCCTGCGGCGTACTGGCCGCCTCGCGTGTTTTCATGGGGCCCCCGAACGGCGAGCTTTGACCGGCCGTCGGCTGCTGCAACTCGGATTCACGAGTCTTGGTGATGCCGAAAGGCGTACGTTGATAAATCCACGCAACGCCGTCTGCGTCGACCGCCCGATAGCGGCCTTGGTCCATTGGTTGGGCATCCTTGGGAATGGAGGACGCGATGCCAAACGATGCGTTAGACGCCGGAGCGGTGCTCTTGGTGCTCCTGGTGCTTTTTGCGCTCTGGGTAGACTTCGCGGTCTTGGTGTCCGCCGTGCTTTTCGCGCTCGCCGCCTGATTCTGGGCCGCGCCATCCTGCGCGTACATCGACGCTACACCGAACAGGATCATCAACAAACTCGTCTTCATTTTCTTTTTCATCTCCCTATTGCTTTACCCAAGTACACATGGGGCCAAACGGTGAACTCTTTAAGATTTTTGTGTATCCATCCGACGAGACGGTACCGGTCGGGCTGGCATCACTGGCTTCACAAGCACGCACTGTGTCGCTCAGCTTCACCCCTGGCTCGCCTTGTTTTGCGACGGTTTGAGCCGGTGTCGGAGGCTTCGCCATCGCTGGTCCCTCCACCTCATGCTGACCGGACGCTGTTGCAGCTGGAGCAGCGCTGGCGGACTGATTATTCACCAGGTCCTCCAGGGACTTTTCAATGGTCTTTCCGTTCCAACCCAAGGTCACGGTCTGATCGTTGAAAGCAATCAGTTTGAAGGGCCCGACGTCATCGCCCTGGTGATAGCCGCGCTGCTGCGCCCCAGGCTTTTCACTGAGGAAAAGCGTCGGATCGCCCCACATCATCAGCCCGTACGCCGCAGGCAATGGCGGCATCGGCGGCTCCGCCGGAGGCGTTGTCTTCACAATCACGTTGGGGTTCCGGTCTCGCGAGAAGAGGAAGCGCTGGACAGTGTCGGCAACATAAGCCTGCGGCGTCACGGGCGGAGCGGGCTTCGGCAGCACGATCACAACCGGCGGTACGACGGGCTTCTTTGAAAGGACTTGCTGTTCGCGAACCTGCGCCGTCTGCCCGCGCTGGATGATGGCCCGCACTGTGACGCCGATTAAGGCCAGCATTAAGAGGTTGCCGAGAATCAATGTCCGTTTCAAAACTCGTTCGCCTCCTTCTTAGCGGGAACCAGCTTGGCTGGTACCAGGCCGGCGATCGTCACGCGTACCTGCATCACCTTCGTCTCGGGATTCGTCGAAGTGACACGCAGGTCCTCGCTCGCAATCGCTTCCGGCTGCGCCGGAAGATCGGCCAGGAAATTCACCAGTTGTTCAATCCGGCAGGCCAGCGCCAAAGTTACCAGCACCTCACCGTAGTCGCCGTTGCGCCGCGCTTGGCCGAGTTCCTGCCCTCGAACCTCAATCGGAGGCACCTGCGAATGTGCCAGTTTCCCAACAATTTCGAGCAGCTTCTCCTGCGCGAGTTCCTTATCAGCCCCCGCAATCAACACCTTCTCCCGCCTCCCCAAATCGTCGGAAACCAGCTTCCAGTTCTTTTCGCGATCGGGCAACGCGACGGCAATCGACCGCAGGCGCTGCAACCGTTTCTCGGCGAGCGCAACCGACCCTTCGGCATCTTCCACGCGTTTCGGCTTGGTATCGCGGTTCACCAGCCAATAGACAAGCCCCATAACCAGCGCCGCCGCCAGAATGATCAGCGCCCGTTTATTCCGCTCCGCCTCATTCATGGAATCACCTGCTTGCGCACAGCCCGGATCCGGAATCCATCGCTCGACTTCAGGTGGGTGATGCCACTGACGAAAGCCGACTGCGAAAACAGCGGCGAGGCATCGATATCCTTCAAGAGCCCGGCCGCCGACTCGGCCTCTCCCGACACAAACACTTCATTTCTTTTCACTTCCAGACTGTCCAGAAAAATGGGTGGCGGCAAGACCCTCGAAAGCTCGTTCAGCACATCCAGATCAGCCTTTGAGCGGCTGCGAAAGGCATCCACCTGGCGGATTCGCGAGATCGCGTCGGCCATGTCCTGGTCGAGCTGTTTGGAGCGCCGGGCCGCGGGCTCCAGCTTGGCAATCTCCGCGTTCAGCTTCTTGAGGTAAGCCTCCCGCTGCCATGGACCCTGCACGGCGTAGACGACACCGCCTACGAGCACCAACAAGGCCAGCACGGCCGGCAGGACGTAGATCAAACGCGAGTTGGATTCGCGCTCCTCCTTCGGCAGGAGGTTTAGCGGATGGCTCAGCAGCGGGCAAGCCGCGGTGAGCGCCGCGCTATAAGAACGCACGCTGGCATAAGGCGGCTTTGCCAGGGCCGTCAAATCGCTGCCTTCGCCCTTGCGGTGCGGCTCGGGCAGCAAATCGCGCAACGGCGCTAAGGGCTGATCCACCGGCAAACGCAGTTCCGACCGAACGTACGATTCCGTCCGCGGACCGCCACTCGCTGCGTGGAACGACAGCACGGCGCGAGAATCGCTCTCGCCGTAAAACTCCAACCCAGCCTCGTCTTCATCCAACGCCACAAATCCTGTCGACGCGGCCTTGGCGAGAAGCCGCAGACTGGCATGGATCGCCGCTGCCGCTACGGTAACGGAGGCCAACTTGATGCCGGCTTCTGCAAACAGCGTTGAGTAGTTCTGAATTACTTCGCGTCGCGCGACAGCCACCAGTGCCGCGCCCGGCCGGCCGAGCTTCGACCAGGCGTAGGCCACCTCATCCGATTCAGAATAGGGATGCAACGAGTCGATTTGGAAGGCGACCGCTGCCTCCAGCTCTTTGGTGCCCAAGGGAGGCAACGAGAGCACTCGGACGGTCACGGTCTCGCTAGGCAATACCACATGCGCCGCCAGGTGGCTCAAATCGAATTCTTTCAAGAAGGCCGTGTATTCCGCACCCCAATCGGCAGCGGGCCGGCCGGAAATCCCCCGCAGCCGCCTCTCACCGAGCAACGTCACGCGGCCGAACCGCACGTTCAGCGCTGTAACCAGCAAATCGTCGCCCAGACAATCGATCCCTATACCGGAACCAAAGGTAATCCACGACCGCCAGTCCCGGGCCGCCGGCGGTGGCGCAGCAACTAGGTCTTCAGGCGCGGCCAGCGCGGAATTGCTTGTGGCTGAAAACTCGGCGCTCATGGTTGGCCGGCACCTAGAGCCGCAGCCGGCGGCGGCAACAGCGGCAGCATATCGGAAACCTCGTTGTCATACCAACGTACGATCGTGTAGGGATGACGGGGATCCGGCAGCGGAGCCCCTTTTTCGCCGGAGGGTAGTCTCACCAACGCCGAAACGGTTCGCTTGAGGTCGGAAAAGCCTCCATTCGGAAGCCGGACCCTGGCCGTAGCCCGCAAAGTCAGCGCGACCCCGCCGCCAACTGTGAGGTGCGTCATCACTTCTTCCGGGAAAAGGTTCGCCACGTCGGTAACGGCGTGAATCGGCGTGCGATTCCGCCAAAGCAGAAGTTGCTGAATGGAGGCCGGCGCAGCCCCAAAGGAAGCCAACAGCGGCGGCGCAACGGTGTTTACGTCGAAGGACGTTCCTTGCGCGCCGAGCGTAGTCACACAGTCGCGCAACCCGCTATGCCAGATGCGCGATCCGTCCGGGCCCGGCCCGTAATAGCCATAAAACAGTTCTGGCGTCATTCCCCTGACTAGAAGCAGCTCCTCCACTTGTTGGAATGACGCATGCGGGGCCAGAAAAGACGATGCCCGGTACACGCCATCGAACAAGCCGCCCCCTTGCTCCGGCACTTTCCGCCAGTCCAGAATCGCATCCGTCAGCACCCGCGCCTGTGGATCGGGCGCGCCCAGCACCAGCAGTAGCCGGAATAATTGCTGCGCAGTGGCGCTGTTCACGTTCAATTTCGAGCTCTCCGGGATGATTTCCACAACCGCAATTCCGGACGGGTACTGGAACGTGAGGCGCGGCATCATCACGAACAGGGGTCGGTCGTCTAGCGGCCCGCGTCGAGTTCCCCACTCCATCCATAGCAGCGCCCGCGTGATGGAACCAGTGGCGAGGTAATACGAACGCAGGCCATCCGCGGCAGTCGACGCGCGGTCGATCTCTCCCCGGACATTCACCGCTAAGGCGAAGGTGATGGCCGCCAGTGCTGCCGTCAGCCACAGGATGGCCACCAAGGCGCTCCCCCGCTGCGTATGGCGGTGAGCGCCGTGACGTTGAGCGGCCTCCTCTTGGAAGTGGGGTTGGGCGCCCTCACCCGCGCCGCTCTCGGCTTCGGAGCAGGGTGCCCACACCCGGCTCTCGATGGGAAAGGAGTTCGGATTGTCTTCGCGCGTTCTCATTCTTGGTACTTATAGCCGGGCATCGGATTCGAGGGCACGGGCACCGTCAGTGAGGTTGGCTGCAGAATCGACGGATTCGACGCTAACGGCCGCAACAGGATCCGCACTGCGATCGGCCACTTCCATTGCTCGACCCAGTTTTCGGTCCAGGTCGTCGGCAAAGGCAGGTCTCCTTCGTGCAGATACTCAAAACGGCACCCCGCCAGTTTGTCGGCCAGAACGAACGAATAGCCGCCGACCTCGATTGGGGTAAACTGCGGGACTTGAAGACCGGCCTGTGTTGGCACCAACCCTAAGCAAAGCGGGCGTAGCCATTTCTGCCCCCCGTAGAGAATCTCATTCATCACCAGCCGCACGCCCACCCCGTTTTCTCCCGGAATCACCTGGTACTCCACCAGATGTGGTGCTCCACGCGCGGCTTCGGTCAGCGAGTAGCTGGAGACAAAACGCAGCGATTGAGGCCGTCCCTCAAACAATGGTGCGAATTTCCCTTCGCCACAGGCGGTATTCACCGGCATCAGGTTCGTGATCTCCTCACGCATCACGCGCTCCACGCCGATCACCCGCCGGTTGGTGGTGAGATGCGCTTGCGTCTTCTGCGAGCCGTCCAGCGCCACCCGCAGCACTATGGCCATGCCTGTACTCAGCAGCGCCACCAACGTCACAGCCACAAGTAGCTCAATCAACGTCACGCCGGCTTCCTGACGGGCCGTGCGCCCAGGATCAGCAGTGAACCGCGCGCGTGAACAAGCGGATAACGGAGCGCTGAACCGAAGCGCGTGCCCTCCGCCCCTGAGCGAGCAAGCGGACGCTTTTCTGAGGTGCGAACGCAGCTCTCGGCCGAGGAGCGATGGAGCGTTTGCCCATCTCCGGGCGAGCGAGAGCGTTGTGAGGCGCAACCGTGAGGGAGCGCTTGCCCAACTCCAGCACTGAGCCGCAAGCGTAAGCACGCGGTTTTCGGCCTCTCTCGCGACCGACTCCCGGCCGCCGCGCTTGGCCGTTCGATCTCGCTTGGCGCTGCTCATAAATTCGCTCCGTGCTCATTCAACACAATGCGGCCAGCATCATCCGTGCTGAGAACCGCCCGCCGGAAGCCATCCACGACAAACGTGCGCCGCTCGCCGTTGCGCATCCACCAGACTTCCAGGCGCACCTGTGCCAGAACAGTCATGCCACCCTCCGCATTCGGCGGATACTCGTAAGGCTTGACGACGGCGCGCCAGCCCGACTCACCGGGATCCTCGCCCGCCAGATAGAGCCCGCTCAGTGCCGCAAACGGCGGCATCCCCGGCTCCAGCAGCAGCTCATCCATCTTGTGCTGTGCAAACAGGGCGGCTCGATCGTAATCGGAGAGCTTGTCGGTGTTCCGCAGTGATGTGTGTAGATTGCCTAGCAGCCCCACCACGGCGATCGCCATGATCATGGTGGCCACCAGCACTTCGAGCAGCGTGAAGCCCGCTTCAACCGTGCGCTGCTTACTCATTGGTCACCATTCACGCCAGTCGTCGAAGGCTGGTTCGTGTCCTGGCTCTCCGGGTCCGTGGTGGTGCGCTCTCGCGCCACTCCGGTAATGGGATCAAGCATGACAATGCGGTGCGCTCCCCGATCGTTCGCCAGATCAATCACAATGCGCGGGACGGAGCCGTTCGGATAGACGATGAAGTGACGGTCCACCAACGCGCCCGAATCGTCCACCGCCCAACGTAAGTCTTCCGGATAAACGTGTGCAATGTGAATCCCCTGCGGCAGATCAATCTGGTGTGTGACGTTGGTGCGGATCGCGCGCGATGCAATGGAGCGCCGCTGCGGCGATACGTTCAATTCCACCGCATCCTGCAGCCGGTCCGCCCGCGTCAGTGCCGAATTAAACAGACTCGACACTTCGCCGGCCGCGGAGCGCAACCGCAGCGAGTCGAGGCCTATCATCACGGACGGGAATGTAATCCCCACCATCAATGCAATCAGGCCCACCACCACCAGCATCTCCAGCAATGTGACGCCCGCCGTGCGAGCGTGACGCGCGCTATTTCTTCCAGCTGAGAATGTCGGCATTCGTCCCATCACCACCCGGCTGACCATCGGCTCCGTAGGAAAGAATATCCGGCTCATCGCCGTGATCGCCCGGATACTTGTAGACATACGCGTGTCCCCAAGGGTCCAGCGGTATGTCCTGAGTTGAATAAGGCCCCTGCCACTGCTCCACGCCCTCGGGTTTTACCCGCAACGCTTGCAAGCCCTGTTCCGTGCTCGGGAAGGCGCCGGTGTCCAGGTGGTACATGGCGAGTTGATTCGTGAAGCTTTCGATTTGTGTACGCGCAGCCGTCACCTTCGCGGCGTCACCTCGGCTCAAGAGTCGGGGACCGACAATCGCGGCAAACAGCGCGATGATCGTCACTACCACCAGCATTTCAATCAGCGTCACACCGGACTCGGCCGCGCGGCGCTGCTCCGGGTTCATCTCGCGTATCTCGGCTTGGCTCTCCATCTCGTTCTTTCTCCCTGCCCGATCGTCAAGCAATGTCGTTGATGCTGGTAATCGCAATGAGCATGCTCAGAATCATCGTGCCCACCAGTATCCCCATGGTCAGAATAATCAAAGGCTCGAACAAGGTCGTGAAGCGCTTGATCGCCGCCCGCGTCTCGTCTTCGTAGATATCCGCCATGCGGTGAAACATCTCGTCCAGCCGCCCTGTCTCTTCACCAACGCTGAGCAGGTGTCCGGCCAGCGGAGGAAACTCACCGCAGCGGGTCAGCGGTCCGGCAATACCTTCGCCGCGCTTCACTCCTTGCGATACTTTTTCGAGCGACTCCGCGATCCGGCGATTATTCAGAATCGCCCGCGAGATCGACAGCGCTTGTACCAATGGCACGCTGTTGGCCACCAGGGTTCCCATCGCCCGCGCAAAGCGTGAGGTCTCCGCCTTACGCAGCGCATCCCCTAACAATGGGATCTTCAGCCGGAAGCTGTCCCACCACATCCGCCCCTTCGGCGTTCGGATGTAAGTCTGAAGCGCGATGATTCCAACCGCCACCGCCAACGCCACCATCCATCCATAGGTCTTGAGATAGTAGCTGACTTGCAGCATGATGTAGGTCGGCGTAGGCATCTTGATGTGCGAGCCTTCAAACACCGAAGCAAATCGCGGCACCACAAAATTGAGCAGGATCAGCACCGATCCCAGGCCGACTAGCGCCAGCAGCGCCGGGTAGATCATCGACGAAATGATGTAACCGCGCAGGTCGTCGCGCGTCCTTTCAAACTCGCTCAGCCGTTTGAAAATGGTGTCGAGCGTGCCGCTGGCCTCACCAGCGCGGACCATGTTGATATACAACTCGGAAAAGTATTTTGGATGCGTGGCCAAGCTATCGGCCAGCGATCGTCCACTCTTCAGCACCCGCAAAACATCCACGATGATGGTGCGGAATTGCGTCCGTTCGGTTATCTCGCTGGTGATGGTGAGCGCGCGATCCAGCGGAATGCCGGACGTGAGCAGCGTGGAGATTTCCTGCGTGAAGAACAGCACGTCACGACGTGCGCCGGTGGCGAACTGGGGCAACTTGAGCACCAGCCCCGCCTTTTGCGGAGCCAGCCCAACATACAGCGGCATCAGCCCCTGCCGCTTCAGCTCTTGCGACACGCGCTTATCGCTCTCGGCCGTTACGACGCCCGTGCGCACGCGCCCGTCGGAGGCAACTGCTTTGAAGTGATAGGCAATCAGTGCTGCCATTAGAATTCCTGGGTCACCCGCAACACTTCTTCCGCGGTGGTGACCCCCTGGCTCACTTTCAGCCAGCCGTCTTCCCGCAGATTGCGCATGCCATTCCCGCGGGCGGCGGAAGTCAGCTTGCCGGCATCGGCCTTTTCCATAATCAGTCGCCGGATGTCGTCCTTTAATTCCATCAGCTCGAAGATCCCGAAACGGCCTTTGTAGCCGCTGCCGAAACACTTCTCGCAGCCGGACCCTTTGTAAGTCTGAATCTGTTCGCCCGTCGGCGTGAATCGCTTATCAGCTTCCACCTTGCAGTTGGTACAGATCAGGCGCACTAGGCGCTGCGCCAGGACCGCCACCACGGACGAAGTAATGAGGTAATTCTCCACACCCATATCGGTGAGCCGCGAAATCGCGCTCGGGGCGTCATTGGTATGGAGCGTCGAATAAACAAAGTGGCCGGTCAGCGCGGCGCGAATCGCAATCTCCGCTGTCTCATAGTCGCGGATCTCGCCCACCATGATCACGTCCGGATCCTGGCGCACGATGTGGCGCAGGCCCGACGCGAAGGTCAATCCAATCTGAGGATTCACGTGCAGTTGGTTGATCCCGTCCATCTGATATTCCACCGGATCTTCGATGGTGATGATCTTTTTATCGCTTTGATTGATCCGTTTCAGCGCGGAGTAGAGCGTCGTCGATTTGCCGCTGCCGGTGGGCCCTGTCACCAGCAGAATCCCGTGCGGCAGCGACGTGTAATACTCCATGCGCCCCAGCATGTAATCGTCGAAGCCTAGCTTCCGCAAGTCGTAGAAGTCGCCCGCCGAGCGGTCGAGCAAGCGCATCACAACGCTCTCGCCGAAGAGCGTTGGCAGCGTCGAAACGCGAAGGTCCACCTCACGGCCCAAACTCTTGATTTTTATGCGGCCGTCCTGCGGCAGTCGGCGCTCGGCGATGTTCAACTTCGCCATCAGCTTTACCCTCGAGATAATCGCGGACTTGAATTCGCGCGGCGGCTGCTCCTGGTTGTACAGCACACCGTCCACCCGGTACCGGATGCGGAACTCTTTCTCGAACGGTTCAATGTGTATGTCGCTGGCGCGCTTCTCCACCGCCTGCGCAATCACGGCGTTGACCAGCCGGATCACCGGCGCCTCGCTCGCCATATCGCGCAAGTGCTCCAGGTCCTCGGCCCCGCCGTCCCCCCATTCGCCGTCTATCTCCTGCTTGGAGGCTTCGTAGAAACGGTCGATGGAATCGAGAATTTCCTGCTCGCTCGCCAGCACCGGCTTCACCGTCAGACCGGTATAGTTGCCTACCGCAAGTATGGTCTCGAAGTCGAGCGGGTCGGCCATCGCCAGCGTGACAGTGTGGTCTTCCAGACTATAAGGCAGACAGCGAAACTGGCGCAGGAAGCGGGGTGAGAGCTTTTCGGTTTCCGTCGAAACAGCGGGCGGACCATCCAGCTGCACCAACGGTGTCGCCAGTTGTTCCGATAGCGCCGAAAGCACTTCCCGAGCTGCAATGTAACCCAGATCAACCAGGATTTTGCCGATTTTGTCGCCACGCTCTCGCTGCAATTCCAGTGCACGGTCAACCTCTTCCAAGGAAATGTGACCGCGCTGTACCAGAATCTCGCCCAGCCGCATTAGTTCAGTTCCTTCATTTCGAAGGCTTGATCTCGTCCTTGCTCTTGCGTCTTGGCGCGGGCCTCGAGTAAAGCCTTTTTCGTGCCCTGTATCACAATCTGCGTCGGGACGTCCGTCGTATCTTCCCAGGCGAAGTGGTACACGGTTACGGCCATTGCCAGTCGGTCGTTACTATCGAGCGATTCAAAGCGCGTCGCGCCGTCGAACAGGGCGAGTTTCATCTGTTCGCGTAGAACAGGCAACCGCGCAATGACTTTCCGGTGGTGCAATTGGATCTGCTCTTTGTTGAGCGCCCCGAAAATGGTGGGCCCGTAGCCTGGCACCAGCGACATCTCGGTCGCCATCATGACACCGAAATTATCCAGATAATACGCGCGCGGGGGATCGATGAACGTGACCGTTGAATCCTTAGTCGCGGTGAGAACACTTTGGGCAAACTCTTTCTCGAAAGCCGTCAACATTGCCCTGGTGAGACGAGGGCGATCTCCGTAGGCAGAGCCGGCGCAAAGGGCGATTGTAGCGAGTGCCGCGGCGAGAATATGAACTCGTTTCATAGGCGTCCTATTGCCCGGAGCCGGAATCCGGCTTCTCGAGCGCCGCATACAGCGCCCGCGTCTTCAACTGGTCCTGATACCGCCAGGCAGCCTCCACCTGGTGAACCAGTTTCTCCTCGTCCTGTTGTTGTTGCTTGTGATATTCCGCCAGCATTCCGCGAAACTTCACGTCCTGGCGCGCTTCCACTTCACGAACTGCCTGGGCCACCGCGCCGTTCAGCCGGGCATCGACCGCCTGCTGCACTTTCTGATCGAACGCGGCCTGGTTTACTGAGACCGACCCGGCTTGTGTGCCGGGCGGGGCCGCGTGACTGCCCCACTGTGTCGTGATCAAGACTGCCGCTGCCGCCAACGTGGATAATGCCAGCGCCGCGTGCGCCAGCAGGCCGGGACCGCCAAAGGGGTTCAGACGCTGCCACCACGACGGTTCGAATACTCGGTCCGATACGAAGCGGATCCGAACCGGTGGCTCCTCGTGCGGGACAGAGCGCAAAGCCAGCGTAGTCGCCTTCAATCGTTCGGCCTCAACCTGGCACGCCTCGCAACCGGTCAGGTGCGCCCGCAAGCGCAGCTTCTCCGCTTCGGGCAGATTGTCAAACAGCAAAGCGCGTATATCAGGACATGTCATATTGATTCAACCCAGTTGATTCAACCCAGTGATTCAATTCCGGTCTCGGGGTCCCCACTCCGGCGCCCAGCCAGTCTCTCCACCGGCGCCAAAACGTCTTTCAATACATCCAGTGCGGTATAGAGCCGGGATTTTACCGTCGAAACCGGCTCGTCCAGCACCTCGGCGATCTCTTCGAACTTAAAGCCCTGGTAAACCTTCAGCACCACAACTTCCCTTTGCTCGCCGGTCAAACGCTCCATGGCGCTCGCCACGGCCATCGCGGTTTCAGAAGGGTACAGCCTTCGCAATGTGTCTCCGCCCGCCGGGTCCATCACAAACTCATCTTCCGGACGTGACTTCCTAAGCAACGAATAGGCTTCGTTGTGCGCAATCCGAAACAGCCACGAGGTGAACTTCCCCGGATCTTCCAGCTTTCGGAGGTTCTGGTAGGCCTTCAGAAACACCTCCTGTGCAACATCTTGCGCATCCTCGCGCCGGTTAAGCAGCTTAAAAAGATAGTTAAAGACACGCTTCTCCCAACGCGAAACAAGGGCGTTGAAGGCGTCGACCTCGCCCTTCCTGGCGCGCTTGATCAGGTCGCGGTCTTCGACCTCCCGGAAGATCAAACCCTGGCTCCCGTCTGGAACGCACTGCAATCCTTGTGCGCGGTTATTAGGAGGACGCCGGTTGCAACGAAAAAGTCGATGGGACGACGAATGATTTCAAGAATAGCCGACGGGGACAGAGGCCTCTGTCCCAAGGCGACCACAACACCCGCCCTCGTCAGCCCCCACCAGTCGCCGCGTGGACAGAGCGAACCCGTCGCTTGTTTACTAAAGCTGGGATGCACGAAAACCACTGCACCCATTATGGGCACGTCAGAAGGGTAGCCACTAACGGCGTGGGGCGGGTCCCCATGAGCGCTGACTGAAGGGAAGTTTCTTCTCGGGCCGTCAACGCATCATCCGCTGGAAGAATGCAAGGAGGTTGGAAATTGAAGACTGCCTGCCGTTTCCGTTCAAATAGGCTAGTGCCGTGTTACCGACGATAACCGGTTTTAAACCGGCCAATGTTCTGGGCGAGTTCTGGGCGAGGGGTTGGCCGGGAGCAACGCAAAGCGATATTCTTTTTCGCTCGACGCTAACTTGACCGGAGGGTGAAGGCTCAGGTTTGCAAAACGATCCTTGGCAGGACGAGTCTGCGAGCGCGGCCTTCACCCCGCCTTGATTCTCTTTATCGGCTGCCGGAGAGAAAAGACAATCTTGAGCCGGGTAGTTCCGCTCGATCGCTTGCCGCGGCAATGCCCAGTGTGTCGAAAGTACACGATCATCGGGCACGGACGCGGCAACAATCGTGCGAGCGGATCGCTGCCGGCGAATCACTGGAACAGGCCACGCCAGTGCCATCGTTACCACCGATGAAGTCGTTGGATCGATCTCCCGCTGCCTGATTCGTTGCTATGCTCGGACAGAAGTTCCACGATTTGCAAACGAGTCCTTCGAGGAGTGACCGGATGGCGGAGATTAGCTTTCAGTTGAACGGGCAGAAGCAGACGATTGATGCCAACCCGCAGATGCCGCTGCTTTGGGTCCTGCGCGACACGCTTGGCGTGACCGGGACGAAGTTCGGGTGCGGCATGGCGCTGTGTGGTGCGTGTACGGTGCATGTCAACGGGCACGCCGTTCGATCGTGCGTGACGCCAATTTCGAGTGCAGCCGGCAAGACGGTGGTGACAATCGAGGGACTCTCGCCCGATTCTTTACACCCGGTTCAGCAGGCATGGGTGGAGCAGGACGTGCCGCAGTGCGGATACTGCCAATCGGGCCAGATCATGGCTGCTGCGGCGCTGCTTGCCAAGAACGCTCATCCGAGCCAAGCCGATATCGACGAGGTGATGCATAACATCATCTGCCGGTGTGGAACCTACCAGAATATTCGCGTGGCGATCCATCGCGCCATTGAGATCAAGGCGGAAGGAAGTGCGGCATGAAGGCGGCAAGCCGGCGCGGGTTTCTGAAGACGGGCGCTGGGAGCGTCGCCGGCCTGGTGATCGGCTTCTATGTGCCGGGCGGCAGGGAATTGCACGCCGACGTGCCCGCGAAAGGGCGGCTGAACGCCTGGATTTCCGTTGGCGCCGACGATACCGTCACGTTCGAGATTCACAAGGCAGAGATGGGGCAAGGAACCGTCACGTCGCTTTCGCAACTGCTTGCCGAGGAACTCGAGTGCGACTGGAGGAAAGTGCGAACCGAGTTTGCGTCGGTAGATAAGGTCTATGGCGAGATGCAAGGTGTGTATGGCAGCCTGAGCATCCGCACGTCGTGGACGCCGCTGCGAAAGGCGGGCGCCACCGCGCGTGAAATGCTGATTGAAGCAGCCGCGCAACGCTGGGGCGTTGACAAGTCGCAGTGCCGGGCTGAGAACGGAAGCGTGGTGAACTCGGCAAGCGGTGCGCGTCTTAGTTATGGCGAGCTTGCGCCCGAGGCCGGCAAGCTGCAGCCTCCGGCGAATCCGCCGCTCAAGGATCCAAAACAGTTCCAGCTGATCGGCAAATCCGTGAAGCGGCTGGATACGCCCGATAAAGTAAATGGCCAAACCACATTCGGCATCGACGTCCGCTTGCCGGGGATGGTCTATGCAGCCGTGGCGCGCTGCCCGGTGTTCGGCGGTAAGGTCATCAGCTTTGATGCCGCGAAGGCCAAGGCGGTGCCAGGCGTCAAAGATGCTTTCCAAATCTCGAGCGGCGTCGCGGTGATCGCGGACAATACCTGGTCGGCGTTTCATGGCGCCCACGCGCTGGATGTGAAATGGGACGAGGGCCCCAACGCGGCCTTCAGCACCGACGGCATCCGGAAACTGTTTTCGGAGAAGATACAACAGCCGGGTGTGATCGGGAAGAAGACCGGCGAGGGTGCAGCGGCACTGAGCGGCGGGGCGAAGACGATTGAAGCGGTCTACGAGGCGCCCTTCCTCGCGCATGCTCCCATGGAGCCGCTGAATTGCACGGCGCAGGTGGGCCCGAACGGATGCGAGGTTTGGGTCTCGACGCAGGGCCAGAGTGCGGTGCGTGACGCGGCGGTGAAGATTACCGGTCTTCCCGCGGATAAAGTGCAAGTGCACTCGTACTACATGGGCGGAGGTTTTGGCCGGCGCGGCAGCGTCGGCTACGCAGAAGAAGCGATCGAGATCGCCAAGCACCCCGCTGTTAAGGGCGTACCCGTCAAGTCGACCTGGACCAGGGAGGATGACTTGCAACACGGCGTCTATCGCCCAGCGTCATTGACGAGCTTCGCGGGCGCACTGGATGCGGACGGATGGCCGGTGGCCCTCCATTCGCGCACCGCGTGCCCGTCGGTTTTCCAATCGCTGATGGGTAAGAGCCCACTGCCGAACGGGATGGACGAGACGAGCGTGGAAGGAATCGCGGACCTCCAGTACGCGATACCAAATCTGCAAGTGGAGTATCGGCAGGCGGAGGTCGGCATCCCGGCGTTCTTCCTTCGATCGGTGGGCTACTCCCAGAACACATTCTTTGCCGAAAGCTTCATGGATGAGCTGGCAACGGCGGGCGGCAAAGATCCAGTGGAGTGGCGACGCCGGATGCTCGCCAAGTCGCCGCGCCTTCTCGTGGCACTGAACCTCGCGGCGGAAAAGGCGGGCTGGGGAAAGCCGCTGCCTCCCGGCAGATTCCGAGGCGTGGCGCTTTCCAACAACATCGGCAGCTTCACGGTGCAGATTGCGGAAGTGTCCGTCAGTAATGGCGCGGCGAAGGTGCATCGCGTGACATGCGCGGTCGATTGCGGCCACGTGGTCAACCCGGCCATTATCGAGCAACAGATCCGCAGCGGCATTGTATTCGGACTGACGGCGGCGCTTAAGGGCGAGATCACAGTGGAGCGCGGACGGATTCAACAGTCGAACTTCCACGAGTACGACATGCTTCGGATTGATGAGACGCCGGATGTCGACGTACACATTGTGCCGAGCGAATCAGCGCCGGGCGGGATCGGAGAAGCAAGCGTGCCCGCGATCGCTCCGGCGGTTTGCAACGCGATCTTTGCGGCGACGGGGAAGCGGATACGAAAGCTGCCGATACGGAAGCAGGACTTGGCGTGAGGCGATTCTGTTTGTGGGGCGGGCGCCCTCGCCGGCGCCGGAGGCCCACTTCCGGCTCTTCTAGCTGGACAGGCCGCCTACCAACTGGAGGTTCACGATGTGCGATGTAACGAGAAGAGCATTGTTGCGCGGGACGGCAATCGCGAGCGGACTGGGTGTCGCCGCCCATGCAGGGCAGAGTGCGGCACCAGGCATAGACGAGAGCCGGGTCAACCAAGTCGATCCTGTGGCAACCGATGTCTACTTCCATCAGGGCGATATCGCGCACAGTGGCCACTGCAATAACGGGTGGGTGGTTTTCAAAGACTACGTGCTGGTGATCGACGCGAACTTTCCATCCGGCGCTCAAGTGATTCTGCCGAAGATTCGCGCCATTACCCAGAAGCCTATCCGCTTTGCGTTTGACACGCACCATCATGGTGATCATGCGTATGGCAATCAAGTCTGGGTAGACAACGGCGCGACGCCGGTGGCGCACACCGGCGTCATCGAAGAAATGAAGCGGTATGAGACCGGCTATTACGACAGTAAGCCGGGACGCTGGGAGGAGGCAGCCAAAGATCGTCCCGACGTGAAGGCCAGTCACCTGAATCCTCCGTCGGTGTTGTTCCCGAAAGAACTTTACTTTGATGATGGGGTGCACCGCGTAGAACTCATCCACCTGGGCGTTGCGCACACCCATGGCGATGCCGTGGCGTGGCTGCCGAAGGAGCGCATCCTCTTCACCGGCGACACGTGCGTCAACGGCCCTTACAACTTTGTGGGCGACGGCAACGTAGAGCAATGGATCCAGACGCTGAACGAGGCGCAGAAACTGGGGGCGCGTGTGGTTTGTCCCGGCCATGGCGCCCGCGGAGAAGAAGCAACTTTGGCCGATCAGCAGTTCTTCTTCCAACAACTTCGGGAGTTGGTGGGCAAACAAGTGTCGGCGAAGAAAACGCCGGCGGAGATCGCGCAGAACATCGACCGGATGCGTGAAAGCATTCAAGCGCAAGCGCGGTGCGCACGGTATGTCGACAAAGGCTCACTTCGCCCGCAAGTGGAAAAGGTGTACGAGGAGATGACCGGCCAGAGGTTCACGGCCGACGTGAAGGCCAGCTACACAGCGCGACTCGAGCATGCGCGAGCGCACCGGTCGCGACTGGCCTGACTCGACGCCGCGATGCGCACCTATTCGATCGCTTCCATTCCAGGTGATGGAATTGGGCAGGAAGTTATACCCGCCGGCCTCGAGGTGCTGGCCACCCTAGCCGAGAAGACCCATGGCTTTGTGCTCAGCGTAACTGAGTTTCCCTGGGGATCGGCCTACTACCGGCAGCACGGAGTGATGATGCCGGATGACGGCTTGAGCGCGCTGAAGAGCATGGACGCGATTTATTTCGGGGCGGTCGGCGACGAGGGCATCCCGGACCACATCACTTTGTGGGGACTGCGGCTGAAGATCTGCCAGGGGTTCGATCAATACGCAAATGTCCGGCCGACGCGGATCTTTCGTGGCGTAGCGGGCCCCTTGCGCCGCGGCGACGCGGGCAGCTTCGACATAGTGATTGTCCGTGAGAATTCGGAGGGAGAATACGCGGGTCATGGCGGTCGGGCGCACCAGGGACATCCCGAAGAAGTGGGAACGGAGACGGCGATCTTTACGCGTGCGGGCTGCGCGCGGATCTTTCGCTTTGCGTACCAACTGGCGCAATCCAGGCCGAGGAGGTTGCTAACGCAGGTGACCAAGTCGAACGCGATGCGGCACGGGATGGTGCTCTGGGACGACGTGGGAGCCGAGGTCTCGCGACAGTTCCCGGAAGTGAAGACCGAAAAGATGCTGGTGGATGCAATGACCGCGCGCATGGTGAGGAGCCCGGAGAGCCTGGACGTTGTTGTGGCGACGAACCTGCATGCGGACATCCTGAGCGATCTCGCCGCCGCTCTGGCAGGGAGCTTGGGCATCGCTCCAACTGCCAACCTGAATCCGGAAAAAAAGTATCCTTCGATGTTCGAGCCGATACACGGATCGGCTTTCGATATTGCCGGCAAAGGCGTAGCGAACCCGATCGGCGCGTTGCTATCCGGCGAAATGATGCTGGAGCATTTGGGGGAAAGACAAGCGGCAGAGATTCTGAGAGCAGCAATCGAGCGAGTGCTGGTATCGGGGAAGGTGATGTCGCCCGACTTGGGAGGATATGCCACGACGAGAGAGGTAGTCGAGGCAGTCAAAGCAGAGATCGCACAGGGCGCGTAAAAGCAACTGGCGGAAGCTAATGGGAGTCGAACCCACCTGCAACGCAAAAATACGCCGCACACCGGTTTTGAAGACCGGGCCCCGCACCGGCAAAGTCTAGCTTCCACAGGAATTGTAGCTTGCGCGGGCCTGGTGCAACGGAAGTTCGTTGGATGTTGGTGGACCTGGACGGGTTCGAACCGTCGACCTCTTCCATGCCATTTAAGATATATCAGTCAGTTGCAGACGTTTGGAACAGAAACAAAAGACTTAGCACGAGGTGATTTGGACGCCGGTGGACGCCGGGGAGGCGTTTCTGGGGGTCTGGACTCCGCACAGACTCCAGAACTCCACACCCCTCATGGCACGCTGCTCTCCTCTCGAAGACGGGTGTAAGGCCAAGCGCTTTGCCCATTACGGGCCTAGGCCCTAGCCGCCGCTTCTTCTTCCAGGAACCGAGGATCGAACATCCCGTTTACTGTTCCAGAAATTGATTTTCTAGCCAAATCGCGCAGATTTACCCAATGACTCTGGAGTATATTGCACAAAATCATCACTGCCAGAATCGTCAAAAGAATAGGGGAGCCTGTCACCAGCCGATCCGTCACGATGGCGAGAGTCCTAGTGTGAAACTTTGACAACTGCTGCTTTAGGCTTTCATCTTTAATGCTTTTCAATGCGGAGTCCCACTTGCTGGACCATGAGAAAACCTGTTCATCATGGAGTTTCCATCGGACTAGATTAGATTACACACCAACCTGAACACGGTTAGCTGGTGCCCATATCGAATAAACCCGTTCATTGACTGCCGGAGAAGCTTATATGCTGGGTGCTCGAAGCTGATTGCGCCAGACGCCGCAAAGTCAAAGCGTTCATCGCGAACAATGAACATCGATTGGCGGAACTCATCAACCCGCAAGTTCGACCAAAACCTGAGCAACAAGATCAAATCACGCATTTCAAGGGGATGCACAGCCCCTGGAGCGAGTTAGAGCAGATTCTCGTTTGGTACGAGCAGATTTTCGCAGTTTTACCCGAGCACCAGACTGCTTCGAGACCCTTCCGCCAACTTGTGTTTGCGGCACGAAGCGATCGTCTAAAGACAATCAAGGCCAATCTTATCTCGTTGGAAGAGCACCGCTCCCTGCTTGACCGCACAATGTCGCTTGTGGCGGAGTTCACCCGCTCGCTGCCAAGTCAGCGCTCCTTATCGGTTTCGTGGTCATTTGAGGAGACCTTGACGTCTGTGCGGAAACTGACCCGAGAACTTACGGAGGTCCTGTTGGCCACCGCCGACGCCGCGGTCCGCGAGGACTCGCCGCTACTGCACATACCGAATATTGTAGTGGCCGCGCGACAGTGCCGTGAGGAACTCGCGGCCGTCCACGCTGAAGCGGCTATTCGACTCATCGGCGATGATTCCTACCGGGGCGTGGATACGAATATCGGACCTTTAAAAGACACTCTTCACTTTGCCGAGTCCACTGCTTCGGCTGGTTTGCCGGAAAAGGCGGTTCGGTGGCTCTTGTGCCGGGAATACGGAGGTCGCCTCCCTGGTCTGCGCTCCTGGTTGAGCGCTGCTAATGCCTGTGGGACGAAACTGCAAGCGGTCGCCGAAGATCTATCAACCCTCTCGGGATCAGCCGTCTGGAGCGACATTACGGATGACCATCGGGGACGCTTGAGCACCCTCGCTCAATACTCACTGGCAAGTCTGGAAGAACTCAATAGCTGGAACGACTTCGTTCGTCTTCGAATCAAAAGCAAAGAAGCTGGTCTCGACAGACTTACGGCGTTAGCGGAGACCGCGAGGCTGGAGCCGCACGAGATCGGGCCAGGGTTCCGTTTCGCGTTTTACAATACGCTCGCCCGTAGCGTATTCACCGAACACGCCGAGCTTTCCCAAGTGACCGGCATCACCCAGGAACAAATCCGCCTCCAGTTCGCTGCCGCAGACAAAGAATCCATTCGCCTCTATAGCGAAAGAGTTGCAGCCTTGATCGATCGACGTTTCGTTCCTCCTGGTAACCAGAGTGGACCTGTGCGCACTTGGAGTCAAATAGCGCTCATCATGAACGAGATCAACAAGCAAAAACCGCACATCCCAATACGCCAACTCATACTAAGGTCCGCCGATGCTTTGGTAGCATTAAAACCTTGCTTCATGATGGGCCCTTTGTCCGTAGCTCAGTACCTAGCACCGGGTAAGCTGAAGTTCGATCTGGTCGTGATGGATGAGGCTTCGCAGCTCAAGCCTGAGGACGCTATAGGCGCGATCGCCCGGGGAACACAAATCGTCATTGTAGGTGACCCTAAGCAGCTTCCGCCGACCAGCTTCTTTCAGCGCGTGTTGATTGATCCAGAGGATGACACCGATGACGATCGTGCCGCTGTGGAAGAAGGGGAAAGCATTCTCGACGTAGCGAGCACTTTATTCCAGCCCGTGCGGCGGCTCCGCTGGCATTATCGCTCTCGTCATCACAGCCTGATCGCGTTTTCGAACAACGAGTTCTATCAGAGAAATCTCATCATTTTTCCGTCTGCCTATCACGATGACCCGTCGCTTGGAGTGAAACATCACTTTATTCATGGCGGTGTGTTTGACCCTCGGGGGACACTTGAAAACCGGCCAATGAGGGACACCTCAAAAGCGGCCAACGAATCAGGCAGGACAGTTATATTTATACTCCGGCGGGACACTTTGGGGCAAATCTTTCTTCTCGGTTTTTGGGCAAGGACCCTATGATGTCTCTAACTGGACGGAGGATGCGGCAACGCTGGGAAGCGACCGGAGCTCCGACTCAGGCGCCGGAATGGCGGGACGGCGCCAGCCGTCCCAAAATGAGCGTGCGCGATGAGCCATTCTGGCTCGAAAAGCGGTAAATCCCAGGGGTGTGGGGACAGAGTCCCCACGAAAACAATGCTCCTCAGCGGTGGCGCGGCTGTCGCGACACACCGGCACGACAGGCGGTGTAGTGGATGTGGACCACTCAGTGCGCGCCTCGGTCATATTGGGGCCAGCAAAGGACCTGTTGGAACGATACTCGCGAAATGTGCAGCTCATATCGTCGCGGATGTTGCGGTAGTCTTTCGGAAGCCCGTCGGCAAACTCATTGGCTGCCCCCTGCTGTACCTTTAGTGCGCCAGCTCCGTGGGCCGCACTTGAGCACATGTCCGTGATGGAGAAGCCGATCGAGCATGGAGCCCACCGCAGCAGTGTCGCCCAGCAACTTTCCCCAGTCATCCACTGGCCTGTTGGATGCGAGCAGAATGCTGCAGCGTTCGTACCGACGCATGACGATTTCCAAGAGATCCTCGCTGGCCGAAGGTGGGAGCTTGCGCATTCCAAAATCATCGATGATCAGCAGCGCAACGGTCGAGACGGTTTCCATGTACTGCTTGCGCGTGCCATCGATGGAGGCGTCAGCTAACTCTTCCAGCAAAATGTGGGTCTCTCGATAGAGGACCTTGTGACCCTGCTGGATGGCCGCTTGGCCGATGGCCTGGGCCAAGTGGCTCTTACCCGTGCCACCTGGCCCGAGGAAGAGCGCGTCCTCTCGCCGCTGGATGAAGGCGCCGGTCGCAAGGTCGAAGATGAGACTGCGGTTCATCTTGGGGTTAAAGGTGAAGTCGAAGTTGTCGAGCGTCTTGTTTGGATCGCGGAAGCCGGCGTGTTTGCGCCGGCGTTCGAGCAGGCGATCGGAGCGACGTTCGAGTTCGTCCGACACCAACGTCGCGAGTAGATCGATAGGCGCCATCGGTTCGGCTTGCGCCTGGCGGAGGCGGGTTTCAAGCACGGCGGCAATGCCGCCGAGGCGGAGTTGGCGCAGCGAGCGCTGCAGTTCGATGAGGTTCATTCTGGGTTGTTCTCCTGAGTCTTTCCGTCAATGAGGTCGCGATACAAGGTGAGCTGGCGGATGATGGGATCCACCTGGCGCAAGGTGAGTTGGGGCCGGCGTTCGAGCCAGCGTCTGACGAAGCGATAAGGGTTGGCGGGGAGGCCGATTTCCAAAGCCGCGGCGCAGCCGTCATCGGTGAGCACTGCACCGTGTTTCCGGGCTAAACCGAGCAGCCCTTGAATGCGACGGATTGCGGTCACGCCCTGCTCCCGGTACATATGCTCGGCCAGCGTACCGGCGTGCGTGCCGATCCTGGCGCAGCGGGCCAGCAGTTGCTGAGTGGTACGGGGTGTGTGCGCGGGGCGGTCTTCGTCCGGGATGCGATAATCGCCGCGCTGTTGGCGCAGATGCTCGCGTAGCAGTTGCCCGCTGCGAGGATCGAGCACTCGTACGGAGCGGCCATCCCACTGCACCTTGACGCTGCGGCCTATCCAACCCGGCGGCGCGCTGTAGTAGGCGGCATCGACTTCGACACAGCCGTCGAGGTTGACCCTGCGGTCGCCGAACTGATAATGGCGGAAGGGCTCCAGGGGCAGTGGGAGGAGGGTCGGCTTCTCTTCGACAAACATAGCGGCGACTTGGCGCTTGGTGGTGCCGTGGATACGCGTGTCGGCCCAGTTCTGCTCCCAGCGGTCGAGGTACGCTTGGGCGTCAGCGAGGCTCTCGAAGCGGAGACCTTTGAGCGGAGTGTTCTTGGCGTGTCCGACGCTACGTTCCACTTTGCCTTTTCGATCCGGATCCCGGACACGGCAAGGCAGCGCGACGGCACCATAGTGGGCGAGCAGATCGCGGTACAGCGGATTGAGCGCCGGGTCGTAGATATCGGGTTTGAGCACACCCTCGCCAAGATTGTCGAGGACCACGGTGCGCGTGCCGCCACCCAGTCGGCGGAAGGCCTGCTCGTGCAGTTCGGCCCAGACGCGGGTACTGGATTGGAAGGTAAGCAGGTGAATGGCTTTCCGGCTGTAGCCGAGAGTGAGAACAAACATGCGGGTACGCCGGTACCGGCCGCTGTGCGGATCGCGGACCATCGGACCGGTGCCGTAGTCCACTTGAGCTTCTTCCCCGGGAGGCGTGATGATGATGGCGCAGGCAGGGGACCCGGTGCGGCCGCGCAACTGGCGGACGAAACGCTTGACGCTCTGGTAACGGCCTGTGAAGCCGTAGTCATCGACCAGATCCTGGTAGATGGCTTTGGCGTTCCGGCCCTTGCTGAGCGAGAGATCGATGAAGTCAAAGTACGGCTCGCAGGCGCTGGCCGTGGGGCTCCGGACGGGTACGCAAACCGGGTCAGAGTCGGGGGACACCTGCTGCGTCTCATTGGCCGGTTTTGGTTCCTCCGCTGCTACTGACGCCAGGCCCATTTCGGCGCCATAGTCGGGGGACACCTCGTTGGCCGGTTTTGAAACCGGGCCAGAGTCGAGGGACGTCTCGCCG
This sequence comes from uncultured Acidobacteriaceae bacterium, assembly GCA_963771305.1. Taxonomy (GTDB): domain Bacteria; phylum Acidobacteriota; class Terriglobia; order Bryobacterales; family Bryobacteraceae; genus CAJCIT01. The sequence goes on from CAVYTS010000022.1 coordinate 221,136, forward strand.
TCTCTTGGTGCCGGTGGGCGACGACCCCAGACACCGGGAGGCCTGACCGCAATGCCGGCTGCCTTCAGGTACGTGGCGGCCGTTTCGCGGCGAATCCCGGTTTCCTCTTGGATGCGCCTCAACGGCCATCCCAGCCGTCCCAGCGCGATTACTTGCTGTCGCTTTTCTTCGTTCAAGACATTGCTCACGTCGATGGAGACTATCTCCACCGCTGTTTTTGAGTGTCCCCCGAGGACAACGGACGTAATCCAATAGAAGCTGCGGCCGTTGTCCAGGCTGTCATGGAACACATGCGGAAACACCCCGATGAATCACTTGGCGTAGTAACGCTGAACTTTGAACAAAGAGAGCTAGTCGAGGAACTGCTGGACCGACAGCTCAGGGAGGATCCCTATGCAATTGCCTATCAGGAGAAGATGAATGGTGGACAAGAAACTCTGTTCGTCAAGAATCTTGAGAATGTTCAGGGCGATGAACGGGACGTCATATTCATTTCGACAACCTAGGGCTCGGACACGCGGGGAAATCAGTTCCAGCGATTCGGCCCAATCAATGGACCGACTGGTCACCGGCGGCTGAACGTGCTATTTACACGCGCCAAAAAGCGCACTGTTGTGTTTAGCTCGCTCGATCCTGAGCGCATTCAGACCACTGCCAGCAGCCCATGGGGCGTGCGGGCATTGAAGCAATATTTGATCTTTGCCCGCACTGGCGTTCTGCAGCAAGCGGACGACGGACTCAGCCAACCCACGAATGATTTCGAGCGGTCCGTAAGGAGACGCTCTCAAAGAGAACGGCTACGACATAGTGCCCCAGATTGGCGTCGCGGGCTTTTTCATCGACCTTGGGGTAAAACACCCCATTCGCCCAGGTGCTTTTTTGCTAGGCATCGGATGTGACGGTGCTAGCTACCACTCGGGCCGGTCCGCCCGCGATCGCGATAGGCTGCGTCAGGAAATCCTCGAAAACCTGGGTTGGAAGATTCACCGGATCTGGTCGACAGACTGGTTTAAGAATAGAGACAACGAAATCAAACGATTGCTGGAACGTATTCAAGAGCTGTTGAAAGGCGATCCAACCTACCGCAGGGAACACGAGCGGCTCGACAAAGTCGAGTCTCTACGACGAAGTTTGATTACTCTTCGCGAAGGCGAGATCAAGCCGGCATTCCCTGAATCGCTTCCCGAAAAAGGGTTGCTTCGAAAGACCTTGCTCGACGAGTTCATGTCAAAACGGCCTAAAACCAAGAGCGAGTGGTTTTCCAAGATTCCTCAGGAGCTACGGGCGAGCGTTGATTCCAAGCAGGTAGGCCAATATCTGGATCGCGTGCTACAGATCATCGCGGAGTTCGACGGCTAGAGCATCTAGTCCGTCGCAGCCCGGAGCGATGCTTTCGCGGCCTCACCACGGCAAAGCTCAGATTCAAAATGGAGTGTTGCGGCTGCCGTCGTGCCCAGGAGTAGGCGCCACAAGCGGTCGAAATGCGGAAATCACGGCGATACAACGGCTAGTTTCAGCTTGATCCCGTCATTCGGCGCATGAACCAAATCCTGTTTGGTGCCCAGGCCCAGGTACCGCTCGGTCGTCTGAACCGATGCGTGGCCGAGCAGTAATTGGATCTGCTCCAACTCCCCGCCGGCAGCGCGGCACATTTTCGCGCAGCTGCGCCTCAAATCATGAGGCGCAATTCCGGGCACTCCTGCTGCTACGGCGTAGGGCCTCAGTAGTTGCCAGATCACCTTCTCCGTCAGTCGCTCGCCGCGAATCTCGTCCCCTCGGCTCACTGGCCGCAAGACGTGACCCTCGGTCAATCCGGCAGGTGCCGTCCATGCGTCGATTGCGCTCTTCACCCAAGTAGGCATCGGGATCGTTCGCACGCGCCCGTGCTTCCCGACGAGATCCAGGATGCAATAGCGGTTGTCGCGCTGCTGGATGTGTTTGAGCGTGAGCGCCGCCACCTCTGATCGGCGCAGCCCGCAGCCGAGCAATACGGCTAGCATAGCCCGGTCGCGGAGGCCCTTCTTGGTGGTTACGTCCGGGGCGTTAAGGAGCGCTTGCGCCTGTCGCAGCGACAGCCAGTTTCCAACTCGCACGCCGATGGACTTGGCACCCTTCACTCGTGCGATGCCGGCGGCGAGTTCCGGCGCCAGCAGCCCGTTGTCGGCCGCTTCGACGGCCAGTTTCCGAACGGCTGTGATCCGAACGTTAATGGACACAGATCCGAGGCCGCGGGCTTCAAGGGCCACGCGCCAGGCGCTAACGGTGGCCTTCGTAAGGCCAGCCCGCGGCTCCTGGCTATACCAGGCGAAGAATTCATCAAGCCCCAGATTGTAGACGCGCTTGGTGATCGGAGAAGAGACGCTGTCCAGCACCAGCGCCTTCAGTCTGCGCCAATCTGCGGCCCGGTCCGCCACTACTAAATCATTCATTTTCAGTCCTTTTAATGGGCATATCGGAAGCCCTCTAGCGGGCGTTCGCCGGGCCACGCTTACCGGACGGACGTTTCACGTCAAGTTGGACGTGACGGCGACATCACAGGAGTGCTCTCCCACAAGGAGACTTTTCGTTAGAACGGTCCGACTTGGGGGAAATGAATATTCATCTTATGGCACACGAAGAGAACCAGGATTGCGCTCAGCGTGGAAAAAATCAGGCCGGCGGGATGAAATCGTTCGTTTGTCGAGCGCGAAAACATGTGTGCAACGCCGCCGCCGATGACCGATCCGATGATGCCGAGCACGATCGTCCAGAAAATCGTGATGTGCACATGCATCACCGATTTCGCGATAACTCCCGAGATTAGACCGATGAGAATATACCAGATTAAGTGAAACATCCCTTCCCCTTCAGCCGCGATTTCCGTTCTTGGCTTCTCAGCCTCGGGTAGTATACCCCAATTGCTCTACCTGGGCGTCACTGGTGATTATCCCAAGCCGTAGTAGACTCGAACGCCGTTTCCGGCCATTTGTCCGTATAGGCGAAATAAAAGGAATTGAGAGTCGCGCTCAGGGTTCGGGCGCTGGCGAACTAGATCGTCATTAGCGCGGACTCCAATTCAGCAAGTCTCGTTTGAATCATTTCCCTATCCGCTATCTTGAGGCGATCCTCGATCAGCCGCAAGCGTCGGTGCACGCTCTCGACGGTTCTCGCGGCTTTTTCCTTGGCTGCCTCGCGCCCCTCGCCGTCTATCCGGACGGCTTCGAGAAGTGATAATTCGACTGCGATGTTGGCTTTGATCCACGCGCTTTGGTATGCCACCGTCCGTAATAGCTCCTCATCTTCGTTCGGGTCATTTTGCATAAGCCAGCCCCCTAGCTGGTTACTTCAAAAAACTCGGTGTGCATGCGCTTCTACTCCGAGCACCACCTGACTTACAGAGCTACCCCCGGCGCCGATCGTATCTATCAGTCCCGGGATGATTCTTCGTAGGCCGGGTGGTGGATAATTAGTCAGTTTTTGGTCCTGCCCCCGGAAGCGCTTCGAGTCGTGAAGGGTGGGACCCGAGTCCGGCGACCGTCTCGCGCTTCCGAAGCGCTCCTCTGATCCGGGGGGAGATCATTTCGCTCGTTTCTCGCATTTTTAGCAGAGGTCATTCGTGGCACACAACCATTTTTTTGTCGCATAACTAGGGCGAGCGCGCTATCGGTCGGTTGACCAGGGAAAATGGCATGGCGCTAAAGAGCCGGCACAACGTATCGACTACGCGGATGTGCCTCTGGCACAAGCCTTTTTGGATAGATGCCAGGAGAGAAACGGCGCGCGCTGATTTAGGCGCGCATAGGTCATTTACCTGCTGTCGTCAAGGTTTACTGCACTCCCGTCAAGGCTGAATCAAACCCTGCCGGATGGCGTGCCGCATCAAGGTGGCCGCCTCATGAGCGCCAAGTTTGGTCATAATGGCGGAGCGATGTGCGGTCACGGTCTTGAAGCTTATTCTGAGAGCTGTCGCAGCCTGTTGGGAACTCTTGCCGTCCGCAATCAGGTGCAAGATCTGCTGCTCACGGCCGGTCAGGAGAGGCGCGCCTTTCCCGGCGAGGGCCAGCAGGCGCCGGATCAACTGTGCACCTTTCTCGCTGGATTGCAGTGCCTTCTTGAGCCCGGTGAACGCAGGATGAGTCTCTGGCAGACCGTCAAGCGTTACGTTGAAGCTCCCCGCAATGGCGGACAAAACTGTGTTAAACTCCCCAGCCATGAGGGAACTGAACTGGCCGATCGTCTCCAATTTGTACGAGCTGACGTCCCTAATGATGATTCCGACGTTCCACGTCTTACCATCGAGACGAACGGCGTAAAGACTTGCCAAACAAACTCGTGCCTTGGTGCTTCCGTTCACCGGAACACCGCTGATCTGAACGTTGAGAATTGGCATCTGGTTCCGAAGGACATCGCGGCACAATGGTTCGAGGGCAGACGCCTCCTCAGGCATCACTTCTCGGAGTGGCCGGCCGACATGCTCGTTTGCCAAATGACCGTCCATGACCTTCAGAGCGGCGTTGATGCGGACAAATCGCAAATTATGATCGAGAAGTGCGAAGCCGACGGGCGCGGCGGCGATCCACTGCAGCAGTTGAGATTTCTCGCGCCTCAGTTGAGCAATTCCATCGCGCAAGCGCTTCACCCTACTTTTGTCGCGGGCATTCATCGACGCACCCTGAATCTAGAGATAGCAACCCTTCGTGATATCGCCGGCCCGGCGCCAAGCTCCGGGACACGGCGGGCCCTTGTGCCAAGTACGACGCAGAGGTCACGGTCCGTGACTATGCTCACCAACTTTTGATTCGAGTCGCCTGCTGGCATAGCGCCACAGCCGCCGGACCAGGGCAATCCAGCTGCGGCTGCAACGTTGGCAGCTGGCCTGCAACACTTCGTCCCAGCGGACGCGTGATCCCAAGTGGCTCGGTCTAGAAATCCGACTTTCATTTTCCGATTTTTCTCCTGTCGTTGTGCGTGCAACAGTTCTGATATGAGAACGAGCCCTGATGTATAGCATGCGTACACCCTGGCCGTTTGCAATCGGCGTCTCATCGCTCTATCCGACTCACTCCGTTGGATCTATTGAGAGCGATTCGTCCAATGAATAGCGCCATTACCACGTTGGACTGCTGACCGCGGACGGTCGCACGACCATGGAAGGTCAGCTTTACTGGACCCAGAAGTCCGCGTATTGGAGATTACTCCCGTAAAACGTTGTCCACGGAAACCACATCAGGTGAGAAGGCGGATCCCATTGAATGGAGTTGTGCAGCTCCCACTGCATGACGGCGTTAACGTCCCATATCGGTAGCTATCCGGCAGACAGGTTCACGGTCGCGCCCGTGTTGATAAGGGGATTTAGCAACAGTTATTCTGGCCGGCGGTTAAGACTAGAGCGACCGCAGGAAGTTCAAAATATCTTGCCGCTCCGTAGCGGGCAGCCGATTGAAACGGTCAATAACCTTATCTGCCTCGCTTCCTGGGCTCTTGTGTTCTTCGATAGCCTCCATCAGATTGTTGGTCCGTCCGTCATGGAGAAAAAAGACGCGTTGCCCAACACCCCAGAGCGGGGCTGTTCGGAACTCATCCGGGCCGGCGCCACCTTGCGTGATGCCGTCCGCCAAACCTCTGCCCATGTGGTGGACGAGAAGGTCAGAGAAGAGATTCGCAGGCTGGTTGGAAAGAGCGACACTCGGGCTCGTCGACGAGCCGCTTGCGATCACCTTACCGGTGGTAAACGAAGCCGAGTGACAGTGGGCACAGCCTATTTTTGTGAAAATGGCGCGCCCGTTCACGGTTGACGGGGTGTCGGGCGCCGGAGTGGGCGGGGCCAGCATTCGCATGAAGTTGGCAAACGCCTCGATGTCCGAGAGCACGGCTGTATTGGGGTAGGAAGTCGGCGTGGCGCCAGGCGTGAAGTTGAGTGTGTCCTCCGGCGTGGCGTTGAAGAGGCAGCCGGGAGTCTCGTCGCGCTCTTGGGGGAAGAGTTGGTTGGTGATCCCCATTTCGACGTTGTATGCCTCGCCCGCGAACATGATCAGGGACTTGTTTTGTGCCTTCCATCCGAAGCGAGTAATGGTGCCGTCGTTTGCGCTGATGTTCGCATTGCCGCTCAAATGCGCATTGGCGTGGCCAGAGATGCCCAGCCCTCTTTTCTCGGACGCGTCGGCCTTACTGTTCGCGAGGATGGCCGAGTCCGGAATTGCTTCGATCAGCCCCGCGCCGAAAACAGGTGTCGGAATACGGAAAATGATGTTCGGATTCCCCCCTTTCCCGGACACAGGGTTTCCGGCAGGCAGGAAGTTCGGTTGGGCGATGCTGCAGCCCACAGCGTCACTGCGGCCGGTGATGACGAAGAGGTCGTGTACCTCACCATCGTTCGTTCCATTCGAACTCCGCCTAAAGCGCGCCTCCCGGACGGGGCTATTTTGCGTGATGAACCACGGGACTACGTTTTTTGCGCCATTGAGAGTGGCAATCGCGATCAAAGGGTTCTGCGCCGGACTTGATCCGCCGGCAGCCGGCTGCGCATGGCAAGCCCGGCACTGGTTGGCGTTGAAGCGAGGCCCAAGCCCATTGTTGCGGCTTCCCGTCACGGCCTCGACCTCGGCGAACCTGGCGAGCCCATCACTAAAGAACGCGCTTTCGTCCGCAGTAAGGCCCTTGAGAGGAGCGCCAGCGCCTGCCGCGCCGCCACGCACTCCGGGATCTGTAGGTTCTTTTGCGGTTTGAGCCGACGCGCGAACGCACGACGCTACCAAGACCGCAACCATGAATGCGCCAACCTGCTGCGTTGTCATGACCTTGCTCAGCCTTCCTGAGGACCGCTGCATCGGGCGCCATCAGCCCTAGTCCTCACCAGGCGATTGTAGTGCACTTGAGCCAAGTTCCGTTGACAAGTTCTTGGACTCCCTACGCGGTGCATACTGGCGAGAACAGCCGCATTCGCCGGGCCCTTCACGGTGCGCCTCCCGCGAGCGTCGTCTCGGAGCCATTCTCTGAGTGGCCGACAATCCACCCACTGGGCCAGATAAACACTACGCCGTTACGCACACTTAATCAGGGCCATGGATTCAGGTCTCGGGACCCGGTGCCAATACAAGGCAAGAACTGGCCGCGGCTGGAGGTACTCCGCAGCTCAAGTCGATGGTAGATACACGTCGACGCATCCGAGCGTAAACGCGAACGGGAATGGGCCGGGATCACCAGTCCGATACATCCCGTCAAAGAACACCAGTGCGCGCTCGCCGAGATTCTCGCCGAATTGAAACGATGGTTTCCATGGGCCCGAGTGCCACCCACGATCATCAGCCGTCATGATTTGGATGGGATCGCTCCAGTCAGGGAGATTCCCCGAAGGCTTCCCGGCTCTGCACCACCACAGTCCGGTCTCGGGCGGAGGCGTGCCTGCTCCAACACTTAACGTGAGAATATGGCGTCGAATTCGGCACCGCGCTGTCGAACGCAAAAGTCGAACATCTTCAGTTCAGGAGCCGCAAAGACCCGATGCGCGCTCCAGCCGCTGGTACCGCTTTCGCTTTCCGCATAGCCGTGCACCAGATAGTTCTCGTGGTTTGACCCAGCGACGTACCACAGCTTCCACTTGCCATCGTGATAAATGAGATTTGGCTCGTAGACGCTGCCGTGTTCCCATTCTTCATTCGCCTCGAAGGCCGGTTCCAGCCGATCTTCCCATGCGCGGCCGTTCCATTCCAGAAAGCCGATCGAGTATGGACCCCAGAGATGCTCCGCGGAGCCCGCGTAGTAGATCCGTTCCACCCAATCGCGCTTGGACGGACTCCATCCCCTCACATAAGACGGGCAGTGCCGCCCACCGTTCCCATCCCACGGCCCGCTCATGTCACGCCCTGCCAACGGCGTCAGCCATGCTGCTTCACCGCGACTAACGCTCCAACCGGTGGCCGCCAGTGGCGCTCCCTGAGGAAGTGACGCGCTGTAAAGACCGGTCGCTCCATGTCCATCAACTTGGCCCGCAAGATACATCCACCATTGCTCACAGCGCCGGACCACGGTTGCGTCCAGAAGTTCGGCGCCACCCGTTCCCGTAGCAGGATCACGAGGATCAAAGAGCTTTATCTCAGTTCCTAATTGAGGGTTCTTGGACGGCAGCATCACCTCGATTATCGGCGATAGCTCGTGCAAACCCGTCTCATGACCAGCGCAAACAGCGGTTCCCCGCCTGTCGTCGGCAAGGATTTACCGACGTGCTCCGAAGCGCCATCGACCGCTCCGGGCGGAATACGCGTCACTCGGAGAGAGGTCTAGGCGGGGCCGGGTGCCGCTTCCTGGTGAGAACAGGCCTTCCCACCGGCAACCCCGGTCGCTCTTCCCGAAGTGGTGCCGAATTCGGAACGATATGACGTGTTATCGGTAGTTTGCCGGCTTCAGAATTCCGCCGATGTCTACGTTCTAAACGGCCAAGCGAGCGCGCCGGCCGGACACGATTTCGCTTCTGGCCGATTTCCGGGCGGTCGCTCAAGCCGGCGCACTTGGTCGCTCGAGCGCCAGGAACATCGGGTGCGTCCGTTCCTTAAGGCTTTAAGGTAATGATTTCCAGAACTCCTTTTCGTCCTTCTTTGATAGGCAAGTTTCGAAGTAGCGGAAGGCGTAATACATCCACGAGGGCTGATATTCGTTGCTCCACGTCTTGGGGTCGTCCCAATCGCCGTGCGTGATCTCGACTTCTTCCGGCCAGCCTCTCGCCTTCTTCAAGGCTCGCCAGAATACGGCTGAAAGGAGGAAGGCAGCCGCGCAATCGTCGTCACCCGCGACGGTGGTTCGTACTTCCTCTGGAAGGGAATTCAGTGCATCGTGCGCGCTGGCTAGAGTTGGCTTAATGAGAGGGGGTTCCATGTTGTTTAGGGAGCCAGGCTGCTGCTTCGAGCCCTCTGACGCCTCGAACAACGTCGAGAGGGCTGACCAGTAGGAGCAACAACTGTGGCTACCCATAACGTGGTACGAGTATGATTTGCTCGTGGATGCCGCCCAGTGCCGATGCCTGCTTCCGCAAATCTACCGAGAAATTGTGAGTGATTTTAGTGCGTCAAACAGAAGTGCGCTCCGACTCCTAAGCCAATTTCGGGATAGCTGGCGCCGCGCGCGTTAATTTGTATTATCGGTAGCGCTTTTCACGCCCCGGATTCGGCTCTCGTCAGAAAGCCCTCGCGGTACTGGCGCGCCGCTGGTTGTCGCGCCGCTGGTGAATCGAAATCAGGGTTTCCGACACTTCGAAATCGAGAGCGTTCTTGGAACAGATGTTTGGTTGGAAGTTCCATCCATTTGGCCAGGGCGCCGAGGGATGGTAACGGCTCCCGATAGTCTAGTAAGCCAAAATATGCTCAAATTAGCCCCCCCTCATCGTAGCCAATTCTCTCGAGCCCTCTTCGTGTCTCCCCATTCAGCTCATTGATAAAGTTTCTGAATCGAGGAACTTTTTCTTTGACAGCCAAATAGCGATGGGGCGTGGTTCTCGGAGGTTCGATGCATAAACGGCTCAAATCAAGATCAGGTGAAATGACTTCAACGATTTTAGAAAACTCTTTCGGGGGATCGATCATGAAGTCCTCAAGCCGCAATGTGAGCGTAGCGGATTGGAGAAAAAGCTCAGTTTCCTCGACAAATTCCGCGAACGATAGAAATCGCGGTCCTGGCTCGGCCGCAAAAAAATCGGGGTCGCCTTTGGCAAAGGCCTCGAATTCACCAAAGTTCGTCTCCAAATCGGCACATAGATCGTCTGTGCTCTTACAAACCTCCGAAATACCAAGGATCATCCGGTTGTCGCGAAGGAGCGTCCGCCACCAAACTCAGTTTGTGAGCAACGAATCAAGGGGATGACGATAGATGAAAATCAAGTCAGCAGATCCCGACTTCACTGCGTCTAATATACGGCTGGTTACCTCTGGCTGATACTGAAGGCGAGAAACATGCTTCATTGTCGTATGGCCGCTGTAGATCATCGATGTCGGACTCGGATGGAAGCGGATCGTGTCCTTCAAGTAATTCGCCCGCTCTCCAATGTTCTTCAGCAGTAGTACATTGATGTACCAACGTCCGGTGCCGAAGAGTCCAATGACATAAGCTGTTCTGTCGTTCCCCACATGAGGGACTCTCCAGCCCCACTTGAACAAACGGTAGCGAACGTGCCATCGGGTTATTCGCAGTTGGTTGCGAGGGGACTTTCGGGCAAATTTGATCAGCTTGCGAAGCATCTGCATCCGGCTCGACAGATCCAATGATGACGTAGTTTGGTGTTGTATTTGCTTCGGCAGCCTCGTTGTCATCCGGCTCGGTCCCTCTTGCCTTCAGCTGGTTAGGATAGAGCACCGGGCTCTAGCCAGGATACGGACTGGTTTGGCGGGGGATATTGAGTTGTGAGAAGCACAGGTTCGGACGACGGAAACCAGCCTAATATGAATGAACCATTCACACTACTCAGAAGGGAACATTCCGGAACACCGCTTGCTATTCTTGCGGTGAATCCCAGGACTCCCATGCGAATGCAAATTACGATTCTTTGTGCACTCACGGCGGCGAGCTTGTTCGCACAGGAAGGATCGGAACACGCGCCTGCACAAACAACCGCACCGCTGTCCCACGTGAGTAAACAGGAGTTGGCTCTCGATCGCGATCCCGCTGACCTCAAGGTTTACCGTGAAGCGAACGCGAAACTGCCTCCTCCGGCAACCGGAGAGAATCGCGTGGTTTTCATGGGGGATTCGATTACCGAAGGTTGGGGCCATAGCTTCGACGCGCTGTTTCCCGCCAAGCCGTATGTCTGCCGCGGCATCAGTGGGGAAACTACTCAGCAGATGCTCATTCGCTTTCGACCCGATGTTATCGCGCTGCAACCTAAAGTGGTTGTCATTCTGGCCGGCACGAACGATATCGCCGGCAACGGCGGCCTGTCGACGCAAGAGATGATCGAAGGCAACATTGCTTCAATGATCGACTTGGCCCAGTTTCACAAAATCCGCGTGGTTTTGGTCTCCGTGTTGCCCGCCTATGACTACCGGTGGCAGCCCGGCATGGAACCGGCTGAAAAAATCGTCGCGCTGAACGCGTGGTTGAAAGGGTATGCCGCCGCGCGCTCAGTCGTGTATGTGGATTGTCACACACCCATGTCGGATGAAAAGCATGCCATGAAGAAGGAGCTGAGCCCCGATGGAGTACACCCGAACGCTGCCGGCTTCGCATTGATGAGCCCGCTGGTCGAAGCCGGGATAGCGCTGGCACTCAAACAGTAGCGTCCGTCTGGGGCCAACCCATGGGATGAATGTGCGCAGAGGAGGAGGCTCGATATAAACGTGGGAGAGCCGCGTAGCGCACAATCAAATCATTGCTGATTGGCAGACTCGGTTGCGGCTAGGCGCATGGGCCGGTTAAGGACCCTTTGAGAGGGCCCGCCGTTCAGAAGACCGGCCTCAGGACCATGCGGCCGTACGCGATGAACGCCATGAGGAGACCTAGCACGCCGCTTAAGATGATGGCCTTGATCTCGCCGCACTTGGCGTGCACCCACACGAACACGAGGCTCTCGATTGTGAGGACCGTGGCGGCCACCACCGTGAGCGCCGGATGCCAGTGGAGGGCGGCGGGGACGATCAGCCCGACCGTGCAGACGAGTTCGACCCGTGGCGCAGGACGGCCAATTCGTCTATCTCGAAGGAGGCGACATTCGGCCTCGGCTATGCTGTCGAGGGCCCACTTTACATCTACAAAGCTGATCCCAAGACTCTTCAGCCGGCCGGAGCCACGGACTTCATCAACACCGGTCTCGAATACGGGAACCCCCCGGTGATTAATGGCGCCGTTCCCGTCGCCGCGGGTTCATATGTCTTCGTTGGCTGCGCCAATGCCCAGACAGGCTCTGAGATTAGGTTCTGCGCGACACTATATCCGACCGTTTTTGATCTTCCGAACCAGGAGCCCGGTGCGGCCGCCGGCGACGTTGCCATTGCGGGGTCGTTCGCGCGCTCCTCGATCAGTTGCCGCAGGCCGCGCCCGATCATCGAGTACCGCGATTCGCTTCAAGCTTCGAAGCGATTTCAAGGTCGATCAGCCGGACCGCCTTGTCTGCAGCCTTCGACTGAAGGTCTTCGAATCGTCGACGGACGTCAACACGCTTAAACATCCGGTCGAAAAAAGAAGTGTGCCGCTAACAGTGTTTTCCTCACTCTTGAGAGCCAGAAATCGCCACTGATCGTCCCTCGCTGAATCCGGGTCAGCACGAAGTTTCGGACAGCGAAAGGTGTTTTCACAAGGGCTTGACCCGTCGTGGTTCGAAGCTGGATAGCTACTGGTAATTCCCGACTACAGCCAACTATTGACACACAATTATGCTTGATGATAGTCTACTCCCGCATACGCGGAAGTTTGGGCCGTTGCTCAGCAGTTCTTGTCACGGCCTTGGGCAGTCGTTTCCAACCCGGTGAGGCTTGATCACCGCCTCGGGAGGCCCAGTATGGCTGCATTTAAGATCCGAGATTTGATGGTCGCTCTTCGGCCCGGACTTGAAACACCAAAACGTCCGAAGCCGCTCGACATTTGTGACATTACGTGTGAGGAAGACTTCGCCGGTGATAGCGACGGCGGAGGCGGAGGCTGCGATGAGTGCACCGACACCTGCGGCGATACGTGTGGTGATTGCACGGAAACGTGCGGTGGATGCACGGCCGATACCTGCGGCTGCACGGATACTTGCGGCTGCAGCGGCTGCACGGATACTTGCGGCTGCACGCAAACCTGCGGCTGCACCCAGACCTGTGGCTGCACGAAGACCTGTGGCTGTACCGTAACCTGCAAAGCTTGCACACATGGTTGTACCCAGACTTGTGCGCGCCACAGTATTTGCATCAGGGGAACTTGTATCGTGGGCACCTGCGTCAACGCTACGTGCGGTGCTTCACTGAAGCTACCGGCTCCAGTTTCAACTTTGAACACGCGGGCGCTGGCGCGCCTGAAGTCGCAACTGCGCACGGCCATGCAGCAGGTGAACCGGCGTGAGCAGGCCCTAGCGGCTCAAATGGAGCAGAATGCCGTCGATCCGCAGACTGTGGAACAGGTTGACGCGCTCGAAACCAAACTAAAGGAAGCGTTGGAGGAATTGCGCACACGGCGGGCACAGTTGAACAAAAAGGGCGAGGGTAAAGAATCGAAGTAGGACTCCGGTTTTGAGATGATCGATCTTAGTAAGACAAAGCTTCGATCAAATCCGTTGCTCCGGCTAGTCCCTTTCGACCGCATCGAGGCGCGGGAACGGAAGACTTTTGAGAAGTTGGCTGACGAAGGCAACTTCTACGGTCTTCTAATGCCGCCTACCTCGTCGGCCCTGCCCATCAAATCGGTTTCGCGCGACGCGGCGCTGCTCTTTCTCACCCTGCATGAGCCGGCGTGCGTCCCGCACCTGCTGGCGACCCTTTTTGATTCGGGACATCAGGACCGCATCCGTGAACTGGTGCTAGATGGGGTTTTCGAGGTTGAGCAGGATGGACGATTTGTCTCGGGGGCAGCCGCGCTCGAACTGTGGCAAGCGGAGGGCGACGCTCTTTCAGTTGGGAGAACCGCCCAGCTTTCGGCAAGCGCCATAACCTATGCCGCTGCTCTGGACGGCATGCAGGTCCCGGAAATCGCCGCGCGGCTCTACATGTACAACCGCGCGCCGGCCAACCCTGCGGTGCAGCGGCGTTTCGCTGACGATGAGAGTCTGATGAGTTTCCTTGCTGACGGAACAGCGGTGGGCAAGCAGCTCGAGTCGGCCTGGGTACGCGAAAGCGTTCATGGCGCTTGGCTCATGTGGCGTCGGACCGATGTTCCCGCGGACTCAAAGTTCAAGCTGTACATGAGCCCGGTGCTGAGCCACCTTCCTCAGGCGTTTCAGGCGGCGGTCGACTCCCTCGCAAAGGTGAAGTGTGCTCAGTTCAAGATCGGACGGACAGCGTTCGGGCTATTGCGCCCCGACAAGTTCGTTGCTTATTTTTTCAGTTTGGAACAACTGCAGGAAGCCGCAGAACTGATACGTGCGTCGGCGTCTGGCATTGTGGCACAGGGCGTGCCGTTCACCGCCGGCATCGATCGCGATGGTTTGCTTTCGTGGGGCATGGATCCGCCGCCCCTTGATCAGGTCCTCCGTTCCCAGCAGCACCAAAGCTGGCGTCAGTGGGTCGCTGAACGGCTGGCTGTATATACCGTCGCGGCAAAGGAAGGCGTGCCAGATGAAGACGTGCACGGCTTCGTATTGCAACGTGTCCGTCTGGACGGCATCGACACAACTACCTGGAGTCCAAACCTAGCCATCTGGCGTGGTTGGAGTGACAGTTCCGGGCAAGCCGCGTGAGTATCGACGCCGAGCTGCTGCTTCCGTCTGATGTAGAGATTTTTTCGGTGCTCAAGCTGTCGCCTAGCGTGCGCACAAATCTCGACGCCGGCGATGACGACTATGCAGTTACGCGGAGGCGGTCACGCGCCCCATCGCGCATCATTGACAAGCAGACTGCGGATCTGCTGGGCGCGTTTCGAATTCCAACCCGCATCGTCGATGCTGTTCTTTCGTTTGCGGGCAAGCGTGGATTGGACCCGGAGCTCACCCTTGAGCAGGCTTATCCGCTGCTGTACCACCTCTATGAGATGAACGTTCTGGTTCCCCCGGAGCGTGCGAACGGGATTGAGGGAGAACTGGAGGTGGGCTCTTCTGTTGCAGGATTCCGTCTGCTCCGATGCCTTCAAGTGCTGGAAGATAATGAGGTGTTCCTGGCCCGAAGCGCCGCCGGAAATTACGCTGCAGTCAAGTTCTATCGAAAACCAGCGCAGCATACTACTGCCGCGCTCGAGCGCGAGGCCGAGATGTTGCGGCGCGCGCCATCCACTCGCGCACCCAATCTGTATTTCCTGGAGCGCTGTGGCAGCGGCATCTCACTTGGGACAGAGTGGATCTTTGGCTCCGACGCCGCTATGGCAGCGGCTGGCTTTCGCCGCCGCGGGATCCGAACCCAGGCGAGCCTCCTTGGGTTGTGCGCGGAGATAGCGACGGCTTTTGCAGATTTGCACGAGGCGGGCATTCTCCACGGCGATATTCATCCGCGCAACGTCCTCGTCGACGGCGGGGGCGCGGTCCGTGTGATCGATTTCGGATTGGCGCAGGCCATCGACGGCTCCGCAGCCTCGAACAGTCGCGGTGGGGTTGCCTTCTATTTTGACCCGGAGTTCGCAGACGCGCAGCGTAACCACACTCATGCGAAACTGACGCCCGAGGCGGAACAGTACTCGTTAGCGTCGCTCCTGTATCAACTCTGGACTGGCGTTTACTACCTGGATTGGAGTCTGGAACGGGACGAACTTCTGCGCCAGATCGTGGAGGACGAGCCACTCGGGTTCGAAGCGCGGAGCGTACCTGCCTGGCCTTCCCTTGAAGCACTGTTGCGGCGCGCGCTTGACAAGAAACCAGAACGCCGGTTCCCGAGCATGCGTGCCTTCGCGGATACGCTCCGAGAGCTGATGCCGGAAGCCGAGGCTCGGGACAAAAGGGCCCATTCGCACCACAAAGAGCGGGCTCGCGAGAATGAGTTGCTTGAAAGAATGCTCCGCCGGTATGCCATCGGCGCAAATGGCTTCGAGGAGTCCATCGCGCGCGCCCCGTTTGCGTCGCTGAACACGGGCGTCACCGGCGTCGCGTATGCTTTGTACCGGGTGGCCCAACTCCGTGGGGACCCCCAGCTCCTGTCGGCCGCCGACGTGTGGACTCAGAAAGCCTACGAACTGTCGAAGCTCGAGAAGGCTTTTTATGAACCGGATCTCGAACTCACGCCCGAGACCATTGGCGAGGTGTCGTTGTTCCATTCGATGTCGGGAGTGCACTGGGTGCGGGCGCTGATAAGCGGCGCCATGGGAGATGCAGGCGGGGCACGCAGAGCGGTCGAGGCATTTGTGGCGCATTCCCGCGGGCCATGCGACAAACCCGATCTTACTTTGGGCCGGGCCGGCCTGCTGCTGGGGTGCTGTGAGTTGCTGGAGGCTTTTCCGACTCCTTGGTACCTTGATCTGCAGGCCGTCAGGGAGCGGGGCGATGAACTTGCTGCGGAAACAGCCGCCCTGCTTGAGAATGCCGATATGGCAAACTCCACCAGGGTCAAGTCCCTCGGAATAGCGCACGGCTGGGCCGGGTTGATCTACGCACTTCTGCGCTGGGCAAAGGCGCGTGAAATGAAGCCCCATCCACTTATCGAGCCGGCGTTGGATGAGCTAACGTCGCTGGGCGAGCCTCACGGCAGCGGCCTGCGCTGGCCCATGCACAATTCCACTTCGACGCCTACGTACATGGAAGGCTGGTGCAATGGAACGGCAGGATATGCCTTACTATTTTTATTGGCGCACGATGCCCTCGGTATCGGGCGATTCGGAGAAACGGCACAACGTGCAGCATTGAGCGCCTGGTCCGCCGAAATGGAAGTCGGAAGCCTGTGTTGCGGCCTGGGCGGAATCGCTTATGCCTTGCTTGGGATGTATCGGTTGACTCGATCGGACTTCTGGCTCGAACGAGCCCGGCTCGCAGTGCGAAGCGCGGCTGCGGACGGATCGAAACACTTTCTGCGGGAGGCGCTTTACAAGGGCGCTGTAGGGGTCGCGGTGCTCGCTGAGGACCTGAAGCATCCCGAGCACGCAGCGATGCCTGCGTTTGAGCCTCTTCGCTAGCGTTTGTGGTTCGCGACCTGCTCCATACACTCTTGCAGCCGTGCAGGTCGGGAACAACGACAGCATCGAGCAAGGACTGGCGAGTGATGGCAGGCAGATCGCCTTTAGCGGATGCTTAGGAGGGGCGCCATCGCGGATTTTACATCATGTCCCTTGACGGGGGCGCACCTAAGGCAGGTGACCAACGGCCAGGGCGGGAAGGGCGGAGAAGGGGACCCGTCCTGGTCGCCCGACGGTGCGTCGCCGGCCTTCGGCAGTCCACCCGCGGCTAAGCCGGAGGAGGAATTCATCCACGTCCTGGATCGAAAGACGGGCGGGGTTTCGAAGTTGTCGGGATGGCAAGGCATGTGGTCTCCCCGCTGGTCGCCCGATGGTAAGTCGATCGCCGGACTTTCCGGAGCTGGGTCGCTCGTGTTGTATGACTTTAAGACCAAACGCCAAACCGTGCTTCTTGACCGATGGACTGCATATCCGAGCTGGTCAAGAGATGGAAACTTTCTGTTTTCCTTCGCGGACGGGGCCGGTTGGTGGCGTGTGCGACTCCGCGACTTGAAGGTGGCGCTCATCAAAATGCCTCAGAAGATCAGTTGGGCAGACTGGGGCTGGTTCGGCATCGCCCCAGATGAGTCGATCGTAAACGCAGGGAACATTGGAACATCTGCGATCTATGCCCTCGATTGGGTCCTGCCATGAGCCCCCGAGCTCTCAGCCAATTCGCATCCCATTGTCGCAACTTGAAACGAGTGGTGGCTTACACTACAATGTAAGATTCCTTTCAGAGCGACGCCCGAATATGTTCCATAGCTGATATGAGTTTCGCTCTTGGTAGGAAGGGCATGAAGGGACTGCTCACATCTGTCACTTCCGACAGCGGGCGGAGAATCTCCGGGGGGCTCTATTAAGCCGTGGCGACCGATTTGGTTCGAGTGCTGATCGCAGACGATCACGAGGCTGCGCTCTCAGCATTGACGCGAATGCTGAACGGCGAATTTGACGTTGTCGGCACGGCGAAAAATGGGAAAGAGGCGGTTGCCGCCGCGACCTTCCTAAAGCCAGATGTCTTAGTCTGAATCAAATGAATAATGAAGGTGAACAGCGCGAGCGCTTCTTTCTTCGGGCCCCGCCGCTCGCATCGTCTTTATCACTGCTGTTGCCGATCCGGACTATGTTCGAGTCGCACTAAGCGTTTGTAAGAAAATAAGTGTAGCAATTAAACCATTTCTGGCCTAGAATGTTCTTGTGGCCGGCGAAGGTGAGATCAAGCAGCGTTTCTCCCAGTTGGAGGCGTGGCTGGATGAACGTACGCGGCGGCTATGGGCGGCGGCGGAAAGCGTGGCACACGGACGGGGAGGCATATCGCTGGTGGCGCGCGCCAGTGGCGTTTCTCGGCGCGCCATTGCGGTGGGTTTAGCGGAATTGCGGGAGAAGCCAGACCGCGCCCGTGGGACGCGTTTGCCGATTCGACAAACAGGAGGCGGTCGCAAGAAGGCAGCCCTCAAGGATCCGGATCTGCTGGTCGATTTGGAGAAACTGCTGGAGCCAGTTACGCGCGGGGATCCACAGTCTCCGCTGCGGTGGACCTGCAAGAGCGTGCGCAATCTCGCCGACGAACTGCGAGCCCAGGGACACGAGGTGAGCCATGTGCTGGTGGCGGAACTGTTGCACGAACAGAAGTACAGTCTGCAGGCGAACCGCAAGACGAAGGAGGGTTCCTCACATCCGGACCGCAATGCTCAGTTTGAATACATCAATGCGAAGGCGACGGAGTTCCTGAAGAATGGCCAGCCAGCTATTTCAGTAGACACGAAAAAGAAGGAACAGGTAGGGGAGTACAAGAATGGGGGCCGCGAATGGCGGCCAAAGGGCCAGCCCGAACCGGTTCAGGTACATGATTTCGGAAAACAAAAGGACGTGCCCTACGGAGTTTACGATTTGGGGCAGAACGTAGGCTGGGTCAGCGTTGGCACCGATCACGACACGTCAGCGTTCGCCGTCGAGAGCATCCGGAGATGGTGGAACATGATGGGCCGAGACGCGTACTCCGAAGCCCGCCAGCTTTTGATTACAGCAGACAGTGGAGGCAGCAACGGATCGCGAGTGCGTTTGTGGAAACTGGAGTTGCAGAAACTCGCCGACGAAACGCGGCTGGAGATCTCGGTCTGCCACTTTCCGCCGGGAACCAGCAAATGGAACCGGATCGAGCATCGCCTATTCTCGTTCATCACCAAGAACTGGCGGGGCAAACCGTTGGTCAGCCATGAAGTGATCGTCAACCTGATCGCGGCCACCACCACAAAAATCGGACTACGAGTTCAAAGCCAGTTGGACACAGGCAAGTACCCGAAAGGAATCAAGGTGGGCAAAAAGGAGTTTACCGCCATCCAAATGCTCCCCGACACCTTTCACGGCGAATGGAACTACACCATTCTGCCTCGCTCATAATGCCACAGTTATTTCCTTACAGTCACTTAGGGACGGGCTGCCGGACGTTATCTGGTGTTATCGGTAGAGTTCTGACAGTCCTGACAAATCGCGCCCTCGCGGTAGCAGAGCTCACTTTAGCTGCAGCTACTAGTCTGATGAGTCACGGCAGATAGCGTCGAGGATAAAATGAGCCCCGACGGAGAAGAACATTGATGAGCGAACCAGAACACAAAGACGAGACTCGGCTGGACCGAATGGAGCGGTGGTTTCGGAATGAGCCCATCTTTTCAGTGGTGATCCTTGTTGGGCTATCAATAACAGGTGTCAGTGAGGTTGTAAAGCACGGTTCCGATTTACTCGTCGCTACTGGCCTTAAGCAGGAGAGGACGCTAGAGCTGGCTAGAGACACAGCCCTCGCGACGTTTGGTAGAACTTGCATGGAGATGGATCTTCTGGACAAGGAATTTTGTTCGCAGAGTTGAACTCTCGCGGCCGCAAGAGGAACTGGACTACAGCTGGAACAAATATCTCGACACCGCAGCAGATTGGTCTGCGGACATCATGGTTAACATCAACGGTCTTGAGCAGTATTACGCTGGCACGGAAAAGCCATCACAGTTTGAGGCTCTTCAGAATAAGTTCCTTGTGCTCGAAGACCTGCTGGTGAAACTCCGGATGGCTCCGACAACAACTCCTGGCCAAAAGGAAGCGATAGCCAGAACCAAATCCTTGATTGACGAAGTAAATACCGATCTTTACTTTTTCGCGTTGAACCGGCACGCTCCGGAAAAATAGCGTCGCGATTTGGAGCAACCTCGCATTTTCGCATCGGCCTTCGCTAAGCCTTGACCTCGTGAACACTCTTGACTAAGGGGTTCTATCGGAAACTTTTCAACGAAACAAGTTTTCGTCGGTCATCTGGTCGCGGCGTCCGGGCCAATGGATGATCTCCGTTGACACGCCCTCTGATAGAGAGCGCGTGGCGAAGTGTCGCGACAATATGAGGCTGTCACCAGGTAGACCGAGGTCCCTATTTAGCTGTTACTCTAAGAATCGATCAGAACCGAGGTGAGTTCCGTTGGCAGAAGTTCGGCTTGAAGATGGCGAGAGCCTGGAAAGCGCGCTCAAACGCTTTAAGCGAAAGGTATTGCAAGAAGACATCATCACGGACATCAAGCGGCACGCCTTCTATTTAAAGCCAGGCCAGAAGAAGCGAGTCAAACAGGCGCTGGCTCGCAAACGCGACCGCAAGAAAAATCGTAGGGACGGCGAACCAGATCGAAATCCAACGGCTTTGAATCAGCAACACAAGCGCCTTCCGCCCGCTTGATTCGAACGGCGGGCCGCCTTGGTTTTTGCTGTTGCTCTCACTCGGCAGCCCTACAAGGCCTCCTTCGGGAGGGGAACGGCCGGACTCAGGGCCTATCGTTTGTGGTGGATTGCTTCGAGCCGCCCACTGGTCTTCGATGAAAGCGAGAGAAACAGCTCATGCACCGAAAGGGCTTTCTTCGTACCAGAGAAAAGATCACGTCGTACCAGCGACGCCTGGAAGGCGCCACAACTTTTGAACGGCAACGAGGGCAATGCATAAGCAGGTTGTGCTGGGAGAGATCAGTATAGGGCATGCCTGTCTGGGAATCCATCGATCAGGTCCGGCTCTATAAAAAGTTTGGTTAAGGCAGCGTAACCTCACTGACTCAGTTTCTTGATGCACTGGCCCTCTGACGTGCGAACCGCATGATCTCGCCTCGCGATCGAGCACCGGCGAAGAACTCCCGTTGCCGCTCTTCGTAGGACAGCCCGGCTTCCTCCAAACGGCGACGCCGGCGTAACCGTATCACCTCGGCAGGCGGTTCTCCGCGCTCGCTGACCTTTGGTTTAGCTTGGTCTTCGAGCGGTCGAAGACGCCTCGCGACTGCGTTCATTGCTGCCAGCGCCTGTTTTTCTTAATCGGTCGTCGATCTATAGACTGTCTGAACTCTTTAGTGCCGACAACCTCGCCGTCCGCCGAGATGAGGTTAAGGATCAGGACCCGTTCCTCGGTTGCTGGCTGCAAGCGCGCTTCGAGGCGTTCGAGTCGCCGCGCGAGCGTCTTGTTAGTCATTGTGTGAAACCTTGCCCCCTTGCAGAGGCTCGATCGGAAAGCCAGCGATCCAGGTGTTAAGTTCCGCATCGGTTGGTTGCTCGCCGCCCTCGCCGATCTTGTCGAGCCGCACGACCTCGAATAGAGTTCCGTCAGGGCACAGCGACCTTGTGCACGTCGCCTTCTCGAAGCTCGGCTCACGGTCGCGCCTGCGCACCAACTGCGCATCCGGATCCCCCATGCGAACCACGACACGAAACCATGTCCGTGGCTTGGGAGGCGGAGGCCAGAATTGATTCTCAATCCGGTTGAGTCGTCTCGTGATTGCTTTCATGTCGTCATCGCCAAGAATGGGCTGATATGCGTCAATATCGGTAGCTATTTTTTCTGCTCCGACGCGAGCTCCAGAGCCGCCACGCGCGCCTCGATATCCTCGATCTCGATTGCTTTGGCCGCGTGATTGAATATCGCCTCCGCGGCTCGTACCCGAACGGATGCTGGCGTGCCCGGGTCGATCAGCGTCTTCAGCAGAGTTGTGGCTGCCGCCGTCGTTCCTTGCCGGAGCCGGGCGATGGACTGGGAATAAGCCTCCCGCCGGGCCTGACGGTAAGCCTTCTGGAACTCCGGGAGTTTAAGCCAGCGTAGAAGGGTTCTGGTTCCAATCCCGACAGCGCGAGCCGCCTCTTCCACGTTGCGTTGGGTGAGGAGCGCGGCAGTTACTTCTTCCTGTTTGCGTCCGAGAATTGAGCCGCGGGCTGCCATTAGATGCCAAGTGCTGCCGCCGGCGGGCCGCTACGACTGTCATCGCCGTTCCATCGCCTTGGTCGATTTCTTTCACAATTCGCTTGATTGTGTCTCGCCGCCCGAGTGATGGATGTCAGTGCGGCAGAGCCGCATAAAGGAAAATCACCATGAAACTCTTCACAATCGAAACCGAGACGAACAACATCATCGTTCACGCCACGACTCAGGACACCGAAGCCATGGCGAACGCAGAACGATTTCGCAACGAAGCCGGCTTGAACAAACTGGCTGCAGACTGGCCGGCGGCACGCCTGGTCGAGATTTGGAATAGCCTGCCGGGCGCAAGTCCTGTTAAGAAGTTCAAGGACCGCCAGACGGCGGTTGCGCGCATCTGGAAAGCGGTGCAGAGCCTCGGCCAGGCTTCCCCTGAGGTCGCTGTAGCAGACGAACCCGCGCTGGTTCCCGAAGCCGCGACGGCTACGCCCGTTACGCCACAGGCGGCCGACGTTGCAACGGGAGAGGCTCCCGCGACGAAGAAGACCACCTCCCGGAAGAACGCACCCAAGGCGGCCCCAAAGGCCGCCAAGCCGCAAGAAACCGCGAAGGCGCCGCGAGAGAGCAGCAAGACGGCGCAGGTGGTCGCGTTGGGATCGCGTCATAGGCGTGGAAAATTCGTCGCCAGCGAGTGGAGCCGGGTGCGTAGCTCTTCGTCGACCGCCAGCCGATCGGCAGACACCGCGATCCGTAGTTGCGGAGATTGATCGGCGGTGACAATCGATATTACGCTGGCGGTTCAGCAAGAATTGCAGGCCCGTCTGGAGGAGGCGGACCGGTCGATGGGTTGGCAGAAGCACACGGTGCGCGGGTTCATGGCGGGTGCAACGAAGAAGGCCGGGTACGCGGTCGAGTCGTTCAAGCCCGAGGGCGGAGAGCGCACATACCGCATCAACCAATAGCTTCAGCGATTCATTCTGGCCCGCCAGGCTCCGGCAGCGGCGGGCTTTTCTGCGTTCAGGAGCAGCCGCAGTTCCGCCGACCAGTCCGCTAGCGCAAGGCACAATCCTTGCAGGTCGGGGTGGCCATTCCGCAGGAGCGTTTCGATGGCTGCGATCTCCTGGCGGCAACGCGTGATTCATGCCGCTCCCTTGATGCGCTCTGCAACCAGCGCTTCAAATGTGCGGCCATCGCCGTCGAGCGTGGCTTTCTTGCCGGACAGCGTCTGGTAGCGCTGCACAATCACATCTACATACTTCGGGTCCAGCTCGATGCCTACGCAAACGCGCTCCGTCAGTTCGGCGGCTGCCAACGTGGTTCCACTGCCAAGGAAGGGCTCGTAGACCAGCTCCCCTCGTTTGGTGTGGTTCAGGATCGGCTTGCGCATCAGATCGACGGGCTTCTGCGTGGGGTGATCGACCTTCTCTTCATCTGATCCGCCCATGATGAACTTCGGCGAAGCCGAGTCCCAGATGGTGGAGTTCTCGCCGGCTTTGCCATACCAGGGAGCGTTTTTCTTACGCACAAACCAACAAGGCTCGTGGGCGAACCAGTACAACGTCCTGGTGAGGACTGTCCTGCCCTTGTTCCAGATGATTTGCTGGTGATGCAGGAAGCCGATTCGGAGTAAGCCATCCAGAACTTCCCGGGTGAATTTCGATGCATGCCAGACATAAGCTGCCTCGAGACTGGGAACGAGCTCGTAGGCCTCCGACCAGTCGGCCCGCGTGTCACCCGAGATGGTCGTTTCGGTGTGCCCCTCCGTGCGCTTTTTCATGTAGCTGGACTCGGCAGGCCCGCAGCCATTGAGCCCGGCTCGATCGCGCCATTCGCTGTCAAGCTCGATCCCGTATGGAGGATCTGTGACCATAAGGACCGGCCTGCGGTCGCCAAGCAACATCGCAACCGCATCGGGACTGGTTGCATCCCCACACAGCACCCGGTGCGGCCCGCAGAGCCAAAGGTCGCCAAGCCGCGATACCGGATTCTCGGGCAGGGGCGGTGCTGCGTTTGCTTGATCGTCGTCGCCCGGATCGAGCAGCAGATCGTCGATTTCCTTCGGGTCGAACCCTGTGAGGCTTAAATCGAAGTCCGCCTCGTTCAGTTCCTGCAATTCGAGTGCGAGCAACTCGTCGTCCCAAGAAGCCCACGTCACCGATCGATTAACCATGAGCCGAAACGCTTTGACCTGCGCCGGAGACCACTCGTCGCAGAGAATAACTGGCACCTCCGTGATCCGCAGCTTCTGTGCGGCCTTGAGGCGCAAATGTCCGTCCACCACCTCGCCGTCGCTCCGGGCTAGCACTGGGATCTTGAAGCCGAACTCGCGAATGCTGCTGCACATCCGATCCACGACCGAGTCGTTCTTGCGGGGATTGCGAGCGTAGAAGACGAGACGGTCAATGGGCCAGCATTCAACCCCAATCTCGCTTTGAATCGATGGGCTGACATGCGCGGTCTCTGGCATACACCCCCTCGATAACAATCGCTGAAGTCAGTCGTCAACAGTCATGACCAGAATCTCCTGACACCGATCAAAGACGTGCTTCATTTAGAATCAGTTCTTCGGGAGAGACTGCCATGCAATGCCCTCACTGCCGTTCTCCAGAAGTGCATCCGTCCAGGCCTCGCTGGATAGACGTCATCTTTCGTCTCATTGCGCTCAAGCCCTATCGACGCCTACTCTGCGGACGTCGATTCTACCGTTGGCGTCGAAGCCAGGGATAGCCGACCAGTGCTCCGGCTCCACAGCCGGCGGAGACCCGGAATTCTGAGGATTGTGAGTAGCGGGCCTCCCGTGGTGACGTGGTCGTGACCGAGGATCACGTTCACCTCCGCGGCCACTGGTATTGGTGTGCGCCGGGAGTTTTGAGTATTGTGAGCATTTTGAGTAACGAGTACTAGCGGTCCCACTAGTCCAAGGACTCAAGATTCGATTTCTGAGTATTGTGAGTAACGAGTGGGTTTCGAAGCCTAGCGTAGAAGATCAGTTCTGAGGATTGTGAGTATTGTGAGAGGCCGGTCGCAAAACGGAGCACCACTTCGATGTGGCACACGCCGACAGGTGAGACGGGCATCCTTATTAAGGAACCAAATGGTTCGCGTATCCAGCAGACGCCACGCAATGAATCGGTGCCCACAGCGCCCGTGTCATCTATCGCATTAAAGGCAGAGCTAATCGCGGGCAGCGTCACAGGACCCAAGGCTATTCATGCTCTAAGCGCTGCGTTGGACTCCAGTTGGACGCCACAGCCGCACTTCTAGATGATGTGTTGGTCGTAAGTCTATGAGGAGTTTGGTGGACCTGGACGGGTTCGAACCGTCGACCTCTTCCATGCCATGGAAGCGCGCTCCCAACTGCGCCACAGGCCCACACAGCAGGTTGTGCAATTCGAGAATAGCATATCAGCTAACGACTTCCGGATGGCTTTCGAATTGCCCAGTACGGCGGTTTTGGGTGGCCGCTAGTATCTCAAAACTAGCGGCTAATATAATCATCCGATTTAATGCAATCGCCTATTGACTGGCAGGCGATTCGGATGCAAAATCAAGCGGTCGGTTGTCTCGGGGTTGGCTTCGCGGTCTGCAGCAGAAACCAAATCCAAAATACGAAGATCAAATGCAACAAGCTACACTAGCCCCATTGTCCACAATCTCCTCACGCGCCCCCACGAATCACGCTGATTCCCTTTTGAACGCGACCATCCCTATGACCAGCATGGACAACCTGGTTCATGAGCTCCGGCAGCCGTTGAGCGCCATCGAGCATCTCGCATTCTATTTGCAACTCGTGTCTGAAGATCCGGTTGTCTGCATGCATTCTCAACGGATTCAAGATTTGATTGGACAAGCCAACGAGATTCTCGAGAAGGCCACCGCGTAGACGTTCGCCGTTTGTCATTGACTAAGACTTACAATCTGACCCGCGTTGTATAGCTGGGCTCAATCGAGCGCGCAGCGTGTGGTGCGCTTCAAAGGCATCACCACCTGAGCGTGGTGGATTATGACTGTCGAAACTCGATGGCGCGAGCGCGCTCGAGTTCCTCCAGCCGCTGTTCCATGGCTTTCAGTTGTGCCCGCATCTCCGGCAGCTTGGCGAGACTGGCAAGCTGTTGCAAGTGCTCGCGGAGGGGCCGCGCGGGAGTTCCCCAAACTGGCTGCCCTGCGCGAACGATTTTCGAAGTTAAGATACCGGCGCCTGACCCGATAACTGCCTTCGACTCAATGCGCGCCTTATCGCCCACGCCCACTTGGCCGCCGACGATCGCGTAGTCGCCAATGACTACACCGCCGGAGAATCCGGCTTGCGCGGCGATCACGACATGCCGGCCGATTTCGCAGTTGTGGGCGATATGGACCATGTTGTCAATCTTTGTCCCATCGCCGATGCGCGTGACACCAAGCGCGGCGCGGTCAACACACGTGTTGGCGCCGAGTTCCACATCGTCGCCAATCTCCACGGTGCCGATCTGCGGGAACTTTTCGTAATGGTCTCCCATGAACGCGAAGCCGAAACCGTCGGCGCCCAGCACACACCCGGCGTGCAGCAGCGCGCGGGACCCAATGCGAACGCGGTCGTAAACGGTCACGTTGGGATGCAGGACGCTCCCCTCGCCAATGACAACGTCTTCTCCAATGGCGCAGCCGGCGCCAACCTGGCATTCCTTCCCGAGCACGGTTCGCGGGCCAACGGAAACATGTGGGCCGACAGACACTGCCTCACCCAGAACTGCCGTCGCATCAACGCAGGCGCTGGGATGCACTCCAATCGGCTGTCGTTTGGGAGGATACAAAAGCGCGGTCAATCGCGCGAATGACGCGCGAGGGTCACCGACGCGGATCAGGCTGCGTCGCGAAGGATTCTCGAAGCCTGGTGACACCAGCAAACAGCCGGCCTGGGACTGAGCTGCGCTCTCGGCAGCCTTACGGTTTGCAACAAACGACAGTTCGCCCGACGCGGCGGACTGAAGTTGATTAACTCCGCTGATGACGATGTCACCATCACCTTCGAGGGTGGCGTGCCCAAATGTTCTCTGGCAGAGCTCAGCAAGTTGCGCCGCGGTAATGGGAGTCATCCCTCATACTTAGCATGTATGGCCATCGATGCCTCAACTTACGTGGCGCCCACGGCGCACGTGCATCCGGACGCCGTGGTCGGACCAGGGTGCCGCATCGGAGAGTTTTGCATTTTAGAGCAGGACGTCCGTGTGGGCACAGGATGCGTGTTTGAACCGTACGTCTATATAAAGCGTTGGACGACTTTAGGCGACCGGAACGAGATCTCGGCCGGCACGGTGCTTGGGACAGATCCACTGGACAAGAATTTCTCAGGCGAACGCAGTTACCTGATCATCGGTGACGACAATAAGATTCGCGAGCACTACACCATATCCCGCGGAACAGAGCCGGAATCGGAGACGCTCGTCGGAAGCGGCAATTACATAATGACCTCGGGGCACATCGCTCATAACTGCGTCATCGGCGACCATACGGTAATCGCCAGTTGTTCGCTGGTGGCTGGCTATGCGGAGGTCGAAGACCAAGCCTTCATCTCAGGTGGCGTGGTGATTCATCAATAT
Source organism: uncultured Acidobacteriaceae bacterium (assembly GCA_963771305.1). Classification (GTDB taxonomy): domain Bacteria; phylum Acidobacteriota; class Terriglobia; order Bryobacterales; family Bryobacteraceae; genus CAJCIT01. Next base: position 248,637 of record CAVYTS010000022.1, read on the forward strand.
TCGAAGATTGGACGACTGGCGATGATCGGCGGCAACACTCGCGTGAACAGCGACGTCCCTCCATTCTTTCTTTACTCCGAGTTCAACGTTGCCGCCGAAGGGCTTGAACATGGTCGGCTTGAAGCGGGCTGGCTTCACGTTGACCGAGATTGGACTCTTGAAGAACGCCTACCGTATCCTATATCACTCAAATCTGAAGCTGGAGGAAGCGCTGAAGCGAATCGAGACGGAATTTCCTTCGCCGCACACGCTTCACCTGGTGAACTTCGTTCGCAGCAGCAAACGTGGCATCTGCCGCGAATCAGCTGCACGTTCGGTGAGAGATGAGGTTCGGGCGATCAGGTGATCAGCCCAGCACTGGCGCTCGGTTGACAGTGGTAAAAGAGCGGCGTTTTTTGGAAGCGCTGCTTGTAAGCTCCGGTGAGCCGCGCCTGGAATTCATCTGCCGCGCCGGGTTCGACCAGGTTCACGGTGCACCCACCAAAACCGGCGCCGGTCATGCGGGCTCCATAAACACCACGAATCTTAATGGCGGTATCGACAAGGAAGTCGATTTCCTCGCAGCTGATCTCGAAATCGTATTGCAAGCTGCGATGCGCGGCGATGAACAAGCGCCCCATTTCGTTCAGGTCTTTAGCGCTGGCAGCGGCGGCAAGGTCGAGCACGCGCGCGTTCTCGGAAATAATATGGCGAGCACGGCGGCGCGGTATGGGCGAGAGACTGTCCTGCACCTTTTCAAACAGAGTCAGCGGGATATCGCGCAGGCTTTGCGCGCCGGGTTGAAATGGGCGCAACTCCTCCACGGCCTGGCGACACTCCGCAACGCGCTCTCGATAGGCCGACGAAACAAGTTCGTGCTTCACCATGGAGTTCACCGCGATAACGCTCAAGTTCGACGGCAGCGTCACTTCGATATGGCTCAGGTCGCGGCAATCGATCTGGATGGCCTCGCCTTCCACGCCGAATAGTGACGCGTATTGATCCATGATGCCGCAGGGCATCCCGACAAACTGCGATTCGGCCCGCTGGCACAGTTTGGCGATTTCGAGACGATCCATGCTGCGCGAACCGAGCAGGGCCAACGCGGTGGCTACTTCCAGCGCTGCCGACGAACTTAGCCCCGAACCACGAGGAACGTCACTATGAATGTAAAGATCGCTCGGTCCGACAGCGTGACCGTCACGTATCAGCATTTGCGCGACGCCGACCAGGTAGTCGCTCCAATCGTGCTGCTGCCCGGTAGTTGCCAGCCTGCCGACAGGAAACTCACGGCTCTCACCCATTTCTTCGGAATAGAGGCGCAGCAAGCCGTGGTTCGCTGGAGCGATGGCAATGTAGCAGGCCATTTCGATGGCGATCGGACAGACCAAGCCCTGGTTGTAATCGGTGTGTTCCCCAATCAGATTGACACGACCGGGAGCGCGATAAAGGGCGGGCTCAAGACGATTATCGAAAGTAGAGTGAAACGACTTCTCCAACTCGCGCGGCGTGATTGCCACAGTAAGCCCCCAAAGACGACGAAGTCAGACCGCTCAAGAGATCGACCTTCACCCGGCCGAGCGGCGCAGTTGCCTCCGAGTGGGTCACGACACAAAAACAGCCGTTCGAGGTCAGCCGATTGAAGCGAGCGTCAGTCGTGAACCCCCGGAAAGAGTGTATCGTAAGCGCTTCCAAAATTTCGAAAACCTAGCGCCTCGCCTAGGTTTGAAAGCGCTACCAAAGATGCGAGTTAATCGACTCCAAGTGTGTAGGCAGCAAGGTTTCAGGATGGAGGATGGCCCCGAAGAGACGCGGCAGGCGGGCGACCACAAACCGGGTGCGGCGGCGGGCGAGCCTGTAACAAGTTTTGGTCCTATCTTGATATGCTTCAACATGCTGCAGCCTACATCAGTTACGATGCCGCGGCAGGACGGCTGCGAAGGCAGCCGAACGAAGGGGAGCGGTAGCTCGGTCAACACATGAAACCAGGGGCAATCGATTACATTATTCTCTCGACGTACTTCCTGTACGTTCTCGGCATTGGGTGGCTGGTCAAAAAGCGAATCAAAACGGGGGTGGATTTTCTGACCTCGGCCCATTCCATCCCGGTGTGGGTCACGAGCTTGGCCTTTATCGCGACGAACCTCGGCGCGCAGGAAGTGATCGGCATGGTCGCATCGGGCGCCAAGTACGGGATGCTCACCTTCAACTTCTACTGGATGGGGGCGATTCCCGGGATGATTATCCTGGGCGTCTTCATGATGCGGTTCTATTACGGCAGCCGCGCCCGCAGCGCTCCGGAATACCTGAAACTACGGTTTGACGAAAAAACGCGAGGGTTCAACGCGATTACTTTCGCGGTGATGACCATCTTTTCGTCGGGCATTTCGATGTACGCGCTGGGCCTGCTGTTTCAGGTGGTGCTGGGCTGGAGCTTCACGAACTCGGTGTTCCTTTCGGCAGCCATCGTACTGGTCTACACCTACCTGGGAGGACTAACCAGCGCCATCTATAACGAAGTGCTGCAGTTCTTCCTGATCGTTCTGGGCTTTCTACCGCTTTCGGTGATGGCGATCGTTAAGGCGGGAGGCTGGTCGGGCGTGACTTCGCGGACGACGGCCTTTATGGCCGGGCAGCCGGGATTCGCGAACAATCCCGACGTGATGACGCATACCTGGAAATACATCGGGCATGCCTCCCAGAACATGATGGGCGTGGAGTGGTTCGGCATGGTGTTTGGGCTGGGCTGGGTGTTGGGATGCAGTTACTGGTGTTGCAACTTCCTGGTGGTGCAGCGCGCCATGGCCGCGAACTCAATGGCAGCTTCAAGACTGACGCCGCTAATCGGCGCCTTCCCGAAGATGTTGATGCCGATCGTGGTGGTTGTGCCGGGCCTCGCCGCGGTGGCGCTTCATCAGATGAACGTGCCGGGCATTTTGGTACCTAAGGGCGATTCGTACAACTACAATCTGGTGCTGACGAACTTGATGGCTGCGTTTTACCCCTCGGGATTGTTGGGGGTCGGGCTGACCGCGCTCTTTGCATCGTTCATGTCGGGGATGGCGGGTAATGTTACGGCGTTCAACACGGTATTCACCTACGACATCTACCAGAGTTACATCAAGAAAAACGCTTCGGACGCACACTACTACAAGGTGGCCAAGATCACCACCGTGGTTGGCGTGTTGCTCTCTATTGGGACGGCGTACTGGGCGGCACGATCGAACAACATCATGGATTTCTTGCAACTGGTATTCGGGTTCGTGAACGCGCCGCTGTTCGCTACGTTCCTGCTGGGAATGTTCTGGAAACGCAGCACCGGCCACGGCGCTTTTGCGGGCCTGCTGGTTGGCGAGATCGCCGCCACTTTAACGCTTGGCCTTTCGGTGGCGGAAGGAACTGGCGGCTGGTTTGGCGTGGTCCACACATTCCCGTCGGCCATGGCTCAGAACTTCTGGATCGCGATTCTGGCGTTTAGTTCGTGCCTGGTGGTTACCATCGCGGTGAGCCTCGTGACCAAGCCGAAGCCGATAGAAGAACTGCACAACCTGGTTTACGGGTACACGACGATTCCACCGGAGGAACTCGTTCCCTGGTATATGCGGCCAGTGTTGCTGGCTGTCATTGCCGGCGCCTTCTGCATTCTCTTGAATATCTGGTTCTGGTAGAAAAACATGGATGACCTTCGAGTACCAATCGGCTCGTTTTTCGTGATCCTGGGCGTCATGCTCCTGATTGCCTTCTTCACCATCAGCACGGCGCCGCCACTGTCGACGCCGCAAGTGAACCTGTGGTGCGGCTTGGTATCGCTTGTTTTTGGGGGGCTCATGCTTTGGCTGGCCCGGCGGAAAGGTTGAGCTTAGAAGCCTGTTAATCCCATAAGTGCCCACTCGCCCAAGTGCCGCGTTGGCCGTTTTGAGAGAGCCGGTCGCAGGCGACCGGCTCGGGCAAGGGTGCCCAGCCCCGCGTAGTACCCTAACCATCGCATGTGGCAACAGAACTATACGCCGGTCGGTAACAGCTTAGGATGGTCGGCGCTTGTCGCGGCGCTGCCCGTGCTCGCGCTGCTGTATGCGATCGGCATCCGCCGGGTCACAGCCTGGAAGGCATCGATTCTTGGCTTGGCGACGGCTGCGCTGGTGGCTGCCTTCGCCTACCACATGCCGCCCGCGCTGCTCGTGGATTCAGCGATCTACGGGGCTGCCTTCGGCGCGTTCCCCATCTTCTGGATCATTTATTGGGCGATTCTTCTGTACCGGATCACGGTCGACACCGGCCAGTTCGAAATATTGAAGGAGTCCATCGGGCACCTGACCACCGATCAGAGCTTACAGGCGTTGCTCATCGGGTTCGCCTTTGGTGCGTTTCTGGAAGGCGCGGCGGGCTTCGGAACGCCGGTCGCGGTTGCCGCGGCGATCCTGTCCGGGCTTGGCTTTTCCGCTTTCTACGCATCCGGCATCTGCCTGCTTGCCAACACGGCCCCCGTGGCTTTCGGCAGCATCGGCATACCGCTGGTGACGCTGGCAGCCACCACTAACCTGCCCCTTAACGATCTCAGCGCCAACGTTGGTCGCATCTGCGCGCCGCTGTCGCTAATCATTCCGGCTTATCTGGTGATGGTCATGGGCGGTCTCAAAGGCCTCCGCCGAGTGTGGCCAGCCGCCTCAGTGTGCGGCGTTTCGTTCGGTGGTGTTCAGTTTCTGACTTCCAACTTCGTCGGACCATACCTCACGGACATTCTTGGCTCACTGGCGGCCATCGGCTCGCTCGTTCTTCTTTTGCGTTTTTGGAGGCCGACGGAGGCGGTGGAAGTGGTCGAGTCAAAGCGACGGGTTTCCCCGCTCGGAATGAGGCCTCACGGCCTGACCATCGCTAGAGCATGGTCGCCGTACTTTCTGCTGATCGTTTTCATCCTGATTTGGAGCGTGGACGGAGTAAAGACCGAATTCAACAAGGTCAGCTGGATTTTCGGCTGGCCAGGCTTACACAACATGGTTCAACAAACGGCGCCGGTGGTTCCCACGCCCACGCCGTATCCGGCGTTGTATCGGCTGCGCTGGCTTGCCGAGTCCGGAACCGCCTGTGCCTTTTCTGTGATCGCAGCGGCGATGTTTTTGCGCGTCCGCCCTCGCCGCCTGGCGCAGTTGGCGGTCCTATCCGGACGCCAGCTCACGTTCTCGTTTATCAGCGTCACCACGGTGCTGGCCCTCGCTTTCCTGATGAACTACTCTGGAGCAACGGGAACTCTGGGTCTGGCCTTCGCTACCTCGGGCAGAGCATTTCCATTCTTCAGCGCGATGCTGGGGTGGCTGGGGGTCTTTCTCACGGGCAGCGATACATCCGCGAACGCGCTCTTCGGCAATCTGCAAAAAATCACCGCCCAGAGTCTTGGCTTGAAGCCGGCGCTGATGGCAGCCGCGAATTCGGCTGGTGGCGTGATGGGCAAGATGATCAGCCTGCAGAGCATCGCCGTGGCTGCGGCAGCAGCCGGGCTCAAGCCGGAGGACGAACCGAAGCTATTTCGCTTTACCCTCCGCCACAGCATCCTGCTGGCTTCACTGATTGGATTACTGACGCTGGCCTACGCTTATGTCTTCCCGGAGTTTGCGCGCTGACGCCTGGTGAGCATCGAAACCGCTCTCGATGACGACCTTGCCTTTCGGCGCCGGCGGCTTTTGCAAGCCGCGCCAGCAGAGCTGCCCGCCGAGGATCACCAGCATGATCAGCAGTGCGACCCTAAGGGGACGCTGTGCGACTCGGCCCGCGAGGAATGATCCGGTGACCGCCCCCGCCACTCCTCCAATCACCAGTTGAATCAGTAATGGCAGATCATAGTTGCCATTGCTGATCTGAAAGCCGCTGCCGATCAAGGACACCAGCAGTCCAAAACAGAGATCTGTGCCAACTACCGCGGCGGTGGTGAGGTTCGTGAATCCGAGGAGCAGCAGCGATCCGAGCGCGCCGGCGCCGGCCGATGAAAAACCGACCTCGATGCCAATGGGAAGAGCGAACCAAGGGAGGTACTTAGCCCGGTCCCTTTGCGTCGATTCAGCTCGTGGCCGCGTCATCCGCCAAAGATGGAAGATGGCGGTCAGGCCGATCAAGCTGCCAATCAGTACATACAGCAGATCTTGCTTGGCGCCCTTTTGTAAAGAGCCGAGCCAGAGGGAGCCCAAGACAACACCGGGCAACCCACCCAGCAGCAGGAACCCCAACACACGAAAATCGACTTGCCGCCGAAACAGGTAGACCGGGGACGCGACCACTTTCACGATGAAGCCAAATGTAAGGGCGCAGCCCACGGCGATGGCCGGGGGCACGCCGAGCGCCAGCATCAGAATCGGCGTGGTGAGACTCCCGGCTCCGACGCCGGTGATGGCGATGGCGATGGCGATTACGAATCCCAGTAGGATTGCCAAATTAGTCCCCCGCTTCGCCCGCTATGTGGATTCCGCATTCGAGTTTGCGGCCGGCCCATCGCCCAGAGCGCAGATTAGCGGGATCCTGCGGCAGCGCAGTACACGGCTGGCATCCGATGCTAGTGTATCCCCGCTCATACAAAGGCAGCAGTGCTATCTGCTGTTCCCGCGCGAACTGCCAGACGTCGCGATCGGTCCACGCTGCCAGCGGACTAATCTTGCGGATCTGCTTGCCGCCTGGCAGCGGGAAAACGTCGCTCACGGCGAGGTTAGCGCGAGTGGGTGATTGCACGCGCCGCAAGCCAGTAAACCAAACATCGTGATTCGCCAAGGCCTTGAACAGAGGTCCCACTTTGCGGAGCTTGCAACATTTGTCTGGCACGGTCTGATAGAGAATACCGAATTGTGATTCCTGTTCGGCGACGGTCTGCTCTGGGACCACATTCACGAGATTCAGACCATGCCGGCGGGTCATTTCATCGCGGTACTCATAGACCTCCGGGAAGTGATAGCCGGTTTCAAGAAAGAGCACCGGAATTTCGGGGACGGACTCGCGTAACAACCACAAGACTGCCATGTCTTCGGCTTGAAAGCTGCACGTAATGCATGGAGCAACGCTCCCGGCCAGGTTTTCCGCGATTGCGGCGCGCGCTTGGTTTGCCAGATCCAGTTGCAATCGAGTATCAGACAAAACTAACTCCTTTGTTACACAGGTTGGCTTGGGTGTTTGTCCGCTTGCTCACGCGCGCGGTTCAGTGCTGGAGTTGATGCGTCCCAATTGGCAACTGACTGCATTAAATCCCGTCACTCTCGAACCACTCGGGTTCCGGCAGCACAATCTGCGTTTTCGTCAACACTCTGAAGATGCTTTCGACTGCCTCATCATCATCAACCGGCAATGAGCTCAGTTCGGTCTTTACCTCGCCGTCCGCGGTCTGAATCCGGAACGCAGGGTCGTCCGCTTCCGCCACAAGCGCCAGCATCGCCGCCCGCTCCACCGAAGTCACCCAAGCGTCGTTCCAAGAGGGAAACAGCACAGCGACACAGCCATGGTCAAAGAGTCTTCGCTCGAGCCGCGTGGCCAGTTCGAGCCGGCCGCCCAGGCGGATCACTGCTCCGCGGTGCCGGTGGCGCGCCACCCGTTCACCGGTGGTTACCATGCCCTTGGAGCGTCGCACGGCTCGCTCTTCGCTATGATGCTCCGCCGCACTGGTGATCATGCCTGCCGCCACGGTGGAATTGGATACCGGGTCAATCAGGACAAACGCGCCCGTGGCCCGATTCTGCAGGTAGTTGTCGACATACAGCGGCCGTGCCGTCTCGAGCCGCACCATGCCAATGGCATTCATCTCCAGCGTGTCAGCCGACTCATGTTCCAGGGTGTTGATATTCAGCCGGTAATGAATGGTCCGGACATCAGCCCACTCCTGGTGAGTGGTGTGCTTGAGGCGGTAGCGCTTCTTCAGGTCGAGCGGGACTTCATTGAGCCAAACCACTGTGGCGTCAAACAGACTGGCGACTGCCGGCACGTCGTCTGCCTTCGCGATCAAGTCGCCGCGCGCGATGTCGATCTCGTCTTCGAGCGTCAGCGTGACCGATTGGGGAGCATGGGCGCCAGAGAGGTCTCCGTCGAAAGTGACAATGCTCTTCACTCGCGTCTTGCGGCCGGAGGGTAAAGCGACCACCGTGTCTCCCTCTGAAACGGCGCCCGAAACGATCTGTCCGGCGTAGCCGCGAAAATCCAGGTTCGGACGAACCACGCGCTGTACGGGGAAGCGGAAGCCGCTCTGGAGCGAGCGCAATCCGACAGGAACGTTTTCCAAGTAATCAAACAGGCTTTGGCCAGTGAACCATGGCATCCGTTCGCTGGGCGTTACGACGTTATCACCGACCAGAGCGCTGATGGGAATGAAATACGGCTTGACCGAATCGAGCTGGGCGAGAAACTCCTGAAAGTCCTGTTCGATCTGCCGGAAGACTTGCTCGTCATAATCGACGAGGTCCATTTTGTTCACGGCGATGGCCAAGTTCGGAATGCCCAGGAGGGCAGAGATGTAGGAATGCCGCCGCGATTGGGGAAGGAGCCCCTTGCGGGCGTCGACCAGAACGATGGCTAGTTCGGCCGTGGAGGCGCCGGTAACCATATTGCGTGTGAACTGCTCGTGTCCCGGTGTGTCGGCGATGATGAACTTGCGCTTCGGCGTAGAGAAATAGCGATACGCGACGTCGATGGTGATCCCCTGTTCGCGCTCGGCCCGCAGACCGTCGGTCAGCAAAGAGAAATCGATAGTTCCCACGTTTCGTCCGACCGAGGCCTTGGTGACAGATTCCAGCTGGTCGTCGTAGACGTTCCGTGAATCGTAGAGCAGGCGTCCAATCAGAGTCGACTTGCCATCGTCCACACTGCCGGCTGTGGTGAAGCGCAGCAGGTCCTTCGATTCCTCGATCGCGAGGAACTCGTCAAACGACGCAGGTAGCGGAAGTGTCGCCGCCGCCATCAGAAGTAGCCTTCCTGTTTCTTCAATTCCATAGACCCGTCTGTGTCGTGATCGATGATCCGGTTCTGCCGCTCCGAGCGGCGGACCGAGAACAGTTCCTGAATAATCTTGGGTACCGTGTCCGCATCCGAGTAAATGGCTCCGGTGCAGGGGCTGCAGCCGAGCGAGCGCATTCGGCACTTGACCCACTGTGGCCGCTCGCCAGGCAGGCGTGGAATGAAAGGCTGCTCGACGGAAATCAACGATTCGCCGCGCACCAACATCTCCCTTTCTTTCGCAAAGTAAAGCGGCACGATGGGGATGTCTTCGGCATGGATGTATTGCCAGACGTCCAGCTCAGTCCAATTGGATAAGGGGAAAACGCGCAGGCTCTCGCCCGCATCGATGCGGGAGTTGTACACGTTCCAAAGTTCGGGCCGCTGGTTGCGGGGGTTCCACTGGCCGCGGATGTCGCGGAATGAAAAGACACGTTCCTTGGCCCGCGAGCGCTCTTCATCGCGCCGCGCGCCGCCGATTGCAGCGTCAAACCCGCCCGCACGCAGCGAATCGAGCAGCGCTTGGGTTTTCAACGCTCCGCAGCAGCGAGGCGTACCCCACGCGTAGGGCGTTGCGCCGTCGTCAAGCGCCTTCTGGTTGGTGTGGACAATCAGCTTGACACCCAGCGAAGCCGTCAGCCGGTCGCGGAATTCGATCATCTCGCGAAATTTATAGCCGGTATCGACGTGCAGTAAGGGAAAGGGGATCGGTGCGGGAAAAAAGGCCTTCTGCGCCAGCCGCAACAGCACCGACGAGTCCTTCCCGATGGAATAAAGAAGTACGGGGCGCTGGCATTCCGACACAACCTCGCGGAAGATGTGGATGCTTTCTGCCTCAAGGAGTCGTAGGTGGTTTAGCCGTTCCATGGGTGGAGCAAGAATATCTCAGGTTATCACAAAACCCCAATCTACCATGGTGAAATAGAGATTCCGGCTTTTGAAAGGCTCGCCCGGGCAGGATCAAGGCGCTGCAGCTGCTGATTTTAAATGACTTGCTTGTGTCCGGTCCGCGGGCGGAAGATTATCGCGGTGCGGCACCCAAGGATGCGCCGATGGCCCCTTGGCGAGTCGGCCCGGTTTTAGGGCTACGAGAATAGAGGATCTCGACGATGTTCCGCACGTATTGCTCCGAACTGATCGGTTCCGTTTCGCCAATCGGGAAGGCAACCAGAGTCTGAAAATAGGCAGCCAGCTCGTCGAAGAGCCGAACACGCGCCCGATCATCCAACCAATCGCGCCGCATGACTGCCTCCACCGCAATGGCGCCGGCCTCCGGTGGCACCAGCTTCCGCACACGAGCGCAAAGGATCTGATGCGGCAGAAACGAATTGTAACGACCGCGGACCAAGCCGCTCAGATCTCTCTGCTCCGGCCGGCGGTCGCGGATCACCACTGTGCCGGCGGCCAGATCCCCCAAGCGCTGCCGATGTTTTGACGCCAGCGTCGCCACGCCTCCGACAAGACCCCAAGCCGGCAATTGATCGAAGATCCGCAACAGGTTTCGGATCACGACCTGACTGAACTGCAACTCCAGTCCAGTCATATCCATCACCCTCAAACCCAGCATCCATTTGCCCAGGGTCTGGCCTTTCCAAAAGTACTCGCAGCCAATGCCATATCCGATGTAGAGGAGGAAGAAGCCAACAATATACAGCGCCGACGCCAGATCCTCATTGAAAAAACGCACCAGATCGGTCGTCTTCAGAGCGATGCTGCTAGCGGCCACAATGATGGCGGAATCCGCTAGAAACGCCATCATTCGGGTGGCGGGTCCAGCCAGTTGGAGACGGATGGCGACGCCTTCCGGAAGCCTGATCCGGAGCTGGGGGGAAGACTCAAGCATGATCCACGCCCCTGGGTTTCTTGGCGCGGCCCGCAAAGGCATAGAAGCAAACAAGCACTGCCATTTCGACGAATCCAAAGGCGATCTTGGCGGAGTACGGCAGCACTGGCTCGTGGTATTGCGAGATATAAGACTCAATGAGGCCGGCCCAGACCAACATCAATGCGGCGCCCGCGGCCAGGGTGAGGACGTCGCCCGCCACGGCACGCAAACGCTCGGCGCGGCTGAGACGGCTGTTCCAGCCGATGAGCGCACTCGCCAGAACCAAGCCCGCCTGGCTCGCGACCAAAATCGCCGGAATCTCAATAACGCCGTGCGGCAGCAGCCATCCAAGCAGGAACTTGGCTTGCCCTGCCTGGATGTAGTCGAAGCTGACCGCGCCGAGAATCACTCCGTTGTAAAAGAGCAGAATCATGGTCCCGAGACCCCAGGTCATCCCACAGGCCAACGAAAAGAATGCAACCTGGGTATTGTGGGTCATCAACTGAGCGGCAAAGCTGGCGTGGCTATCGGGATGCTTCTTAGCCGCTTCCTTCTCTTCTTGCTTGACGCGGTCCCGAGGGTCACCCATCAGCTGCCCAAAAGGCAGCACAGTGGCTTTGGCGGTGGGATCCAGCTTCAGCAACACGCCGCCGATGGCGCAGCCGATCAGCGTCACCACCAAAGCCAGTTCGAAGGGCCGGATCTGCCTGCGGAAGGTGTTTGGCAGCGTGAACAACAGCCAATAGAGCGGTCGGAAGCGGGCGTTCCGGCGGCTTGAGTGGATTTGCGCGTAAGCGCGACCGACCAGCGCGCTGAGCTTGCTCAGCCAGTTCCGTTTGGGAGGCTTCTTCGAGGCGGGCAAGATCCGCAACCGAGCGCTGATAAAGTTCGAAGAGCCGCAACGACTCCGGGAGCGAAGGCCGATAGAGACGATCCTGATCGTAAGGCCGCAACGCCTCCTCGAGCGCATGCCAGTGCGGTCGTTCGAGCGCCACAAAACGATCGAGATCGACAATCACAACAACTGCCTTTCTTTGATGTCGAAATACTCTGTGGCGGCGCTCATGCCTAGCCGGCCGGGCGCGACGACATTCATCCGCACACCGAAATGGGCAACCTGCGCACGCATCTCCGCCATCTTCTTCCAGAGCAAATGTCCGGCCAGTTCTCCGTATAAGGAATCGAAATCGGCCACATCCGGGTTTGAAAAGAGCGGGCGGGCCTTGGCATCGGAGGGACAAGCAACCACCACCAGGTGCTGCCTCGCGAGCAGCTTGCTGGCGGTCGCGAATGCCTCCGCCAATTGCGGCTCCGACAGGCTGGTAAAGAAGACTGACCAGAGCGCGGCGCTTGGCTTACGTGGTCAGGGTGGAGCAGACCTCGTCGAATGCCGGCGCGACCATTCGCGGCCGGAGCGGAAAAAGCGAAATGCGAAACTCGCGCTCATAAGACGGCAAGGAAGCGGCTTTAAAAAAGTGATGGACGCGATTGCTAAACGTCAGCAATCCGAAGCGGTCGCCTGCGGTTCGTACCGCACACTGCATGAGGATCGTGGAACGGACGTACTCGTCGAGCAAAGTCACAGTGCGGCCATTTTTGGCCGTGACAACACTTCCCGAAAGCCGCGATGCATCGACGCAGACATAAATATCCTGAGTTCGCTCGACGCGGTATTCGCGCACGATGGGTAGTCGACGCCGGGCGGTTGCCTTCCAGTCGATGTCGGCGAAGTTGTCATTGGGAACATACTCGCGGAGATGCTCAAATTCGCGGCCTCGACCCTGGCGGGCGATCAAGCGTTCACTGCCATGAGCGTGACTTGCCATCAGCCGGGACGTCTCGCGGGCGATTTTGGCGATTGAGGGCTGGATGGAGAATCGGACTGCAATGGTCTCGGTACGGCGCAATTGCCATAGGCCAAGCACTGGAGATGCGGCCAAGGTAGGCGGCGGTAGCGGTGAACTCACCGCGCTGCTCTCCCTTCGCGCGCAGTTCGATCTCTATGGCCCGGGCATCCGGCAAAACTTCAAACGCAACATCGTCGCGGACTGCTTCGATTTCGGGTGGCAAGCCAACCGCGAGGCGGAGTCTCCGGTACGGCCAAGGCCGCGATTCGGTCCGAGAGATTCCCACCGAGAATGAAACTTCTTCGCCCAGAATGGCGTGGATTTCAGCCGGAAATGTCAGCCCGATACAATCTAACGATCGGCGCGAGACGAACCAATCGAGCAGCGGCCAGCGCAGCCAGCACCAAGGCAGCGATTCCCACCCATAACGGTCCAGACGGGACGACGGCAGGAAGGACGGAGGCGGGCACGAAACAGAGGCCCACGATCCATAAGAAGCGCTTGGTCGGATAGATCATTGGCCGCCGTGATGAATGCCTGTCATCGCGGTACCGCAACTTCACCGAGCAGTTTGGCGATGACTTCGGCAGCCGTCGCGCCTTCCATTTCAAATTCTGGTTTGACGATGATGCGGTGTTCCAGCACGGGTGAGGCGAGAATCCGGACGTCGTCGGGGGTGACGAAGTCGCGATTCTCAAGCGCGGCATAAGCCCGACTGGCGAGCAGCAATGCCTGTGTGGCGCGAGGCCCGGCGCCGGACAGAATCGTTTCGTGTCCACGCGTGGCCCGCACCAGCTGAACAATGTAGCTCACGAGTTCCTCGCGGACCGTGACGCGGATGAGTTCCTGGCGCAAGCCGGGCAATCTGTTCCTGCTCCAGAACGGCGTGCGACGTCCCCTCGCTCCAGCGCGATTTCAGGCGAATCGTTGGTTAGCATTCTGCGCGCCAGTTCCTGCTCGTCTTCGAGCGAGGGCCATGTCATCGAGATCTTCATCAGGAAACGGTCTTTCTGCGCTTCCGGCAGGGGATAGGTTCCTTCGAACTCAATCGGGTTCTGGGTAGCGAATACAGTGAAGGCCGCAGGAAGGACATGGGTAACGCCGTCCACGGTCACGGTTCGCTCCTGCATCGCCTGGAGTAGCGCCGCCTGGGTCTTCGCCGGAGCGCGGTTAATTTCGTCGGCCAGCAGGAACGACGTGAAAATGGGGCCTCGGCGAAACTCAAAGATGCCGTCGCGCAGGTTGAAAATGCTGGTGCCCGTGATATCCGACGGCATCAGGTCGGGCGTGAACTGAATGCGCTGGAAATCGCAATTCATGACTCGGGCCAGCGCCCGCACAAGCAGAGTTTTGGCCAGCCCGGGTACGCCTTCAACCAGCGCGTGCTGTCCGGTAAGGATGGCGATTAAGGAAAGCTGGATGGGCTGTTCCTGGCCGATGATTACTTTGGAGACTTCCCGGCGCACGGCGGCCAGCGTTTGCTGGATGGTGTCTAGGTCAGGGTACAAGTTTGGTTTCTCCAGTCGTCCGGGCTTCAAAATGCACGATAGTGCCGCCAGCGTGGCCGATCGCAGATCTCTTGTTGATGAGCGAACGGTAAGTTTCCGATGCTTGCGGTATGGACGTAGCGGCGAAATGTTCCAATTCAGATTCGCCGAGATGGCCCGGGTTTGGCACGTAGCGCTGGCTGCGTTTCCACTCGCCGGCAATTTCGTTTAGCAGTTTGTCCCGGCCCACGCTCTGAGCCAGCAAGCTGGAAAGCGCCGAGTGCGCGTCACGCCCCTTCACACCTCCCTCCGCAGCCGGCTGAAGGGGCGGGATGAAGCTGACTGCGTTGCGCCAGATGTAGAGCGCCGCCAGAGTGAGAAAGCCCAATAGAATCCACTCGAAATGATGCTTCCGGGACAGACCCGCAATCGTGTCAATCTCCTCGACACCGAGATGGGCCTCATCAAAGATCAACGGACGCCGGCCCGTCATCGTAACAGCCAGCAGCGACGTATCCGGCTTCGTCAAGAGTCGGTAGTTCGTGAAAGGCTCGACTGCCACGAGCAACCCAATGGAGCCTTGGCCGAAGGTTCGCTCCAACAGCACAGGATCTCCATCGGAGCCCAAGAGAACCGGCTTCCATAAAGGATCCCATTTTGCAAAGTGCCAGAGAACGTCGCGGCGAACAACGCTTGGCGTTAGTCCTTCCGCACCTGTCGGCCGTTGCTTGTTCGTCACCTCAGTTTCCGTCTCTTCAACGCCCCAGCGCTTGCGCATGGCGTCGACGCGCGGTTTCATTTCATCCCGCGGCCCCAGAGGCCCTTTCCCGGGAGGCTTGACTGCCGGCTTGGGCAGTGCGATCTTTTCGTAGCGGATCTCCCTGGTTTGGAAAAGAATCAGCACGCGCGCTCCGCTCTGCGCGACGCGCTCAAACTGCTCCAGGTCTTTTTCGGATCGAGAGCGAAAGTCACCCAGGTTCGGACCAGCATAAATCACGGTGGCTTTCTGACCCTCCAGCTTCAGAAAGGGCCGGTAGTTTCGTGAGACGCTCACTCCTAAGCGCACCAGCGTTTCGTAGTATGCTTTGAGGCCCGTGTCTTCGTTGTTCAGCGACGAATAATCGGGGTAGTAGGAATAGTTCTCAGCCCGGCGAACGACCGATTCGAACACGACAACGCCGAAAAGAAGCAGCAACGCAACGCCTGCGGCCGCCACCCCAGGGCGGTTCATGAGGCACCCTCCGTGGACTGAGCCTTCAGAAGCTCGAGGTTCCGTTCAAATTGATCGAGTATCTCGTCAGTGACGCGGTGAGAACCGTACCAGCTTTGCTCGAACAGACCGACATTCTCCCGCAAGCGATGCGGCAACTCAGGCGACAAACGCCTTGCGCGGCGCTGAAACTCGCGAGCATAATCGAGGTTTGATTTTCCGCGCGCGATCGAGATCAGCTTCGCCCCGGCCAGGCTCGACAGGCACGACAAAAACAGCGCACGGATTGCGAGGCGCAGGTTCCCACCTCGGCGGTATTCGAGTGCCCGCCTCATCCACTCATCCTCAGGCTGCTCGTCCGCTTGAATGTCTTCACGGCTAATGTCAGGCGGCGGCACCGGCGCCGGGCGAGCCTCGACCACCACTGTGGGAGCCAGACGGCGCGCCCGCAACAACGCGAAGAACACGGCCGCAGCGAGGACGGCACCGAAGAGGGCCATCAGAGCCCAGACATCCTTGGTGTTCGTCTTAGCGCCGGGGGCGTTCTCGTCCGGGTCCCGTTCGTCAGCGGAGAACAGCTTCCGCACCCGGGAAACCAAGTCTTGCCACGCCTTCACAAAACGGTCCCAGAACTCGCCGACTTTCGTCCCCACCGATTCGGTAAATGCCAGAAACGCATTGGTTGGAGGTTTCCGCTTCACAACCACAGGAAGAGACCATGAAAGATTGGGGTCTCGGAACACTTCTTTGACGGCTTTTTCAATGCGCTGGTCGTCGGTCAGCCGCGATGCCTCAGGCGGAATCGGGGCAGCGTGTGCCCGGCCAGGAGGCCGCAACCAAGAGCAAGAATGCCAGCGACACGACTGCTGCGACACTCTGGAGCTTTGAAAGCCGGATTCGCAGATCAAGCCCCGATTTTTGAGACCGGCGCCGGAACGCCCGCAATACGCAACCTGCCTTGACGACTGGATCAAGGGCCAGATAGGCCAGTACGCAGAGCGCGGCCAGAAAAGTGGGATTGAAAAGCACGGCCGGCTGCCGGGTGAGTGTGTTTTCGATGCCAGTGAACGAGTGGAATAGGAGCAATGCTAAGAGAAAGAACGCCAGGAAGTTCACCCATACGAGTGCTCGCAGAATCAGTATTAATATCAGGAACAATACCGATTCTGCCGGCCGGTACCCGGCATCGTGCCTGGCCTCCCGAACCACCGCCCTCAAATCGCCTGCCGCCTCACCGGACTGGCAAAGCGTGTGTTGGTAGAACATCGTGACCAGGCTGTGCGGAATCATCAGAATCGCCGCGATGGGCCACGCTAACAGCTTGCTCGATTGCAGTATAGCCTGCACACTGAGCACGCGCAGCGCCGGCGAAGGCTCTCCAACCTGTTGGCTGACCATGCAGTTGAGCTGCCTCGCGAAGGCCGCCTGGCAGAAGTGCATCCAGACGTAAGTGATCGCAAGAAGCAGCGTAATCCAAAGCAGTCGGTCGACGGCGAAGGGACTCTCGTAGATGTCGGTCGCCTCGAACAAAAACAAGCTGAAGAAGGGAACAACGCCGGCGAAATACAGCAGCCACGACTGGGCGGGAACTTCCCGGAGAAGGTCTACTGCGTCTTCGATCAACTTTAAGGCACCGACGAATCCACCTTGTTTCATGAAATCCCTAAAAGCGATGAGAGGGGTGCAGACGAGAAACGTAGAGGCGTTAGTAAGAAAAGCCGCAATCCGCTTGCTAACGCACGCGGTTCGGCGCTGGAGTTTTGATTTTGACTTAGACAGTGACGAGATTCCGACAGTGAGGGGGCGCAGAAGAGAGGGCCTCGTTCAGCAACCTCCACGGGCTGCGAGTCGCGGTATTGCAGAATCATCCAGCCGAGGCAATAGTAAGCGATCCAGATGAAAACCAGTGCCGCTACGCCGAGCAGCATCTGGCCTGAGGAGGAGCTTCTCTTTTCAGAAATTAGAGGCGGTTCGTTCGCCCTTGCGATACAGGTGGCGCACAGTAGACGACCATCGAAGGGCACCACGCATTCTCGACAAAAGAAGCGCCGGCACTCAGGACACCGGCATACGGCTTCTCTTGTTTCGTGGTGAAAACAGCGCTCTAAGGCAAGGCTGGGCATGCAGTCTTATTCTCAGGCTAACGAATTCGATCCGGTCCTCGGTTGAGTAGCCGGCTTGTCAGCCTCGTCGAGCGAATTCTTATAAATGCCCATGAGGCCGAACAGGCAGGCGAACATTTGCAGCAAATCCACGGACGGCGTCAGCGTCCCCATGGCCGCGGTTATGCTCGGAGGGTTCAGCGCCGGAACAGAAGCAATCATGACCGCGTTCAAAGAGATGTTCATGACCGTCGCCGATCGGACAGCGAAGGGAAAATCGGCATCCTGCTGCACAAAGAACATCGCGATCAGCCCGCCAAAGAAAATGATCGACAACAACCACCGAATTACAATCCAGTCGGGATCTGACAGCGGCCCCACGCTGGTGAAGAGCCAGCTAGTCAGACCCAGCGCGAACACGATGCCGTGCAGCACCAGGGTGGGCTGGGCCCGGGTTTTACCGGCGGCCCGCACTGTGACCGCAGCCACTTCGACCGTCGCTGTCCCGACGAGTGCTTCGCCGTCAGTTTCGCCAGACGCGACGGACGCTTCCGGGGCCCCCGGCAGGTGGCCTTGAACCTCTTCCACTTGCTGCCGCAGTTGGTTTGCCAACCCCCTGGCTGAACCATAAAACATGGTCAAGGGGATTTTCGCGGTGGCGGTTCGAGTTAGAATCTGCAGGCCATAGCGACGGCGCGTGAGCCGCCACGTGGCGTAAACCGCCACGTAACAGGCTGCGACCAGTGTGACTTCAAAACGGCGTTGAACAAACGCCACGGTGACAGCGGCGAGGATGCACGCTATCTCCGCGCCGAGCATCAGCCCAGTGTTGTGCGCGAACCGGTAAAGCATCAGCGCCTGAATGTCGTTCCAATAGAGCCGTGTGTACCGCTCCGAGAAGAAGCGGGTTCTTACGAAGAGCAGATGGTCTGCGGCCAGCCAGGCGTCGTCGGACTGCCGCCGCAGCCAGCGGCGTCCACCAAGCGGCCGATAGATGCGTTTCGCGATTTCAGCCATCCTTAAGATTGCCTTGCTCGCGCCTGACTGGCAAAGTAGATAAAGAACCACGCCCAGGCACCGATCGCGGCAAGCGACACCAACATCGCCACAGCGAATCGCCACTTGGAGCGTGGCGTGATGCTGCACGATCTGCGGAATGTCACCAACGCCAGACCAAGCGCCGCCGGGGCTGTGAGCAAGGAAGGGAATACCAGCAGCGAAGGAATGATCGCGAGCGCCAGCGCGAGCGAATCAAAGTGGAAGCGGTTCGATTCCAGGGCGACGCTCTTCCGCGGCTGGCGCAGCGCTTCCACGCATGTCACGCAAAGATCCGCGCCGGACCATTCGATTCTGCAGAAGTTGCAAAGAAAACGGCCGCAGTTGGAACAGGAGACCGACGCGACCCGATCATCATGAAAAAAGCAAGTGGCTTCACCAGTTATCACGGCCTGGTCAACAGCTGTGTTGGTGGCGCGAAGAACGGCGGGAAATATGGCGGCCTCCACGCGAGACTCGCAGTGATAGCAGCGAGCGCCCCCTGGTTGTGTGGACTCGAACGGCAGCTCGCGCTCACAGCGTGGACAGAAGAGAGTCGCAATAACGCCGCTACTCATCCGCTTTTGTAGACTACGCGTGTGTCGCAGATCCGGTCGTGGAGACTGCGCTTCTCCGAGTCGACGCCGGCGATGATGCAGCCGATGCACGCCATCATGTAGCTCAGCAAGAAAGCAAAATATCTTGCGAAAGCCCGCCCAAATGAAACCGGCTCTCCGCTGGGCCGGATTACTTCAAGACCGACGATGAGTTTTCCCGGCGTGCCCCCCCGATGGGAGATAAACCAGGCATCATAGAGCGCATTTAGCGAAATCTCAGCGACAACCAAGACGCTAAGTCCGGTGACGAGTTTGATCACATACATGGTCACGGCCGGATCCTGGGCTTGGGGAAACGTCCTCGGATTGTAAAAACCAGCGTACAAAGCGAAGGCCATTCCCAGGGGAAGGTAAACAACCTCCCGAATGAGCCAATCAATAAACCTCGCCAGGAGGCGGATCCAAAATCCGGCGTAACGGTACTGGTTGGGCGCGTTAGCGAATCTTTGCGCGTCGACGCCCTGTTCTCGTAAGCGCTGAAAGAAGAGGTCTTTACAGTTGACGCATACACGCGAGCCGCCAAAGGCTAGAAGCTCGCCTGCGGCTGCGGCGCGGCCGCACTCCGTGCAAAAGCCGCCTTCCGGCGAGAGGACTGGGGAGGGAGATGCATTCACACTGGAGAGCGGCTGCCAGTCTGCCATGCCATTGCGCCAAATGAGAGTATTCGGACCGATTCGGCCGGATGCCCTTAACGATCGGAACTCGGAGTCGTCCACGGGCCCCAGGCGTTGGTTGGCTTCCGCAAAATACCAGTCCATGTGGCTTCCTTGTTCGACCTCTTCGATTTGCTGTCGGAACTCGCTTCCGAGTCTTTAGACCTTCGGCTTGGGCGGCGGCAAATCCCTGGCCGGGCAGCTAGATTGAAATCCTTGTCGCGCGTGTGCGCCGTCGCAGAAGGGCTTGTTCTCGGAAAGGCCGCAGCGGCAGAAGGAAATCACGGTTCTTCCCGCTAAGCCGAACTCGTTCCCCTCCGCGTCGTGGACCGTGAATTCGCCTTCCAGGCGGAGAGGTCCGTTGTTAGCTACCGTTATCTTTGATGGCATGAATTTCCTGATCGTAGCAGATGGGAGCGGGTCAGCCTCATATAATGGCCTCGGCAGGGTTATTAAGTGATCCAATTCGTTCAAGAGTCCGACAAGAAACTATTCGAAGAGGCGATCGCCTTCGCCCAGAAGCAGGTGAAGTCCCTGATCGAGGCGCATCCGGGCCTCTATCCGATGTACACCAAGGGCGGTAAATGGAAGCACGACGGGAATGTCTGGACGCAGTGGTGTGACGGCTTCCTGCCAGGAATGATGTGGATCTTCCACAAATACCTGAGCCAGGAAAAGACGGACGGCCGGTACTGGCTGGAACAGGCTGTGAAGTATACGAAACCTCTGGAGCCTCGCAAGAACGATCGCGAAGTGCACGATCTCGGTTTCATTTTTCTATCGACCTACCATCGCTGGTATCAGGTCACCCGTGAAACCGCGCTTTTGGATGTCGTGCTTCAGGCTGGAAAGACGCTGGCCCTGCGCTACAACGAAAAGGGTCAGTTTCTTCGATCGTTCGCGGCGGAAGACTCCCTCTTCATCGACATCATGATGAATGTTGGGATCATTTTCTACGCTGCCCGCGAATTGAACGACAAGAAGCTGCGCGATATTGCGGTGCGCCACTGCCTGACAACCCGCCGGTTCCTGGTGCGCGGAGACGGCTCCATTGCACATGAAGGCATCTTCGACTTGCAGTCGGGCGAGTTTCTCCGACAAACGACCCAACAAGGCTATCGCGGGGATTCCTGCTGGTCGCGAGGCCTGGCATGGGCTCTTTATGGCTTCGCAGTCTCCTCGGAATACAGCCGCGATCCACGCTTTCTCCAAACCGCTGAAGCCTGCGCGGACTATTACATTACTCATACGCCTGCGAATGGCGTTCCGCCCTGGGACTACAATTCGCCGCTTGAGAACCGCTCGTTGGTGGACACCTCAGCCGCCGCCATAGCCGCTTCCGGTATGCTGCGATTGTGCCGCCTGGTCAGCGACCCCATGAAAGGCCACCTGTACTGGTCCACCGCGATTCTCATATTGCGCACACTCTGCATGCAGTATGTGCCGTTCAAAGAGCCGAAGTGGGAAGGCATCCTCAAGGGAGGGATTTACCACGTTCACAAGGGTCTGGGCGTCGACGAGTCGGTGATGTGGGGCGAGTACTTCTTCGTGGAAGCCCTGGAGCAGGCGTTGCGAGTATTTGCCAAACCCGACGCTACACCGCGCGTCACAATCCACTGATCTCTATTGTCTGGCGGCCTGGCAAAGAGCCTGTCCGTCAGGCCTTGGCGAGGAGTACCTGCGAGGACTTCTTCAGCAGCGGCGATAGGATCGCGCTGAGCCAGGCACAAGCGTACAGCGCGCCGCCGATGGTCAAAGTTGTCTGCAGGCCGAGGTAGATCGCCAGGAAGATTGCCGCGGCAGAGCCAAGGACGCTTGAAGCAGCATTGATGGACCATGCCCAGCGCACGGCCGATGGCATCGCGCGCTCCAGTCGTGTCAGGCCGGTCGGGAACGGCATGCCCATGGCAAAGGCCGGCGTGGCGATTAAGGCTACGGAAATCGCAACCTTCAAGGCGAACGGAAGCCCGACTCCGCTGGAGGTCACCGGTGTGACAACCAATGCCAACAGGACGATAAGGCCCGCGATCAGAAGCATTAGGCTGCTCAACCGGCCCTGCGAATCGCCAATCACGCGCTTGCTGAAAAAGCTGCCTAGCCCGCTGAACACGAGCATCGAGAAGATGATCACCGTGAGCGCGTAAGTTGGATGCCCCAGAAAGAGAACGAACTTCTGAATCAGCGCCACCTGAATCAGAATGTATCCGGCGCCGATGAACAGGAAGTAAAGCAGGCCGCCGATGGTGCCCGGCTCTCTTTGCAGACGTTGTCCCAACACCAGGGGCGGCAGCGCCAGAATAATTAGCGTCGCGACAATGCTGACCGCAACCAAGTCCATAGAGCAGCGGGAGCGCCTTATTGATTTTGTAGTCGGCATTGTCGCGCTCGCGGCTCGTGAAGAATCGCCATAGGTCGCGGGGCTGCACCGTGTAGAAGAAGAACGGCCGATCGTCGCTGACCGGGCGAACATCGAATTGATAGCTGTCGTAGAACTTGTTGGGATCACTCGCGAGCAGCAGATCCCGAAACGGCGTGTCCTGGTCTGGTTCCCGGATAGTAAATGGCCTGCATGTGAGCCGGCGACAGCGAGCCCAGGATGGTCTGTCACGTCCTGCTCTGAAAATGGCTCCCTCGCGACCAGAATCGTATCCTGCGCTCCCCATCCTTCGAGCTTCTCGACGTTTTCGCGGACCACGATAACGTGCTTTGCGCGCATCGTTCTCGCCCAATTGCGCCAAGGCATCCCGAGCCAGCGCCACTACTCGCAGCGACTCGCGCGGCGGCATAAAGCCCCAGCGCGTGAACGCCATCACACCGTCCTCGGTCAGGTGCAGGAGATAGTCTCGAAATGCATCGGTGGTGTAAAGGTTGTTTTCAGAAAGCGCAAACGCACCCGCGGCGGTGGAAGCCCAAGTATCCACGAGCGTGGCCTGAATGACCTGGTAGCGCTCATGGCTGCGGCGCACAAACGATCTGCCGTCTTCCACGAACAATCGAACTTCCGGGCGGAAGTAGAGCCGGTTACTGTAGTGCGGGAATTTCTCCCGCATGATGGTCTTGGCAATAATCGGGTTGATCTCTACGCCGGTGATGTCCTTGCTGCCGGAGGCCAGCGCCCGGGAAACATCCCAGCCACCGCCCGGACCAATCACCAGTGTCTTGGCGCCCGGCCGCAACAAGTAGGGAAACCCGGGACCGTGGAAGCGCAGATCCACGCGCTCTTGTTCGGTCAGATGCTCGAAATCGAACTTCGCAATTCCGGTTGCCGCATCGGCATCGATGACGATGCTCTTCATCGACGAGCCCGGCTGCTCGGGCCGCAAGGCGATGCGGGAAAAGCTGTTCCAGCGAACGAATTCCTCGCCCGTCAGTTCCCTGCCTTTCGCAAAGTGAACATCAATCAGATGTTTCTTGGCGTTATAAGTGATGAGCGCCACCAGCAGCAATGCCAGCGAGACGGCAATGATCCGGCCGCGGGCCGACCTGGCCATGTTGAACCACACCGCTCCTGAGACAGCGAACAAGACGGCAGCGACAATCACCGTATTTGGGCCGCCGATCCAATCGAGCAGTTTCACCAGCACCGCGCAGCCCGCCGCAGCGCCCATCAAGTCAAAGAAATAGACCTTGTCCACGCGTTCCACGGTGCTCGCAATCACAAGCGACAGAATCGTGCCCGAAAGCAGAAAGGGAACAGCGCAGGCAAAGTACACCACCATCAGCTTGAAACTCATCAACGAACCATTTTGCGAGAGCAGGAACTTCAGGCACGCGACGATGACAACTCCGTTCACCCCGGCGATGGCGCCCAGTTTCTGAAACAGAGACCCCGGCCAACCCGCCACGACATAGGAAAACACGCCGCCCGCGCCCAGACCAAACAGGGCGACGGAAATAGCAAGAAACGCAAAGTGGTAGTAGAAGACGACCGAAAACACACGGGTCAGGGATAACTCGAGCAGCAGCGTCGCCAATGTTGTGACAGCTACACCGAAGTAGATCTGCGGCCAACTACGTCGCTCGCGCGTGGTGGACGTTTCCTGTCGAAGAGAATCGAGGGGTGACAAACTCTTATGTTAAAGGACGTGCCGTTATCTGGATGGGGTCCATTCGTTTTTCGTCTGGTTTCGCATCCGGCGCGCCTAGAATGGCTTCCGTGCTCGTTCCAACGAGCCTCGCGATTCCGGCTTCACCACCACGGGCTGGGGATCTGAATTATTTGTGACGGTAGGTAATGCGTCCTTTGGTGAGGTCATATGGCGACATCTCCAATGTGACGCGATCGCCGGCTAGCACTCGAATGCGGTTGCGCCTAAGCTTACCTGCCAGGTGGGCCAGGACTGTTCTATCTTGATCGAGTTGGACGCTAAAAAGTCCGCTGGGGAACTTTTCAACCACGGTTCCAGTGACTTCAATACTATCTTCTTTACTCATTCGCCTCTTTTGGGAAGTGTGCGCGCACACAACTCACCTGTATGCGCGGCTCAACTTCAATTATACAGAAAGTGGCTTTTTCTCGAAGGATTGAAGGCCGTCGGCGCGTCGCCCTATCGGAGCGGTCAGATGGCCGCTTTCGTACCCATATCCGCGTCTGATCAGCTCGGGGTCGCAGGGTAATAAACCGTAAAGAATGCTCATTTCAACCTTAAAATGTTTTAACCTGTGGACGGGCCTTGGCGCGGCGGTTGTCGGGGCGCCCATGGGTGAGTCTCGAAACGCGACGTAAACTGCTTTGACGAAACAAGAATTCCTTCACAAGAACGTCATGATCACCGGCGGCGGACGGGGGATCGGCAAACGCCTGGCGCTGGGATTCTTCCAGCGGGGCGCGCGGATTGCCCTGGTTGCCCGCAGCAAAGCCGAACTGGACCTGGCTCACATTGAGATTGAGCAATCGGGCGGCAATGCCTTGCGCCTTCTCGCGGACGTGACAGACCCGGAACAGATCGCGGTCGCCGTGGACCGGGCGCGCGTCAAGTTCGGAAGCCCCATCGACATTCTGATCTGTGCTGCGGCGGTTCCCGGACCGTTGAACTCGTTTGTGCAGTCATCACTAAAATCCTGGACCGACGCGCTTCACATCAACTTGATGGGCGTGGTGCACTCGTGCCGGGCCGTCTTGCCCAGCATGGTGGAACGCCGTTCGGGAAAAATCATTGCGTTAGGCTGCACCACCGATACTCACCCTCCTTCCGGTTTCTCTGCTTACCATACGTCAAAGGCCGCCATCGTTCACTTCGTCGAGGCTATGGCGGGGGAAGTCCTTGATTACAATATTCAAATCAACTGCCTGGATCCGGGCAGCGCCTACACGAACTTCACTGACGAGGTTATTCGCGCTGCCAACCGGCTGGACCACGAAGTTGTCGCGAAGGCGTTGGAGGTTCGCCGCACTGGCGGCACATCCCCCGAAGTCCAGCTGGATGTTGCGGCATTCCTCGCGTCTGAAGCCTCCAACCACATCACCGGCAAACTGATTCACGTGACCGACGATTGGCGAAAGCTCAAGAACCACACGCTTCGGCCCGATCAGTACACCCTCCGGCGTTCGTTGAAATAAGCCACGAAGCTGGCGTGGGTTCTCCTTCTACGGGAACTTCAGATTGTGGAAGTCCACGCCGAACGACGGACTGGTTCGTGTACCGGTGATCTTGATCGGCAGGACCGTTCCAGCGCCATCTTTGGCAAAAAAGGGATCGGCCAGTTTCAGCAGCTTCGACTTGAACCCAGTGGTCATCTGCGATAAGTGGGCGTCCAGATTGGCATTCCCGTGCAGATCGATGTCTTCCGCGTGCAGCCCATACGTCCCATTGAGGAGAATGTGCGCACCCGGGACACTGAACCGAAAGTCCGTCAGGGTGAGTGTGCCGGCACGCAACGCAAACTGGGCGCTTAGGTCGGACGTAATCGCCGTGCCATCGGCGGCCTTCTGAGCCTCCGTGACTTCGCCCCGGCTGCGGCGGCTGAGAGCATCCAATTTGGATTGAATACTCGGATCCGTGAAACGCGCGCCGGCCACCATAAAGTGGCCATTCAGAATCAGCTTGCTCATAACTTCTTGCTGGCCGGGCGGAAGAATGAACTCCGTGTTGAAGCGCGTCGGTCCTGTCATCACCGGCTTGTCTGTCTTCACGCAGAGCCGCGTCAAGTCCTCGATCCGCCCTGCCTTCGTCTCCACGTGCAAACTGACCGTCTTCCCGTTTACGCCAGGCTGCCCGGCCACCGTGCCTCGGCAGATGAGATCCGTCTGCAGAAACCTGGCCTCCACTGGTTCAAGTGCGGTGTCGCCGTTCGTGCCATCGACAATGGCGTGAAAGGTGGTGGTCAAGCGGACTTTGTAGGCCCCGGTCGTTACCTCGAAATCGGGCGTGTCAGTGGTGCCATCCACAACAATGTGGTTCAGCGTGCCTTCATAGCGGCCAACTGAAGAGAGCATGCCGGAAATGCCGGTGAACACGCCCAGGTCGGCATGGGCAAACGTGTAGTCGCCTGATACCGGGGTTGCTCCCAGGTCGGCTTTCTGCCATGGGCCAAACGAGCCCTTACTCTCTATGAATCCGGGCGGCTTCGCATTGGTCAACGTGGCCACAAAGGCCATGGGCTGATTCAGACCGACAGAGTTCATTTTCAATTTATGAATGAGGAACTCCATCGGCTCCCGCCCTTCTTGCCGGGGCAGGATTTTCAGCACCGTTCCGTCGGCCACTAATTCGCCGAGTTCAAAAGGGAAATGATTGCCGGAGTCCGGCTGAGCAGAAGGGTGCGGCTGGTTCGTGGAGTCGGCTGAGTTTGCCTTCTTGAACCCCGTTGGCACCTGTATCACCAGCCCTTCGAGTCGCACGTTCCGCACCAGGTGGTTTGCCGCGCCGATCATAGTGGCGAAATCGGCGTCGGCGGTAAACCGGTGGATCGTGATCAATGGCGGCACGTCGTTGCGGTGCTTGTGGCGGACCGTCAGCCCGTAGCCCTCGATGTGTGGTGACGGAAGCAGCTGAATGTCCAGCTTGTCCAGCTTCACGTCGCTGTCGAAGCGGTCAGCGACCACCCTCTCGACGCGGGCCTTTACCGTAGGCCCCATGCGGAAGTTCAGCCAAAACAGCACTAGCATGAGCCCAGTGCCTAGCCCGGCTAAGACTGCGAGGACAATGACTAGGATGCGGTGCGAATGAAAGAAGGCCATACGCTGAAGCCGGACTGCGCGATCAGAGGGCTTCAGCCTTCGTCCGCGCACAATTCTTCGAGTGCCTATCTTAATGCTACAGTTCGTAATATTAACAAGCGCCCCGGGGAGTTCTTTTATGCACTTTAGAAACCGTCCAACGCCGATTCGTGTACTAGCTGTTCTCTCGATCGTAGTGGTCACCCTCCTCGCTCAGGAGAGGGTGGACCTTACCGTAGTGAACAAGATCAAGGGCGAGGCTTTTCAGAACTCGCAGGTCATGGATCACCTCTTCTACTTGACGGACGTTTATGGGCCTCGTCTCACCAATTCACCCGGGCATCGTGCGGCCGCGGAGTGGGTTGTGAAACGCCTTCAGGAATATGGACTACAGAACGTTCATCTCGAAAAATGGTCGGACTTCGGTCAAAGCTGGAAGCTGACCCACTTCTCCGCTCACCTCATAGAGCCGCAGTACCAGCCGCTGATCGGCTTCCCGCTGGCGTGGACCCCAGGAACAGGCGGCGTAGTGACTGGTGAGCCGATTCTGGCCGTCATTAACACCGAAGCCGACTTCGACAAATTCAGAGGCAAGCTGAAGGGCAAGGTCGTGATGACCATGGAGCCGAAGCAGATTGAGCCCATTACGGAACCGATGTCTCGCCGCTGGACTAACGAAGAATTAGCGGCGCGGGGGAATGTGATCGACCCATCGCGCACGAATTTGTTTGGTCCGGCGCCGGCGGCGGCACGCCCGGCAACTCCGCCGCTGAGCCGCGAACAGGCGGCTGCCCGGAAAAACAAGATCAACCAGTTCCTGAAGGACGAGGGCGCGCTGGTTGTGCTGCAGTACGGATATAACGGCGACGGGGGAACCGTATTCGCGACGGGCGGCGGCTCACGCGATCCGAAGGATCCCATTCCTCCGCCGATGGTCGCCATTACACCGGAGCACTACAATCGGATCGCCCGGCTCATTGAGCACAAGATCCCGGCGAAGCTCGAGTTTGACATTCGGACCGAATTCCTGAATGACACGACTGACTCTTTCAATGTGGTCGGCGACATACCCGGCACTACGAAAAAAGACGAATTGGTGATGCTGGGAGCACATCTGGATTCATGGCATGGGGCTACCGGAGCAACCGACAATGCCACAGGCAGTTCTGTTGCCATTGAGGCGGTTCGTATTCTGAAGGCTCTGAATCTGCCCATGGCGCGCACCGTTCGAATCGCGCTATGGGGCGGCGAGGAGGAGGGACTGCTCGGATCGATCGCCTACGTGCAGGAGCACTTTGCCAACCGCAAGACCATGCAGCCCGGCGCCGACTACAGCAAGCTCTCCGCCTATTACAACGACGATACGGGTACAGGGCGTTTCCGTGGCATCAGCGTCGGTGGAAACGATATGGTGAAACCCATCTTTGAGACCTGGCTGGAGCCATTCCACGATCTGGGCGCGACGGTCGTGCTGGGCGTGACCTCTCCTCCCACCGTCCGGCCCGGTGGAACGGACCACACTTCGTTTACCTGGATCGGCCTCCCGGGATTCAGCTTCGTGCAGGACCCGATGGAATACCAGACCCGGACGCACCACTCGAACATGGATTTCTACGACCGGGTGCAGAAAGGCGACGTGATGCAAGCCTCCGCCATCATGGCCTGGTTTGTTTACAACACGGCTGTTCGGCCGGAGATGCTGCCGCGCGTGCCCATGCCAAAGCCTCTGCCGAAGGAGCCGCAAGCCACAACTAGTACGCAATAACTGCGGAGTGGGGGCGCGGAAGTTGCCGCCCTACTTCGACAGCGTGTAGTTCACATGGATCTCCGTCACAACCGAGATCGGCTCGCCGTTCAACAGCGTCGGCGTGTACCGCCATTGGCGCACGGCGTCGAGGGCTGATTGCGACAGATCATCGCTCGGTGACGATACTACCCGGACGTCCTCCGGTACGCCATCCGCCGAGAGTGTCGCGTCGAGCACCACCATCCCCTGAATGCGCGCCTCCTTCGCGGAGGTCGGATATACCGGGGTCACTTTTGTGATGAGCTTGGCCTGCTGCTCTGCCCCGGGAACGCGAACCTGGTCCGGCTTGCTGGCGGGATGTTGCGTGGTGTCGCCCAGCATCATGCCGCGATCAACTTTGGAATCCTCTTGCACTTTGAATTCGCGGTAGAGGGCGGGAAACCCTGGCTTCTCGATTCGCAGAATGTACTGGCCTGCCGGCAGGCTCTCGAAGACGAACTTACCGTCAGTGGATGTCGTCGCTTCCAACTTCGCGGCGGTGTCCGCGTTGAGGATGGATGCTTTCGCGTTTGACACCGGGGTGCCGTTCGCATCAAACAGCGAGCCTCCAATAGTGGCTGCCGAAAGACCTGCTGATGCCAGCAGGCCGGAAAGAACAGTACGTCGAACGGTAAACATAGGTGAACTCCTTTGTGGGCTTTCTGATTGCGGGAACGCGATGGGCAGAGAGGATAACGTCAATGCTGAAGCGGCGATGGTCAGCACGGAAACACACACAAGCGCAGCGGCAAACGTTCGCGCACCGGCCGGTTTCGAGATTGGTTGTGGAGCAAGAATCAAGTGCAGACGCCCTGCCAGATCACCGCACCTCGCCATCGAGATGCCTGCGGCGGCGATTGGCGCTGGGGCCCGAAAATCCTTCGCAATGGCGAGTAACTCGGCAGCATAATCGGATGCCCGAACGCCACCCTGAACGACCATTTCGTCGCACGCCCGTTCGCTCTCCTGCCGAAGGCTGCGGCGGATGACCCACGAAAACGGTTGGAACCACCACAACGCCGTGGTCAGATGAGCGAAGAGTTGCGACGCCACGTCGCGGCGCTGGATATGGGCGAGTTCATGCATCAGCACGGCTAGCGTGCGTGGCCTTGACCACGCCAGGCACTCCTCGGGCAACACGATGTTTGGACGCCGTACGCCGAATGTCATCGGCATTATTGTCCCCGGCATCAGTAATAACTCCGGAACCCGGGCGAGGCCCAGGCGACTGCACAATTGTCCTAGCAGTTCATTCAACGGCGCCCCGACCAGAATTCTCGCCTGCTGTCGCAATCGACGTAAACGAATCACTCCATAGACCAGAGGCCCCATGGTGATTAACACGCCTGCCAACCAGATGGCGATGGGAATGTAGATCATCAGGTGCGAAGGCGAGGCTATGAGCACCGTTCGGAACGTCTGGCGGATTTCGACCTCTCCCTGGGCGGCAGTTGTCGGCCAGAACACGGGAATCGACGGCAGAATTCCTGAGAGCATCGGCCAAGCGATCAGCAGTCCAAAGGCGAAAAGAAGCAAGCCATGTTTCTGAGCAGCGGGCGAACGGCGAAGGCATCGGCGCAGAATCTCGGCGCACAGAAGGATGGCGCCGGAACGAACCAACAGACTCAATAGCGGCAGCATCAGCGCCCCTCCTGACGAGCCTTCTCGATGAGCGCGCTAAGCTTGTCGAAGTCTTCTTGCGAGAGGTTATTCGCGGAAACATCCAGCAATGTTGTCACCGCCTGTTCCGCCGACCCGTCGAAGAACGTGTTCAGCATGTGCAATGCAGCGGAACGGCGCGCTTTGTCCCGCGGTACGACGGGCATGAACACATAGCGCAGGTTCTCGGCTTCGTGCCGCACGTGCTTCTTTTCTTCCAACACGCGCAACATCGCCCGAACCGCGGAATAGCCCGGGGGATCCGGCAAGTCTTCCAAGATCTCCGCTGCGGTCGCGCGCTCACGCCGGTAGAGCACGTCCATGATCTGGCGTTCCCGGCGGCTGAGTTTGTGCTGCGTGTTTAGCACCATGCTAGAAAACTAGCACCAAGAGCTGGGGATGTCAATAGGGTCATCCGAACGAGCGACAAGCTCCGTTTGTGTCCACTTGCTGACGCGCGTGGTTCAGTGCTGACGTTCTAGGCGCAGGCGGCTAAGTTATGAAACGGACCGCGCTATTCCGATCGCAACGCGTCCATCGGGTTCACGGAAGCGGCACGGCGGGCCGGCACGAAGCTCGCCAACAAGGCGGCAAGGCCCAGCACGATGGCTACGCCGAGCAAGGTCGGGATGTCCCAGGAACTCACGCCGAACAGCAGATTGCGAGCCAACATCGCGGCGGAGATGGCAGCCACGGCCCCAACGCCAATCCCCAGTGCGGCGAGCCATCCGGCCTCCTTCAGAATCATCCGGTAGACGGATCGGCGCTCCGCGCCCATCGCCATTCGCACACCGATCTCGCGCGTTCGCTGGCTCACCGAATGCCCAATCACGCCGTACAAGCCAACCACACCCAACAGCAGCGCCGTGAAGGCGAAGGCTCCCACCAGCCACGCGGACGAGCGATGCAGGTAGGCCGTCATCGAATTATCGATACGTCCCTTCATGGTGGCCTCGCCGGACGTTCCCAGATCACTGTGAAGCTGGTGAATAGCACGGCCCAGCACCGGGAGCACTGAACCTGGTTCTTGGGACGTGCGTACAACCACCGCGAAGTAGGTGGTTGGGTCTTGATTGAAAGGGTGATACTCCGCGGGCCAGATGTCCGAATCGAGAGTGCCTTCCTTGATGTCGTCGACGACTCCGATGATCGTCTTAATCGACTTCGGTGTCAGGCTGGTGTCGCCGACCTGCTTGCCGATGGGATCTTCGCCCGGGAAATACTTCTTCGCCAGCGCTTGATTGATGATCATCACTTTCGCTTGTGACTCGTCCTCGGCGTCGCTAAAGTAGCGGCCGCGCAACAGAGTTGCTCCGATGGTACGGAAATAATCAGAACTTACGTCCCGCTCATTCACTTCAATGTGTTTGCCGTCGTAGGGCCTTCCCACGAAGCGAATCCAATCGGTGTTTCCGTTGTAGCTGACCGGCAACATTGATGCGATCGCCGCAGATTCAACACCGGGCAGTGTCCCGGCAGTGCGCACGATGTCTCGCGCCAGCGCGATGCTCTGTTCGTCCTTGCCGTAACGCACATCCGGCGCCGCCACGGTGATGGTAGCCAGTTGATCCGGCCGGAAGCCAACCTCAACACGCAGAAGGTGGTGTAGGCTCTTGCCGAACAGACCTGCCCCGACCAGAAGCACCATCGCGGTAGCCAGTTCGACGACAACCAGTCGCGAGCCGATCCGTCGCCATGCCTTTCCCGCGGAGCCACGGCTCCCTTCTGCCAAGCCGTCTGGCAGTTTCGACGAAGAGAAATGCAGTATTGGCGTTATGGAAAACAGTACGACCGCAAGCAGCATCATCGCGCCCGCAAACGCCAGCACGCGCGGATTCAAGCCAAGATCGAGCAGGAATGGCATACCAGGGCGCATATCAGCCGGAATCAGCGTCTTCAGAGCCCGCATCGCCCAGCCCGCGAACAACAAGCCAAGTCCGCCCGCCGCAAGAACCAGCACCAGCGCCTCACTCACAAACTGGCTTACCTGTCGGGTCAGTGACGCGCCCAGTGCGCTGCGGACCGCCATCTCGCGTCTGCGGCCCTCTGAGCGAAGAAGCACCAAGCCCGCGACATTGACGCAAGCAATCAGGAGCAACAGCCCTGCGCCGCTCAACAGCAGCAGGAGGATGGGACGGAGAGAAAAGACGATAACGTCGGAGAGCGGCATCACGCTGGCGCCTTGTCCGCGGTTGTCATCTGGATACCGTTCTTCAAGCCGCTTGGCGATCGCAGTCGTGTTGGCCAAGGCGTCCGGGAACGACACGCCCTCCTTCAAGCGAGCGACGCCATCCAGACTGTGACAGCTTCGCCTTTTGAAGCATTGGTTCGACGGATCGATCGTCGTCCAGAACTCGGCCCTGCCCAACTGCGCAAAGTGGAAGTCCGACGGCAATACGCCGATGATGGTGTAAACCTCACCGCTCAACTTGACAGGCTGGCCTAAGATATTGCCTCTCCCGCCAAACCGCTGCTGCCAGGTGTCGAAGCTCAGCATCACGACGTGCGGACCGCCGGGCACTTCTTCGCTCGGAGAAAAGTCCCGGCCCAAGAACGGGTTTACGCGTAGCGTGCGAAAGAATCCGGAGCTGACACGTCCAGCCTGCGTGGGCTCGGCTCCCGAAGGCGTATCTACCAGGAAGCCATCGCCTGTGAAGACGTCCAGCGAAGCAAACACCGTGTTCAACCGTTTCCAGTCCTGATAATCCGGATAGGAGAGGTTCGCGCGTGCAAATCCAGGAGCGGTTTCCGTCACGGCGGCGATCCTCAACGGATCCGGGTACGGAAGCGGCTTGATCAACGCTGCATCCACAAAAGCAAAGATCGCGATGCTTGCGCACATTCCTAACGCGAGCACCACCACCGCCGTGGTGGCAAACCCCGGATTCTTCCGCAGCTGCCGGAAGGTGAAGCGCACATCCATGCCGAGATGCTCCAGAAAAGGCGCGGTGCTTCGGTCGCGATACGCCTCCTTCACGCTCTCCAGGCCGCCCAGCTTGAGCATGGCTTCGCGCCGAGCTTGTACGGGCGTCATGCCGGTGCGCAGGTTATCGGCGATATGCATCGCGAGATGGCTTTCCAGTTCTTCGGCCATCTCCTTTTCACGACGCGCCTTGCCGAAGAGTCCAGAGAGCCTGATTGCCCACGCGCGAAGAGTCTTCATGCCTGCTCCTCCCCCGGCGTCAGAAAACGTGCCAGAATCGAGGTCGCCTCGTTCCATTGCTGCGCTTCGCGCTCCAGTTGTTTTCGGCCCGAGCGGGTCAGCTTGTAAAACTTGGCCTTCCGGTTGTTTTCCGAGGTTCCCCATTCCGAAGCAATCGAGCCCTCCTGCTCCAGCTTGAGCAGTGCTGGGTAAAGTGTTCCGTAGTTAAGCGTCAGCAAGTTGCCGCTGGTTTGTTCGATGCGCCGCGCAATCCCATATCCGTGCAGAGGACCCAATGTTTCCAGGGTTTTCAAAACCATCAAAGCCAGGGTGCCTTGCCAAACATCCGTTTTGTTCTCTGCGCTCATATGGTTCTCCAATAGGTATGCTCTCACACTTCTTATGGGGAAACAATAGGAAGGCGCGGCCCAGATGCTGCCGGAATGGGCTTCAAGTAACATCCGGAACTTCATTATCGCCCTGACAAGTACGCCCGTTTCTATAGACTTTTGATATCGTAGGGGCGAGTTGAGTTGGGTTCGCGTAGCTGGTCGATGACCCCCGCGGCGCTGCCCGTATAGGCTGCTTACCCAACAAAATGAAGGAGTTCCGATGTCCTTAGATAGCCCGCTAGATTCTTCGCGCCGTCACTTCCTGCGCAGTTCGGCCGCTGGAGCCGCTGTCGCGCTCGGCCCATCCTGGCTGCCGGCGCTGGGAGCCACCGACAAGGTCAACGTGGCTTGGATTGGTACGGGCACCCGCGGAAACTACCTCATGGATATGTTCTATGACGGCGGCGCGGCCTCCATGGGCAACGTCGTGGCCATTTGCGATGCCTACCAGGGTTATCAGCTACGGTCCAAGGATAAAGTCGCTTCGAAAGAAGGAAAGAATCCGAAGATCTACGCAGACTACCGTGAGCTTCTGGCGGATTCCAGTATTGATGCGGTAGTGATTGCCACGCCCGAGCACCTGCATTATCCGATGGCGATGGCCGCGATCGCCGCCAAGAAAAACATCTACCTTGAAAAACCTCTCGCGCACACCATTGAACAGGGCGAAGAACTGGTTAAGGCAGCCAATGCTTCCGGCAAGATCGTGCAGGTTGGTACGCAGAATCGCAGCAACACGCTGTACCAGAAGGCCAAGGACATGGTTGCCCAGGGCATGATCGGCAAAGTGCATTACGTGCGCGCCTTCTGGTATCGCAATGACGTGCCGGAGAAGCCCATCTGGCGCTATGCGATTCCCAAAGACGCCAGCCTCGAGAATACGGATTGGAACCGCTTCCTCGAAGGCGCCCCGAAGCGGGCGTGGGATCCACAACGCTTTTATCAATGGCGGCTGTACTGGGATTACTCGAGCGGTATCCCGACGGACTTGCTGGTGCACCAGACCGATATCACGAACTTCGTATGCGGCAAGACGACGCCGCTTTCTTGCGTGGCCTCGGGCGGCGTGTACCGGTGGGTGGATGACCGCGACTGCCCCGACACCTTCAGTGCGATCTACGAATATCCCGACAGGTTCCACATCCTGTACAGCAGTTACTTCGGCAACGAACACTATGGTTACGGCGAGCAGTTCATGGGCGACGAAGGCACCATCGAAGTGAACAGCCGCCAGCACCTCTACTTCTACCCGGAACTGTACACGAATCAGTTGCGCAAGAACGGCCATCCCGACCTGATTCCGGCAGCGGTGCGCGCTCGCAAACCGGAAGAGATCCATCTGGAGGGCAATGACAACAAGGCCGTCCAGGCCCACATGAAGAACTGGATGGAAGGCGTCACCGCGCAAGGGCAGGTTATCGCTCCGCCGCGCATGGGCCAGCAGGCCGCGATCGGCGGCCACTTCGCCACCTTGTCCTTCAAGAACCAGAAGAAGGTTCTGTGGGACGATGCCGCGCGGAAGTACAGCTTCGCCTAACTCTCGTGAATATCTCCCTATCAAACAGAACTGCGCTCGTTACCGGTTCGGGACGAGGCATCGGCCGCGCCATCGCGACACTGCTGGCCGAGGCCGGCGCCGCGGTTGTTTTGACCGATGTTGACGAAACCGTGCTAGCCGAAACCAAGGCCGGCACTCGAAGCTTCCGGCGCTCGCGTTGCGGCCGTTGCGGGCGACCTCACCAAGCCGGCTTCCCGGGTCACCTGGTCAACATGGCGGTTGAACAGTTCGGATCGCTTGACATCATCGTCAACAACGCCGGCTACACCTGGGATAGCGTCATTCAAAAGACCACCGACGAACAGTTTCAGGCCATGCTGGAAATCCATGCCGTTACGCCCTTCCGCATTCTGCGTGCGGCCTCGCATTGGATCCGCGAGACCGCGAAGAAAGAGTCGGCCGAAGGGCGCTCGGTCATGCGCAAAGTAGTGAATATCACCTCCATCTCCGGGCTGGATGGCAATGCCGGTCAATCAGGATATGCAGCGGGCAAGGCGGCGGTGGTGGGGCTGACCAAGACGCTCGCCAAAGAGTGGGGCCGCTACAACGTCACCGTGAACGCGGTGGGCTTCGGTCTCATCGACACGCGTTTAATCAAGCCCATGGACGATCCGGAGACCAACATCGCCGTCGGTGAACGACAAGTGCGCGTCGGGATGCAGGCTCAAGCGCGGGAATCGGTCGCGAAACAGATTCCGCTGGGTCGTCTCGGCACACCGCAAGATGCGGCCAACGCCGTTTTCTTTTTTTGCTCGCCGCTATCCGATTACGTGACCGGCGAAGTGCTGGTCTGCAGCGGCGGGTTTCATCTTTAGCCGCTACTTGTCAGCACCAGTTTCCTGGCCACGCCGGCCACCGACGGCATATTGGCCTTCAGGACGTAATACACCGTTGCGTTTTCCCCAGCTCGGTTCCACAGCTGAAAGTGAAGCTGCGGCGTCGGAGCTGTTGACCACAATATCGTTGGCGCTCGCGATGAAGAAGATCATCTCGCCCGAAGCCGTCTTCAGGTGCAAACGCCAACCCTGACCCTCGCAGTCAATCTGAGTCAACACGCCGTCAGCGTGCTGCTGCTCTTCGCGCCGGAGTCGATTCAACAGGCCGGGAGGCACTGGATCATCGGGCCCTCGACTATCACTCGTGAAAGTAGGCGCCGGTTCGTCACCGGGCGGAATCGTCTGGGTGCTTCGTGGCGCAGGCCCGTTCTTCTGTGCATCCAGCTTCGCCAAGTCAGCCAGGAAACGTTCTGCCATCTGCACTTGGGTGTCGTTCTGCGCATACTTCTTGGCAAGTTCCCAGTCTTTGCGAGATTCCACTTTATCGCCGAGCCGGAATTTTGCGTAGCCTGAGGCCGAGTAGAACGAAAATGCCATCTCCGGCTTCACGGTGTTCACCTGCGCGAATTGCGCCAGAGCCAGGCCAAACTTCCGGTCGTTCACTAAAGCCAGCCCCAAACGCACATGAATTGCTGAATCCTCGGGTTGCAGTTCCGCCACCCGTTGCAGCATCGGGAGCAGAATCTCTGAAGCGCCCGCCTGGTATTCGAGTGCCATGCAGTTGTTCAACATCTGCACGTTCTGGGAGCCTAGGTTGAATGCACGCCCGCAATGCGCCGCTCGCGGTCTTCACATCTCTGGCTCTGCCAGGCGAGGTCAAACCACGTCTCCTCAACTTGAGGCCGGTCCGCATACTGGGTCGAGAGCCG
Source organism: uncultured Acidobacteriaceae bacterium (assembly GCA_963771305.1). GTDB lineage: Bacteria > Acidobacteriota > Terriglobia > Bryobacterales > Bryobacteraceae > CAJCIT01. The sequence goes on from CAVYTS010000022.1 coordinate 285,745, forward strand.
CGTCAGCACTTCCTTTGCCGGATCCAGGCGGCGAAGGCCGACCAGGATATCCGCCAAGGTTAATCGCAGGTCAAGATCATCCGGCGTCGTCACCTCGGGCTCCAGATCCGATTTCTCGAGCTTCACGTTGACGAAGCGAATGGGCACCGTGCCGCTGGCGAGGTAATGCCGTAGATCGATCATCACAGCGCCGGCATCCTTGCCGTAGACCGATAGCAACGCGTCTTCCGAGCCCGCGCCACGGTTCACGGTTGACAAAAACTGCGGGAACTTCGAGGCATACGGTTCTGAGAGCATCAACATATGCGTGAGCATCCAGCTTTCGGCGTAGAAGATGCTCATCTTGTCTTTCTCGTTGTAGTAAGGAGAATCGCGTCCAACAGCAAACAAAGACGGCAGGTCCAGCCAGTTTTCGTGCAACAAAACCAAAACCCGGCCCTTGCTCGGCTTACCAACCATGGTCTTGTCGCCCTGGGGTTCTAACGTTGAATAGACGTCGGCCAGGCCTTCGTTGAGCCACAGCGGGAACTTCAGCCCTGCGTGCTGAACGACCAAGTGCGTATATTCATGCGCCGCGGCTTCGAAATGCTCCTCTTCGAGATCGCCCATCACGATATAGTCGTGGCTCTCGTTCTTTAGGTAGAACGCCGCGGCCCCTTCGTTCATCCGGTAGGGCTTGTAGTCTTTTTCACCACGGAATGCCACGATCCGCACGCGGGTTTCATAGAGGTTCGAGTCCTTTGGCTTTTGGGTAGCCTGCCGGAAGAAGGTGCGGACCTGCTCAAACTGTAAAAGCGCTTCTTTCGCGCGCTTCTCGCCGTTCGGGGTGAACATCTCGAAGTGGGGCGTAGACAGCTTGATCCACTTCTCCTCGGCGCGTACCGGTCCTAAGGCCGAGAGGCAGAGCGCCAACAAAGGCATCAAGCGGCGCATCGTCACCACCAAACCGAGTGTCTCCGGAATGGTTGACTATAACAGAGGTCATGTTGTTGTTCCAGCTATTCCGGTGACTCCACGTCAATCAGCGTACGAGATTCCTGTCAATCTTGCCGTCCTTCATGATCACGAGAACGTTCTTGCTTGGGTCATCGAACAGTTTCTAAAACAAACGTGAAACCGTTTCGTTTTTGATGTTTGCGATGGGTCCCCATCCACAAGCAAAAGGTCGGCCAGGGCCGCTTCCTGGACAATAACCCAACCTGCCTCAATAAGGACTTCGCCATCCAGACAGAGCGAGCAACTCGGCTTTGTCGGCGGTTGCCATCCTTAGTACGTCGGAAGGCGTGCACCATTGAACCATCTTGGCTGGCTGCGCGGTTGCTTGGCCGCGGCGTCGGCACTGAATAGCACGTCGCTTTCCCACGCAGCTTTGATCTTAGACTTCGTCGTCAAGCCTTAGGCGGTATCGGTGCCGGCGAACAACGGGAGCTGCTTGAGCCGGTTCGGCGAGCCTTCCGAATGAGCTGACGGTCCGTCGTCAAGGAACGGCTGCAGGCTCCCCCATACGCCTTTCTCGGCCATCAGCTGTGCGGTCGGCTCGTCGAGCGTTGGCCGTGGTCGAAGCATCTGATCCCAGCCTCCAGCGCCTGACGCGCGGCACCCACCGCTACATAGGTGCCCCGGTCCTCGGCCCCCTCCGCTGCGGCGCGCAGTTCGGGGACCGTGTATCGCGTAACATTGAGCGGTTCATAGCTGGATGATACGCCGCCAGCCATCAGCTTGACCTGCGACGCCCCAGCATCAAATGTTCTCGTGCCCCCACCGGACGGCATCTGGGCATCGGCGATCGCTGCTGCGCCAACCTGCTCGCCGTGCGTGAAGTCGCCCGGACGCGCCGGGATATCGGTCGGCAGGCGGAAGTCGCCGTTGCCGTCGCTTTACGAGATGAAAGCGCCGGACAGCCAGATCCTCTGGCCTGGGCACCAGGCCGACGCCGATCCCGCGCTTCAACTCGAATACCGGGTGTGAAGTGCAGATGGAAGCGAGGGCGTCTGGCCAACCAGGTGTGGATGACAGCGGTCTTGTAAGTTCCGTAGTTGTTCAGCATCAAATGGACTTCCAGCGACAAGGGCACTGCTTGCTCAATGGTGTCGAGAAGCCGCTACTGGTTCTGCAGCGGGCCTAAACCTCAGGCCACGATGGCCGATGATAGGATACCCGCTGGGCCGCCTAGATGGGAGGCCGGAAGAACCGTATGCTCGAACTCGTTCCGCACAACGTGCTCTCGTGGGATTTCAGCGTCCTCCGCGATGGGTTTCCCGTGGCGGAGATTGATGTCTCATGGTTCCGTGAAAAGGGAATGCTCACCGTGGACGGCGTCCACTTTCCCGTCTCCAGGGAGCACTTGATGAGCGGCGCCTTCATTCTTGAGTTCAACGGAACTCAGTTGGCTCGGGCTGAAAAACCGAGCGCTCTATTTCGCTGCTTCCTTGTCGAACATGGAGGCCAGACATACACGCTCAAGGCGGAAACGGCTCTCTTCAGGAAATTCGTCCTTTTGGACAACGGTGGGGAAGTCGGATCAATTACGCCCGAAGGACCAATCATCCGCAATGCTATGGTTGACCTCCCCGATAATCTGCCTTTGCCTGTCCAAGTGTTTCTGATTTGGCTGACGGTCATTATGTGGAAACGTGATGCCACTCGCAAATAACAGCTTTTGCAACAACAGCTTTTGCAACGCCCTGCAGCAGTTGCTACGTCTCAGCCGTTCGTGCCCGCGCCTGCGCCTCCGCCGATATGCCGTGTCCTCAAGCCTCGTACGTCATGGGTCAATAACCCTTCCGCCGCTGTGAGAAACCGCAAGGTGTGCGGCAACTGCGCGTGATATTCAAACGCAGCCTCATCCGTCCATTCGGAATGGACCGCGAAGCGCAACGGCTCCCGAAGGGATTCGAATACGTGAAGCGCCACGCAGCCCGCCTCGGCTCTCGAAGGCTCCACCACCTTCAGCAGTTCGTCGCGAAATTCCGACTCCTCTCCTGGCTTCGGCTCAAACTGCGCAAAGAAATGAACGGACACGGCATACCTCCTACATCAATCAAACCACCAGAGCCGATCGCGCAGCCAGAGAGCGGCGACCCTTACGCTGACGAGCGACCTCAGCCTTGTCGCATCGTCGTATTGAACACCAGACACGAATCGATGCCGCGGGCTTCGGCTACCGGTGTCACCCCAGGTTCGGGAAGGCGAAACCGGGCAGTGAAATGGACCGTGGTGCCTTTTCCTACTTCACTCTCGAGCCAGATCTTCCCTCCAAACAGATCCACGAATCGGCTGCAGATGGTGGGGCCCAGACCGGTGCCGCCCACCCGCCGACAGGAAGAACCATCCGCTTGCTGGAATGGCTCAAAAACCCTCGCCTGATCTGACGCCGGAATTCCCGATCCCGTGTCCGTCACATGAAACCCAAGGCAGCAATCCTTCGCGGACTGCGACACCAGATCCACCGATAGCTCGATACCGCCGGCCGAAGTGAACTTGACGGAGTTGGTTAACAGATTCAACAGCACCTGAGTAAGCCGCTGGGCGTCTCCCACCAGCGCGTCAGGCACGTCGTGCTGTGCCAGACTTCGCGTTGTCAGTCCCTTGGCGCCGGCCGTTGCCGACACCACCTTGAGTGCACTGTCCAGACACTCTCGCAGCGAGAACCCTCGCTCTTCGAGGCCTAACTTGCCCGCCTCGATTTTCGAGAAATCCAGTATGTCGTTTAGGATCACTAATAGCGATTGCGCGGAGTTCTCTAAGGTTTGAACGTAATCGGCCTGCTCTTCGTCGAGGTCGGTCTCCGCCAGGAGGCTGCCGAAGCCGATGATGCCGTTCATGGGTGTTCGAATCTCGTGGCTGACGTTTGCCAGGAATTCGCTCTTGGCGCGGCTCGCTGCCTGCGCCTGGCGCTTCAGGTCTACCTCTTGCTGGAGCTTGTGCTCAATCAGTTCTTTTTGAGCCTTCACTCGCCGCCGAAGTACAACCAGGAATGCCAGAATCACCAGGGTGCCGGTTGCTAACGACGCCAGGATGATCATAAGGCGCCGCGCGGTCAACCACGGACCTGGCCTCAGCACGCGGACATCGCCCGGTTCGCGCAGCGCAATCGAGAAGCCGCGAGTGATGCTTTGTCGACCCTCCAGCGCCGATTGTGCACGGCAGATGCCTGTAAGACGGACCATCGCACCCGCTTGCATGGGAGGCAGCCGCTGAAGACCAGCTAGCTCAGCGCGAAATGGAATGTTGCCGGCTTCCAGTTCCATAGCGCTGCCCTGTTCCGGGGAGTAGCTCACGATGCGTGCATCGATCTCGACCAAATCCGGTGCGCAACCCCGGCTCAGGATCTCGGACGCCGTCACTGGGCGCGGCGTGACGGGACTCTGCCCACCAATCTTTTTCAGGCGGCCGTTCTGCAGAAATGTTGAGTCCCAGATCGACGACGAACCCGAATGGCTAACTGGCTTCAAGATCTACGAAGAGGAATTGGACCTGCGTGATGCATGCCGCTGGAGTCCGGACGGCAAGCGGATTGCCTTCTGGCACTTCGATTCGAGCGGTGTCGGAGAGCATCCGCTCATCGACTACACCGGCTCCGTCTATCCGAGCATCAGAATGATTCCCTACCCGAAAGCGGGCAACGACAAACTCAGCTGTCAGCATCGGTGTGGTCGCTGTCCCTTCGGGCAAATCGAAATGGATGGACATTCTGGGTGATCCCCGCAGCAACTACATCGCCCGAATGGAGTGGGCCGGGAATCCAAACGAGTTGGTCATCGAGCAGTTAAACCGGCTGCAGAACACGGCCGACCTGCTGATCGCCGAGGTGTCGACGGGCAAAACTACGCAGATTTTCTGCGATCAGGATAAAGCTTGGGTCGATGCGGATGAAATCCGCCCGTTCGGCCAGTCCTTCGTGTTGTTGAGCGAACGCGACGGTTGGCGCCACGCCTACCTTGTGCATCGTGACCATGCCGAACCGACTCTGCTGACGCCCGGCAACTTCGATGTTATGACTATCACCCGCGTGTCGGAAGCGCAGCACGCAATCTACTCAGGGCCTCCCCGGACAATGCGACACAGGCGTATTTGTATCGCGCGGACATCGGCGCCGGCACGGCTTCGCCGGTCCGCATCACGCCTCAAAGCGAACCAGGCTTCCACACCTATCGCGTTTCGCGGAATGGGTGAATGGGCATTCCATGGATACAGCCGTTTCGACGATCCTTGGCGCTTCGAGCTGGTTCGCTTCGAGATGCGCAGTCAGCTCACTCGTTCGTAGCTAGCGCCGAACTGCGAGAGAAGGTCAAACCGCTGCTCCAGAACAAGAGCGAGTTCTTCAACGTGAATATAGGCACTGGCGTGACGCTCGACGGCTGGATGATTCGGCCCAAGGATTTTGATTCGTCTGGAAGTGTCCGGTGCTCGTGTATGTTTATGGCGAGCCCGCCGGCCAGACCGTGCTCGATATTTGGTGGCAAAACCGGGCTGTTCCATCGTGCGCTGGCACAGGTCGGCTATATCGTCGTGAGCTTTGATAATCGTGGCACGCCCGCCCACAAAGGCCGTGAAGGCGCAAGATCGTCTATGGCTCGGTCGGTCCGCTCGCCACCGAAGAACAGACTCAGGCGATCAAAGCGCTATGCGCCGAGCGCGTTTACCTTGATCCGAACCGTATCGCTGTTTGGGGCTGGAGCGGCGGCGCAACCTACACATTGAATCTGATGTCCGGTCACCCGAAACATAAGGTTGGAATGGCCGTCGCGCCAGTACCGGATCAGCGTCTCTAGACACGATCTATCAGGAGCGCTACATGGGTCTTCGGAGGACAATCGGATGGCTATAAGCGCGGAAGCGCCATCAACTTCGCCTCAGGTCTTAAAGACAACCTCCTGCTGGTCCATGGAACAGGGGATGACAAGGTGCATTTCCAGGGCTCGCAAATGCTCATCAACAAGCTTGTCGAATCGGGCAAGCAATTCACGTTCATGGAGTATCCGAACCGCACTCACGCCATCAGTGAAGGCCCCGGCACAGCCGTTCATCTTTTCAGCCTGCTTTCCCGCTACCTGGAGGAAAACCTTCCGCCTTCGCCAAGCGCTCAATGACGTTCGACCGCGAAGTCATCCTGATGCCAGGAACCTAATGAACGCGAATTTCTTGCGCCCTAAATGCCTCAAGCGCGGATATGGTGTTCTGATAGATTTCGGTTGGAGATCCGGTAGCCGCGACCGACACCAACAGGCCAAGCTCTTTATAGAACTGGGTCAACGGCGACCTGGTGGGATCGTAGGCCTCCAGGCGCACCGTCGTCGACTCCGGCCGGTCGTCTTCGCGTTCATACGAGCGGCCCGAGTGGTGGCATACGCCCTCTTCTTGGGAGGTTGTCCGGTTACGTGAAAAACCGCTTTGCACTTTTCGCACGTCCGGCGCCCGCTCAGGCGGCTGACAATCTCGGCCAGAGGCAATTCGTAGTTCACGACCGCGCTGAGCGAAAGGTGCTCGTTGGCCATGTGCGCTTTTAGTGCTTCAGCTTGCGCCAACGTGCGCGGGAAACCATCCAGGATGAACCCACCACCGCAACGGATGCAGGCGCCTCGTTCACGGACCATCTCCCATACCGTGGTATCCGGTACCAGCGCACCTCGGCGCATGTATTCAAGTGCCGCTTTCATTGCCGGAGACGGCTCACACGCCTCTCGGCTCCCGGCTGCGCGAAACACGTCGCCGGTCGAAAGATGGCAAGCTTCCAGGCGCTCGCGCAATAGGTCGGCTTGCGTGCCTTTGCCCACTCCAGGCGCACCCAGCAGCACCAGCCGCCACGGTGACTGTGTCTCAGCCGGTGGCACCGAGCATTTTGCCAGCGGCCCCTGCAGCC
>CAVYTS010000023.1:0-43205 GCA_963771305.1 uncultured Acidobacteriaceae bacterium
TGGGACTTAACCGGGCGGAATCCTCGCAAGGCCCTGAGCGGCCGGGCTTTAAGTGCCAAAAACCGCTCAGAGCGATAAACTCCGGTTCCGCGATACTCGTTCAGGGAATTCGGCCGTGTTGATCAGAGCCCCTGAAGCCGAAGGCGAATCAGCAGGTCATTCAGATCGTGGCGAGCAATGGGTTCTTCGCGGAGTTCCGAGTTCGCTGCTGCCAACTCAAGCTCCGCGAGCAGGCGTTGACACTGGCTGGTGTGAAAGTCAATGGCCGCCGCATCCAACGTCGACTGCTCTTCGTTGGCCATCTTGAGGGCGATCAGATCAGACACATGTGGTAATCGGAAGTCCTCGTTCAGCACCCCCAGGTTCGCTTCCACGGTTCCAGTCTTCATCAGATGAATGCCAGTGAGGAGCACTCGATACACGTAAAGGAGCGGTTTGATTCTAGGTGGATTCTCCTTCGAAAAGAGGTTCCACTGAGTATTGGCGAAGCCGAGATAGTGGTGGCAGTGATGGCGGGTAATACACTAGGCATAGTCTCTGGCTCGCTTCTGGATGGTACGCATGGCACGTTCTCGTTGCTTGCAAGCTCCCCGGTGCCTGCCTTCGACGCCTGCGGTTACGAGGCTGCTCTGACCATTACGATCAACACCCCTAGCCCCCTGACGATCAGTGGCCCGGCCTGCGATTCAGCATCGGCTACCGAGGTCGACACCTTCGCCACATCGGGTCCGCGCAGCTACCCGTCTACGCTCACGACCACGGCCCAGATCCCGACCGGGGAGAAGTCGCAGTTTGACCAGTGGGCGCAGTGGGGTTATCCAAACCAGGCGCTCTTCGTAGGGATGCTGAATACCACCAGCGCATCTCAGTTCGCGGGCCGGACAGTTTCCGAATCCTCACTCGCCGCCTACGACCAATGTTGGAACCTGGATCCAAAGCAAGTCGGCAACCCAGTGACCGGAACGACAGGCGGTTCTTGGACGATACTCAGCAATAGTACTTACACCGACGATTGGATCGGTTACGGGCCAAGCTTGACTCGGTACTACCAGACTTTTCTCCCAGCATGTAACTTCACCGTAACTCAGCAAATGAGCATTTCGTCCGACGGCGGTGTCGTTCCGTACCATACCAATAATCTCAAATACGCATTGACGCCAAGCCAGGTGACGGCAACTCGGGATACTCAAACGAAGAGTGAGACGTTCCCGTAGAAGTATGACGACGGAGACTATATGCGATCTTTAGCCCGAACTTCTTTTGTGGAGTTTGCGGTAATCAACAGCAATGATTGAAGTTACCGCAATCTTGCGGTGTCGCCTACTGGGTACAGCTACAAAGACGGGGAGACCTGGAGTAATTGGAAAGCGCGCAGTTGGACGGGTGTTGTATTGGCTAACAGGCGGAGGTTTTGAGCGCCGACGTGAACCTCGTTGAGCGTCAGGGTGGCAAGATCTTTCAACAGAGTTTGAAAGCTGTGCACGGGTAAGTGATCAGCGGTGATCTTGGTGGCATCCTTGCGCTTGGCTTTGTCCGATCGCTGGGCAGGACTGACGATGCTGCTGCGCGCGGCGTCTGCCGCCTGCACCTCGTCGTCGTCGAAGAGCAAAGGAGACAACTCTCGTCGCATGTGCCACTCAACGTAGTAGGCCAGCATGCACAAAAAAACATGCGCCCGCACTCGATCGGCCAGGTCATGATAAATGGGGCGGACCTTCAAATCCACGCTCTTCAGACTGCGGAAAGCGCGCTCGACGTCGGAAAGCCCCTTATAGTGACCGACGACCTTCTGGCTGCTGAGTGCCTCGGCCGGAACGTTGGTGCGGATGACGTAAATGCCATCCAGGGCCGCTTCCCGTTCAATGTTGTCCGGCTTGCGCTCGAAACGAAAACCGTCATCCTCAATGAACAGCTTGAAGTGTTTGCCCATCTTGTAGCGGCCTAGAATGCGGCCCACGGCCAGGCCGATCTCTCTGCGGCCGCGCAATGGTTTTTTCTTTCGCTGAGTAGATTTCACAATTTTGTTGAGCTGCTTTTCAGTGGCCTCCAGTAGTTCATTACGCTTACGAGTTCGCTCTTCAGCGAGCAGCGGGTTGAGGCAGGCAATTAAGCGTTCACCTGGGAAGGATGGATGCTGGATTTCCGCCATGTCCTGTTGATCGAAGAACGACAACTGCAGTGCGCCTCCCGTTATCAGTTTCTGAATCTGGACCGACTTGAGGGCCGAGATCCATTGCAGACCTGCATGCGGGTTAAGGTCTTCGCGGATGCGTGCCGAAGTCAGCATCCCGCGGTCGCCGACCAGGATCACTTTCTTCAGGCCAAAACGGAGCCGCAGTTTGTCGACTTGCGAGGCGACGGTCTTGGGATCGTATTGCCCTCGAAGACTTCCACTGCGATGGGGCGACCTTCCGAGGCAGTCAGCAGTCCGAAGGTGATCTGCAGATTACCACGGCGCTCATCGCGCGAATGGCCAAAGCGGGCCAGCGGGCAGTGACGGCCTTCGAAATAGGTGGAACTGAGGTCATAGAGGACCAGAGAACCGTCTGACAAGTGGCGCTTGGCGAGAGCATTTTCGATGCTGGATTGGCGGGTAAGCAGCCAATCCAGGGCATTGTAGAGTTGGGCCTCCTGAATGTCGTGATCCAGTCCGAGGAGGGAGCCCAGCGAAGAGGTGGCCGTTTCTTGTCGGAGACCGCGACAGGTGGCGAGTTTGGAGGATGGGGCAAGGATCCGAGCCACGATCAAGGCCACCACCAAATCAGGTTCGGGGCAACGGGAGCGAGACAAGATGGGCTCAAGACCGAGCCGGCGAAGGGAGCCGAGGACAGCGGCAACATGACCATGAGGCAAGGAGCGCTGAATCTGGAATGCTTCCGACAAAGGAACCAGAGATTCGCCTTTCAGGACACGTCGAAGAGCATCGAGCTGGGATGCAGGCCAGTGGGAGAGATTGGCGAGAGTGGTTTTGACAACCTTGCCGTCCAGCCGCTGGGCTTGACGGAGGAGAATAGCGGGAGGAGAGTTGCGGTTGGGGACAGTCTCCACGTACATGGGAACATGATATCACAAATAACCTGACAATACAAATTAAATATAGTAATATACATGGGTACAACACTAGAGTTGTAACGATGCTCTACTTTGGCGAAACTGCTGATGGTTCAAAGACTTAAACGCATAGGGAGCCCAAACCGGCGCAAGAAGTTCGGTTTAGCCTTGATTTCACTCGCGGCCCTTGCCCTTGCTACGGTGCCGGTGCTTACCGAGGCACAGGCGGGCGCCGATTCTGTGGTCCTAGAGCAAAAGGGACCTCATCCCGTTCGCGACCTGTGCTTCGATCTGGCCATCAAATACAACTCGCTGATCACAGTCGAGGAGGGGCCACAAAACGACCTCGTACCCAAGACCAGTCCCACCGGTCTGACGGTGATGGTTAAGCGGACTAACCCTGTTTCAGTAGCTTTGTCGGATTCGGACGTCGCTGCCCAAAAGACAAGTGACCGGGTGGCCGTCGTTGAGAAAATCCTGGCCGCCTACTACGCCGCCAACCCAAACGCTAATAAGTACACTGCCGTGACAGATGGGGATATGATCCACGTGGTCCCTGTCCAGTACTGGGGCAGCGATGGGGTGCTCCACTCCTTCGATCCTTTGCTTGGGACGAAGATATCGTTTCCGGCGGAGCACTTTGACAACCTATATGACTTCGTTGAGAGGGTGATCGGGGCGGTCGCTGCCGTCCGTGGAACATCGATTGTGCTGGCGACGGTACCCAACAACTACTTCCGGCAGAATGCGACTTACGAGTCGGCGGATAACGAACCGGCAAGCGCGGTTCTGAATCGCGCGTTTTGGCGTACCAATGGTAGAAATTTTCGGATGGGCGTCCCTACCGTTGGGCTCTTGTGGTTCATGGCGCACGATCCATCAGAGAACCAGTACTGGCTGAGCGTCGCTATAGTGTCGAGCCCTATGGGTCCCTCGGTTAAGGCACCGACGGTTGTTCGCGACACCAAGGGCGAACCCATCGCCCCGAACTTTAACCGCCCGCCCGCTACCCCTCCTCAGTAGGCGCACCGTGGAGGCCACTTACGCACCAGCCCGGGCGTCGTTGCTAGATCCAATGAGGGCGTGGAGGGGCGAAATAAGGGAGCGCTTGCCCGAGAGCGCCTTGAGACAGGTTTCTCGGGCCGTCACGCGTCATCCGCTGTACGAATGCAAGGCCGCTGGAATTGAAGTGTGGTTCTCGCAAACTCCGATGCGGCTGATAAATTGGGAGTTGCCGCTCATCCTTCGTTTTCGGTGGGGGCCCGTTCTCAGGGCTGTCATCGCCTTCGCCATGGCCTCATTTCGGAGCCGTGCCGCGCTTCAGTTCGAGATTCTTGCGCTCCGTCATCAGATCGGTGTCCTGCAACGCTCCGTGAAGCGCCCAAAGCTGACCCCGGCTGATCGTGTCTTGTGGGCATGGCTCTGCTGCATCTGGAAGGGTTGGCAGTCCGGTGCGTTCATCATGAAGGCCGCCACTGTCGTTGGCTGGTATCGCAAAGGCTTTGGTTTGTTCTGGAGCTGGAAGATTCGCCGCGGCAAGCTCGGCCGCCCCGCGGTCCCCACAGAGGTTCGCGAGTTGATTGGCATGCTGAGCCGCGAAAATCGTCTTTGGGGAGCTCCCCACATTCATGGCGAACTGCTGAAGGCTTGGCATCCATGTCGGTGAGACCAGCGTCAGCAAATACATGGTCAGGCGCCGAAAGCCGCCCTCGCAGACCTGGAGAACGTTCCTCGACAATCATCTGAAGACGATGGTGTCGGTGGACTTCTTCACTGTGCCAACGATCCGGTTCCAGATCCTATACGTGTTCTTGGTGCTGGCACACGATCGGCGGCGGATTGTCCACTTCGGCGTGACCGCTATACTGCGCAAATAATCCGTCCGGCCGCAGTCTCAATGGCTTGCGACGGTCTCGACTTGTGAGAACCTAAGCCATCATGAGCGCGTGCGAGCTAATCACAGCTCTTTCACATGTGACTGCAACCGGCCGCGCGGTGCTGTTCGACCTGGGACGCTTACTCGCCCTGTGCTTCCGGTCCCGCGCCGCCTTAGCCGCTGAGAATCTGTTCCTGCGTAAACAACTCGCCCTGTTCGAGGAGGGTAAGGCGAAACCGCGCCGAGCCACCGACTCGATCCGGTTCGTGATGGCCGCCCTGGGCAGGCTCTTCGCCTGGCGCCCCGCACTCCGTGTGGTCAAGCCCGACACTTTCATCCGCTGGCATCGAAAAGGATTTCGCTTGTTCTGGCGATGGAAGTCCCGACCGCGTGGCCGGCCCAGGCTGCCGAACAATCTCCGACAACTCATCCTCAGAATGGCAGCTGAGAACCCGATCTGGGGCGAAGCCCGAATCGCCGACGAACTCCAGCTCAAGCTCGGCCTGCGAGTCTCTCCTCGCACTGTCGGCAAGTACCTGGCCGCAGCACGCGGACCGGGACGCACGCCGGACCCGAAGCACCGTTGGATGACCTTGGTTCGAAATCACGCGAAAGGTATCGTGGCCTGCGACTTCTTCGTGGTTGCGACGGCCACGTTCCGATTGCTCTACGTGTTCGTGATCATGGAAATCGGGACACGCAGGATCGTGCATCACAACGTTACCGCCCATCCTTCAGCGGAGTGGACGCTGCAACAGTTCCGCGAGGCGCTGCCAGGAGAGCACGGCTACGAATATGTCATTCACGATCGCGACCGAATCTACTCAAGCGAACTTGACCGCGCAGTACATGAGATGGGCGTAAGGGTACTTCGCACACCGGTGCGCGCCCCGAGGGCAAATTGTTTCTGCGAACGCGTCGTGCGCACGATACGGAGAGAGTGTCTAGACTTCATCATTACCCTTTCGGAGAACCACCTTCGGTGCACGCTCAAAGAGTGGATTTCCCATTACAACCACGGCCGCCCACATCGGAGCCTGGGGCCAGGTATTCCCGCGCCGTTGGTGCCCGTTCCGTCGCCAAACGCGAACCGCCATCAACTTCCTAATAATTGCTGCGTGAAAGCCAAGCCAGTTCTCGGAGGTCTACATCACGAGTACACCCTGCAAAAACTGGCTGCCTAGCGCCGGAATGATTATTTGCGCTCTTCAGGTCTGTCACGTAGTAAACATCGGGGTCGGCAGCGAGCAATTCGGCACGGTCATCGAAATCCAAGCGAACGACGAGCGACGCTGGTTCGGCCGAGCGATTAGCCGGGACACACGCCAAGAGTTTGACATTGACCTTCAGCGCCGGAAACCCATAAGCCTTGCTCTCCTTCACTCCGGGTAGCGTGAGTGCGATTTCCCTTACGGTGTCGAAGGTGATTGTGCTTTTGGGCATTGGTCAACAGTGTCTCCGGGACTCAGTGCACTTCTTCGAATCGGCATGCCGACTTCAATGTTCCGAATATTGATACATAAATTATAGTCTTTGTAACAGCCCCGACACCTGCTTACATCTCACGGCATAACTGCACACCGGCCACCATTCCGAAAGGCGGCGTCTGCCGACTGCCATCTCGGGAGCTGCGGGTCTTCGTCCCCGACTCTACGCAAACGGCGCGTACTCGCCGGGAAAACACCTAGGCGGATAGAGCTCCAGTTTCTTAACCTCCGTTACCGGCGCGACTGGCCGCGCAAACGTTAGTGCCAGCGCATCGCCGTCGTCGGGGCTGGCGAGTCCGCGCTTGGCCATATCTTCCTTCGATTCGAGAACCAGCTGATCACGATTGTTGTGGCGGAACCCGGGCCCGGTCAGGTCGGTTTCGAGTCGTTGATCTTCTGGAATCGCCCCACGGATCAACCAATCTTTGAGCCTCTGCCACATGTACGCCCGCATGTTGGCTTGATGTATATCGGGCGACCGCGACCCGAAATTGATTTCACTCACATTCGAGAATCCAAGCTGCTGCAGTCGGTTGACGACCGGACCGCCAAAGGCCGCGTCGACGAACATGTGCGCGACCTTATGGCCTGGCCGCTGGTCTGCAAGAACCTCGGGGAGCTTCGACACCAGAAACGTGCTGTCGCGAGTCTGTTCGCCTGGAATTCGTTCTGCCGGAATTGTGCGCGCGTCGTAACCTTTGCGGAAGCGGATGACGTTCCAATCGCCGCCCCCGCGGGCAACGTCTACGCCGCAGATGAGCGCGTCGTCCACCAGGAACAACGCCTGCCTGCGCTGCGCTTCCCACACCCGCTCGGAGTCGATAAACAGGTCGCCGGCACTCGGAGGCAGCCCACGCACGCGAACCCTGACAAAGTCATTATCCTCGCCGTAATCCTCGATCCATTCGGCGATCTGCACCTTGTTCGGCAGCATGCACGTTCGCGAGTCGATGGAGCGATGATTCCAGCGCTCGCGTTCCGATCCGTGCGTAACCCGGTGGAACTTTCCGTTGGCTCGTGTCGGATTGCCGAAAGCGAAAATCATCGGCTCGCCATCGGTCAGGCCGCCCTCGGCGACTTCGAAAATCTTGTCGGGAATCGCGCTCGCCTCATCGAACAGGTAAAACGAAGTGGAGCTGACCGCGTGCTGGCCAGCGAACGCCTCCGAATTTTCCTCACGGCAGGACTGCGCCGAGCAGAACCAGGTTTGCGGATGCTCACGGTGATACATTTTGTTCCCCGTCGCGAGGAACCAGGAAGCCGTGGCGCACAGCCGCGTCCACTTCTGGATCGCGGCCCAGGTCTTGGTTTCAAGCTGTGTATAGGTGTTGGCGGTGATGGTGCCCTGGCAGTGCGGCCGCGTGCTCATGAGCCAACCGACAATCCAGGCGACCAGCGTAGACTTGCCGATTCCGTGGCCGCTCGCGGTAGCCATGCGGATGGGCGCCACGGCGCGGATTCCGTCAAAGCCGCGGGCGCGAACTTCGCGTCCCAGGTCCTCGAGAAAGATGCGTTGCCAGGTATCAGGACCCTTGAATCCGGCCAATTCGCCCGGCTCTTCCCAGGGGTAGGCGAGTTGTACGAACCCCATCGGATCGTCGTGAGTCTCGCCGATGACCCGGGCGATCTGGAGGTTAGGATGGATCGCCACTAGTCCGTCTTTTCCGGGACCGTCTCGATCACCGGCCCTGCGAGCTTCCTCTGTTCGGCGAGGCGATTGCGCCGCTGGTGAAGTGCCTCGACGACAGAGAACTGGACGGGGCCGCCGTCCGGCCCGCTGTGCTCGTTGCTCATGATGTCTCGGTAGCCGAGCAAGTTCTTCGAGAGAAAGATGGCCGCCGCCACGTTGTTGTTGTTCGCCATTCGGAACAGATTACGGCGGACCGAGATCCGGCCTTTCGCCTTGGCGTTGTCCATGATCTCCCGGAACCGCGCCACTTTGCGCCGCCGCTCGATCGTTCGCGTACTCACGCCGAAGAACGCTGCAATCTCCTCGTCGGTGCACTGCATTGAGCACAGCTTCTCTAGCTCCACGAGGTCGATCTTCGTCTTAGGGCGTGCCATCGGTCACACTTTTCCTAGCAGGCGCGGCTCGGCACTCCAGTCCGAGAAACCAAGGAGCAGCCCCTGGAGATCGGGATGGCCGGCACGAATCAGCGCTTCGATCTCCGCAATCTCGCGGCGGCAGCGTTCGATTCACGCCGCAACTCCCAGCCTTGCGTCCTTAACCTGCGCGAACGTCTGGCCGCCGAGAGTTGCCTGCTCGCCCGTGAAGTTCTGCCAGCGCTCAACGATCACGTCTATATACTTCGGATCGAGTTCGATTCCGAAGCAGGCACGTCCTGTCAGCTCAGCCGCGATGAGCGTGGTCCCGCTGCCGAGAAACGGATCGTAGACCGGCTCGGCACGCTTGGTGTGATTCAGAATCGGGCGCCGCATCAGTTCGATGGGCTTCTGCGTGGGGTGGTCGCATTTCTCTTCCTTCGATCCGCCCATGATGAACTTAGGGCTAGGCGAGTCCCAGACGGTTGAGTTATCCGCAGCCCGGCCGTACCACGGAGCATTCTTCTTCCTGACGTACCACGCAGGCTCGTGCTGAAACCAATAGTGCGTGCGCGTCAGGACCGTTCGGCCCTTATTCCAGATAATCTGCTGGTGGTGAAGAAAGCCGATGCGGAGCAGTCCAGCGAGGACTTCGCTTGTAAATTTCGAAGCGTGCCAGACGTAGCCCACTTGGAGATCCGGCGCGAGCGCGAAGGCCTCAGACCAATCTGCTCGGGTGTCGGACGAAATCGACGTGTTGGTGTGACCCGCGGTGCGGTGCTTCATGTAGCTCGCCTCAGCTGGCCCGCAGCCATTCAACCCAGCGCGATCACGCCACTCAGAGTCGAGTTCGATCCCGTAGGGCGGGTCGGTCACCATCAGGTGTGGTTTCACCGGGCCGAGCAGCTGAGCGACGACTTCGGCCTGCGTGCAGTCCCCACACACGAGCCGATGTTTTCTCATCACCCAGAGGTTTCGGTTAACAGCCGAAATACTTATAGCCGCCTCGCGTTGCAAACACAAGACTTAGAGCGGCAAGAAACTGATCTTGGCTGAATTTGGGGGGACTTTGGGGGGACTCTGACTATCCGGCTAAGTTCGTTCAAAGCTGTCTCTGCAGAAGGACGTCAAGGAAGCCTATAATTCAAACACCGAAGTCGTCATGCTGAGGCGCTGTCGGGATCTGTCGCTTGCCGACGTAATCACGGCCGAAATTTTCCTGGCGAACAGATGCGGTAGTATCCCGCCGATTGGGAACGCTGGATGCGGGCAAGATCAGGATTATCGGAGATTGGGACCACCTCCGTGCTGGACACTTCGGCAGGGCTATAATTGCGTTCGGCAGGGTTTGCCTTGTAGACCTTGCTGAGCATGGCTTAGTCCACGTAATCGCCGAAGGTATACGGTATTGAATTTTAGCGTTGCCGGAAAGGGATGCGTGAAATTGAAAAGCGACCCTCAGTTCGATCCAGAACGACTATCTCTGGAATCACATGACAGCGACTGGCTCGCTGGGTGGAACCCCGCGACCCGCATCCTTTTCCGAATCTCCTTCTGCTATTTCGTCATTTACGCCGTGTATGCATTTTCCACATTGATGGCGCTTGTTATCCATCAACAAGGAAGGCCGCCCTTCTTTCCACTCGAAGCGGGCTTACACGGTGTCATCCCCTGGGTGGGGAGACATCTGCTGGGCATTCAGCAGCCGATTGAATTCGGGGACGGATCGAGCGACAGTCTGTTTGACTGGGTCGAGCACTCCTGTTTTGTTGCCGCCGCGCTTTTTGGCGTGCTTCTCTGGTCGATCCGGGACAGCAAGCGAACGGATTACCGGAGGCTACACGCATGGCTCAGCCTTTTCCTGCGGCTTACGCTGGCAGCCATCATGTTCATGTATGGATTCGATAAGGTTTTTCCGATGCAATTCCACTCCATCACCAGGATGGACCTGGTGCAGCCGCTCGGGAATCTGAATCACTTTAATCTCATGTGGCGCTTCATGGCCGCCTCGAAAGGGTATACGATTTTTAGCGGTTCTCTTGAGGTCCTGGGCGGAATCTTGTTGCTCATCCCTCGCCTGTCCAATCTGGGGGCCATCCTCTGCGTCCTTGTGTTGAGCAACGTAGTCGCTCTCAACATCGCCTACAACGTGAACGTCAAGCTTTTCTCCTTCAATCTCCTGGTGATGGCGATCTTTCTGGCAGCGCCGGAAATCCCTCGGTTGGCGAGGCTCTGGGTTCTGAATCGGTCCGCCTTTCCGCTGCGGCGTGTGCCTTTGTCCGAACGCAAGTGGATCGATAAGGGAGCTCGCATTCTGCAGGCCTCGCTCGGCGTATGTCTCTTTGTGGTTTGCCTCGCCGACAATGCCTCGCGATATGCCCGGATCACAAAGGCATCCGCTGTTTCGGTTCCGCTGCAGGGCATCTGGACGGTCGACGAGTTCTCGCATTCAGGAGAACCGCAACATGCCCTGTTTACCAAATCTCTCGCCGACATCCTGCATATCGGGCCAGGCGATGACCGGTGGGTTAGGCTGGTTTTTGACGCCCCCGGCGAGGCTGCGATCCAGATCCGGAATGGCGAAGTCGATTACATCGCATTCAATCTTGACAGCGGTGCTACGACGGCGGATCTTTCCGACGGTGGGGACCCGGATTGGAAGGGGAAACTGACCCTGCAGCAGCCGCAGCCGAACCTTCTCAATCTTACCGGCATCGTGAATGGAGTGACTGTCAGCGCCAGGTTGCATCGCATGGACGAATCTCAGTTCCTCCTTAAGAACGAGAAGATGAGCCTTATCCTTGACCCTCATTAAGGTTCGATGGACCGGCCATAAGAGACGATTCGGATTCGCCAGCGCCTGAAACCGCAGACGTCTTCGCCTTCGCGCTGCAGGTTTGACAGAGCCGCTGTGCTGACAACGCGGCCCGTGGCCCCCAGGAAATGCCAACGAACTCGTTAACGCCGGGGGTGCGAGTCGTTTTGTTACAGCCCCACCACCAGCCAGCCAATGACACGGTTTCGCATTTACTGAACCACTGCCGGCGGAGGTGGAGAGACCGCCACAGCCTGCTGCTCTATGATTTCCTGCTGGCGCCTTTCGTCAGCTGCCTGCTGCCGTGCGGCGATCTCGTCGAGAGCGCAGCGCTTTGCTTCCGTCCGGACATGGGAGTAGCGCGCAGCATGGCGCGCGAGACATGCCCGGCGATGTCCATAATCACCTCGTCGCCTGCCCCCGACTCCGCGAGTTCCGTGACCAGTGTGTGGCGGTTGTCGTGCCACCGACTCTTGGTTCCGGCTTTCTGGCGGCAGAGTAAAAGGCGAACGACACAGGAAAGTGTTGCACGAGGCCCTTAGCGACTATCATTTAAAGAACAATGCGGCTGGAACTTCAATCCCAAAGCGTGTCGGATTTTGTTGCGCGAATGGAAGACGCACGGGCTTCTGGGACACTTGGTTCTGTCTTAGAGCAAATTGGGGATGAAACATCCAGCGGCCAAACAAGTCAATTAGCGGCGTTGTATAGGCGTTTCGACGGACAGCCGTTTATCAAGCCCGTGTTTCGTGCTGAACACGTGGAGGCCGTCGTGCGAGAAGCAATGTGGCCGCTTCGCCAGCCAAAGATTGTCTTTCCGGCATCCCTGCATAAATGCCAGCGGGTCAAGCGGGACAATGGCGACCTTCGAGACGATTGGGAGATCGTTCCGTTGGAATCTGTTGAAGTTGTCTTGCGCCAAGATCAGGCGGTTTCTGCGAGTTACTGGGGAATAGGATTCGAACTCGACTCAGATGAAGATAATCGTCTTCTTGAAGAACATCTGTTGGGCGCTTGTATAAATCAACTTGTGCATATGTTGCGCGACCTTGAGCTAGTCGAACAGCAGTTCCGCCGAAGGCGCTACGAAAACGCCCACATTTTGCCGCCACGCGACAGCGCAGACTTCGAACAGTTGCTGATTGATATCTTGAACGAGTACGGTTGCGAGGCCCGTCACGCTCGTCTTGGGGAGGATCTGCTTGAGAAGACGGACCTTCGCGTGTACGTTAAGAATGCCAAGAGGAGAAAGGGAGCATGGGTACAGATCACAACCACGATTGATCCGCTTTTTTATCAGAGCAAGCTAGCGCAAATCGATCGGCTGGAAGAAATTGTTATGCTATCGCCAGCCTCGATTGCGCGGTTCGTAAATGAGACAGGAAAGGAATGGCAAACATCCATTCTCCACAATTCGGGGACGCTGTTATTGAAGGAGAAAGCGGAAGAAATCCGTAGCAGCCTGTTCACGGCTCTGGACCATAGGCACATCAGCCCCTTGG
The DNA here is from genome assembly GCA_963771305.1 of uncultured Acidobacteriaceae bacterium. Classification (GTDB taxonomy): domain Bacteria; phylum Acidobacteriota; class Terriglobia; order Bryobacterales; family Bryobacteraceae; genus CAJCIT01. Next base: position 12,775 of record CAVYTS010000023.1, read on the forward strand.
GACCGTTTGTGGCCGTTCCAGAAAACCTCCGTAACGTTATCCGCGACTTCATTAGAGTGGAGGCGACCCGATCTACGGAAGCGCTGCGGGAGCGTGAAGTTGCAGATGGGAAAGTTAGACCATCAATGAGGCTTGCACGGCAAATCGTAAAGAGATCGTCGAAATCGTGACAAGCCGGACAAGCCAGTTTTCTGCCCGTGTAATTCCTCATAATGTCAAGACTCGAACCTTGTCGCCGATCTACTGAACTGTGTCTGATTTAGTAAGTATCAGAGCAGGCTCAAGCATCACTGCTTCCTTCTGACGCTTCTCGTCGGCTGCCTGCTGCCGTGCGGCGATCTCGTCGAGAGCGTGCCGCTTCGCTTCCATCCGGGGGTGAGAGTAACGCGATAGCATGGCGCGCGAGACATGCCCGTCGATGTCCATAATCACCTCGTCGCCCGCACCCGACTCAGCGAGTTCCGTGATCAGAGTGTGGCGGGTGTCGTGCCACCGACCACTCACCCCAGCCTTCTGCCGGACTCGTGTCCACGCAGTCTTGAACGACGTGATTGGGCGCGTTGGGTGATTTGGAAGAGGCTTCCCAAAAGCGAAGACAAACCACTCGGGCCGACACTCCCCGAACCGCCGGGCGTACCAGGCGGCATGCGCTTCGAGCGCAGCCATGGCCGTGACGTTCAGTGGGATCACGCGCCCGGTGCCGGCGTCTGTTTTCGATTTGCCCACCGTGAGCGTTTTCTTGTGGATCAGGTCGATCTGCTGCCACCTGATCTGGCGCAATTCCTTATCTCGGAGACCGGTGTTTAAATCCAATGCGAGGGCGGCGTACATCTGCGGCGTGCGTAGCTTTTGCGCTTCTTCCAGCAAGCGTGCCTTTTCGTCGCTGCTGTACGGGGCGGCTTCAGTGTGCGATAACCCAACGGGCTTTTTGGAAGCGCGTAAAGGAAGCGGGCAAGCAACCCGCGGCCGCGGAATCCCGGCTTATCACGCAGGGCTTCCAGCACGTCCGGTTGAGGACTGAGTCCGACGGTTAGACAGGGCCGGTTCATCAGGATAGGCGGACGGGTGCGGTCCGCACGATCGACTCTCACGGGAGACCCCGAATGGCCTTTCAACCACAAGTCCAGGTTGGGGACGCCTTTGGAGTAGCGCCCTGCCAAAAGATCAAAAACTCCCCCCTCATCGGATAAGACGGCCATCCGTTCCTCCTGCTCGGCCATCAGAGAGGCGAGTCTTTCCGGGGTGCAGTCGTCCACGAACAGCCGCGGAAGAACTGGCACTTCCGGTAGCTCCTCTTCCAAGACATGGATTTGCCTAACAAGATCGCTTGCGTCCTCCACTCCCGCCGCCTTCGTTCGCAAACGTTCGATGCGGGCTTCCTTGGTTCGGCGGTCGCTCAACAAGCGCTTGCGCTCCGGCTCCAGTCGCTCGATCGCTTCCCGTTCCCACTCCACGAATGGCTGTTGCAGTCGAGAAAAAACGGCGGTCTTGCGGTTGCCGCTCTCCATCGCGGGACAGGTGAACAAATTCACCGGTTCGATATTACCGGCTTCCGCTGAGACTTGCGCTTTTGAAGCAACACAAGCGGAGCCGATAGCCAAGCCGATGAGTGCGGCCAGTTCGAAGGGGGTTTCTGTAGTGTCGGCGACCGCGCGTGCCATCTCGCCAAGCCACCCTGGCACGCAGTCGGCCGGGAACGACGCAGGGACACTCTGAACGAACGGAATCGGTTTCGGCCAATCGCCCGCCGCTTCCGCGCGCGCCTGTTGCCGCGGCTCGTCTTCCACCAGTCCCCACCGCGTCCGCAGTTCGGAGAGCGCCGCCGCGTCCAGAAGTGGCACCGCGTCGGTCAGTTCCCTGAACCGCTCGAAGGTGCCGCCCGCGTCACGCCAGTCGGTAACATCGCCCTTCGCCGGCAAGTCGGGAAGTTCCACGATGCGGACGGAAGCCGCCACGCCCAACAAAATCTCCACCTTCGCAACCGCGTGCTCGCGGCCCGGTCCGTCATTGTCGAAAGGGATAAAGACATGCTTGCCCCGGAAGTAGTCGGTCCACCCCGCGTACTGGTGACTGCTGTCGCAACCGCCCGGATTGCAGGACGCCACAAGTCCCCACGCTTCCAGGGTGTGAACGTCCTTCTCACCTTCTGGAAGGTAAATGGTCTCGCTTCCAGAACGCGAGGCAGTCGGTAGGGGACACGCTGGATACCGTCGAGGTTCCAGACAGTGCCGCCGTGTCCATTCGGCCTGCACTGCAGGAAGGCTTTGCTACCGTCCGGCTTGAGATAGCGAACAACCTCGAAGAGAAGGGCTCCGTTCCGGTCCACATATGGGTAGCGTTCGACTTCCTGCCACTGGGCCTTACCGCCGGCACCGTGGCGGTGTCCGTTCCGAGATTCACTCCGCCCCACCAGCCGGAAGACTTCGGCCCTTCGCCGCCTTGAAGTCCACTCGGGCGAGATCCATTTCGAGTTTAAGGATGTCCCAGCCGCGGGCGCATTGCGAGTGGCAGTAGCAGAACCCCGTATCCGGCTGAACGGCGAAGTTTGGATTCTTGCCTCGATGGACGGGGCAAGGCCCGCGCCACTCTCGCCCGGGTGGTTGTGTCAAGTGCGGAACACGGGCAGTGTAGTAAGCAGACACCTCAGCCCGAGTGAAGGCGATTGCGGAATCCGGCATCTCATCGCGCCTCCGCCCCTTGGTGCCCGCCTCCCGGCTGACTGTTAACCCACCGATGTAGATCCGACGCCGGGTATCGCACGCAACGACCCAGGCGTACGAACCGCGGCCCTCGGTTGATGAGCCTCCATCGCTGAAGGGTCTTCACGCGCAACCCGGTTAGGGCTTCAACTTCCGTTTCTGTGTAAGAGATCTTCTCGGTGTTCATCTGCTGTCCTCAGGCCTCGGATTGAGTACCTAAGAGAAGCATCGAGCATCCAGTGACACAGGATTGCCGCTATTTTGACGCAGGAATGTAGCAGGAATGTAGCAGGATTGGCCGCTATTTTGTCGCGATTAGATTGTGCTTCCGCGCGAACTCACGAATGCGCCCAAGGTGGTCTTTCGCTCGGGGCTTCCCTCCTTTTGCGCTGGAGTATGCCGCCCGAGAAAGACCCATCTGGTCCGCCACCTGTTCCTGCGTCAGTTTTCCGCCGTCGGCGCCGGCGGTCTTACGCCACTCTTCCACCAATGCCATTAGCCTAAGTGCTTCGTTGTTTTCCCCATCACTCGGTTCTGCCGCGCCCGCTTGTTTCGCTTCCAAGTGGGGTTGAAGAGTCCGCCGAAGCACCTGTTCAACGGCGGATCCGTCCAGATCGAGGAGCGGATCCACCAAATCAAGAGTCTCGATTACGGTCTGCTCGGCAATTTCATCGAGCCACTGCGGGACGAATATCTCCAATGACGTGTAGTGATCGGCCTTCTCGTTAAAAACATCCACGGCGCACGTTCGCAGAATCTCGGTTCCTTTGGATACATTGAACGAGAATGAGTAAGGGGGACTGCATCCTTCCAGAAGCCGTTTCGTCCGCTTCACGATTTCTGCTACGGACTCATGGACGGCCCACGGCAGTTGCGCCTTGACGGAGTGCTCGGCTTCCGTTCGGGTCTACTCATCGCTCCCTTTGTGATTCCCTAAACGAATTAGGCCGCCCCTGGGTAGGGTTCCCAGCCTTCGCCCTAGCTCATGACACCGGTGCTAGGCGGCCAACTACATCTTACAGCCGGAGCGCTTCTCTTGATGCGTCCTCGCTTCGTCGCATTGGTCCCAATGAACTGTGGGGACCGTTGTGGCCAGAATACCGACCCAAACCAACCCCCCTCGCGCTTCCCTGGGATTTTGGATCTAGTACTTTATTTGCCCTTAAATCGACCTTCACGCACTTCCGTACTGCCGCTTTCGGAGGTTCAGCGTCCAGATTCACGAGAGTAGTCCAGCAATCCCACGAAGACTACTATTCGGCCCGTTTTGTACTAGCACTTGGCGCACTATGAGCGAGCGACTGATCATGTTTTCATAGGGCTTTGGGCGGATGACAGGATATTCCATTCAACCGCAAAATAAAGCATCACGCCGCCCTCTTTTCACTTCCTTGCTAACCGAGCCGGGGCAAGCAACAAGTCGTCCGAGGAAGGGCCGCTCCCAGGTAACTCTTTTTATGAACTATCCGCAGTTTCCGCCGAAGAAGCCGCACCACTCATTCGTTAAAATTCTGTTGATCAGTATCGCCACTTTCTTTTTCGCATCATGCGGGAAAAGGTCTTCAATGCCGTCGCGATCTGAAGCAGATAATTCCGGTGTAGCGAGCGCACTTGTGCTGCCGGTGTCGGAAGCGGCATTCATAGATGTCGTCTCGACAACGCAGCACGGTTCGCCTCAAGCAGAGAATGACATGCAGAGAGGCGGAGTAAAAACCACCCGAGATGAAGGTGTTTGCAGAGTCCTGGCCGCGATTGGCTTCAGAGCCGAGGACTGGATCGGCGCCGTCACGAAGATAGATTCAAAAAGCGATGGTAACGGTGTAATGGCCATGTCACTTTCAAAGGACTTAACCGTGATGACTTGGAATAACGATCTTTCCGACATTGGCGACAACACGCTCATTCAGCCACGGACCGAATTGTTCGAGACTGCTTCCTTGCTCAAAGAAGGGCAGCCAGTGGCATTCTCCGGCACATTTATCCCGGACACAGAAAATTGCATTAAAGAGTCGAGCATTACGTTACGCGGGAAGCTTGATAACCCTGAATTTATCTTTCGGTTTTTCAGCATTGCCCGTTATACACCTAGCGCCGCCGCCCTCCGCGAACAAAGGTCAGCCCGTGTCCCGTTCGTCGGATGCAAGTCAGATGGCCAGAGCGGGCCGGTGGAGGCACCAGTCGATGAAGGCAGAACAGTCACGGTTGACGCCGATGCGGAACACCGGCTGTCTTATTACGAATCGGAGACCGGGTTCGGTGTTCTTGCTCCGCGCGGCTGGTACTGCTTTGGTATTGGACATACAGGGTGGACCTGACAACCAAGCACGGTAGGCGCGGCGTGGCTGTGCTGTAACTCACCAATGCAGACCGCCAAGCGCTTGCGAAGTTGCTCATGAACGCACGGGAAAGTAATTGAGGGTTTGAAAAGCAAAATGAAACGAGCGGTAATTGGCCTGATGTTAGGGGCCGGATTGATGACGGCGGGCGCTTGGCCGGGGCGGGCGCAGATCCCCCCGGACCAGACCGACAGGTTTGGAAATTACAACGGGCGCTTTTGGGAAACTTTGCCCGAGATTGAAAAGCTGGAGTTCTTGACAGGTTACATCGAAGCATCTAAGGCGTTCTTGATCTGGGACAGACCCAGCAGTATCGATGAAGTGCGCTGGCGGATGACGAAGATGAAGTATTTTGTGCCGATCGGAACGGCCACGGTGGGAGATACGAAAAAGGGCTTGGACCGGCTCTACGCGGAGCCAGAGAATTTGGCGATTACGATCTCTTCGGCGGTCCACGTCGTAGCCATGAAGTTCGCGAACGATAAGTCCGCAGAGGACATCGATCTCGAATTGCGGCGTCTGCGTGCCTTGGCGTTGAAAGAACAGAACTAAAGCGAGGAACTGGACGCTGCGTCGGCCAGAGCACCGGAGGTACGCCCACCGTCTCGGGAAGAATTGATGGCAGAACGCAACAAGGCAACACATCAGATTGCCTTGGCCGAGATCCGCTCAATACTCGATCTTTCAACGCGCGGACCGATCTGTGTTGCCGTGATGAAGTGAACCAGGGGGAGATCCTGATGGGTTTCCGTTCTGGCGAAGAAATGGAACAAGATTACGGGAAAGTGCTCTTGCAGGAGAGCAAAACGAGAGAAGAAGAGTTCGCCCGACAGCAGAAACTTAATGCGTTATTGCACTGGATCGCGGGCTACGAGGAAGGCGTCCGAAGGTGCCAGGGATTTATCCTACACGGCAATTTGGCCTCGCCGTCCGATGATGCTGAACGAGAAAAAATCAACACGGTGAAAACAGACATTGCGAGGATAGACCAGCTTCTTCTACAGGCCAAGTAATCGAGCAGAAGCTGAATTCCGAACGGACCGCGGAACCGGCTCCAACAGAAGAACCAAAGGACACGTTCTGAAATGAAATATGGATGCGCAGGATGCTTAGGAATCCTTACGGGCCTAGTCGTGATCGGTCCTGTGCTGGGCCGATTTTCCGATAAGCCCGAGAACACCGCGAATACTGCCAGCACGGAAGCAAAACCCGCTGCGTCGGCCCCAGCACCCGCACCGCCACCTGTCCTTAGCCCGCACGAACAGCGCCTCGCTGAACTAAAAAAGGCGCGGTATTCGGCGTGGTTTGCAGGGACGAGCGAGATAAACACGATGAGCCGTTTTTTAAAGGACTTGGTGAAGTTGAAACAGAAAGATCCACTCGATTTCGATGCATTCGACTTCAGTCCCGCCGAACAGCGCGAATACTTATTGAACGAATTCGACAAATCGAAGAAACGCTCTGATGATTTTTTTGAACAGGTGAAGCGCCTCGATGCTGCCATCGCAGAGGAAGAACAACATCCGATTGGCGAAGCGGCGCCGGCGGCAGAACCAGAAGTTAAGGAAGAGCAGCAGCAGCCGAGCAGCGAACAGAAAGCGGCACCGGAACCGCAAGTTGTTCCCGAGAACTAGACCGAGGACCATGGTGCCCACCCGCGTTCGGCCGCGTGTCCCGGTTCCTTCATAACATCCGAATGGATCGATTGCACTGTGGGGACTTTTGTGGGGACCCCACTTCAAAATGCTCGACAGTACTGCGCAATGATGAACAGCGTGCGAAGAAGTAACCTCAACAAATACAGAGACGGGGGCTTCATCCTGGGCCGGTTGCAGACACCAATTCGCCCGACTCTTAATCGCTAGCTGTAGGTTCGATTCCCACCGCGCTCACCAAACGAATCAAGTACATAGAAACTACTGAATCAGGTCTTGATTCGCCCAGTGTGGGGACCCCATTTGGAATTGTGGTTGCAAGACCTCTTACCCCGCCCATCGGAAGAAGAGAGGCCGCCCTCTGTACCAGGCAAAGAACTCGTCGAGGCCAAGATTGTACACACGCTTTGTATTCGGAGAAGAAACGCTATCCAGGACCAGGGCCTTCAATCTGCGCCAATCTGCGGCCCGGTCCGCTACTACTAACTCGTTCATTTTGAGTCCTTTTAATGGGCATTGATCGGGATAGGGGAGAGCTTAGCGGCTCCCCTCCTCCCACACCACCGTGCGTACGGGTCCGTACACGGCGGTTCGAGTCGGTTACGCTAACACTCCTCGAACAATGAGGGAAGTCCGAGCGATTTGAAGTAAGCGTTAGAAAGCCCTACGCAGAGGGCCGTGGCCTTCGCGAGATACCAGGGGCCGCGACCGCTGCCGGCGGTATTGCTCGCCAGCCGCTCCCGTACCCCCAGTTCCAACAGAGCCGCTCGGCGACGGCGCGGAGTTTTCCACTGCCGCCACATAGCCGCCCTGAGGCGCAGCCGGACCCAGCGGGTCAAGCCGATCAACACTTCAGGCGTTTCGCAGAATCCGAAATAGCTGCGCCAGCCCCGCATATACGGTGCCAGTTCCTCCATCGTCGTCTCCATGCTGACGCCTTTGGCCCGTCGCGTGATCTCCCGGATTCGCCGCTTGAACCGATTCAAGGCCTTACGCGCAATCACGCGCTTGACCTCCGGACCGGCCGTAAAGCTGAACCCGAGAAACTTCCGTTCCTGCGGTCGTGCCACCGCACTCTTCGTCTCATTCACCTTGAGCTTGAGCTTTTGCGTGATGAATTGCGTCACGCTCTCCATCACCCGTTGCCCCGCCCGCTCGCTGCTGACGTAGATATTGCAGTCGTCCGCGTATCGAACGAAGCGATGGCCCCGGCGCTCCAACTCCCGGTCGAGTTCGTCGAGCACGAGGTTACTGAGCAGTGGTGAAAGTGGGCCTCCTTGTGGAGTCCCTTCTACGCTTGGGCTGACCAACCCGTTCTCCATCACCCCGGCATTCAAGAATGCCCGGATGAGTTTCAGCAGCCGCTTGTCCTCGACCCGTTTGGCGATCTGACCCATCAGTTTGTCGTGATTGACCCGATCGAAGAATTTCTCCAGATCAAAATCAACGCACCAGCCGTGGCCGTCGGCGATATACTGCTGCGCCCGTGCCACCGCCTGATGAGCCGACCGTCCCGGTCGGAACCCATAGCTGTGATCGGAAAACGTCCGGTCCCACCGCCTCTGCAGAACCTGCAACACCGCCTGTTGGATAAATCGATCCAACGCCGAAGGAATGCCAAGTTTTCGCACCCCTCCATCCGGCTTGGGGATTTCCACCCGTCTCACCGGTTTCGGTTCATAGGTTCCATTCAACAGTTGTTCCCGGATGGTTGGCCAGTGCTGTTTCAGGAAGTCCTTCAGTCCGACGACGGTCATCCCGTCGACGCCCGGGCTTCCTTTATTGGCCTTCACCTGCCGCAATGCTGCCTTCAGGTTTTCTCGCTCACATACTTCCTCCATCAATCGATTGGTTCTAGCTGGGCTTTCGGTGTCATGGGCCGTCACCTGCGATTCAGTCTCTTCCCTCCCCGTTCCGCAGGCTTCACCCGCTCGCATGGGAGAGAAGTCCAGTTCAGTCTGGAGATTCCGCTGCCTGTCGCCTTTGAGATCCATGTCGTACTTGCCACTCCTCTCGTTCGGGCCTTCAGTTACCGTTTCCGGCTTGGCCTATCTGTTGACTCCGCCTTTCGGCATTTGGAGTGCCTCACGAGCCTTGCCGACGACGTAACCTAATATGCCCTCTGCTGACTTCTGCTCTGTGGTCAGACCGCCTTTCGGCCATCTCAGTCGCCGAAGCGACACACAGCAGATCTCCTGAGGTAAGTTCAGCTGCCTTCCGTGCACAGTCGCCGAATCTACGTTTCGCATCTTTGATGGATATGGACTTTGCGGTAAGTTGCCCGCTCGTCCGACGCTAACGCCTTGTATCCGGTTTTTGTCCATCGACTCGCACATTTGATCCATGCTTCTTTCAGACCCCGCCTCGCGGCGGTAGCCCTTGCATATCTCTAGCCCTTCACCTCCATCAGGTTGGGCCGGGACTTTCACCCTTAAGCTGCTGAACATGCTCAGCACACAACGAAGCCGCGAGCGCGGCAGACGCTTCGCGTTGCTAAGAACGGGGGGGCGGTTCGTAATAAAGCAGCAGCTGGCTGGCTGGACTATCGTAGGTCACGAGGAGAGTCCCCGTGACCCATCTACGAAAAGCGATGCTGGAGGAACTCCAGCGTCGGAATTTGTCTGCGATTACCACTCGTATTTACCTCCATTCCGTTGAGGAGTTCGCTCAATACTTCAAGACTCCTCCCGACAGGTTAGGCCTGGAGCACATCCGACAGTACCAAGCCCATCTGTTCACCGATCGCAAACTGGAGGCCGTCAGCGTCGCTCAGCAACTATCCGCCCTACGGTTCTTTTTTCTCAAGATTCTCAAGCGCCCGTGGCAGGCTGACGACATGCCGGTTCCCAAACGGCCGATTCGCCTGCCCGAAGTCCTCTCGCGGAAAGAAGTCGAACGTCTAATCCAATCCGCCGCCAGCCCCCTGCATCGAATCTGGCTGCTCGTCCTCTATGCCACCGGCATCCGTCGCGAAGAATTAGTTCAGTTGAAGGTCAGCGACATTGACAGCGAGCGCATGTTGATCCGCATTCGTCAGGGCAAGGGGAAGAAGGATCGCAACGTCATGCTCAGCCCGAGGCTACTACAGGAACTTCGCAACTACTGGCGCGCGGCGAACCCCAAGCCGGAAACTTACCTGTTCCCCAGTAAAGGCACTCATCCCAACGGCGATGTCCCCATAACATCCAAAAGCGTATGGGATGCCGTGCAGCAAGCAGGCGTGCGCGCGGGACTGGATAAGAGCGTCCACCCGCATACCCTGAGGCACTGCTTTGCAACCCATCTGCTCGAATCCGGCGCCGACTTACGTACCATTCAACTCCTGCTGGGCCACGCCGATCTGAGGACGACTAGCCGTTACCTGCACCTGTCGGAGCGGCATCTCAAAGCCACTCGAAGCCCGCTCGACTCGCTTACCCTGGCGGCGGCCCCGAACCTGAAAACGGTTCCCGAAAGAAGTGAATGAAGGGGCCACTCCTGGAGTTGGCCGATATCATAACCGCCGCCGGCCACCGATTCATAGACCGGCCTCCCGCGTGGTTCACCTGGATGCATCTTAAAGTCCTGGTAGCCATCGAGCAGTGCCGCACCGCCGCGATGGGCGGTCATCTGGATCAGTGCTCCGGCTGTGGTCATCGCGCCATCTCCTATAACTCTTGTCGCAACCGGCACTGCCCGAAGTGCCAAAGCCAGACGCGCGACCGCTGGCTGACCGCCCGGCGCGCCGAACTGCTCGCTACGCCCTACGCTCATGTCGTGTTTACGCTGCCCCACCAATTGGCGCCTCTGGCCTTGCAAAATAAAGAAGTGATCTACGGGCTGCTTTTCCGCTGCAGCGCCCAGACCTTGATCGAAATTGCCGCGGACCCGAAGCATCTCGGCGCCGAGATCGGCTTCTTCAGCGTCCTCCACACCTGGAATCAGAAGCTGCAGCATCATCCCCACGTTCACTGTGTCGTGGCCGCTGGCGGCTTGTCTCGCGATCACGCGCACTGGGTGCGCCCCCGAAATGACCGCTTCTTTCTACCGGTAGGGGTTCTCAGCGAAGTCTTCCGCGGCAAGTTTCTCGAAGCGCTCCAGCAGGCTCACGCTTCCGGACAACTCCAGTTTCACGGCCTGCTTCGCGGCCTGGCTCAGCCCAGGCTGTTCCGGAGTTTGATCCGTCAGCTTTACGCGCCGCGCTGGGTGGTCTACTGCAAACCGCCTTTCGGTGGACCCGAGCAGGTACTTCGTTACCTCGGCGCCTACACTCATCGCGTTGCGATTTCCAACCACCGTCTCGTTTCCTTCGTTGAGGACCAGGTGACGTTCCGCTGGCGCGACTCCGCTCACAAAAACAAGAAGCGATTCCTGACTCTGCCTGTCGACGAATTCTTGCGTCGCTTTTTACTGCATGTGCTGCCGCGTGGCTTCGTCCGAATCCGCCACTTCGGTTTCCTCGCCAGCCGTCGTCGTGGGGTACTGGTTCCTCTTTGTAAGCACCTGCTTCCGGCCGGTTCACCCGTGACGCCGCCCGCATCAACTCACTCTGATTCCCCAGGCCAGTCGGCGCCGTTCTGGACCTGTCCGCTGTGCGGTGGTCCTATGGTTGTGATCGAGCGACTTACCGCCGTCCAGATCAAGCTCCGTTCTCCGCCGGAAGCCCAGGTCGCCTGAGATGCCGAAGCGTATTCATCGCCGAGCGTCCAACACTTCGGCAAGAGGTCGCTACTGCTGCGCTTGCAACATCGCAGTTCTCCAGTGGGCCCGCTTTCTGCCCGCCTCTCTGGCATCCTCCCACCGATCCTTTGCCTCATTACAACCACGATCTACACCCGTGAGCCCACTTCTATCCCAACGTGCTGCCTTCCGATGTCCCCTCCCACAGCCCCACGCACGGCCGCCGTCGAATCAAAATGCATAGCAGCTTCCTGCCAATCCGGAGAGGCTTCCTTCATCGCACCGTATCGAAACCACCGCGGCCACGCCTTTGCGTTGCGCTCCAGCCGATCCCTTTACGTGGCCGCGGCGCTTCCGATACGGTCCTAAGCATTATCGGAAGCGAATCGGCGTCATCCAGCAGCAGCATCCTGGAGCGAAATGCCGCAAGGCCTCGGCACCTTCCGAGGTACTAAGCTAAAGGCGTACCAACTGGCACATCGTTGCGACGATCATTGCGCTGGTTCTGGCCGCATTCCTTATCTACGCACAGCGCTCTTGATCTACGCACAGCGCTCTTGGCTCGCTCCAGCAAGGCCCCAAAACCGAATTCATTCAGTTCGCAATGCCTGCATTGGATTGATCCGCGACGCTCTTAGCGCCGGAACCAGGCAGGCCAGAGCCGCTACCACTAGAAGCGTTGCAGCCACAGTCGCAACGATCGACGGATCGAGCGGCTTGGTTCCGTAAAGCATCGACTGGATCAGGCGTGCCGCCCCAGCACTAGCTGCAAGGCCAAGAATCAATCCATACACCGCAGCGCGCAGGCCATCGCCCAGCATCAAGCCCAAAATCTGCCAATGTTGTGCGCCAAGCGCCATGCGAACGCCGATTTCTCCGGTCCGCTGCGTTGTCAGGTAGGAGAGTACCCCGTACAACCCTACAGACGCCAGCACCAGCGAGAGCACTGCGAAAGCCAGTACGAGGCTGGCGCTCAAGCTTGCGTTGCCTAGAGACTGCGCAATGATCTGCTCCATGGTAAGCACATCGAAAACCGGCCGCTCCGGGTCGAGCTCCGCAATCTGCTTCTGGATTGGGACGGAAATTGACAGCGGATCGGACGACGTGCGCACCGCAAGGCTCAATTGAACGTAGTTCCCCCCGTTGAGCACGGGGAAGTACATAGTCGGCCTGGCCGGCTGACCCACCCGATACAGTGTGTCGGCGACAACCCCAACGATTTGGTAATTGCCATTTTCCTCCGCAGCCACATGCAGATGTCTCCCCAGCGGATTTTCGCCGTGGAAATACTGCTCCGCCAACTGCCGGCTGATGATGGTTGTCTTCGGCCGGCCAGCGCGATCATCGCTGGTAAAGAACCGTCCACTCCGAAGTGGTATCTGCAATGCGCTGAAGTATCCCGGGTCGGCCCACCGGATCAACGCATCGGGCATCGCCGCGCCGGGCGCCATCGCTGGATGCTCGGAAATCGTGAATGAATCGTCGCCCCCGTATCCCGCCCCAGGCACGACCGTCCCTAACGCCACGGCGCGGACACCCGGCAAGGCGCGGACGCGCTCGAGCAGCGCTTCGTTGAATGCGTTCACTTTCTCAGGACTATCGTATTTCTGCGCAGACAGGCTGTAGCCCATCGTCAGCACGTTGCCGGTCGCGCAGCCCAGATCCGCAGTCCGCAGCCGCCAGTAGCTCTTGAGCAGAAGGCCAGCAGCGATTAGGAGAACCACGGTCGCTGCGATCTCCACCGTAAGCAGGGACTTACGCAAAGCCGTGCGCGATTGACTGCCAGCCCCGCTCCGCCAAGAAGCTTGCACTGCCGCGATCATCCCCTTTCCGGTCGATGAGATCGCGGGTAGCAGGCCCGCCAGCAAGGCCGTTGCCAAGACAAGCGCGCAAGCGAACGCCAACACGACACCGTCAGCGCGGATATTCTGCGCGGTGGGAAGGTCCCTCCACCTGCTGACCAGCCATTGGGTTGCCCCGAGCGACAATAGCGCTCCGGTTACGCCGCCAGCAATCGAGACCAGCAAGCTCTCCACTAGCTGCTCACGAATCAGCGCCGTCCTCCGAGCCCCCAGCGCGCTACGCACGGCGATCTCCTTCTGCCTCGCCGCGGACCTCGCCACCATCAGGTTAGCTACGTTCAGACAACCGATCAGCAGCATACAGGCCACGGCGCACAGCAGGACGATCAATGGCTTCTTCACATCTTGCCCGAGGTCGTCCAAAAGCCTCTTCGGCGCCACTCCCTCGGCCACCGGCGCGTGCAGATTCTGCATGTGCAGTTGATACTGCACCGCCTCTACCTGGCTGAGTGCATTTTCCAGGCTGACGTCCGGCTTCAAGCGGGCGACGACACGCGTGAAGTGATAGTCATGATGCTCAAGGAACTCCGGTGCCAAGCCTGACGCATATGGAACCCACACTTGTACTTTCGCATCAGGATAGGAGAACCACTTCGGAAGGACACCGACCACCGTGAATGGCTTCCCGTCGAGATGGATCTGCCTCCCAATGATCGACGGATCGCCACCGAACCGCCGTTCGAAGAGACTCCAGGCAAGCACCGCGGCGTCTCCGTCCGTGCGATCTTCACTCTCGGTAAACGTGCGCCCGACGGCCGCAGACACCCCCAACAACGGAAACAGGTTCCAGCTGCCACCGCGGGCGCTCACCAGTTCCGGCAAATCACCGCGTTCCCCCGTCAGGGTGAATTGCCAGTAGCGCCAAGCGGCCATATCTTCAAAGCCGTGCGTCTGCTTGCGCCAATCGTAGTAGTCTCCCGGGGCAACTGCGTTGTAATTGAACTGCATTGCATTCATGCTGGGGTCCCGGAAATGCTCATAGATCATAACCAGGCGGCCGGGATCGCGGAAGGGAAGAGGCCTCAGAAGCACTGAACGCACAACCGTGAAGAGCGAGGTAGTTGCGCCAATGCACAAGGCGATTACGACGATCGCGATGAGCGAAAAGCCCGGCGTCCGCACCAGCGTTCTGGTCGCGTATCTGAGGTCGCGACCCAGCGTGTCCACCAGTGAGGCTGTGTTTTGCTGCCACAGGTCCTCACGAACGGTGCGCGGATTTCCGAGCTTTATTCTCGCCCTGCGGCGTGCCTCTTCGGGTTCTATTCCACGCGCAATGTTCTCGGCCGTCTCCTCCGCCAAATAGACGTCTATTTCCTCCCGGAGCTCTGCGTCCGCCCGACTGCGGCGAAAGAACCTAAGCCATCTCATCGCGTGCCTCCATCTGCGATGCTTTCTTCGCCCATGACGAGACCGATCGCACGGGCCATCCGCCGCCAGCGACTTGTCTCGCGCAGGAGCTGTTTCCGGCCCGCCGCGGTGAGACGATAAAACTTCGCCTTGCGGTTGTTCTCACTCGACCCCGAGTAGGAACAAACCCAACCGCGATCCTGGAGCCGATGCAGGGCAGGATAGAGCGACCCCTGTTCCACCTCCAGAACATCCTCCGAGGTGCGCTCAATCACTTTGGCAATAGTGTGTCCATGTGCGTCGCCAGTGACGAGGGTGCGCAAAATCATCATGTCGAGGGTGCCCTTCAGCATCTCTCCGTCGGTCTTGTCTTGCTTGGCCATCAGCATCCTTCCACTAGAACTTCTATGTAAAAGAAATATACCACCTAGAACTTCTATGGGAAGGGGCCGAAGCTCAAGTCGTCATTTTCTAGAATTCCCTGGCTCCAGCCCGCGACGTTTTTTCTAGGGGTTCCGGTGCGGAGACTGCGACATTGCGATCAGTAAAACGATGCCGGTCAACGGCTTAGTTCTTCGGACCCTCGTCGGTAAATAGCGTCCCCAGAGGCTCTTCAGTCAGGCACTTGGTCAGTGCCGCTCCACCGCGAATCGTGCAGTTGGCGATGAAGATTAGCTCTTGAGAAAAGCCGATTGCGCTTCAGGGCAGAACGTTAACGTCCCATATCGGTAGCTTGCTGGTTAACAACTTCTCGCCCCGCTTCGCTGTTGATAGGGGAATTATCGAAAGGTATGCCCGTGGATTGCATTCGTGACGCTTCCCCAACGCCGTTTCTGGCCCATGCGGCCGAGTAACATCAGTAATATCAGTCTCAACAGCACGCGTCCGTGCCGAGTTCTGTCGCCTCAACGAATATTAGATAAGACGGCCAGCAGGCAGACTTTGCGGTGAGGTAGAATCGCATGATATTCCCCGTCTGATTGGCGGCGTAAGTCATGATCGGCACGACCATCTCTCACTACCGCATCCTGGAAAGGCTTGGCAGCGGTGGCATGGGAGTGGTTTATAGAGCGCAAGACACCCGCTTAGGCCGAAGCGTGGCCCTCAAGTTCCTGCCCGAGACTTACGCGGAAGATCGCGCTGCCTTAGAACGATTTCAGCGCGAAGCGCGCGCGGCCTCGGCCCCAAATCATCCCAATATCTGCGTCATTCACGACATCGGCGAAGACGACCACCGCCCCTTCATCGTTATGGAGTTGCTGGAGGGCCGGACCCTCCAGGAGCGCATCGCTGCAAAGCGGCTGAAGACCGACGAGCTGGTCGAGATTGCGATTCAAGTTGCCGACGCGTTGGACGCTGCGCATTCTAAAGGCATCGTTCATCGCGACATCAAGCCGACGAACATTTTCGTGACGCCGCGCGGTCAGGCCAAGATTCTGGACTTCGGTTTGGCCAAACTGACGCCGGACAACGCGGAGACGAAAGCGGCGCCGGCTGCGGACGTGGTGACCGAAGCGATGCTCACCAGTCCGGGCAGCGCGGTGGGGACGATCGCCTACATGTCGCCCGAGCAGGCGATGGGAGAAGATCTGGATGCCCGCACGGATCTGTTTTCGTTTGGTGTGGTGCTGTATGAGATGGCAACGGGCGCACGGCCGTTCACAGGCAACACCACGGCCGCAGTCTTTGACGCGATCCTGCACAAGGCACCCGTGTCGCCGGTGCGTTTGAACCCGGGAACATCGGTGGAGTTGGAAAGGATCATCAACAAAACGCTGGAGAAGGATCGGGATGTCCGTTACCAGCATGCTTCGGAGTTACGCGCCGATCTTAGACGGTTGAAGCGCGATACGAACTCTATCTGGCCCGAGACAGCGTCGTCGCAGCCCGCGGGCGCAGAACCAGTGAGTGAGACGTCACCTGCACCAACGTCAGACTCCATCGTTATCGCGGGCGTCATCAAGCGCTATCAGAGGGCTGCCATAGGAAGTGTGGTTGTGGTGTCAGCACTGGGTGCGTTGGCGTGGGCTTTAATGCAGCGCTCTCCAAATTCCAGAGACGAGTTCTCTAAGAAGCCTTCGGTTGAGCTCACTCAGAAACGTCTTACCTTCAACTCCAGCAAGGACCCTGTGTTGAGCTCCGTCATTTCTCCCGATGGCAAATACTTTGCTTATTCGGACTCGGGCGCGATTCATGTAAAGCTTCTTTCGACCCATGAAGAACGACTCATTCCAAGGCCCGCCGGTATGCCAGCCAGCGGCTACTGGTATGGCGCTTCGTGGTTTCCTGATAGCACACAATTGCTCGCTGACGTGTTCGAACCTGGCAGGCACAAGAGCATTTGGACGGTGTCGTTAGTGGGCCAATCGCCGAAAGAGCTTCGCGAGGGCGCGGTGGGTCTGGGGGTTTCGCCCGACGGGGCCCACATCAGTTTCAGCCCCCTCGGGGACTCGGATGACCCTAGAGAAATTTGGGTGATGGGTGTCCAGGGAGACAACCCGCAAAAGGTCCTCGGACTCGGAAAAGACGAAACGATTGAAGACGTAGAGTGGTCTCCGGACGGGCAGCGCTTGGCCTATTTAATAAAGGCACAGCACAGTGCCCTTAGGGCTGACGCAAAAACAACTTCACAGATTGGGTGAGATGGTGTAGTTCCACTTCGGAAGAACCTGGTGCGGTTTCAGTCGAAGTGATTGAAGCTGTTCGGGTGTCGGTTTGGCGCCGGTGGGATAGTTGCGACGGTCGAGTTGAGCGGTGACCGACAAGCCGGTATTCGTTCTCGTGGAGCGGATGAAGTTGAGAATCTTCTGATAAGTGTCGAGTGGTTCGCCTGCCCAGTTCTTGGATATTTCGGAAAAGAGACGATGTTCAATGGGGTTCCATTTGGAAGCGCCGGTCGGGTAGTGCGCCACGGTGAGGGTCAGGCCGAGGGAGTCGGCCAACTGAGATTGGAGTTCGGTTTTCCAGGTGCGGCGACGAGCGCCATTGCTGCCGCCGGTGTCGCTCAGGATGAGGAGTTGACGGGAGCGGGGATAGCGTACCGCGCCTTCCTGGCGCCACCAATGTGCAATGGCGTGCGCCGCAAAGGCGGATGTGTCATGCGAGACGCCCAGCATGACCGCTCCCCGATTGGCGAGCAGATCGTAGATGCCGTAAGGGATGGCGACACCGGTGGAATCCGAGCGGAAATCGTGGTCGTTGACCAAGCGGG
Source organism: uncultured Acidobacteriaceae bacterium (assembly GCA_963771305.1). Lineage (GTDB taxonomy): Bacteria > Acidobacteriota > Terriglobia > Bryobacterales > Bryobacteraceae > CAJCIT01. Next base: position 30,544 of record CAVYTS010000023.1, read on the forward strand.
GAGATAGATCCCAGCGCGCGCCAGGGTTCTTGAAGTTGCCGACCAGTTCGCGTTTCTTGGTATCGACGCTGATGATGGGCAGGCCGCGGCGTTGGAAGCGCTGACGAAGATCGCTCAGATAAAGGAACTGATCGTTGCGGTCGGGACTAAAGTCGGTGGAGAGTTTCTTGTGATTGACCCGCAGGGAATAGCCCATCTGATGGAGGAGACGAGCGACGGTGTTGGGGCTAACATTGACACCGAAGTCGCCCAGCGCCATGGCAATCTTCTCCGTAGTGCGCCGAGACCACTTCAACCCGGTGATGGGATCGCCGGCAGTGTCGTATTCGAGCAGGAACTCGATCAGTGTGACGATGTCGGCGGTTTTTTTTCGACCGGTTTGCGGCCGCCGCCAGAACGGCGGGTGCGCTCCGTCGATACATTCTGATCGAGCAGTTGTTGGCGTCCGCGAGCGACGGTGTGCGGGTCCAAGCCGAGGAATTCGGCCAGAACGCTATCGCCTCCGTGACCCAGCTTGATGGATTCCAGCCCAGCAAACAAGCGACGCAGCTGCTCGTCAAGCAGACTGTAGAAAAGCAAGATGGCCGCTTTCAGTTCATCGGGAGACACCTGGAGAGCGGAGGCATCGGTCAGTAGAGGGACCGACTGGGCGGTTTGCCTAGTGCGGAGTTGACCGCGAGCTTGCCGGCCATCGGCGGAGGTGTAAAGAAATCGTCCGGCCACCTCGGAGCGGCGCAGGCGGTTGGCGCGCACCAGATCGTGGAGGGGATCTTGGACCTCAGCATGAAGAACGTCGGCCAGTTCATCGGCGAACCAGCCGTTCGGGGACTGGTTGACGAAGGACTCGACGGTAGAGACGAGGGTGCCGTAACGGGAAAACCAAACTGCATCGTGGGACCACAGGCCGATGTCATCGAAGCGGGCGGCTTCGCGTAGGGCATAGTAGCGGCCGCGATGGGTATAGCTGGAAAGGTAATCCAGGAGCTTGAGCTTTCGAAAGACGGTAAGGTCGGCGGACGTGCCGAGAGCCGCTTTGAGTTCGGGCAAAGTAGCGATTTTGTGGCGAAGGAGATGCTTGCGGAGATCTTGGGGATTGAAGGAGAGTGGGCGCATAATGTTAGAGTTCCGACTAATCAAACATTTCACTCGGAACTATAACACAATCGACAGAAGCACGGGTAGGCGGACCGTGATCGCGACTTCTCCAGTGTTTACAGAGCTTGTAGGCGGTGTGGAGGCCCGTTGATGGGGCCCGTCAAAGCAACGCGCAATGATTTCTTTCCGATTTCGGCGTACTAGTTAATGTTGCGCAAACCCTTAGCACTGAGTACTCGATTGAGTCTTGCGATCTCAGGGGAACAAGTCGAATTGTTGTTGTGTCCTCAGAAAGACTTCTGGAAGGCTTTTGCTGGCTTCCGGACGGGCGGATTATCTACTCGCCGCGGGAATCCAGTTTATCGACTGACGGCAACCTTTGGCAGGTCCGTATCGATAACCATGCCGGCACCCTCATCGGTAAGCCGAAACAAATAACCCAGTGGGCTGGATCTTCCCTCTCAGGGGGAATGAGCGCCAGTGCGGATGGGAAGCGGCTGATACTCCTCAAGTCAGCATACTTGGGGCAACTTTTTCTGGGCGAACTCGCCGACGGCGGAACGCGCATGAAGATACCCAGGCCGTTGACCAATGGCGAGTCTTTCGATCAGCCCAGGGCATGGACTCCAGACAGTAAGGCTTTGTTTTTCACATCAAGCCGGAATGGAACCTGGGGGGTTTTCAAGCAAGCAATCGGCACGGCGACCCCTGAAGCTGTGTTCACGGGACAGCAAAGTGTTTACTATTTGCGTCTAAGCGCCGACGGTGCATGGCTACTCGTTCCGGATTATCCGCGAGGCAACAGGGTCCACTCGATGCGAATGTTGCGCATTCCCGCAAGCGGCGGTGCGCCCCAGTTTGTGTTGGACATGCCGAACGGGGGAGGCTTCAAGTGTGCTCAGGCTCCCGCAAACCTGTGCGTCCTTTTCGAAACCAGCGCGGATCAGAAACAGTTCATTATCTCCGCATTTGATCCGGTGAGGGGCAGAGGGAGGGTGCTTCGGACCGTGGAAAACGACCCCGCACACGGATACGGTGAGACCTACGATCTCTCCCCGAGTGGAGCGGCGGTCGCGATTTCGCGAAGTGGCGAGCCAGAAATTCATATTCGCTTGCTGTCGTTGTCGGGTGAGACCGACCACGAAATCACGATGAAGGGCTGGCCGGCAATAACAGGGTTGGACTGGTCGCCTGACGGTAAAGGGCTTTATTGCGGCTCGGTCTCGTCTCAAGGCGAAACCCTTCTTTACGTCGATTTGAAGGGAAAAGCTCGGATGCTTTGGCAAAACAAAGGGGGAGCTATGATCTGGGGCATACCTTCACCGGATGGCCGCTACATTGCCATACGGAGCGACATTCTCAACAGTAATGTCTGGATGATCGAGGGTTTCTGAGCGGCGCCGGACAAGACCGTGTACCTGGCGTAGACTGTCTAGGTATTGAATCTACAGAATTAAGGCGGGCCTGAAGTCTTGTGGGACATCGAGCCCGAGGCTGACCGATAGGTGTTGGTAAGAGCCCTTCCACTAGCAACCTGATCGCAGTTCCCGATACGTTCCGATTCGGAACGATATGACATGATAACGCCAGGGATCTTGAGGACTTCGGAACCCAGAATGGGCTCAACCGCTGGCAGTGACTCTGAGAAACCTGATCAGCTCTACCTCAAGAGAGCAATCTGACCTAGTTTTGCCGAAGACAGTGCCACCCTTCGAGTCGGTCTGTCACTTTACCGATCTGTTCAGATCCTTGGGAGCCTCCGACGCTGCTTTGCGCGGCTTTTCTTTGGCCTTCTCGAGTGACTGGCCCTTGGGCTTTTGCTTCCTAGGCTTACCCTTCAAGTCTCGCCGCATGCCTTCTGTTTGGCATCGCTGCGTAAACAGCTCAAGCGGCAAGAGGAGAGTTTTGGGCCGCCAGAAACGTCGCGCTCCTCCTAGTTGGCGTCTGAGTAGTCAATCGCCTCGGGAACGGTCCGCGCTTCCACGCTGATTGCCGGTGGGCACAAAATCGGGCACAGTTGGCGGGGTTATCTACCATCGCCTTCTTCAGCTTTGACACGAGCGCTCGGCGACTTTGCGTTCGCCACCGCGATGCATGACGCCGAACATTAAGCCTCGGCGGTCACCCCAAAGCGGCCAATGGCGGTCAGCAAAAATCCGGCCAATAAAGCGGGGCTTCCCTTCGCCCAATTGTGATCGAGTACTCCTTGCAGGAGAAGCGTCAAGGCTTTCCTTCGGCTCGCCCGTGCTCGGCCTTGACCCTTTCTCCTGCAAGGAGTTAGGTCATAAACACAGGCGAAGGGAAGGAATGGAAATACCGATCAGTGGTGCCCCGTCCGAGGCCGCCCATCCGATCGTTTTACCTCGCTGCCCATTGGCCGGATTTTTGGTGACCGCCATTGGCCGGATTAGGGGTGACCACTGAGGCATTAAGCTCCTGTCGCCCGCTTCATCCGACTAGAGAAGTAGCTTGCGGTCCTTGTCTACCATGCTGAGACTCGCCGTTGCGATGTCATGCAGCGCAAAATAACGCCCGGTGATTTTTGCGCCCGTGCCCTTTTTGCACTCTGCAGAGCGTGTTTCCATTCGAGGGGAGCGCCCTGATCGAACGGTGTAAATACTGCGGTGAGGTGAATGCCTTTCGGAAAGCGGATGTTTTTGAGGCCGTGGTCCAGCACTCGTGGTGGCCTTCGTTCAATCCCAAACGCTCACTCCTCAATCCAGTGGATCTTCGGCCGGTCTAAGCCGTGGTTGGCTAACCCTCGCCGCAGGTATACCGAGCGTTATTCAAATCGTCGTGGAGACTGAAAACGGGCAACTTTGGCGCCAAGCTTCTCCCCATCCGTCGCCATGATGGAATAGCAGGTGATTGTGCACGGAAACGTTTTGGCCGCGGATGTCGTCCCCAGGGCATGGACAACAACAGCCCAGTCTGGGCGATTCAGTGCAAAACGATTGATTGTCCGGCGAAATTCGTAATTCCGGGCACTCTGCAGAGCGTGTTTCCATTTGAGGGAAGCACCCTGATCGAACAGTGTGAATATTGCGGTGAGGTGAATACCTTTCGGAAAGCGGATGTTTCTGAGGACGTGGGCCAGTACTCGTGGTGGCCTTCGTTCAATCCCAAACGCTCACCCCTCAATCCAGTGGATCTTCGGCAGGCCTAAGCCCTGGTTGGCTAACCCTTGCCGCAGAGTCGTGGAGACTGAAAACGCGACTCGGTGATAGATTTGTTGGCAGACGCCGCTTGAAGCTGTTGAGCTTGGCGGTGTCTGCTTCAGGACGCAGAGCAAACTGGTTCCGGCGGTAGCCCATACATCACGAATCGGCACGACGCTCTTCCCGGCTTAGGGGATTCCAACACTTGCCAAACGCTTCGTCCACCTTGGCGGGGAATCCTGCGACGACTGGACCGCCCATGCGCCTGCGTTTAACAAGGACCTGCAGATCGGGGCTTAAGGGTGCAGAAGATCCGTTGGATCGAGCATGGATCGGAACTACCTTTTTGGCGGGTAACCGGGAAGGCCTATCAGGTTGGGTAAACTCCTCAAAGGCATCAGCTTTCAAAAAGGTGTTCTTCTCCCCGCAAAATACGCAACGCTGGCTTATGGACGTTCCCTTCGGTCGGAATACCTTATCCGGGCTGTCCCGAAGCCTGAATCTACCCGGACAATCAATGCTTTTGCAGGCGACCGCCCATACTCTCACGTCGAGTAGACTCAAGCGTCGGTTCAAACGTTTCTATGCTCAACTGCGAACGCCGTGGGCGGCAGCTGCCGTCCATAAGGCTCTCGTATTTTATACAGGCGTGGAAAGCTGATACGTAATTGGCCGTGGTCGCATCACCAAAGGTAGGAAGCTTCGAACGGCCGGTGACTCATCAGACCCTCTACCTGTGGATTTCATGGGCCGGATTGGCCTCGCGCCTTCGGATCGCCGCCGCCGTGCTAGCTCCGCTCCTCTTTTCTATCCCTCTGGCGCTGAAGGCATCCGATCTCAGGCTTAAACCCGAAACACTCACTGCATGGGACCAATACGTCCGCGAGGCAAATTCGCGCATGCAGGCCCGGCTTCAGCCAGGAGGCAGGTTCCTCTGGATCGACGAGCAGCCAGGTCGCACCGGACGAGTCCGCTCAGGCGAGATTCTAGTCGCGCCGATCGATCAACGAAATCCTCAGGCCGTGCCTTCCGGGCTCATTCACGACTGGATTGCCGCGACCTTCATTCCGAATGTAACGCTCGGCGGAGTTCAGTCGGTTATCCGCGATTACGGCCGTTACCCGGATTACTACAAGCCGAATGTGATCGAAGCCAAGCCTCTAAAACTTTCGGAAGATGGCGATCGCTTCTCCATGACCTTCCTCAACAAGTCGTTGTTCGAAGATACCGCGCTTGTGAACGAGTACCAATCAACCTCCGTCAACTTGGGCTCTGGACGCATCTATAGTTTGTCGCGCACAACTCGGATCCAGGAGATCGACGACTATGGGCGAGCCGGTCAGCGCAAAATGTCCCCGGATACCGGCAGCGGATTCATCTGGCGCCTGTATAGCATCTCCAGGCTCGAAGAACGGGATGGCGGAGTGTACATAGAGCTCGAAATCATTGCGCTCAGCCGCGATATTCCCTCGTCATATCGATGGTTCGTCGAGCCGATCGTTCGCCGCGTCTCTAAAGATGCAATGATTACATCGCTAAAGCAAACGTCGGAGGCTGTGCGTACGAGCGTTCAAGAGGCGCGTCGGACGCAGTCTGTGCCCCGGACGGCGACTGCGCTCCATGGTTACGCGTCCCGCCAGAATCCGCTTAGTAACCGTTGACCGAACGCTCGATCCCACGCAGGCTTCCAAGTCCATCGCCGTCGGGTGTCTGGTCCGATATCTGGTGTTATCGGTAGCCAAGAGAGGGCCGCACGCTGGCCCGCAATCATCCGTTTTTCTCCTTAAGAGACCTGTCGGGAGAGGATCGCAGACGATAACGGGACATATCAGGCGAAATCCCTGCAAGTTCTTGTAGCGGCATGGTTTAGTGCTGCCAATACCCGCATTTACTGAATCAGCGCCATACAATACACCTAATGAGGGTCAGCCGACGGATCATTCCTATTACCGCGTTGCTGTCCGTTGGGTTGTTTCAGGCAGCCTGTTATCGGCCTTATCCGCCCGCCAGAATGAGCGGCGTGCCTTCCGAGGCGGCGTGGGCCGGCGGCGTCGATGGAGGAGGTTGGGTGCTTTGCTTAACAACTTCGCCTAAGTACAACACATGCACAATCTACGATGAGGAAGGTCGAACTCTGGGGCCGACACGGTACGTTCTCAAAAGCACGGGCGAAGCGGCGAAGGCAGATCAACTCAAATACACCTACGTGACCGGTCAGGCAATAGGTCTCCAGGGTGGGTTGGAATTGCAGAGGCTTCAAGGAAAGAAGTAACGGGCACAATGAACTTTCTCCATATTTTCTGAAAACCAATCAAGGTCCTGACAAACGGCGTTGTCGTCGCTAATGATTGTGGGAGGGTGTACGATAAACGCATGGCGGCGTTTCTAGTGAAATCAGTACCGGCGGCTGGGGCCGCGTAACTTCCAGCGACGACGCGACTTCCATCGCCGCGTCACTGCCGCTGATTCCCGGGCCGGTAGATCGATATGAAACCGATCCGAAGCACCATCATCGGCAATGTGCTCCGGACGGCAATCGCGGCCGGGTTCATTCTGGCATCCGCTTCGGCGGTGATTCTAGGGCAAGATCAGTCAACACAAGACGATCGGGGCACCTTGAAGTGGCGCGTCCGCGAGGCAAAGAAGCTGGGTAAAACCTCAATTGAACTGGACGTCGGGATAGTTGAACACGCCGCAACTCAGTCGCTCGATATTGCTCTAGAAGACACCTCGCTGGTACTGGCGAAGGTATTGAAGAGCGAGGCAGACCACGACGACTACAATGTTTTCACCTGGCGCAAATACCGGCTACTCGAAAAGCTTTCTTTTCAGCGCGGCGTTTACGATCGCCCTCTTCCGGAAGACGTACCCGCCGACATGCTCCCGATTGGACCCGATGAGTTCGTGATGGCAGAAGAGGGCGGGGCCATCGTTATCGACGGCGTCACGGTCACGATGGATGCGGGAGTGTCGCATCCTCGACCGGACCATCTTCGTCACCTGATGTTTGTATTGCTTGTGTCTCCCGGACCTTTAGCTTTGCCAAACTATGGCCCGATCGGGGCTTTCTGGGTTGACGACTCGGACAAAATCCATGCAGAGGTCGACCTTGACCTAAATCCGTTGGGAGCCGAGTTCCTGGAACGGACGGGCGGCGACCTCTCCGGCGCTCGAACCTTGTGCATCCGATGTAAATAGGCCCGTCGACAACGGCTTTCGATGCCCCCGAGCAGCGGGGGCTTTCCCCTAAGGGACCGTACTCGTTTACCAGATTTCTGAATGCCCGTTAGGGAATGTGAAACGGCGTTGTCGTCTCCAATCATGGAAATCGAGCCATCTCGATGCGCAAACGGCGAGGCCCTAAGCCGACACAGTGATCGCGTTCTCTGCGGTTCTGCTGCAAACCACATCCGGTTTGGGCGATTTACCTTGGGCGGCCGAGGAGGTTTGGCGGGCCCGCCAGACGAATGGCCTCTTTGATCGTCTCATCATCCAAATAGCTCGCTGTCCCTTCTGTGCGGCCGCTCCCAGGCACCTCGATCGATGTCGCTTGATTCTTCAAGAAACCAGGAAATCTTGGCGCGTAGGCGGCAACGTCTTGTTGAAACCGAGCGTCGAAGATGAAAATCCGATATTTACCCGGCGGAACAAAGAGAAACGTGGTTTGCGGTCCGCTCATCCGGTTTAAGTAGCAGGATTCGCGGAGCGTCAAATGATTATCTGCCGGTGCGAGCAGAGCAACGATATCGCTGCGGTTAGCTGGAAAAGGTTTTACGGTTACAGAAACCTCGGCCGACTTCATGCTGATTACCAGCACAAGCGGACCCGTCTCGCGCGAAACTAGCTCGAATCCGTCAGGAGCAAGCTCGTCGGATCTGTTCGCAAAGCTCTCGACGCGACCCGGCATTGGAAAAACCAATGAATAACGCGCCGGCCGGACATTACTAAGAGTAAACTTTCCATCTCGGTCCGGTCGAGCTTCGACGTCATTACCGTCACCGCTAAGTGGATGGATGCGAAAAGCTAGTGCCTCTACGGGGGTAGCGGCAGCTGGCTGATCTACAAGTTTCAGAAGTCCCTGAACATTGAACACGGAATCAGTTTGCCCCTCGACCATTGAGGATCCAATTAAGACAGCTGCAAAGCACAAAATCTTCATTGGTAAAGGCCCGAATCGATTCTTCACGCACACACAACGTCGAGAGTCCGGAGTGCGCCTACTGGAAGCATTATCGCGCGTGAGGGCAGCCTTTGATTGGCGACCAATCGCCGGAACAGTTAGGTCGCGTTTAATACTACCCTATCCGTCGAGCAGATGTTCCTCCAGCGTTGAAGCAGGGAAAGCGACTGGACCCTTTCCGTGCACCGCTTTCGCCGCCTTAAGTCAATCACGTCACCAGCAGAAACCATCACTCTTCCCGGAGGGTTTATCGGATTCGGACTGATACTCGGCGTTCTGATCTGTAATCCAGGCGTGTTGTGAGTTTCCACGGACGTCGAAGACTTGGGCGCTGTTCAACCATAGACTATTAGCGCCGTCGGGCATCAACTTCCCCGGGTTAAACAGGTCGCTCAGGGCGCGACTTGGGAGAGGCGCCAAACTATCCTGTGTGCATGGGGAGTCATGTGCCGTATCTGCTCGGCCTGAAGGTTCTGACGGACCGGATACCGGTGGAACCCGGGTACCCTTTCACACTACCGTTTGTCGCCGAACTGGATTTGAAGATTCAGTCACCTGTTGTATTTCTGGTGGGTGAGAACGGGACCGGCAAATCCACATTAATTGAGGCCATCGCGGCGCTTTGTCGGTTTCCGGTGTCGGGCGGAGGCCGGAATGAACTGGCGGATCAGCATCGACCAGAAAGGGAAAGCTTGCTGGCGAGAGTTCTGCGACCGTCGTTCAGGAAGCGCCCCACAGACGGATACTTTCTCCGAGCAGAATTTCAGGCTCACTTTGCTTCCCTTTTGGATGAACGCAAGCTGGACCCTGACTTCGACGGAGATCCTTACGGCCGGTATGGTGGTCGGTCTCTACACACCCGATCACATGGAGAAGCATTCCTGGCGGTACTAGAAAACCGAATCGGCCGCGGACTCTTTCTTATGGATGAGCCGGAATCCGCCCTGTCGCCACAGCGCCAACTTGCCCTCTTAGCGCTGATCCACGATCATGTGATGTCCGGCACTTCTCAGTTTGTCGTCGCGACGCATTCCCCAATCTTGATGACATACCCCGGCGCCCAGATCGTCTGCTTCGACACTGGAAAACTGAGCCCAACGTCGCTGGAGGAAACATCCCACTATCAAGTCACTCGAGGAATCCTTGAACGGCCAGAACTCTACTGGAGGCATCTCACCGGCAAATCATAGCGCTCAGTGCTCGCGTCCGATTTGTATCGCGGCCCCGATCTTCCCGAAGTGAATGCCGTTCGGTCCACCGGCTACAACATGACCGTGAGAAGCGGATAGAGACTGAGGCTTACTGGATTACGACTGATACACGGCGTTTTCGTCGGTAATCGCGCGATTCCCCCGTACCTGGGTAGGCACGTGCGTCAGACGATCAACAGACTCTCATCGAACCAAATGTCGATTTGGCCAATCTTAGGGATTAGAAATCTGTATCCAGGAGGAAGCGCCAATAGCTTTGATGTGAGGGGCAGCTTTTCCACTAAGTGTTTGATGCAAAGCGCCTGAAAGAAATCGGATGCAATCGAGAAATCTTCACCGCACCAGATGTACCATCCTGTTGTGTCGCCGACGCTTGGATATCGCAAACCGTTGACAGGTGCCTTTCCGAACGTCGACGATGCAAAGCCGACCTTATCGCCACCAGAGACCGGGGTGAAGGCGCAACCTTGGCCTTCGGCGCTTACGAGAAGTTGACCACCTGTGCTCGGATAGAGTTGCCACGTCAAGAAGCTGGACATGAAATAGCGAGAAAGCCGCTGGGCACACGGATCATCATCCGCGCCGATAGGCGCGCTGTCGGATGATGTGTTGATGGGAGAGACAACATCATCCACGCCGCAGGCGTGAATGGGGGCAGAGCTAGGACGGTTGCTGAAGGATGCGGGCCAAACGCTGGCGAAGATGCCGGAAGTAGGCGTCATCGACGCGAAGGCTGAGCACTTCGTCAATGACCGGAGAGAAGTAGGCAAGCGAGCGGATCATGCTCAACGGAGCAGCCTCCGCCGGACGCTCCAGTCGCCGCGCGCATGCCAACACCATCGCGTTCTCGACCACAGCCAACGGCACGCCGCGGGCGAATAACTGCAGAGCAAACGCGCGGTCCGGCTTGCGCGCCGCGCCACACGTTCCGGGCGTCGCGCGATAAGCGCCCAACACGCGCCGCACGTATTCAGAAGAGTCCATCGGCATCAGCCCTGCGGCTCACGCAGCGACGGACCGTCAATCCGCACCGTGTGGCAGTAATGCCGCACACGGCTCAGCAAAGCATCGACCATCGTCTTGTTGCCCAGAAAACCAGCCCATTCTTCATAGGCAAGATTCGTTGTAATGATGGTCGACCGCTGATGATAACGCTCCTCCATCAGCTTGAAGAAAACATTGGCCTGCTCCGGTCTGAGGTTGGCGTAACCCATTTCATCGATCAATAAGACGTCCAAACGCGCCAGGCGATTCACCAACCGCCGCGTCGAACGATCGGCGAGCGAAGCGTACATCTCATCGAACAGATCCTGCGCGAGGATAAACTGGCAACGCAATCCATTCTGCAAAGCTTTCAGCAAAATGCCGCAGGCGAGTCCGGTTTTACCGACGCCTGTCGGACCAATGAACACCAGGTTCTCGTGCTTGGCCACGTAGTCGAGTTCGGCGAACGCGCGGATCTGCTTACGGTTCACGCCCGGTTGTTTGGCAAACGGAAATGTTTCCAGAGCCCAGCGTTCCGGCAGGCACGCGCGGCGGATGCGCCATTCAAGCGCGTTCTCCTGCCGGTCGCGCCATTGCGCGCGCAACAAGCCGGCGACGAAGTCCGTGTAGGTGATCTGTTGCTGATCGGCGGCCCGCAGTTGTTCGTCGAAGAGCGCATGCATGCGGTGCAGCTTCAGGTTGCGAAACAACTGATCGAGTTCTTCATTCATCGTTGTGGTCCTCCAGCAGGAAGAAGTCACGCTGCACGCGGCGCAGGATCATGCGTTCGACGCGGTCGAGGTTGTAGAGCCCGTATTGCGCAGCTTCGGCGATGGCGCCCAGAAACGGCTCGCGGGGATATTCGCGCAACATGCGCAGCAGTTGCCGCAAAGCGAGTCCGATGACCTTGCGGCCCTTGCGTTTCAGGTTCTCCACATAGAGAGCGATCTCCGGAGCAGCGTTGAGGATCGCTTGCTCATCCGGATGCGGATCGCTACGCTTGCGGGCTTCGCCGCGTGGAGATCGATGCTCGCGCAGTGTCACACGCTGATCGGTTGTGAGAAGACGTGTGTGCGTGACGATACGTCGGGCGTCGAGTTCGATCTCGATCTTCTCGCGTGTTTCGCGAACCTCCACACGGCGGCTAATGAAAGCCGCGGGAACCGAGTAGCGATTGGTGTGTAGCGCCACGTAGCCTTCGGTATCGACGATGCGTTGATGCAGTCGGTAGACTTCCGGAAGCCACGCCGGTAGCGGTTTCAGATGCAATCGTTCGATCGCATAGAGTTCGCGCGGAATCGCGCGAAGATGCTTCTTGTACGTCGTATTGACGCGGTCGCACCACTGGCGCGCCTGGCTGTTGAGATCCTGCCAACTGGCGAAGGTGCGGCCTGCAAGGAAGTTGTTTTCGATGAAGTGGAACGGCCGCTCGACGCGCGCCGAACGATTGGCGTCGCCGATCTCGTGCGCCGCGAAACGGAATCCCATACGCTCTGCGAACGCCGCCATCTCGGGCACTGGTTCCATTTGCTTGCCGCTGCCACGCAACACCACCACGTGCGTGTTATCGATCATCGTGCGTTGTGGCGCGCCGCCCATATAGCGCAGCGCTGCGGTGAGAAACGCCTTGCAATCGAAACGTTGAAACTGCGGCCAGATCTCGAAGTAGAGCAGGCGCGAGTAGCACAGCACCGCCGAGGCGGTCTGCGCTTTGTATTTGCGTCCAGCGACGATGACCTCGTGCGGCGAGGTGTCGTGCTGCATCTCGACGCCTGGCTCGAAGTGATAGCGGCCCGAGGGCACGATGGGCTCTTGCCCGATCCCTTGCCGGCGGCAGAACGCGGTCAAAGCCTGATACGACAGTGCTGCGCCACCGCCCCCAAGCCCGTCGATTAGGAGTAAATCCCGGCCCGCATACCGCGGGCATGACAGGCGTGTTATTTCCTAGCACGGAAATGCCACAAAAGTTGCTCCTTTCGGCCCTAAGCCTAACTGATACAATGCCTTGGAAGGATTCCGCCTGTTAAGTCTCGT
>CAVYTS010000024.1:0-217388 GCA_963771305.1 uncultured Acidobacteriaceae bacterium
AGCAGCAGCGCGAGGCGCACACGATAGCGAGCCAGACGGCGTTGCTGATCGAGTTCGCCAAGGGGCACAATCTGGAGGTACCCGAAGAATGGGTCTTCGAAGATGAGGGCTATAGCGGAGCAACGCTAGAGCGGCCGGGCCTTGAGCGTGTGAGAGACCTTGCCGCAGAAGGGCAGATCCAGGTTGTGCTCGCGTACGCACCGGACCGCCTGAGCCGAAAGTACGCATACCAAATTCTGCTGATCGAGGAACTGGCCCGCAACGGAGTCGAGACGCTTGTTTGTCAAGGCGCCGCAGGGGTCCAGCGCGGAAGATCAACTGCTTGTTCAGTTTCAGGGGATGATTGCTGAATATGAACGGGCGCAGATTCTGGAGCGGTCGCGCCGCGGTAAACGACACCGGGCGCAGTCTGGTGAGGTCAGCGTGATGAGCGGTGCTCCGTATGGCTACCGTTATATTCGCAAGACAGACGAGACACTTGCCGCGTACGCCGTTCTTGAAGCGGAGGCCCGGGTGGTGCAGCGTATCTATGAGATGTACACAGTTGCAGGACTCAGCATTGGGGAAATCACCCGCCAGATCAACACCGAAGGCATCCCGACTCGCAAAGCCAGCGCTCGCTGGGAACGCTCAACTGTCTGGGCTGTATTGCGCAACTCTGCCTATCGCGGTGTGGCCTGTTTCGGCAAGACCCGCGCCTCCGCACGGACGCGCGTTGTCCGTCCGCAGCGTCGGCGGGGTGTGATTACGCCCAGCACTACAGCAGGGCATGAGCGCCCACGCGAAGAGTGGATCGAGATCCCCGTGCCGGCACTGGTAAGCGATGATACCTTCGCCCGCGCTCAGGAGCTCCTGCAAGAGAATAAGTTACGATCGCGCCGCCGCACCATAGAGCCGAGTATCGTGCAGGGGCTGGTCAGCTGTCGGAAGTGTGGCTATGCTTTTTCGCGAACATCGACGCGCACCAGCGCACGCAAAATTCATTACTACAAATGTATTGGCTCCGACAGCTGGCGAAAACTGGGTGGCCCTGTCTGCGACAACCGCCGCCTGATCCGGCAGGATCTGCTCGATCAGATCGTCTGGGCCGAGGTGATCCGACTGCTGGAGGACCCAACCCTGATCCAACAGGAACTTGACCGCCGGCTGGCGGCAGCGCGCTCGTCCGATCCGACCCAAAAGCGTGAACAGAGCCTGCAAAGAGAATTAGTGCATGTTGGCAAGGGTATCGAACGACTTCTGTGCGCCTACCAGGAAGCACTTCTTTCGATCGAGCAGTTGCGCGAGCGCATGCCAACACTGCGCCAACGCGAACAGGCGCTCCGTGCTGAGTTGCAGGCAATCGCTGACCAGGCCAACGATCGGGCAACCTTCCTTCGTCTGGCGGAAACCCTTACGGCGTTTCTCGTCCGCCTGCGCAGTGCTGCTGATACGTTGAGTATCACCGAGCGCCAGCGAATCGTACGCCTCGTCGTCAAAGACGTTCAGATAGGAGACGATACCATCACCATTCGTCATAGCATTGCCGTGCCACAAGGACCCCCGCCAGGCGGTTGCCTACCGCCAAACCAGACAAGCACCCCAAATTACCTTTTGTGTAAGGGGAGTGAACGGTCCCCCTTGTGGGACACCGACCTTTCCGCCAGCTTGAATGATCTGCTTCACGAGGTGCATGACTTGTGGGTCCTGGATCCGCTTGGCGATCTTATCCAGTAGCACCGAATGCCGAATCGTGTCGAAGTAGCGCGACAGATCAACATCGATAACCGTGGACATACGCCCATCACACTGCGCCTGACTTCCGCCAAGGCGCCATGTGGTGTTCGCTTGGGTCTAAATCCATAAGAGTTCGCGCAAAAGTCCGCCTCGAATACTGCTTCGAGGATCAGTTTCAATGCGCCCTGCACCACGCGGTCGCGGATACAAGGAATTTGAAGTATTCGAACTTTGCCCTTGCCCTTCGGGATCTCCACCCGGCGGTTGGGCATTGGTTTGTACCTGCCTGTGACAAGATCTTCTCGCACCGCCGCCAGAAACGCAGCCCGTCCCGCTGACTCGATGCCCGGAAACTCTGGCCGTCGATGCCGGGGGCACCGCCGTTTCCTTTGGCGATTCGATAAGCCTCCTCCAGGGTCTCCAGTTTCGTGATATGCACGAACAGACCCCAGAAGCGATGCGTCTTTTCAGACTTCGCCTTTCGATAAATCCGCCGCCTCAGTTCCTGCAGACTGCCGGGTGCCTTTGTCATCTGCCGAGTCGCCCCGGGGAATTTCACCCCGAGGCGCTCACAGATTCCGGACGTGAACCTCTCGATTCATCCGGTTGTGCCACTCAGTGAAAGCTGCCGCCTTCTGCCGAAACCAGCGAGTTCCTCCGGTTGCCCGTTGACCCTGACGGTCTCGACACGAGTGACCTGCTCCCTTCGCTCCTCGGGCATTACCCCGGATCACCGCTACTACGAAGCAGTCCGCCCCTGATTAACGCTTCGGTACTTTCAGCCTCGGATTTCGTCTCCTTGGGCCTTTTCCCTTACCATCGTCAACCAGGTTCTCAAGTTCCGTACGAAAAGCCCGGGCTAGAGTCACGCCTTCTATACACCGGACATCACCCGGCCAGTAAGCAGGTAACCGCCAGGCTGCTCCCGGAGTAAGGGTGCGACTCCGGTTTCGATGCCTTGTAAGGAGTTTTCGATGCGTCATCGAAGGTTCGTTTACACTCGTCTCTCTAACCCATACATGACGTGATCAAATGCCACGCCTTTTAACCATAACGTTCACCACCGCAGCCCTTAGACCGTAGCAGCTTATGGCAGTTTGAAGCCTCCCCCTACAGAGCGGCTCCGAGGGGCCCACCCTCATCTTTTCGTACAGCATGACGCTTTTCGCGTCTTCTTGACACAACACCCCTGCCTCGCCTTGACGGACGGAACATTCACCGGTCCGGATCCTTCCCTCCGGGCGCGTTTTGCTGCACGCCCATCAACGGTACTTCGATCCGATCCGTCACCCTGATGCCTATACCAGCACTTCCCACTCGCGGTTATAGCCGGCATCTCCTCGACGAGTTTTCTTCGCCGGGCACCGAGGGCTTCTCCAGTTTCCACATCATCCTTCACACCATGTCGCCGCTGATACCCCGCCGGTGAGAGCTGCCGTGTCGGACTCGTTTCGGACAACTCTTGCTGCTTTCGCACGTTATCGACCGTCTCAGCCACCGGAGATTCGTGTAACGAGGCTACGTCTGCGTTCACTGCACGTTGCAACCTGGTGCGTTGCGCACACTCCTTTCGAGTATGTTTGTCGGAGGGCTCCACCGTCTTGCTTTCGCGCCACGGTGCCTCCCCAGCTACGAGGTCTGAGTCTTTTGACCTCGGCCGGTCTCTCACCGACTGGACAATGTGTCCTTGTCTGGACACGCCGATCTCCCAGCGCTCGTGATAGAGCGCGGCCAGTTCGGCGGCCGGAGCCAGTTCGTGGTCGAGGATCGTGGTTGCCAGCCGGTATAACGGCTCCGCCCCTTCGACTCCCTCCAGGCGGTATTCGATCACACGCACCACGATTCCATTGCGCCCGCGCCGCTGGTCCTGCTGCGACGGATAGATGCGACTCAGATAAGATCCGTCCGGCAGGCGTTTTTCGCAGGGCAGTTGGATGTTTTTTCTGACCCGCCACAACAGGTCCGCACCCGTAGCTGCCGCCTGCTTCCACATCTCAAACCCGAAAAAGCCGCGGTCTGCCAGGCACAACATGCCCTTGTCGAGACTGGGCAATACAGTCTTTGCCAGCGCGATTTCGCTGGTCGCATAGTCCGCCATCCGGCTGCCGAAAAGGACATGGGTACCGTTCTCCACCAGCGATACGAAGCGGATCTTTGGATAGGCGCTCTCCCCGCGGCTGGCTCCCGGACGCCCGAACGCTTCGTGGTTGCCATTCTCGTCGGCGACATCCAGCGTGCTGCCGTCAACGCTGATCAGACGCCACGCTCGATACCATGCGCCCTTCGTCGCCGCCACCGCGACCGGCCTGACCACTTCATCGTGCAGTTGCCGCACCGGCTCCCATCCCAGTCTGGTTCGCGCCTGCGAGATCCCTGAATTACCAGCCACATTGATTCCCGCCGCGGGTTCCACCAGCCACTGGATTCCTTCCAGCAGACAACGCAGCACTTCCCGATACGACGACTGCATGTACAGCGCCAGCGCGATCACGTAATACACGACCACATGCGCCGGCAGGTCGCGCTGCCGCACACTCTCTTTCCCCGTCGCCGCCAGCGCCACACGAATCTTTTCCAGCGGAAAGGTTTTGGCTACCACGCCCAGACTGATGTAGTCGGTAATGCGGCTGCCAGCGGGTAATGAAGCCACTGTGCGTGACATCAGTCCTTCCCCGCCAAGCCGGTTTGCGCACTTGCGCACAAAGAATAGGGAAAGCGTCCCCGGATAACCCGATTGAAGTAGCTGCCTTTGGAAGGAGCGCCCAGCAGAGCTTCATAGACCGCCGCAGGAACGCCGTAGTAATGATAGATGGCCCGGGTGCGGAACTCCAGTTGCAAAATCCCGCGGCGGCCATCGTACGCAAGTGCCCGCAGAGTGGTTGATTCCAACCTCGTTTCGTTCATGAGTGACCCCTAGGAGAGGCTGCGCTCTAGAACAGAATATCATAGAAATGTTTGTTAAGTGAAGAGTATTGGGCGGGCTAGCCCACGACGTGGGGCGGGCGCCCACCACCGGCTGCTCGCCCTTGAAACGTGCAAACGCTAGTCGCGTTAGGCCCTTACCCCACCTTCACAACCATCTTCCCGATGTGGCCATCCCCGCTGCGCAGCAGTGACATGAACGCTTCGGGCGCCTTCTCCAGGCCTTCCACAACCGTCTCCCGGTTCAGCAACTTGCCCGCTTTAAGCGCAGGCGCGGCTTCCGCCAGGAACTGCCCCAGATCTTTTAAGTAGTCCGAAACAATGAACCCTTCAATCCGCAACCGTTTCCCAATTACAAGAGGTAGATTCCTCGGTCCCGGCACCGGCGTGCTGTAGCCTGCAATCGCTCCGCACATAGCGATCCGGCCGCGCTCACGCAAGGTCGACAGCGCCGCTTCCAACTGCGGACCACCCGTGTTGTCGAAGTACACATCGATTCCGCCCGGAGCGCCCTGCTTCAGGTGCTCGACGAGCTCGCCGTCGCGGTAATTGAACGCGTAATCCACCTTCAATTCATCTTTGAGAAACGCAATCTTATCCGCCGCACCCGCGCTGGCAATCACGCGGCAGCCATGCAGTTTTGCGAGCTGACAAGCAATACTTCCGACCGCCCCCGCGCCACCCGACACAAACACCATCTCGCCGCCCTTCAACGCGGCGATCTTGAGCAAACCCACCCAGGCGGTCAAGCCGGTTACTCCCAGGGTCCCGAGGAAGGCGGATGGCGGTGCCAGGCTTGCGTCCACACGCTGAAGAACTACGGCCGGCGCGATGAACGCTTCCCGCCATCCATACATGCTCATCACGTACGTTCCCTTGGGAAGGGTCGGCTCGTTGGACTGAACCACAAGCCCAACCGCTCCGCCTGTCATCGCCTTCCCAAGCTCGAACGACGGTACGTAGGACTTGGCATCATTCATCCGCCCGCGCATGTAGGGGTCAACGGAGATGTATTCATTCCTCACTAGCACCTCGCCCGGCTGCGGATCGCCGATCTCGGCTTCTGCCAGCTGGAAGTTTTCAGCGACCGGCTCGCCTTTCGGACGGCTTAGGAGCCGGATCTCTTTACTTGTGATTGGCATAACTACTGTACAGACGGCGGCACCCGCCCAACGCGTGCAGATCTTTATCGAAGAATGAGCGCTGTGCCGGCAGAGCCGGTCATTTGGGTCGCGCGGGCACAGGCTCGCTCAGATACGCCGCAACATCCTTCGCCGCTTTCGTCTCGACGCCAGGTTTCTGCAGGAAGCCTAGATCGCGGAACCAGTCGATGAACCGGTATTGCCAGGTACCGAACGGGATGCCATTACGGTCCGTCAAACCGCCGCTCATGTGGCTGCCGTCGGGCAAAGGATCCCCCGGGTGACGCCCGTTGCCGTAGATGTGCATCTCGATATTCGGCACGCCGATCGCCAGCATCGCGGAGAAGTAGTCCATCGCCCAAATCGAATGGACGCGGTCGCCGGATCCGCCGCAGATGAGGAACGCGGGCGGGACATTGCGTGGTATCGGAGGCGCCGAGCGGTTCTGTGCAAACGGCGAAGGGCCCGGGTAGATGATGCCTACGAAATCGGGCCTTGCGGAGATCCCCGCGAGCGGATCGCTGGGATCCCCGTTCTTCTTGTCGAAGTCGTCATACAACACCGCCGCGGCAGCAGCCAGTTCCGCCCCAGCCGAGAAAGCCCATCATGCCGATCTTGTTCGGATCGATGTTCCACTCCTTGGCGTACGCACGCACCAGGCGCATAGCCTGCTCGGCGTCGTTCACTTCATCGGTCTGCGGGTTGTAACCGTCCCGCCGCAGCCGGCTTCGCAGAATAATAGTGTTGACCCCGTAGTTATAGAAGAACGGAACGAAGTCCGCGCTCTCGCTGCCCACGTTCAGCGAATTGTGGCCGCCGCCCGCCACCAGGATCACCGCTGTGCCGGTATTCAGGCCGCGCTCTACCGTGTGGAGTTCGATGGAAGGGTTGTGAATGTTGACGATGCTATCGATCCGCCCTGGAACTGCCTGGCTCATGTTGTATTGCTCGGCCTCATGAACGCGCTCTTTGTTGAGATAGGGCGAGCCCGGCGGATAGATAGTCACCACGACGCCGCCCGGCAAGATCGGCGTCGGGGCGTAGGGAGCGTCAGTGGCCAGCCCGGGCTTCGGCACTCCGAGGGGAGCCGGAAGTGCCGGAAGCGGCGCCGAGGTGGCCGGATGTGGAGCGTCCTGCGCCCCAGCAAGGAGCACCGCAAACACCGCCAGCACCAATGTCAAAATGGACCGGCTTAAGTTTTTGGTCATGGTGTTTCGAGGAACCAATTCACCCCGGTCTCTAATGATAAGCATCTGGAAATCGGCAACCCCGCCCCTCGCTACAAGGCAGCGGCGAAACTCAACACCGATGATGCCGAGCCATTAGACCGGAGCGTCAGCCCCTACCAAGGCCCTGAATCGCTACCGATTCTTCGCGACCAACTCCGCCAGCAGAGTCTTCGAACTCTGATCGCCGCGCGTCAGCTCAACCAACTGCTGCGCGTAGGTGATGGCGTCCTTCAGATTGCCTTTATCGCGCTCAAACGTAACCAGTCCGTACAGCACTTCGCGGTCAGCCGGCAGGCGTTCGTGCGCCTGCCGCAACACCGTGATCGCCTTGTCCGCCTGTCCACTGGAATTCAGCGCTACCGCGTAGACATAGCTAAAACGGACGTTCATTGGCGCCATCTCCACGGATTTGGCAAACAGCTGCAAGGCTTCTGCCGTCTGCCCCTGCCGGGCCTTTAGCAGACCCAGCGCGTGAACCGGTTCGCTCGCATCCGGCGCGGCCGCCATCGCCTGCCGCAGCCATTTCTCGCCTTCCGCATCGCGCTGCTGCACCCGGTAGAAATCGGCCAGGTTTACCATCGCCGGAACGAATTTCGGATCCAGCCGCAGCGCCGTCATCAACTCCGCCTCCGCCTCCGTCGACTTGTTCAGTTTCATGTCCAGCAGCGCCATGTTCACATGGTTCTCGGGCCGCTCGGCCGATACCATCTCGGACGCAACCACCTCCGCGATGTCGCGCTCCAAGGCCGCCTTCTGGTCGTCCTGCAGCAACTCGGGCGACGTCCCGGCCAGCATGCGAGCCGCTTCGACTCGCACCGCGCGCACGGGATCGTTGAGCAGCGGCCCGGCCAGTTTCACGCGGGCTTTCGGTGAGAGCGGCTCCATGGCCGTTATCGACTGGCTCCGCACCAACGGGTCAGCGTCCTCCGTCGCCGCTTGTACAGCCGGTATCGACTGCTCGGTCAAGTATTGGGGAAGCAGCGTGAGCGCCGTCGCTCGCGCAATCCCGGGCTTCTTCGTGTCGCGGATCAACCCGGCCAGCGCGCCTTCCCCATCCGGCAATCCGCGCCGCCCGGCTTCGAGCGCCTCAACGAAGTGTTGTTCATGACGGCGATTCGGACCGTACCATTTCACAACTGCCTCGACTGACCAGGCATTCGATTTGTCTTTGTGGCATTGGTTGCAGGCGTTCGGCGTCCCGTAGGCCACCGAGTAGTCAGGCCGCGGCACCCGGAAGCTGTGGTCGCGCCGTGCGTCCACGCCCATGTAAGTGCGCGTCGTCATGTGGCAGTTGACGCATACTCCGCCAGTCCCGGTCACCTTGTGATGCGTGTGCTCTTCGGCGGCGAACTTCGCCAGCGAATGGCACTTGCCGCAAACAGCATTCAAATTGGTCTGCGCCAGCTTCGCGCTGTGTGAATCGTGGCAATCGCCGCAGCTCACGCCCTGCTCATACATCTTGCTCTGCAGGAACGAGCCGTACTCATAATCCTCTTCCTGGATTTGCCCGTCGGCGTAATACACGCCCTCTTCGAGCAGGCTGGGCACGTATGCATCCGAATACGGCTGCCCCGGCTGGATGTCCTGTGTGATGGGATGACGGCGCGAATGGCACGGTGCGCACGTGTTCACTTCGTCGCGCGTGCGCGGCTGTCCTTTCCAATGCATGGTCCCTTTGAACGGCTCGATGGCCGCCCACATCCCCACCGGCCGCTTCAGAATGACGGTCAGGCCGGTCGCCCCTTCGCCCGGTTGGTACGATGACTTATTCTTGTGTTCCTGTCCCCACGTCACGTGCTTCGACCCCGGGCCGTGACACGTCTCGCAGGAGACATTGATCTCCGACCATGTGGTGTGATAGCTGTCCTTGGCTAAGTCGTAGTTCTTCTTCAGGTCGGTGGAGTGGCAATCGGCGCACATGTAGTTCCAGGTCTGGTTGCGCCCCGTCCAATGCAACGGGTCCGTTGATGGCATCTTCTGATCGGCATATAAGTGATACCAGCGCTGTCCCCCAGTGGCCGCGTCGTGCGAATCCCAGGCCAGCACAAAACTCTGGAAGCGTCCACGCGGAAAGGGCGCCAAATACTGTTGCAGCGGGTAGACGCCGAAGGTGTACGGAAGTTCGTAGTCATGCAGCTTGCCGTCGGGACCATCCGACTGCACGTAGTACTTCCCTTCCTTGGTTGAGAACGTCGAGGTCACGCCGTCTTTGGTGAAGGTCGCATTCTTGAAGTTGCCCAGCACGGTGGACTCGTTGGTGACCTGCATGGCCTGCGCATGATGCGAATTCAGCCAGCTCTGCACCTCGGCGGCATGACATTCCGCGCACTTCTCTTTCCCCACGTAAGGCGTCGACCCAGTCTGCAAGGTTTTCTGATGCACAAAATAGATCCGCCACAGAACAAACCCGACAATCCCGACACCCACCAATCCGAGCACGGGCACGACAATCTTCAGCCACGGAACGCGATTCGCAGTTGGCGTTGGTGGCGGCGGCGATGGCTGAGCAGGCTTGTTGGACGCCGCTTGCGCGCGCCTCTTGTTGGGCTTCTTCGGTGGCAACGTACCAATTTAACAGCCGGAGATCTTACGCCGGATTGAAACGCGGATCCCGCTCCCGATGCCGTCGGTTCTCAGAAGCCCATTGCGTAATTCACAACGATGTTGGTGATGACTCCAACCGGCTTGCCGTTCAGGTGAACAGGCTTATATTCCCACTTCAAGACTGCGTCCCGCGAGGACTGATAGAGAGCAAGCGGTCCTCGAACCAGCAACAGATCGCGAATCTTGCCATCAACACCAATCACCGCTGTGAATTCCACCATGCCCGTGATGTGCCGCTGTTTGGCTTCCTCAGGATACCGGGGCTGGACCTTCTTAATGAGGCTTGCTTCCTGGACCTTCCCTCCGATGCGAAGCAACTGGACGTCCTCCCTCGCGGCCTCCGGTCCCGTTTCACACGAAGCCGTCGTCTCCGGATAGACGGCCCGTCCTTGCTGGAGCAGTTTCTGACAGAACTCCGCATATCCGCTGGGCAAGTGGCCGGCTTGGGCCAAAGAGCGTCCGGCCGCAGTCACGATCGCCAGTCCCGTGAACAGCATGCGCGTATTGGCGGCCGAAGACAGGAGCTTCTGCTGCGCCTTCGCTCCAAAGCCGCCCACCGGCAAGCTCTCGCCGGCCGAATTAGCCCTGCCGTTTTTCAGGTCGACACCACGAACACCCAGCGCAGAAAGGGCGTAAAGATCCGCCAGCCACATCTCTGCCTGGTCTGATCTGTTGGTGAGCGACAGAAGCATCTTCTCGGTTGCTTCCGGATCCACCAGGCGAAGGAAATTGCTGGCGTTGCCGGCCACCGGCACCAACAGAACAGGACCGGATGTCTGATCCAACCACACGCGGCTCAACGATTTGTAGCCCTCGTCATCCTGAAGGGGGTTGCCGGGACCAGGAACGGAAACCAGCGGACTGCCGAGGAGATCAGCCTGCGGCTGGTTCTTCGCGAGCCACGTCAGGTGACCAAGGCGCGCGGCCCGGTTTTCCGCCCTGTCTCCCGCCGCCGACGCATAGTAAGCGATCAGCTTTGCTCGTGTATCTATGTCCGCCGGATTTTTCTCGACAACTTCTTCGGCCTTGGCCGCCTGAGCTTGGTCGAATGATTCACCCGTCCTCAAGTCATCGATCAGGCTGTGATCGGTATACGAAGTGTGCCACTGCCTCCGAAGGTTCTGTTCGCTGGTTCCGGATAAGGATTCACGCACGGCCATCGTGGCTGCCACTTTGAATGGCTCGGCTCTTCCGCCTTTTGTGCCGGGCTTGAAGCGCCACTGAGATATTGCTTGAACAGCGGCGTCAGGGATACCGGATGCAGACTCGACAGCAAACGGTTGACCGTCCCGGTCCACCACCACCTCGATCCTGACGTGATCGACGAGAAACGCATTTTGCAGATCGGCGCCATACTGCGGCTCTGCGGGATGAATCAAGACCGGTGGAACCACCGCGTCATCGTATCCCTGAAGCAACAGGGCCAGACCAAGCGCCAGAAAGAACGATCGATAGGTTTTCACTGTCTGCCAGTATCCAACACCGTGAAAGCTTCAGCACAGAACCACGCGCGTCAGTGTCTGTGTGAAAACTCCGGCCGAGAACCGCGCGCGTGAGCAAGCGGACCCTAAACGGACCGCGGCCGTCAGGGAGTAGCGATGGCCCGGCGGCCCACCAAATAATCACATGAAGACGCGAATTGTATGTCAACTGGAATCAACAACTTACAGCGCGTCTTCAGGGGAGCGCACTCAAAAGCCGATATCCTCTCAAACCTGTCCGGCTTTCCTCACTTCTTTCTAGAGTTTTCACGCAAACTCGTCAGCAAGCGGATGGCTTTCGGAGCCGTTCACTTCCCCGTGTTCACCGATTCCGTTTTCTCCGACAACACAAACGAATCCGGATCGAGAACCACGCTGGTCGGCTTCATCGGCAGCGGAATGGAGAACGCAGTACTTTCTCCCTTCGCCTCGATAGTGCCGTGCGCCTCTTGCGTCTTGCCGAAATGGATAGCCAATGGCAGAGGCATGATCCAATCCGCGGGAGTATTTTCCTGATGAACGGTGCCGTTCAGCAGGAAGCCGTTCCCCTGCGCCACCACCGCGTACTCCATCCGATAGCTGGGAAGCGAGGCCTGGGTCACCCACTGCTGGTAGAACCAATCCAGATTCTGTAGGCCGTACTTCATCGCGATGGGAGAGCGGCGAAAGTGCTCGGAGGCCAGCGCAAAGAAATCTTCCGTGCTGGCGGAGCCGCCCGAGTAGCGAGCGGCGAAATCCTTCATCATGGCAAAGAAGGCCTTGTCATCCCCATCGGAAGGCTGGCTTAGCAGGAAATCGATCATGCGAAGAACCAGCGCACCCTTGGTATAGACAAGCGAATAGTAAGCGTTCAAGGTTTGCGGCGTCGAGGCGCGAAGCCCCAGAATAATGGGCCCCAGATCCACTACCCGTCCCTTACCAACGGCGATTTCAGAAACAGGCGGCATGAGCAAGGATTTGCGCATGCGGCGTATCAGATCCATCTCGGCATCACGGTTCTGGCGCACCTTCACATAGATGAGAGCCGAATATTGCGCGAATCCTTCGCTCATCCATTGATCGCGATAGGATTTCCACCCCACCACATGCCCCCACCATTGATGAGCCATTTCGTGGGCAAAGAACGAAAACTCTCCGCTGTTGCCGAACTGCAAGGTCGGCGCGAGAAAAAGCAGCGACGGAAATCCCTGACCGAACGCGCGTGGATGGACCACCGCACTGATGTGATTGAACGGGCACGGCCCGAACAATTCAGTAAAGAAGCCGGCATCGTTGCTGAGTTCGGTCAGCATGTAGTTTTCTCTCGAGGTGCCAAAGCTGCTGGGAGCGTTGTACTCCACGCTGGGCGTCGAAGCCTTCCCTTCCCGCTCGGTTCGCTCGAACCGGCCGACTGCGAAACTGGCGAACGCTACCGGTACATCCATTTTCCAGCCGGTCGTCCTCTCGCCTTTGTCCGGGGTGCCTTTCACTTCGTAGGGATCGCCTATGCTGATCGCGCGATGCGAGTCGCGGTGCAAGAAGACCAGATCAAACGTGGAGCGTTGCAGGAAGCCGTGCGTTGGATACCAACTAGCGGTCGAAAGCGGATAGAAGACATCCTCGAAGCGATCCCTGCCGCCGTACCCGGCCCCCTGAATATCGGCGCTGCCCGGCCTGAGCATCGCCTCGCCCGCGACGGAGATTGCGATCGATGTCGCCCCCCGTGCCAATGGCGCTGGCAGAAACACCGTCAACCCCGACTCCCACGGCTCCTGCACAAAACTGACCGGACCACCAGCCACCTTCACCCATTCACACCGCAGCGACTTCTTCAGGCGCTGGTCGGCAAACTCAGACAGGCCGTCATTCAAGTCGAACGGAACGGCCTGAACGCCGTCACGCACAACCTCGGCGCTGACCGTGGACTCCACCGCCAGGCGTCCGGCTTTGACCTCGCGCAGATCCGCCTTGATGGCATAGTGCTTCGTGCGCAGGAGTATCGAGTCCTCGGGGGTGATACGCGCTCTATTCCCGCCCGGATCGAGAGCGGCGAACGCCAGCCAAATACTGTTGTCCGCAGGTTCATTGTGTGCGAAGACGATTCCCTGCTCGCCGCCGTTCAGGCCAAACGTGCCCGGAATTCCGCCACGATAATCCAAGGCGGCTGTGAAATGGCCCAACTTGCCTTTGTCGAACTGCACCAGGAAGAGGCCTGGCGTTTCCTGATTCAAGATCGACATTGCGATTCGGGCATCGACGTTCAAACCCGTTTCCTTGAGCAGGTGAGGCGTGAAGCCAAACGCCAGTAGCGCGACGTCATTCGGTACGCTGCTCCCAGCGGATTCATGCAGCCCCAGATCCTTCCAAGTGTCATCGGTAAAGCGCAGCACAGCCGTCTTAAAATCCGATTCGATGCGATCGGCCTTCAACATCCGGCGCAGGTTGTCGCGCTCGTAAGGAATGTTGGGCGGCTCGATGCGGACCGTGCCCGAACCGACAAAAATGGCGCCGCGCACCTTGCCCTCAACGGGTTGCTCCGGATAGAACACGCCGTTGAACGTCATTTCAATGCGGTCTCGTTTGAGCACCGCGTTTTCCGCCTTAGCGGAGGAAGTGGAGAGTGCGAACGCCTTGATACGGGCGTACACCGCAGGCGTCGGCTCGGCAGCCGAAAGAATCGTCGCACCTGCCGCCAGGAAGAACAGTAAGGTCTTCATCGGTGATCGGAGTATATCGGACCGGCTCATCCTGAATAACTGCGTTGGCGGATTGGAGACAGAGTTGCTTCCTATCTATTTAGGTTGAGTCGTTTACGGCGTTAATGTGTTGTGTTTAGAGGGATTTGCCTGAATGGCATGTCCGCCATTGGGAAATTAGCGTAGCGGAAGCGGGCAGGAGTGTTTGAATGATTTTCGATGATGTGAAGTACGCGGTACGCAGTCTCCGTAAAAGTCCGAGCATGACGTTTACAGCGCTGGCCGCGCTGGCGCTGGGCATTGGCGCGAATACGGCGCTGTTTACCGTGGTGAATGCGGTGCTGCTGCGGCCCATGAATTATCCAACTCCGGAGCGGATTGTGGAGATCACGCGAAGTTGGCAGGGCGGCAAGTTCAACTGGCCGGCAGTCAGTCCCACGAAATACGACTACTGGCGCAGAGAGAACCACTCCTTTGAGGCGGTTGGTGCGTTTAGCATCGGCGCCTCGGGCGTGAATCTGGCGGGGCAGAACGAGCCTGAACGGCTCACCAGCCTGCCGGTGACGGCCGGTTTCTTCTACGTACTGGGTGTTCAACCGCACATCGGGCGCACGTTCACCCAAGCGGAAGACAAGCCGGGCGCGGGCCACTTTGCGGTGATCAGCTACGCGTTGTGGCAACGACTTTTCCATGGCGACCCGGGCGTGGTCGGCCGGGGATTGTCCTTGAATACGGCCGCCTACACGATTCTGGGCGTGATGCCGGCCAATTTCGAGTTCCCGCAGAGCGCGGATCTGTGGACGCCTTTGCAATTGAAAATCGATCCGGCGGATCACGCAAACGACTACGGCGTGATTGCGCGGCTTAAACCGGATGTGTCGCCAGGACAAGCGGCCGAAGACATGCATCTGGTGGGGCTGCGTTTCGGCAGGGAGTTTGGCCGAGGCATCATGATGGGAAAAGACGAAGACGTCGGCGTCATCAACTTCCACTCCTGGGTGGTGGGAGACTTCCGGCCCACGCTGCTGGTGTTGATGGGCGCAGTGGGCTTCGTGCTCTTGATCGCTTGCGCCAACGTTGCGAACCTGCTGCTGGCGCGTTCCGCAGTGCGCCACAATGAGATGGCCGTGCGCGCGGCTCTCGGTGCCAGCGGCCGTCAACTGGTGCGGCTGCTGTTGACGGAGAGCCTGCTGCTTTCCATCAGCGGCACCGTGCTGGGCCTTGTGCTAGCGCAGTCGGCGGTACCCCTATTGCTCCGGCTGGCCCCGGCGAATCTACCGCTGACGCCGCAATTCGACCTCGGCTGGCGCGTGTTTCTGTTTGCGGCGGCAATCGCCGTTCTAACCGGCCTGCTGTTCGGATTGTTCCCAGCCCTGCAGAGCCTCCGTCTGGGTATCGGCAACCCATTGCGAGAAGCCGGAACACGAACCACCGGTAGCGCTTCGGCGATCCGCGCGCGACAGATGCTGGTGGTTGCGGAAGTGGCGATCTCCCTAGTCCTGTTAATCGGTGCCGGCCTATTGATTGAGACCTTCAAGAATCTCAGCGGCGTTGAGCCCGGCTTCGATGCGCATCACGTGCTGACGATGCAGATGTCCGTCAGCGATGAGCGATTCCTGACAACTGCGGCCACCGCAAGCATGGCCAAAAGAGTCCTGACTAGGCTGGAAGCGATGCCGGGAGTCGAAGCAGTGGGGACGATCACTGCGCTACCGACGGAGCTTGGGTTCGACGATCCGTTCGAAATTATTGGGCGCCCGCCTTCGGCCGAAGTGGCCGATGAATTCATGCGTGTGGTGTCGCCGCACTATTTTGACGCGCTGCGAATCCCGGTCGTCGCTGGCAGGGCCTTCACGGAGCAGGACACTCAACAGGGGCGTGGCGTGATCATCATCAATCAGGCGCTGGCGCGAAAATATTTCCCACACGAGAATCCGATTGGGCAGCAAATGCTGATCGGCCGCATCATGGGGCCGGTTTTTGCGGACAAGCCGCGGGAAATCGTGGGCGTGGTGGGCGACACGCGCGACGGCGGTTTGGGTCAGCCCGCTCAACCCATCTATTTCGAACCGCTGGCGCAGTTGCCGGACGGCATTATGGCGTTGACCAACCAACTAGTGCCGGTGAATTGGGTGATTCGTACCACCGGAGATCCGCTGGCGCTGGCCGAGCGGATTCGCAGAGAAACACTCACCGCCTCGGGCGGCGTCCCGATGGCCCAGCTTCGCTTGTTGGAGCAAGTGGTGGGCGATTCGATTGCGCGGCAGCGTTTCACGATGACGCTGCTTGGTGTATTCGCCGGCATGGCGATGCTGTTGGGCGCGATCGGCCTGTATGGTGTGATCTCATACTCGGTGGCGCAACGCACGCGCGAGCTGGGCATTCGGGCCGCGCTTGGCGCGGCGCGCAATGACCTAGCCAGACTCGTGATTGCTCAAGGGATGTGGCTGCTAGGGATTGGACTTGCGGTGGGGTTGGTTGCGGCCCTGGGATTGACGCAATTCCTGAAAAGCATGCTCTATGGAGTAACTGCATTTGACCCGGGCGTGCTTTTCAGCGTGACGGCGCTCTTAGCCGCAGTTGCCTTGGCAGCATGCTGTTTACCGGCACGTCGCGCGGCTCGGATCGACCCGGTGATTGCGCTGCGCGAGCAGTAGAAAAACGAACGCGATCAGTACACGATCGTGAAGCTGCCGTCGGGATGGGTAAACGCCGCTATCAGACTCCAGACCGGCACGCCTTCAGCCTTGCCGTGGATGGGCGCAGGATGGCCGTCCTGATCGTAAACCTGCCAGGCAGCGACGCCGCCCTTATTCCAACCCATGCCCTCCGTCCAGGCCAGCAGGGTTTCATTTCGAGTGTTACTGGCAACTGACGGATATTTACGGTTGACCGGCGGGCCAGGCGCCGGCACGGGCGATGTGATCTGGTCCGTGCCAACCTTCACGCGGCTGAAGTAAACCTGCTTTTCCGTCTCCCAGGCTGCCAGTACGCCGGCAGGCGCCTGAGCCAAAGACGCCGAGCTCATGACGCAGGCGCCAACATTCCACTTCGAGATGTCCGCTCCCTGGAACGTACGTCCGCGGTCATTCGAGCTCAGCAGGTACATATCGCGATTCACGACATCGTTCGCCGATCGAAAAAGGACATAGAGAGATCCGCCCTTCCCGGCGAAAGCGCGCATGCCACAGCATCCGCACACCCCGGTGGGTTGGTCGTAGGCGACGACTTCGGGGGCAAACGATCTACCGTCATCGGTTGACTTGGCCATCCAAATCCGCCGGTTCTCCTCACCCTTCTGGCCCGGGATAGGCGCGTGCCAGAAGACATAAACATTCCCGTCGAGGTCAGCGGCGAGTGATCCACCGCCATCGAGGCCACGGGCCGCATGGATGACGTTGCGCTCCGGCTCGAAAGCCGTTCCCGCGTCGGTGAGCCGGGTATAAAGCATGGGGGCCCTCATGTACGGCTCAGCGACACCGGGGATGTCCTCCAGGTAGGCGCCGTTCCAAGCAACATGGACGCGGCCGTTTGGTCCAAGCGCGAGTTGAGCGCCACGTATGTTCCCGACGGCAATGGCGCTCCCGGGCCGGTGATTGACGCGCATTGGCGCAGTAAACGTCGCGCCGTAGTCGGACGAACGAACGTAGAAGAGATCCCCACTCTTCGCGTTACCGGCGAAGTAGAGCAGGTGAACCACGCCATCCCGTTCCACCACCTGCGGTTGAATGCCACCGTTTGGCACACGGACGATAGAGACTGCTCGCGGCGGCGATCCCAGCGCGTTTTCGGGAGTGCACAGGGTCACCGTGATGAGAGTGGAAAGGATGAAGAGTGTTTTCATAACGCAATGGCCACTACATCTCAAGGTTACTGCGCTGCGGCCGGGGCCACCTCTCCGGGCATTTTTCACAAGGCCACGTGGCGCAGGTTGCCAAGCCTGCCGAGCCGAGATTAGATTCATCTCGGCTTTTGCCCGGGAACTCTTCACAGACGCTGACGCGCAGTTCAGTGCCGGAGTCTCCGTTTGCACTCCTTGCCTCATCTATTCGGCGTCCGCAAAGTTACGAGTGAACCTTGCTGATGACCTGTATCGGTTACACTGTCTTTTACACATGACACATACATATGGCGCCGGCAATTAAGCACCATCTCAATCTGACCTATGCAGTTGCGCAAAAGATTTTGTTAGTGGCGATCCTGCTCGCCCCGGGCGCTTTGGCCCAGGTTTCGGCGGTTTTGTCCGGGACCGTCTCGGATCAGTCGGGCGCCTTGGTAGGCGCGGCGACCGTCACGGCGAAGAACCTCGATCTGGGGACGACCCGGACGACCACTACAGACTCCGAAGGCCGCTACGCAATTCCTTCGCTCAACATCGGGAACTATGAAGTTCGTGCGGTGAAGCAGGGGTTCAAAGGGGCGGTGCGTACGGGCATTCGGCTGGCGGTGGGCCAGGACGCAACGGTTGACTTACAGCTCGTGGTGGGAGAAGTGAGCCAACAGGTTACAGTGGCCGGCGATGCGCCAATTCTGAACACAACCACGCAGGATGTTTCGGGTCTAGTGGGTGAGCGCCAGATTGTCAGCTTGCCGCTGAACGGCCGCAGCTATGATGAGCTGCTGACGCTGAATCCAGGCGTGGTGAATTTCACCTCGCAGAAGACCGGTGGGGTTGGCGTGTCGAATTCCACCGTTGGCAACAATTTCTCTGTTTCGGGCAACCGGCCGCAACAGAATCTGTTCCTGCTGAATGGCATCGAGTTTACAGGAGCTGCCGAAAACAACATGACGCCCGGCGGCACCAGCCAGCAGCTTATTGGCGTGGACGCGGTCCAGGAGTTCAACTTGCTGCGCGATAACTACGGCGCGGAGTACGGCAAGCATCCGGGCGGGCAGGTGCTGATCGTGACGAATTCGGGCGCCAACGACGTGCACGGAACGCTGTATGAGTTTCTGCGGAATAACGATTTGGACGCGCGAAACTTCTTCGACGGAGCTTCCGCGCCGGGTTTTGAACGCAACCAGTTTGGCGGATCACTGGGCGGGCCGGTGCAAAAGGACAAGACGTTCCTCTTTGGCAATTTCGAAGGGTTCTATCAGCATCTTCACCAGACCGGCGTGGATCTGGTGCCCGACAACAATGCGCGAAATGGGTATCTACCCTGCAAGCTGGTAACGCCTGCTCCCAGCCATTGCCCACCGGACGGGCTGGTGTTCGTGGGCATATCGCCGTTGGTGGCGGCTTGGCCGGTACCGACGCCGGGCGCCCCCGACTATGGCGGAATCTCGGAGGCGTTTAACAGCCCACTGCAAACCATCCGAGACGATTTCGGGACGGCTCGCGTCGATCACGTATTCTCGGCCAAAGACAGTTTAAACGCTGTTTACACGATTGACGATAGCGACGACTATACGCCGACCAGCACCAACGCCTACAGCACGGATTCGGAGAGCCTGCGCGAGCAGGTAGCCAGCCTCTCGGAAACACACGTTTTTTCCCCGACGTTGATAAACCAGGCTACGTTCGGTTACTCCCGCGCCGGTTACTTCTTCACCGGGGAGCCGACGCCCAACACCTCTGCAGCCGCATTGCCAGGATTCTTGGAAGGCGCAAAGGTGGGAGCGATCGTGGTCGGCGGGAGTGCGGCATCCAATCCAACCGCTCAGGTCGGATTGGCGGGCAGCAACAACGGCAGCAACCTCTACGTAGCACGCAACATCTACACGTACCAGGATCAGGTGTCCATTAATCGGGGAAGACACCTGATCACGGCGGGAGTATGGCTGCAGCAGTTCCAGTCGAATGAAACGCTGGCGCTCAGCCAGTATGGCCAAGCCACGTTCACCAGCCTGCAGACCTTGCTGCAGGGAACCATTGGGACCTTTCTGTACGATCCAACACCCACCGCGCTGAGCTGGCGGTCGTGGTTCGGAGCCGCGTACGCACAGGACGCGATTAAGCTGACGCCAAACTTTACCGTGTCCCTCGGCTTTCGGTTTGAATCAAGCGCCGGGTGGAATGAGGCTCACGGCCGGGCCAGCAACTACACCTATCCCGGCGGCATCATTGCCAGTGAACCAACCATCGGCAGCAGCGTGTTCACCACGAACAACGCGAAGTTCCTGCCGCAACCGAGGGTCGGACTCGCTTGGAGCCCGTTCGAGTATTCCCCGAAGACAGTGATTCACGCCGGCTTCGGCATGTACAACGACTTGCAGGATGCGCTGGGATACCGGACCGACCAGAACGCGCCGTTCAATCCAACGTATAGTCTTTCCAGCGTCCCGTACTCGCACTTGCCGATCATTCCGACAGCTCCTGTGCCGGCAGGCGCCAAGCTGGTCCCGGGCGGCGTGCAGCCCGATATGCAGACTCCAACGCTGATCTCGTGGATGTTTCGCATCCAACAGGAGTTGACGGCCAATACCGTGTTGACTGCGGGATACCTGGGTTCGCATGGCTATCACGAGCTGATCGGTGTGGACGCGAATGAACCGTTTCCTGTCATCTGTCCGGCGGGGCCCTGCCCGGCAACTTATTCGAGCAAGTTTCCTCCCGGCATCGCGGGCACACAGGTGCCCGCCGGGACCTATTACGTGCCGACCTCAGTTCGCGCCAATCCGACCATCGCCAACACCTGGACTTACTTTTCTCAGGGCGATAGCTCCTACAATGCGCTGCAGGTGGACCTGAACCACCGCTTCAGTCATGGGCTGGCGTTGCGCGCCGTCTACACATGGTCAAAAGTCATTGACGATGGAGACTCTCCAAACGCCACAACATCGGGCGGCGAACCGGCGTTGGTTTCGAACCCGTTTGACATCAGCGCCGATCGCGGGCTGGCGAACTTCAACGTGGAAAACGTGGGCGTGATCAGCCTGGTCTACGCCCTCCCGTTTGGGCAAGGCCAAAGGTTCGCTAGCGGCGCGAGCGGCTTTACGAACAAGCTCGTGAGCGGCTGGAACATCAATTCCATCGTGACCTTGCAGGGCGGCTTTCCGTTCACACCTCAGTTAAGCTATAACCCCACCAACAATGGCGACTCGCGAAACCCGGTGCGGCCATTTGTGAATCCGGCGTTCACAGGACCCGTGATACTCGGCAGCCCGAATCAGTATTTCAACCCAGCGGCCTTCTTGGCGCCTCCCAGCGGCAGCGGCTTCTACGGCAACCTGGGAAGAGACACCCTCATCGGCCCAGGCCTTGCGACCTGGGATTTGTCTTTCTTGAAGGATACGCATTTAACCGAGCGATGGAATCTGCAGTTTCGCGCTGAGCTGTTTAACGTGCTGAACCACGCTAACTTCAATCAGCCGAACGCGATCACCTTTACGCCATCCGGCGTAAACCCAACCGCCGGACTGATCACGAGCACGTCCACGACATCCCGGCAGATCCAGTTCGGATTGAAGTTGCTCTGGTAGCGGGCCTTACTTGGGCGCACCCTGGACGCGGCGCTCCAGTTGGGCGATTTCCTCTCGGACTTGCGCGGCGTCGGTGGCCTTGGGCGACAGCGCAAGGTATTTTCTCAGATGCTCGATGGCGCCTGCATAATCGCCTTTGGCAGCGAGGATGGTACCGAGGAGATTTTCGGAGCGCGGGATTTCATGATCGACATCGAGTTGGACGGCGCGTTCCGCACTCTTCAGAGCTGCGTCATATTGGTGCAAATTGAAGTTCGCCACCGCATCATAGAAGTAGATGGCCGGGAACTCCAGCGGGTTATATTGGAAGGCTTTCGCGGTAATGTCAAGCGTTTCCTGGTACTTCTTTTCCGTGACGAGCATTCTGGCGAGTTGCACGTACGCTTTCACGTACTTCGGATCCACTTGGATGGCGTGTTCGAAGGCCGCCTGAGCCTCTCCTGGCTGGGACTGCTCTTGTAGAACCATGCCTAAGTCACTCCAGGCCTGAGAGTACTCGGGATAGATGGCGACGGCCTTTTCAAACTCTTTCTGGGCGTTGGCCCACTTTTGCTCCGACATCGCGGCGGCGCCTTTGTCGTAAGCCTTCTTGGCGTCCTTCGGCGCGTTGAGCGAAACCATGGAGATGGTAGAGCCTTCGTGATCACCCATGCGCTTCAGTACAATCGTGGCGCCCTGGCGCAGGGTACCGGTGGTGGTCCGAAACCCGTCCAGCCTGATGATGACCGGGCAGACGTCCACAGTCTTCGGATCGTAGACCTGCGCACGATAGTTCATGTAGTAAACGACCGTGCCGTTTCCGAAGATGTTAGCGATCTGGCAATAAGGCACCAGCCGTTCAGAGTTTTGCGGGGTGACCAGAGGGATTTTGGGAAGCGGTGTGTTTCCTTCGGTCACGATCTTGGCGGTGTACTGCTGACCCCTGGCGGCAGAGAGGGCGAGGAGAGCGAAAAAACACAATCGCAAGGTTCGTTTGTTTTTCATGCAGGTTTAGCAGCCCGCCGCGCGCGGATGCTTATACTACCATGGTACTTTGTGACCTTTCGGGCGCGGCGAGCTGCGCTCGCGTTTCCATGCTGAAGTTTTTGCATTGCCTTGCCGATTGACATCGAGCGCTGGAAACGGCATTAGGGCGCCGTGTCGGGCGATTGCCGTTGTCGCGGATGACACTTTCCGGAACCCCCGCCGTGTGTTAGGATTGAGGCCGATTGAGAGGAAAGGACCCGAAATCCGGTGCCTCTTCAAGCTTGGCATGAGTACTGAAAGGATGAAATGAACATGCGGCAGATAACAAGCACGACCGCAAGGGTCAACAAGTACGCTCTCAGCAGCTTACTTCTGGCTGGTTCGTTGTTCCTCGGAACGACGCCGGCATTTTCACAGAGAGTAAAGCCCGAAACCATCGATGCCAGCGCGATGGGTACCGGGACTCAACTCGGCCAGATTATTGAAATCACCCTGACTATCAATGAATTCTCTTCGCCTGCGGACAAGCAAATCCTGATGCAAGCCTTTCAAAAGGGCCAGAACCAGGGCTTGGTCAATGCCTTAACAAAGATGAAGGCGGTGGGCCACATCTCGATTACCGGCACGCTCGGCTATGACTGCAGCTTCATTAAGATGATTCCGACGCCAACCGGACGTAAAATTCGATTCGTCACGAACCGCCAAATTCGTTTTGGCGAAGCCTTCTTCGATACCCAGTCCCAATCTTTTAACCTCACGGCCGGTGAATTCGACATCAACGACACGGACAAGAGCAAGAGCACAGGTTTCCTTTACCCGGCTGCCCAGTTGATCATCGATCAACAAGGCCAACTGCAGATGGATCTCCGCGAGAATCCATGGAAACTAGTTGATGTTCTGGATTGGAAAGGCACGGCCGGCGTCAATTAGTATCAAGGCCTGCGATTATTCACCATCATGTCTCGACGTGGCGCAGGCCCCAAGCCTGCTGTGTCGAGAGTCTTCTCGACATTTGGTGATGGGCCTGAAACGTCTGTTGATGGGCCCTGCGCCACGGCAATCGCCTGCACTTCGGACCCACGCCACTATGTCGTGGGCGGATCTTGCGGATTGCCCGGACCGGAGTGCACGGCGGCAACAACGGCGGACTTCGGCGGATCCTGCGGGTTACCCGGACCCGACTTGACGGCTGCAGTGAGCCGGGGTGGATCCTGCGGGCTGCCTGGACCTGATTTGGCAACCTCAATTTGCCCCTTGGGTGGATCTTGCGGGCTACCAGGACCGGATTTGGCCTTCTGCGCCTTCATCGGTGCTGGGGCCGGGGCCTTCTTCACCGCAGCTTTGGCAACCACCTTCTTCTTAGGGGCGGCTTTCGCGGCCTTCTTTACGACCTTCTTGGCTGCCTTCTTAGGAGCAACCTTCTTCGCGGCTACTTTCTTCGCGACGGCCTTCTTGGCAACTGCTTTCTTCTTCACAGCTTTCTTCTTCACGGCAAGACGCATAAGCGCTCCTCACTTTTCGAAGATTCTACTATATAAGATTTGCGCTGTGCAGAGAAGCAATTAATTGGCAACCTTGCGAATGAACAAAAAAGCATCGCTGATCAGGCTGCCACGGACGAACGCAACTTGCTTTCCATCGGGCGACCAGGCAAAGTTCAGGATCTGATCTTCTCGAAAATCCGTAAGCCGCGTAATTCTGGCTATGCGCAGATCATAGGCCCAGAGGTTGGACACGCCGCTTTGATTTCGGACAAACGCGAGCGCCTGACCGCCCGGCATCCACCGGGCGTGGGAAGAGATCGGCACGGCGGACACGGGTATTTCGCGCAGCACGGCGCCATCCGTCGCAGATAGAAAAACAAAGTGCCATTCTCCATTTGGAGAATCGTTCTTGGCTTCGCACAACAGTTCGGTGCCATCGGGAGAATACTGGGGAGCCCGCGCCTGAAGGGTGGAAAGGCGTTCGGGATGGCCTCCTTCGGCCGGCACGCGCCAGAGCGTCGGTCGGCCGGATTGCCAGGCCGTATAGACAACCTGTTTTCCATCGGGCGACACCGAGGGCTGATCGTCGTAGTTGCCGGTTGTCAGTTGCAGGTAGTGGTTGTCGGGCACATCCAGCCGCCATAGACTATAGGCGCCGGTGCGGTTCGAAGAGAATACGAGGCTCCGGGTGCCGGGTATCCACGCGGGTGACCGATCGGCATACGGCGAGGTGGTGAGGGGCTTCGGATCGGCTGTTTTCGGATCCCCCAGCCAGAGATCCAAACGTCCCTCGTGACTCGAGCTGAAGACGACCTGGCCGTCGGGAGCCCAGGCCAGATCGCCGGCGGGCTCCAACTGGGCGGCCATCGCCGTGCCTTCGGACCAGTTGCCGACCGGCGCCAGCCAGATGCGAGCGTTGGTCTGGAGGCGGACCGAGACGAGCCGGGAGCGATCCTGCGACAGGCTGACACCGCGATAGCCCGCGCTTCCGTCGGTCACCCGCCGCACGGAGCCGCTCGCCACGGAAATGGTTCGGATTTGAGCCTGGTCGATGGTTTCGCCGTGCAACGACATGGCCGCAATGAGGTCGCGACCTTGATTCAGCCAGCCTATGTTGCCGATCGATTCGAAGCCGGACATCGGGACGATGTGCTCCTTGTTTCGCAGGTCGACCGGGACTAAGTCCACCCGCGCGTCGATCGCCCCACTCGCCGCCGGAGAGTACACGACGCATGCAATGACGTCGCCCCGCTCCGACCACGCTACGCGGCGGCCTAGGCTTTCCAGGCCCTGTTTGGTGGTAAGCACCCGCACACGGCTGGTATCGGTGGCGGATGCCACAACCAGTTCGTAGCGATACGAGTTTGGCTGCTGGGCGAAACGCACGAAGGCGAATTCCTTACCATCCGGCGAAAAACTGATGGGGCCGTCGATGTCCTCCAGGACGTCTTCCGGCACGCTTTGCGAGCCCTCTGACACAGCAATTCGAGATAGCTTGCCAAAGTCGCCGGAACTGGCCTTCATAACGAAATAGAGAGAGTGGTTATCCGGGGCAAAGGTCATGCCCTCGATGCGCTGGGGATCGGGTGGCACCAGCACAGTATCGTACTGGGACGGGGAACTGATGCGCCGCAGGGTAATGGCTTGATTCACACCCGATTCTCCAACCGCGTTGGCCAACAGCTGCCCGTTGGGTGAGATGACGGAATGCAAAATGTGGCCTTTATACGTTAGCTGGCGGCGTTCAGCGTCAAAGGACTCGGGCTTCGATGAGGAGTAGCGGCTCCATGCCCACCAGCCGCCGCCGGCCAAGGCCAACAAAACAGCCGCCAAGGCGGACAGCTTCCAGCCGAAGCGCTGCTTGGGGGGAGTGGGCGTCACCGTCAGGCGGCGTGTACTCACCGATAGGTCGAGGCTTTGCCTGATCTCACGCAGATCGGCTAACATCTCGTCGGCGGTCTGATAGCGCTTCTCCCGATCCTTCGTGAGGGCAAACTGGAGGATCTTTTCAAGCCCAGGTGGGACCTGATCGAGCCCCGGAGCCGGCTTCTCCATGATGGCCACCATGACGTGGCTGTCGGTTTCACCCTCGAATGGCCGCCGCCCGGCCAGCATCTCGTAGAGAATTACGCCCAGGCTCCATAGGTCGGTGCGATGATCCACCTCTTCGCCACGCGCCTGTTCGGGTGACATGTAACCAACCGTCCCCATGAGACTGCCCGGCGTGGTCTGGGCGTCCATCTCGGCGGCGCTTCCAGAGGTGGATTTCTCCTTGCCTGCTTGAGTCAATTTGGCCAAGCCAAAGTCGATTACCTTCACGTAGCCATCCGGGCGAATCATGATGTTGGTGGGCTTCAAATCGCGGTGAACAATGCCCGCGTGGTGTGATGCCACCAGCGCTGATGCGACCTGTGTAGCGATATCCAAAGCGTCGCCCAAAGTGACGCCTCTGCGGCGGAGTTCCGTACGGAGGGTTACGCCGTCCACGAACTCGCTGGCCAGATACCGCTCCCCATTGAACTCGCCCACCTCGTAAATGGTGAGAATGTTCGGGTGGTTGAGTGCCGACGCGGCTCGCGCTTCCTGTTCGAACCGCCGCATGGTCTGCTCGTCCTGAATGCGGTTCTGCGGAACGAACTTGAGTGCGACCTGGCGGCCGAGCCGCGTATCCACCGCGAGAAAGACCTCGCCCATGCCTCCCGCGCCGAGCCGGCGCTCAATCCGGAAGACGCCGATCTGCTGGCCGATCCGCTCGGAAGCCTGGACGCGCTTCAAGAGAGAATCGCCGACTGCCGCGACGGTCGGCTTGCCAGTGCGGTCGTGCAGCCGGTGCAGGGTCCGGGTGGCCTCATCGAGCATGGATGCGTCTGAGCAGGCGTTCTCGAGAAAGGCCTCTCGCTGCTCAGCGGGAAGTCCGAGCGCTTCGGTTACCAGAGCCTCGAGCTGTTCATGGCGATTCGGCATTCGATCAGCGGGAAGAACGTCTGCCGGCGGATGGGCCTGCCCGCGGGGGTCTACCCGCGAACGTTGGCCGAAACCGTGCAGCACACTATCAGCGTAGCCCGCGCATGGCCTCAAAACGGCCTTCGATGAGAGTAGCAAACCGGGTGAACCAGGGTGATGGTACTATGCCGCTCCGTAGACCGCCGCGCCTCAGTAGGCGTCGCCAATCCAACGACGATCTCGCAGGGTGGGCGCCCTAGCTAGCCCGCAATCGACGCCCCGTCGATTCTCAGCTCGACGAACCGATCTTCTAGCGGATTCCGATCGCCATGGAGTCCGGGCCTACCAAGTGCTCAACCCGGGTCTCGCAGAAGCCGGCGGCCTTCATCCAGCCCTGGCATTCGGCGCCCGTGTAGTCGAATCCCGAGGCGATTCAATCAGCATGTTGAGGCTCATCATCAGGCCGAAAGCGTTCTTTGACCGGTCGTCGTCGATCAGGCTTTCATAGACGATCAGGGTTCCGCCTTCGGGCAGGGCCTCATAAGCTTTTCGAAATCAGCATGCGTTTGTCGTCGATTCCCCAATCGTGCAGAATGTGGCCCATCAGAATCACGTCGGCCTGAGGCAGCGGCTGATCGAAAAAACTGCCCGCCACGAAGCGTACGCGGCCGGCGACGCCGCTCTGCCGGACGTAATCTTCAAAGATAGGTCCGACCTCGGCCAAGTCAAAGCCGATGCCCGACAGGTGTGGATTGCCCAACGCGATCTGGACCGCGAGATCGCCCTGTGCTGTACCGACATCGGTGAAGGTCCGATAGCCGGCCCAGGGGAATTTCGAGGCAATCGCGAGACTCGCGCCGTGGCTACCGCCGGTCATGGCTTGCAGAAACGACGTCAGTCGCGCTGGATCCGCATAAAGAGCCTCGAACAGCGGTGCGCCGCCACGGATTTCGTTCTGAGGCAAACCCGTGCGAAGCGCTTCCGTGAGATGACTCCCATGGCGATAGAGACGGCTGTTCGCCATCTCGAGCATGCCACCTACATGGGAAGGTTTGTGCTTGTCGAGGAACAGATCCGTGGCGGAGGTGTTGGCGTATTCGCCGCCCGTACGCTGCAAAAAGCCCAGTGCGACCAAGGGAGTATAACGCGGCACCGTGTTGGCACACACTTAGACTGGATGGCTGACCACTGGGAGCCCTCGGGTACGCCGCGCTGCTCGCCAGACGGACTACGGATGCAACTGGAATCCGCAATGAAATGGAAGGCACCGGCGCAAGGCAGGTGCGGAGCGCAGGTTCTGGTCGCAGCTTGGACTCGTACTGGCGGCAATATCGTGATCGTGGACAACTTCAGGTAGCACGGGGGACGAACCCTCACCTTACCGGTACCAGCAGCACCTTGCTCGTCACTGCCGCCAGCCCGTCGAGAGAGTCCATAAACCCGGACGAGAGCTCTGGCTCTGCGCGCAGATGCCACAGTAACTCGGCGTTCTTCCAAGCTGCCTCCCGTGCGGCGCTGACTTCCACGCGGCAATCGTGTCCTCGAGATGAGGCACCGGCGGCAGCGCGTCTCCCAGCAGACGAACGTTCAGCGTCTGTTTGGCGGAGTCGACGAGGCTGTCCAAGGTCGTATTCAGTGCGGTGTAGTCGTTGTAGTTCGTTCCGCCATGTTGTGGCACGATGCCCGTCGCCTGGCAGGTTGCGACGAGGGCCAACGGAAGGTCGTGATTGATGTGGGCGTTGATGCCCGCCAGCGCGAACTGGATACGCGCTGTTTCTATTTGGTCCCGCCGGTTGAACAGAACCTGCCAGCAGTCGGTAGTTGACTGGCCCGAGAGAAATGATTCCAGCGCGCCGAAGTACAGCTGCGCGAACTGCACATCGAGCTCGGCCAGCCAGGCCGTATCTTTGAATCCATCCGATGCGATGCGCGCTTCAACGGCACCGGTCACTGCGCTGTAGAGCCAGTTGAACCACTTCAGCCCGTCGCCATCCGCGCATGTGTCCTCGATGGTCTGCATGGTTTGAATAACACCCGCAACTGAGGGGGGTCGTACCTTGACGGCATTGAGAAGCATTGGGTCATAGGCGAACATGCTTCGCCATTGTATCTGCTAAGTCGAGGACAGGGAGTCATGGTCACTCGCTCATCTACAACGCTGCTGAAGAATGGTCGAATCTGCTTGTTCACGAGTGTGTGGAAACTTCGAGACATAGTGGCGAGGCGCCTGTACTGCATCGTGGACAGGCTCGCCGCGGCCACGCGGCGATAGGCTGGAGCTGACGGATCCGCTGATGGGATCGCCTTGGGCCAGAGCAACCTGTCCCGGTCGGCGTCGGCTGGTATCCGCTGCTGGCTCCGGAAGCGGAGAGCTATGGACGCGGTTGCCTGAAAACACAGGTTGGGGAGGGGCTGACTACGTTAGCTGAGAATCGACGAGGCGTCGATTGCGGGCGAGGGCGCGCCCACCCTACGAGAACCTCCTAAACTAACTGAGGTGTTTCCATCTCGGCCGCGTGAGCATCCTGCGCCGATTCAACTTTGTCCGCGCCTGTCTTATTCGAACCGGTCTTGATCTCGTCGATGCGCTCGATGGCTTCAGCGAGGGTCGTTAGAATTCTCTCGGAGCGGGCCGGGTCCGGTTGTACCGAAGTCTGGTTGCCTTCGCCGGTGAAGCCCCAGATTCCGACGATGACGGGAACCTTGGGGAAACGTGTTCGCAACTCGCGGCTCAGCGACTTCGAACGCGCCAGGGCGAACGGAGGCAAAGCCGAGATGCAGATCACGTCGCCGGGCGACGGATTGAGCGTTTGCAGGACCGGCATAACGCCCTCAACCGGGAGTGAAATGGTCAAATGCCCGCCCTGCTCCAAGAGTTGCGCCAGCATCGACGCGGTGATTGAATCGGCCTCATCGCTGGCGGGAACGCACAGGATGCGTCCTGCGAATATTGGCCTCGGTTGTATTTCGATTGGTGGAACGAGTGGAGCCGCGGAATCGTCCTTAGCGGCCGGAATGGGCTCGGATCGATAGTCCGAGAATTCGGCGATCATCTCTGAGCAATTTAAGAAGATGAATTGCTC
The DNA here is from genome assembly GCA_963771305.1 of uncultured Acidobacteriaceae bacterium. Lineage (GTDB taxonomy): Bacteria > Acidobacteriota > Terriglobia > Bryobacterales > Bryobacteraceae > CAJCIT01. Next base: position 29,671 of record CAVYTS010000024.1, read on the forward strand.
ACGATCGTGATCGAGGGATCCTTCATGACGGTCGCGCTCCGCCATGGCCAGCGCCGGGATGAAGACCGAATCATAAAGGCTCACCAGCGGGTGGTCTTTCAGAAAGAGCTCGGCGACATTGTGCGCCTCCGGGTGGTCAAGCGCCAATAGCCTTTGATAGAACGCAGCGGCCGGTTCCAGGGCCGGTTCATCCCCCAGCAAGATGTGAAGGAAAGCCAATTGAGGGAAGTACCGGCCTAGAACGCCTGCGCAGACGGTCAGCGGAGTCGAGAGAATCAGGCCCGCGGGCCCCCACAAGACGGTCCAGAAAACGGTAGTGACCAAAATGGCAAGTGGAGAGATACCCGTGTTCGCCCCATAAAGCAACGGTTCGACAAGATTGCCGATGACTAGTTCCAGCGTGGCGAACAGTGCAACAACCAATACGGGCGGCAACCAGCCTGGAAATACCGCGAGCGAAAGTATAAGCGGGAAGGCCGCGGCGATGAGTGAACCGACATAGGGCACGATCCGTAGAACCGCACCCAGGGCGCCCCAAAGTGCTGCATTGGGGACGCCAATGAAGAAGAGACCGGTCGCGAAGAGAACTCCGAAACTGACGTTCACCAAAACCTGCATCAGTAGATACTTGCTGACCCGCTTCGCCGCGTCGTCGAGCGCCACGGTCACCGTGTTGAGCCGCTTAACGCCCGCAAGCCGGAGCAGGCGATTACGCAACTCGGACTTTTCGATGAGCATGAAAACGGTGAAGACCAGTACCAAGCCGACCGTTAACAAAGGCCTAACGATTGGCGCGCCCAGGTCGAGCAGGTACTGCAGGTCGCTGCGGTCTGCCTGAACGATCTCCACTTGGCCGGGCTTGGTGGGAGAGCTTGCGACGACGGCACGTTTTCCGCGTACCACGACAGCTGGCGCGGGAGACGGCGTAGACGCTTGAGTGCCGGAGATCTCCTGGCCGATCTCTTTCACATTGTTAGCCGCTTGCCGCAGTGGGCTCTTCGGCATGCGGAGGCCCTGAATCCTGGCATCGATGTTCTCACGGTACTTCGGAAGGTCGTTGGCAAGGTTGAACAGCTGGCCAGCCAATATCCAGGCCAGTCCGATGGCGAGCGCGCTTGAGACTAAGATCACGGCGAGAACAGACAAGATACGAGGCACGTGTGCGCGTTGCAGCAAGCGGACCAGGGGCGTTAGCAGGAAGGTTAGGGTGAGGGCGATCGCGAAGGGGACGAGAACATCCCGGGCGAGATACAACACGGCGACCGCACCTGCCACCATCACAAAGAGCGGAAGCCCGGAACTGTCGGAGGCGCGGCGCGAAATGGCCATCTCAACTGCACCTGCAGACCGTAAATGGCGAATTTACACGGTTATGACGCCCGGCGGTCACCATGCGCCGCTCGAAGTCCAATGTGCTCAACAGGGATGGCTGTCTCATCAGAGTAAGTGGGGCACTTGGAGGGCCAAATCTCGCTCGGGTGAGAACCTGGCCGCTCGTTGCCACCAGCTGTGAACGATGTGGCTTCTTACATCAAAGCTCAAGACTTCTTAGATTCTTGGATCGAAGATCGTAAACAAGAATACTTCAACATTTGAAGAGGTAACATCAGGCGGCGGCCAGCAGGTCGACGATATCCTGTATCGCCTTGTCGGCCTTGTGATAGGCGGCTTCCAATTTGCTGTTTGGTCGAGATGCGGGATCAGGCTTGTGGTGGAAGCGGCTGTTGGCGAGAGGGCCGCAGAGGCGCTTGTGGAAGAACAGGAACAGCAGCGCAACCTGTAGTCCTTTGGAAGTGAGGCGGTAGGCATAGCGGCGGCCGTCGCGTTCGAGCAGACCATGACCTTTCAATTTGCGAAGGTCGTAACGGAGTTGGTTCAGACCGTAGGTTTTGGCGGAAAGTTCGAAGGTGGTGAGCACAGCTTGGTGAATCTGTTTGGCCGTCCAGCCGCCGACGGTGGTGGCACCATGCAGGAGTACTTCCATCAGGCGAATGATCCGCGGTTCATGGATTTTGATTCCGGGGTAACGGACGGTACCGATCGTCACGGGCAAGGCTAGACGTTGCAGCAGCGGGAAATCCACATGGACGTTGAGCCAGTGGGCCTGGCAATCGGCGAAACGATCCGTAATGATCTGGAATCGTTTGCGCACGGCATCGAGATGATTGAGACCCTTCTTCAATCCGAAATCGCGCAGATTGTTGGAAACCAGTTCGTTGCGCAGGAACCGGGAAAACTTTTCATACTGTTTGAGGAAGGAGTTTTTCCAATAGGCCCGGAAGACATGATGACCGTGCTCGATCTGCTCGATGACCGTCGCCAGTTTGCCGCGCAGTCGCTTGTTGAGCCGGACGCCGAAGATCTCGCTGATGCGATGGGCCGTCAGCCGCCAGAGCCCGAGTTCACAGCTTCGCTCGAAGATCTTGTGGATGGGAAAGTGGCGTTTGAAGATGAAGTTGCGGCAGTACTCGATCTGGGCGATGGCGTAAAACCGCGACAGGTTCATTTGGCTGCGTTCCTTTTTGGAGAACTTCGGCCCCAACAGGAATGTCCAGTAGTCGAGTTGCTTGCCGATGATCTCTGCGCTCAGCCGGTCGGCGGCCGCCTGTAGTTCGGCCACATTATCCACCGCCAGGAAAGCATTGTCGTTTTTGCGGAAACCGATCTGCTTTCGCTTCAGTTCCTGTTCGATGAAAGAGTGGCCGTTGAGCCAGTAGGTGGCAGAAAAGGGAAAGAAACTCGCCACACGCACGATGATGGGCCCCAGGACTGCATCCCGGATATAGAAGTAGTAGTGGGTGAAGCGGCTTCGTTGGTGTGCCAGAATGCGATGGTTCGGATCCTTGGTCGGGAATTTGGGCACGCTGATGCGGAAGGTTCGGCCTTGCTCCATGCTTTTGAAGATGAAGTAGACGCCGTAGGCGTTCTTCTTCTCCAAGCGGCGCAGCGCGGGCAGGACGTAGTCCTCTTTGCGGGTCCCTTTCTCCGCCCACTCGATCGGGATCTTGTGGTTGCGGGCGTAGGCCTCGACCCAATCCCGGTAGTCGTTGGTGCGCTGGCTGAGAATCTCTTTGCTCACCACCGGGATGCCAAGGACCTGCCGAAAGAAATAGACCACCTGCTCGGGCCGGGACAAACCGTTCAAGTACCCGTGAATGACGATGCGGTCGAAGCAGTGATAGACCAAGGACAGGAAATCCGCGAACAAATGGATGAACCGTTCCATGTCAACGCACTATACTCGATGGAGAGAAAAACGGTGGGCCGCAGAACTATCAAACGCGGACAGGCTAGACAAGTGGTGGACGGCAAGGGCTTCCGCCTGGCCGACGAGATTGCCTACATCCAAGACAAGGCCGCCGATCACGACGGGCGTATTGTCACCATCGGCCAACTCGTCCTCTTCGCTACCGACACCGGTGATGCCTGGCTACTCGACGTCACCGACCAACTTGCGGCCCGTCTCGCCAGAGATGGCGACCCCGAACCGATCTCCCTGGAAGAGACCGATACCAGCTTCGCCATCGAATGGAAGGGCCACTATCGCATTGAGGGATCCGCCTTCGTCTACTCCGATCGCGACACCGGCCGTGTCACCACTATCCTCGGCTATCCAACACAAAAAATCGCTCAAGCGGGCTGATCTAGAAATTTCAAATATCTTTGGCTAGGCTTTCGCCGTCGGCGGAGGTCTGCCACGCTTGGTTTCGAACTCAGGAAAGGATTCCGCTGCTGGGCGGGATAGGTCCTTGATCGGCCTGCTCCAAGCCTTGACGGATTCCTCCTTCCGCGCTCGCTTCCGCTGCGATATCGAGCAGCCGCTGATACGACTCGACGTCTTGCACGACCGCCGCCGCTTTGCCCTTCACTGTCAGCACCAGGGGTCGTTTCGTTTTCCGGAGATGCTTCACGAACTCGGCAGAGCGCCTGCGAAACGGGGTCAGCGATTGGATGTCTTCGGCATGTTTCTCATGACCTCGTTGGCACCCCCTTTTGCAGCTGTCCAGAGAATAGCAAGAAAAGCACTCGCTTCAGGTGTGAGTTACGGGGCGGAAATGAGCCAGCCGCAAACTGTTCGACACAACCGAGACAGAGCTCACGGACATAGCTGCGCTGGCCAGGATCGGGCTCAGCAGAATACCAAAGCTTGGATACAGAGCGCCGGCAGCAATAGGGATGCAGATTGCGTTATAGATGAATGCCCAGAACAGGTTCTGCTTCATGATGCGCATCGCTCTTCGGCCAATCGCCAAGGCCTCGCCGACACCCTGAAGGTCGGCGCGCATCAGCGTGACGTCGCCCGCTTCGACCGCAATATCCGAGCCACTGGCCATCGCGATGCCCACGTCCGCCTGAGCCAGTGCCGGGGCATCGTTGACGCCATCGCCCACCATTGCGACCACTCTTCCCTGCCCTTTCAGGCGACGGATTGCCTCCACCTTGCCCGCCGGCAGAACTTCCGCGATCACCTCTTCGATACCCACTTCTTTGGCAATGGCATGCGCAACGAGTTCGCGATCGCCAGTGAGCATCACCACGCGAAAATGAGCGGCACGCAGGCCCGCAACGGCGGCCGCCGTAGATCCCTTTACGCGATCTGCCGCGCCCAGCACTGCGGACAACTCGCCGCCAATGGCAACTAGTAAAGGAGTGATTCCCTTTCCGGACCACTCGTCGACCAGGCGAGCCGCCGGTGCGATGGCGATCCCGCGCTCTTCCAGCAAGCGCGGATTACCCACCAGGACCAGCGTGCCTTCCACTTCTGCTTCTGCGCCCATGCCGGAATGAGCGATGAAATTCCGAACGGGTTGAATCGCCAGACCTTGTTCGCGCGCATAACGAACAACCGCGCTGGCCAGCGGATGCTCTGACCCCTCTTCGACCGCTGCCGCATGCGCGAGCACCAAATCTCGCGAGTAGCGGCCATTCAGCATCTCCACACAAACCACGGCTGGACGCCCTTCGGTGATGGTGCCGGTTTTGTCAATCACCACCGTGTCCACAGACGTGAGGCGCTGCAGGGGCTCGCCACCTTTGATCAGAATCCCGGCGGCGGCAGCGCGTCCCGTGGCGGCCATGACCGCCGTGGGAACCGCCAGACCCATGGCACAGGGACAAGCAATGATGAGCACCGCCACGGCGCAAGCGATGGCGCGAGCGAGCGAGTGGTCCGGCGCCAACGCGTACCAAGCCACGAAGGCAATGAGTGCGAGCGCCACCACAACAGGAACGAAGATGCCGCTGATGCGGTCGGCCAGCCGCTGGATCGGTGCCCGTGAGCCTTGTGCGTCGCGCAACAGCCGCGAGATTTGAGACAGGACGCTACTCTCGCCGACGTTGGTGGCCCGAAAGCGAAACGCGCCGCGGCCGTTGAGCGTCCCGCCGATGACGCGGGCACCCACGGCCTTCTCCACGGGCATGCTCTCGCCGGTGAGCATGGATTCGTCCACACTCGATCCGCCAGAAATCACTTCACCATCCACCGGTATGCGCTCGCCCGGCCGCACCAGCAAGGTGTCACCGGTGGAGACTTGGTCAAGCAGAACGTCTTCGATGACGCCGGCCCGCTCCAAGTGCGCGGTGTCGGGCTGCAATTGCGTCAGCTTCCGCAGTGCAGCCGTGGTGCGCCGCTTGGCCCGGCTCTCCATAAGGTTGCCCGTAAGAATGAGTCCGATGATGACGATCACTGCTTCGTAATAGACATCAGGTGCAACGCCGTGGGCGATGAAAGCCCTAGGAAACAGCGTTGCCGAAGCGGAATAGAGGAACGCGCTTCCCGTGCCCAGTGCAATCAGCGTATTCATGTCGGCGCTTTTATGGCGCAGCGCGGACCAGGCTTTCAAGTAAAACTGACGGCCTGCCCAAAGCATGACGAAGAAGCTCATCGCCAGCAGCGTCAGGTTCAAGGCCTGAGCAGGAATCGCATAAAGCGCAGGGAACAATGGCTGGAAGATCCGGTCCGCGCGGACCATAAGCCACATCAGCAACGGATCCATGTGGGCGCCCTCACCAACGCTCGAATGCATCAACGGCATGGAGACGATCATGGCGACCAAGCCCAGCGACAGCGTAATGAAGGCCTTGTTCCGCAAGTCAACGTACTCGGCCACTTGTTCTTGATCGAGCTTCTGTTGCTCAGCAAAGATGGTGGCACCCTCGCGCGGAAGGTCAGCACCGTAGCCAGTGGAGCGAATTGCTTCCACCAAGGCGGCCGGGGCAGTTGACTCCGGCTGATACTTCACGGTGGCGTTGTGGAGCATCAGGTTCACTGTGGCTGATTGCACACCGGGTTGCTCTTCCAGGGTTCGCTGCACAAAGGACTGGCAGGCGGCGCAGGTCATCCCGGAAACGGGGATTGTGACCTGCGTAGTCTTCGTCGCAATGGGTGGCATGCGTGAACCTGAAGTTACTGTTCGAGCGCGGCCTGAAAACCAACTCGGTTGATGGCTTCCGCGATGAACTGAGGAGAGGTAGTAGATGCGTCGTAAAGCACGGCTGCCGAGCCAACCTGCACGTCCTTGACATCAACCGCGGTCATTTTTCTGAGAGCCGCGGTCACCCGGGTTACGCAGCCGGCACAGTGCATCCCGTCTACATGAAACCGGGCTTCTTGCTTTTTGGCCATAACCCTCCCTGTTATGAGGATGACAGGTAGGGCGGAATAGTTGCGCTGAGGGTGGGGCTCAGGGCATTGCCACAAGGCCCACCATCCCGCCGGCTGCCAGCCGGCCCCACACTGCTAGAACACTTCGCGCTGTTCAAGATGCGCTTCCACGTCTTTGCGGTCGCGCCACACGGGATGCAGGCGCTTCTCGACGATCAGCGGCAGTTGATCTTCCTGATGAATTGAGCCATGCTGGCTCGAGTTTCCGTAACTCAGTGCGCACTCCGCACGCTGTGGCGTGCTGAACTCGATGGCGCAGACGAACGTCTCCCCGGAGATAGCGTAGTTCTGCTTGCCTTCGGGCCGGCCGTAATGAATCGTTCGGAACACGCCCATCACCCCGTCTGCGCCATTGCCGGGCAGATCGCTGTTGCCGCTCGCGAACCGGTACACCTGTCCCCAAGAAACATCCAGTGATCCATACGCCGCCTCACAGTCAATCGCTGCGTCTTCGAGCGCCTTGAGTGCCGTAGAGTTGTCGCCTATGCCGTAGCCGGTGTTGAGCGGATTCTTGCCGTCGAACTTGACCCGCAACTTGTCGTTGAAGTTCGACGCCCGGAAATAGCGGTCCGTGAACATCTGGAACAGAACCGCACCGCGGCTGTATGTCTCCGTTTCACGGTCCCAACTCGACAACACCGCGGCGGCTTTTTTAACGCGCGGATTGGTGGATGCTTCTGCTGCTTTCAGCAGATCGGGCAACAGCGCATCAGCGATCTCCATGCGAGTCGAGTGCTTATCGGCCAGCAGCTTTTCGTACGTAAACGCCCTCTCTTCGGTGAGCATCCGGAGGGAACGCTTGGTGCGGAAGGAAAGCGTAAACGCCGGCGACATGTAGGCCGGATATTTGGATGGATCGAGTTCGGGAAGTGTCATCGACCAGGGCGGCTCATTCGTGTTTTGGTTGAAGCCGCTAGGCGGATCGATCGACTTTGGCAACTCGTCGAAAGAAAGGTAGTCAGTCCACAGCGTTTCCGACGTATTTCCCGGTACAACCTTCGACCAATAGGCCACGTCGCCAAGCTTGCGTTTCGGCACCAGTCCGTCAAAGACGAGCATGATGTGACCGTCCGCATCGGCGTAATTGGCATTCCACATGGGCACTGCCATCATCCGCAGAGCGGCTTTGAACTCCTCAAGGTTGCGCGCTTCGCCCATCCGAAACCACTGTTCCAACATCTTCGGACGGTCGAGGCCCGCGACTCGCATCGCAACCGTGATGCCCTTGCCACTGAACACAACCGGCCCGTGAACGCTTCGGCGGATTTCAAGTTTCTGTTCCTGGAACGTACCGTCCGGCTGTCTGATTTTGATGAGCTTGGTCTGGGTTTCAAACGGCCGCAGCTTTCCATCGAATTCGTACTGGCCGTCGCGAACGGTCAGTTCATAGAAGTCGACGGTATCGATCGTGTTAACGGTACGGCCCCAGCCGGTTCGCGGGTTGAAGCCCACCACGGGAGTTGGAAACCCGATTTGAGGCGCGCCATAGAGATCGTAGCCCGGGCCGACCAGGTGAATTTCCATGTACCTGTAGAAGGTCTCGCCCCACATCAAGTGCGGGTTGATGATCAACATCGCTTTTCTGCTGGCCGAACGAGGAGGACCAATGGCCCAGGTGTTCGAGCCGGGAACCTCTTGTGGAGCACTCAGGTTTGAGAGGAAATCGACTTGCGTCAACGCGCCGCGAGTCTCCGCGGTCTGCGTTTGAGCTGACCGGCTCTTCAGGAGCTGATCCACTTCGCGCTGCATGCGCTCTTGCGAACCCATGTACATGTAATGCACGGCACGCAGGGAGTGACCCACTACGTCGACCCCACTGACCGGCAGAACAACGCGCCACTGCGGGCTGAACGCATCCGGATGGGCCTTCGCGAAGTCGTTAATGCCCGCTGCGAAAGCGTCCAGGTACTTCTGGAACGTGGGGTCCTGAGCGGCGTACCATTCCCGGGCTCGTTCGGGAACACCATTTAGCTGCACCCATCGGTCGAGTTGCAGGTAGGCCGGGCCCCAATATTCAGCCGCTCGGCCTCGCGATTCGCCATATAAGCGCAGCAGCACGTCCGCCTGATTGCGCATTTGGGCCGAGCCGTTGGCGTAGAACATGGATTCCCGGTCGGCAGCGTAAATGTGCGGGACGCCATATTGGTCCCAGAGGATCTCGGCTTTGGGGGGCGCGGCGAAACCCGGCAGAGCCAGGACAACGGTTAGTAGCAAAGCACGCATCGGATTTCGGTTAGTCTAGCAGAGCAGCGCTTGATTGGTCTTGCGGTACGCTACCGCTCAGAGGCCGCTCTGCGGGCTGTCGAAAGAAAGGAGGTCGGGGTATGAGTCTCCGCAGCTTGCGGACCATTGTTCAGCAGACATTTTCGGACTGGAATGACCACGACGCTCCCCGGCTGGGAGCAGCCTTGGCATTTTACATGATTTTGTCCCTGGCGCCGCTACTCGTTTTGAGTCTCTCGGGAGTGGCTCTCGTCTTCGGGCGATCCGCGTCGGAATCGGAGTTTCTCAATCAAGCCCAGAGTGTGATCGGCAGCGAAGGCACAAATGCTCTTCGGGCCATGATCAAAGACACGGAGGTGCACCAATCCAGGGGATTGGCATCACTGCTCGGCCTGGCCACCCTGGTGTTTGGCGCCTCGGGTGTTTTTGTCGAGCTGCGCTCGGCGTTGAACACGATTTGGTGCGTGCGCTCGAAAAGCAGCAGCGGATTCATGACTATCGTTGAAGAGCGCTTCTTTTCGTTTGGTATGGTGCTGGCGGTCGGACTTTTACTACTCGTTTCGTTGTTGCTTGGCACGACGCTGGCCGCGCTTGGCAAGTTCTTCAACGAGCTGCTACCGCTACCCGAAGTCGTGCTTGCCGTTGTCAATTCCGCGGCGTCGCTGGTTGCCATCTCCATCTTGTTTGCTCTCATCTTTAAATACGTCCCGGAAACGAGAACGCCCTGGAGAGAGGCTTGGATCGGAGGCGCCGTCGGTGCTCTTCTTTTCACGATTGGCAATGCGCTAATCGGACTGTACCTTGGCAAGGCCGGCATTGGCTCGGCCTACGGCGCAGCGGGGTCGCTGATCGTGATCATCGTCTGGGTATATTACTCGGCGCAGGTATTCTTCCTTGGCGCTGAATTCACGCATGTTCTGGCGGAAAACCGGAGACGGCCTGAGATTGCGAAGGCGTAGGCGTCATTAGTGCTTCGAACCGGGATCTGGTAAAGGAGCCATGTTCGGTCCAACGCCAATATCCTTCAGAACTTTCGGATCCTTTTCTTCCATCGCCAGCAGATCGTGGCATACGGAACAGTCGTTGGGAATCTCCTTGCCGCTTGCGCTGACGTGACTTCCGTCATGACAGCGGAAACAGCCGGTAGAATCCGTGTGACCGATATTATTGGGATAGGTGCCCCAAGTCACCTTCATGTCGGGAAAGATATTCAACGAGTAAATCGCCTGAACCGCTTCCGCGGCTTCTTTCACCTTGGCTGGGTCCACTTGCGGATATTTGGTTTGGTAGAAGCTCGCTAGCCCGGCACCCACCTCACGGATGCCCGTTTCACGATCCGGGTAACCCGCCTTCAGGAGTTGGACGGCCTCTTTCTTGATGAATGGCAGCGCGGGGCTGATTCGTCCGTTCACCATCTGCCGGTCAATGGCGTTTCCAGCAAGCTCGAATACGTGCGTCGGGCGGTTGTGGCAATCAATACAATCCATCTCGCGGTGTTCCCCACGCGCCAGCTCCTCGGCTGTGACCTTGACAGCGTTGGATTTGTAAACCGTGACTTTTCCATCCGCTGCGGTATAGGTCACCTCAGGAATCACCTGGCGTCGTTCGTCCGTGGCGATGTAATCCGTGTGTCCCGCGGCGGCAGAATGGGCCCCGTGAATCCCGATGGTGCCCTTCCAGTTCTGGCCGCCCACCCGCATCAATGCCACGGTTGTGGCCGGTGTGTTTTGCTCATCATCCCCGTAGTGGGTGCGAACCAGGAATAGGTCGCCGGCGAACCGGTTCGGCCAATGGCACTTCTCGCAGGTCTCCCGCGCGGGGCGCAAATCGTGCACGGGAGAAAGGATTGGCTTCGAATAGGCACCGGTCATCACGCCGAGTAACTGGCGGGTTCCTGAGATCTTCGACTTGATAAACGCCTGAGCGCCTTCGCCGACGTGGCAATCCGTACAATTGACGCGGGCGTGGTTTGAATTCACATATGCCGTGTACTCCGGCTGCATGGGGACATGACAGGTTTGTCCGCAGAATTGGTCGCCCTCCATGTACGTTACGGCGCGGGATGTCAGCTGACCGGCGATGATCACATTGACGGCTGTCGCAATCAAGAGAAACATCAGGAAACGGCGGACCTGAGGATTATCGAGTGAAATCTTCTGATACGTTGCGGGGAGAGTCTTCTGCCCTGCATGCCGGCGCTTGTTCAGCCACATGCCAATCGGTATCAGGAAGAGGCCGAGGAAGAAAACACCGGGGAGGGCGAAAACCGTTAAGAGGCCAAGATAAGGATCTTTGGGCGTTCCCTGAATGAGACTGGGGAGCAAAAACAGCCACGACACACTCGACGTCGTGACCAGGAAAACGCCAATCCGGCTAATCCAATTCTGGGAAAGGAAGAGCAGCGGCGACAGAAACTTATGCGCCCGCTCACTCCATAACGGCGATTCATTCATTCAAATAGGCCCTCATCTCAGCGACATCGCGCCTTACCAAACTACAAACCATACCGAAACCGTCTACTGCAGGCTGATCCGGAAACCAGTCTCAAACAAATTGGCGCGGAATGCCTCGAACGAGTACATTGCCTCGTTCATCTGGTAATTGTGCCACTCCGCCTTCCAGGCAATGTGCTTGGTGATGGGAACCGAAATAAGGGCCATCGGTTGATAGTACGTCGTGGGACGGCTGCCTGACACATCCACAAACGAGCCGCCCAAACTGGCGTGCATGATGTTTCCAGGAAGCGTAAAGTCGACGTAGATCGTGGTCAGATTAGCCTGCTCATTGTAGGCAGATAGAGACGTCGTGATCGAGTATGGATCGACGTAGGTGTAGTTGGTATTGGTGGATGAATGCGTGTAATCGCCGACCACGGAGAAATACTTATTCCAAACGACCGACGCGGAGATCGAGTTGTTGACCTGGCTGGCATTGTTGTGCGGGCCCGCAATAGGGTTACTGTCTTCTAAAACGAGGCCGTCGTAGGCAAGCTGTAAAAAATGAAACGGCTTGTAGCGCGCATGCACAGTGGATTTCGTATAGTCAACTAGGCTGGTACTGAAGTAGGTGCTGCTCCCGCTACCTACGTTGAGGTCCCAGCTTGCTGTAAACTTGCTGCCAAACCGAAAGTTGAGGCCGCCGATCCCGACATTTTCACGCAGCGTACCACTGTTGTAAATAACCGTGTCGAGCTCCGACGCGGGCACAACCGAATTGCCTGAGATATACCTGTAGCCACCCCGCAGCGTCAACCAAGGGAAGAGTTCATATAGTGCTTGGATGTCGTTCTGCGTGTAGTTCTCGACGAGTTGGTCGCCCTCGAAGCCCTGACCGTTCAGCCAGCCCGAGCTGTGGAGACGGTCCGTCGACCACGACTCAATGATGCGCAGGCGCTTAAGGGGCCGTAACTCAGCATTGAAGCTTCCGGAGTTGTGTGGCTGCTGGGCGTATGAATTCAGAGTGTTGCTTAACGCCGTCACAAATCCGAGTTGAGCGTCGTAAAAACTACCTTGAGATGCTTCGGAGTAGTTTGTCGAAACCTCCGGTTGCGAGTACAGGAATTGACCCGAGAGATCAAGCCATGTGAAGGGATTCGCGGTGAAGAGTCCGCGCGTGTAGAGGCTGCTGCCGGTGAGATGGTATTGCTGGTCCACATTTGTGACGAACAGCGGATCCACGCCTTCATTGCCGGAATTCTGACCCGCCCAGGAAATCTGCTGATTGCCCAAGTAGGTCGTACCACCCTGCTCCAGCGTTACGTGCCACTTTGAAAACTCCAAATGGACGCCGCCGCGATAATTGTCCGTCGTGGTGCTGGAATTGTAGGGCAGCGCATATTGGTTGAACTGAACAACGTAATCGGTGATTCCGGTACCGGAGTTGGAATATTGCCCGAACGCAAAGTATGGTTGAAACCAGTGACCGGGCAGAAGGTTCAGCTCGGCGTCAATGTTTTTTTGATGCATGTCCAGCGACTGCTGGTTGAGCAAGATGCCCTGGTTGATGGTCACATCCGCCCAGGTAGGAAGGAAATTGAAGGCGGCGATGTCGGTCCAATTAAAAGCGAAGTTATATAACTTCGCTTTACCCATGTTAAATCGAACGGTATTGTAAGGATCGGCCCAGTTGGTACCGTGCAACTCAACCCGATCGAACCACTTGTTGGTCGGGCTGAAATAGGAGAAGTCGGCCGCAAAGACTTTCACGCCGCTGCCGAGGTTGACCACGCTGCGGTACGCGTTGAAGTCGCCTGCCACAGGAAACAGATAGCGATACCCGAAGTCGATATCGCCGCTCAGGTTCGATTCCACCGCATCGCTCTGGGTCGCATCCGGAGGCGTGGCGGCCTTCTGAGACTGTGTTTTTTGCGATGCATCCTGGGCAGTTGTCGCGGGCGTCTGCGAGTCACTGCCCGCAGGCACAGGCGAGCCTTGGCCGTCCGGCTGGCTTGCGAACGCGAACAGCCGCGCACAGACTAAGATGAGCAGTAGGCGTTTCATCGCTGGAGGTTCCGGTCTACATTCGAGCCGTGAATCTGAACGTGACAAATAGTGCAGTTCTGAAAGAGCGGCAGGGTCGTGTTATGGAATGAGGGCGGTATGCCGCCCAGAATATTTGGTGGTTTGGTAACTGCGATTCCCGCCGGCACATTGGCGTGACACTCCTGGCAGACAAAACGCACCTGACCCCGGGTCAGCAGCTTCGGATTCGTGGAGCCATGGGGCAAATGACAGCCCATGCAGCCAGCCAGTTTCACCGCCGCATGCTGATAAACAAACGGGCCGCGCAGGTTGTTATGGCACTTCACGCAAATCACATCGTTGGCCATGATGGTTTGCAAGGACGCAGGCAAAATGCTGCCGTGAGGATTGTGACAATCCACGCACGACATTGCGTTCTGCGTGATCCTGTGACCGTAGGGCTCGTGAAAGCTCGCCATGGGGGTGACATGACACGATGCGCAGAGCGCGTTCAAATCCGCGTATTTCCGCGGGCGCAGGGCTTCCGCACCCTTGTGCACCGAGTGGCATTGCACGCAGCTTACGTTGTTCTTCTCGTGCGCGCTGCCGATCTGCTGGACGTGCAGTTCCTGGTTGCTATGACATGTCAGACAAACCTTGTCGGCAGCAACCGCTCCCAGCTTGTCCGGTCTGATGATGTCGTCGGGTGAAGTCGATTCCGCGTGTTTGCTGCCGGGCCCGTGGCAGGATTCACAGGCCTGACCTTCCCACTTCTTCGATATGGAATCGTTACCGATGACGCGGTGGGCACTCTTGGCAAAATTCTTTGCAAGGTCGTCATGACAACCTTCGCAGGTGGCCGAACCAACGTACGTGGCGCCGGCGTTGCCGGCGTCCGCGGCCGGCTTAGCGGTCGCAGCCTGGGCGGGCGCCGGCTTGGCGTCCTGACCCCACACCGAACTGGTTGAGACCGCAAGCGCCAGGACAAACGTAAATGTGCCGGCGCTTCTGCATCTAGCGGGCATGGACGGCGTCCACCGAGTAAGTGGCACCTGTACCGTGGCAAACGTCGCAACTCTCTCCAAGTTGCGCTTGTGTGTTGAGCAGGGCGTGAGCCGAGATCGACTTGGCATCATGGCACGAAACACAGGATTGGGTTTCCGTGAAGGTCGTCGGATTGATAAAGCTTCGCGGTGTTACAACCGGAAGCAGCAAGCCGGTCTGGTTAATCGGCAACTGGTACGAGCTGTTTACGTGGCACTTCGCGCAGTCTCGCAAATCGCCGGGGAACAGGACACCGTTGAAGTTATTCACGGAACCCATGTATCCGTACACGGTGTAGGGCTGCGTCAGATTCGTTCCGCTGTGGATCTTGTGGATCAAGGTGCGGAACTCAATCGACTCCGGCGGGTTTTGGGCGGGCGGTCTCATCGCAGCGTCGGTAGCATTCGGGTTATGGCACAGGACGCAATGCGTGGTGTTGTTTCTGAATCCACCGTGAGCCGATAGCTTGACGTGGCAGGTGTCGCAGTTAGAGAGTCCCACGATCGTAGGCGGTTGCACAACCGCTGACGAATCCACCGAGAAGGACAAATCCTGGTTGAAGCCGGAATCACGCACCGAGGTCGTCGTCATGAAGTGAGGATTCGTGACGATCGTTTGGTTCTGGTAACCTTCGATTCCTACCGTGTAGCTACCCGACGCATTCGCGGGCAATGGATTCATGAAGGTGTAGCTATAGTTGCCGCCGCCTAAGCTAGTTGCCGTTTTCAAGACGCTTTCCGAAATCTCTCCGGCATAGTCGGTAGTCGGCGCCGCCAGCACCAGACTCAGTGAATTCATCGCGCTGAGGGCGATTGGGTTCTTATTGTTGTCCGTCACCGAGAAGGTGACTGTAACCGGACCGCCCGCCGCACCCGTTGCGCTGAGCAGTGCAAAATTCACGCCAGTGAGCTGCGTCGAATTAGTTTGAATCGTATGCGCGCCGGGAATCGACAAATCAAACTCCGTCGTCTCCTTCGATTGGTGACATGTGGCGCATTTCGAATCGTCCGTCTCAACCACGGGGTGATTGGTGCACAAATTGGGATCGGAACCCGCGGGACAGTTCGCCAGGAAATTCACGTTGTCATGGCACGAACCGCAGGCCGCGCGGGTGGGTTCCGTCTTGTAATAGCTGGACTGCGTCGCGTTGGGCCCATGGCACTGGGTGCAGTACCGCACATCGGATGGGAAGACAACGGTTGAGAAATTGCTTCCAGTCGTCGCCGAGGCGCCAAAGTAGTAGGGCTGACCGGCGATCACAGTCGGTAGGCTCGATCCCATATGGATCTTGTGGATCATGACCTTGAAGTCAACTGTGTTGTTGCTGCCTGGGTCCGTTGACTGCGGCGTGTGGCACATAACGCACAACGGGACAATCTGGCGCGCGCCACCGTGGGCAGACAGCGGATCGTGGCACTGATTGCAGGACGCTGTATTCACCACGTCGCGGATCACCGTCACCGGACTGCCGTTTGGCACGAAATTGAAGGTGGAGTTGGAGTACTGCGTGCCTAAGTCGAACGGGGTGAGATCACGAGTTGCATACATGCCAAACGTCTGAGTCGCGGTCGGGTCAACGTTCATGGCCTTGGTCTTGTAGGTATACGTGTATGTCCCGACGCTGGAGCCAACCTGGGTCACAACGCCGCCGTTGTCACGCGCAGCTTGGGTCGTGGTGACGCCATTTGTCGTGGTTGTGGTGTAGATATAGGAGACATATTGCTCCTGACCGTTCGGGATGGTGGCCGCCACGAACCGCAAGGTGATCACGCCTGGCGTTGTCACACCGCTAGCGTCTAGCGGCAGGCCCAGCATGTCGGTCACGGTGAAGTTAGCGGTCATCGTGCCGTCGGCGGCGATCGACCCACCGGTGATCGTCACCGTCAGACCGGGCCTAATAAAAGCGTATGCGTCCGGTGACAAATAGTAGGCTGCATCCTGCGGTGTGAGGACGCCCGGGGTCGGTGCGGAGGGGTCCTGGATCGCCGCCGAGGCGATCTGCTGATGCGTCGCCGCGTCAACCAGGTAGAACGACATGCCAGTGCTCACCCATGGGCCCGTCGCTAAGGAACCACTCGGCCCGTCTTCGGCAAACAAGATCCCTGTCGGGGATCCCACGTGAATCTCAATTGCCACGGAGTTCGGCGCGTTCCAGGTAAGTGTCGTTTGGTTCACGCCATCGGGGAGTGGGTTGGGACTGGCAGTCAGCGAAGCGCCCGGCTGTTGAACCACCGCGGACGCCAGCGATTGGTGTGTCGTGGCGTCGACCAGGTAGAACGACATCCCTAAGGCGGCCCACGGGCCGGTCACCGCTGAGCCCGTTGGTCCTCCGTCCGCGAACAGGGTCCCGGTGGGAGATCCAACGTGAACCTCCACCGCGGAGGAATTCGGCGCATTCCAGGTGAGCGTCGTTTCGTCCTGACCCGCGGGGAGTGGATTGGCGACGAGCGTCACTGGAACGCTCGTAAGTGAGTCTCCCAGCATCGGGAGAGCGGACAATGCCATCGCAGCCGCGACGACGAACCAGCCCGAACGTCTGCACAACCCACTTGGCTTGAGTCCGTTGAGTTTCATAAGAATTTAAGGTTCCTCACTGCCCCGCCTAGACCGGTCAAGCAAATAGTAAGCGATGCCTGGCGTATCAACAAGCAAAAAGCACGTATGATACTTGGTTTTTCACTAGTTGCTTTGTTGCATACCCCGCCGACATCCATTTATTGCTCCGTCCTCGCAAGCGAGGCACCAACTTCAAAAACTGTGGGCGGAACTTCCCGCATAGCTGTGACAATAAAAGAGATAACAAGTTCCACAAACGACTCGGCGCATTTTTGAATACAGCCGGATGAACAGACGCCTGTGGATAAGCGGCAATTGTGAGTTAGGAAACCCACCCTCGCCAAAGGGCGTGGGCCATAAAACGCATGGTGCTTCCCCTTTGCTTGCGATTACTTGCGGATAGCAGCTCTACCTACCGTATTTGTGGTAAGGGCCACCAACGTGCTTGGATGCCGTCGTTCGTTCAACTCCGTGTGGAGGTGAAAGGTGAAGGCAAACGGCAGTTCTCTCCCCGAAGCGCTAGCATTGCGAGGCGTTCCAAGACGGCGCTTTCTGAAGTTCTGTAGCGCTATGGTCTCAACGCTGGCCTTGCCGGCACGATTCACCGGCCAAGTCGTGAAGGCGTTGGAAAGCACCAAGAAGCCGGTGCTGGTGTGGCTCGAGTTTCAGGACTGCGCGGGTAACACCGAGTCGATGCTCCGCTCCAGTCATCCGTCCATCGCGGACATCGTACTGAATGTCTTGTCGTTGGAATACCACGAGACCATCATGGCGGCAGCCGGCACGGCCGCGGAAGACAACCTCAAACGGGTCGTGGAGAAGAACAAGGGGAATTACATCGCCGTGGTAGAAGGCGCCATTCCGATGGGCAACGGCGGCGTCTATTGCACCATCGGGGGACGAACGGCCATCGACATTGCACGCGAAGTATGCCAAAACGCGCTCGCGGTCATTGCCGTCGGAGCGTGCGCATGGGACGGTGGCCTCGTCGCCGCCGCTCCCAACCCCACTGGAGCGGTTGGTTTACAGGAAGCGGTGCCCGGCATCAACGTCGTGAATCTCGGCGGCTGCCCCCATAATCCGGCCAATACGGCCGCAACCATTGTTCACTACCTCACGTTTAAAGAGATGCCCGCGCTCGACCAGTATAACCGGCCCCTGTTCGCCTACGGCAAGATCATCCACGATCAATGCGAACGTCGTGCGCATTACGATTCCGGACGCTTTGTACAGGATTGGGGCGACGAAGGCCATCGCAAGGGGTGGTGCCTCTACAAGATGGGCTGCAAAGGTCCGGTGGCAACCTTCAATTGCCCGGGCGTGCGCTGGAATGAAGGCACAAGTTGGCCTATCAAGGCGGGTCACGGCTGCGTGGCTTGCGCCTCCCACCGGTTCTGGGATACGAAATCTCCCTTCTACAGTCGCTTGCCGGTGGTTTCAGCCGGGCCCGGTATTGACGTTCCTGTCTCCACGGTAGGGTGGGTGCTCACGGGCGCGGTTGCTGCGGCCACCGTTGTACATGGCGTGGGAACGGCCATTCGCAGCCACGTTCGACCAACGGCGGACCAACTTCCAGGCACCGATGCCGAGACGATCAAATAGGAGATCACCATGAGCCGACTTGTCATAGATCCTGTTACCCGCATTGAAGGGCACCTGCGCATCGAAGCGCAGCTCGAAGGTGGCCAGGTGTCCGACTCCTGGAGTTCCGGAACCATGTTCCGCGGCATCGAACTGATCTTGCGCGGACGCGATCCTCGTGAGGCTTGGATTTGGGCACAACGCATTTGCGGGGTCTGCACGACCGTTCATGCGCTCGCATCCGTTCGTTCGGTGGAAGACGCCCTTGGCATCGAAATTCCTGACAACGCGCGCCTCATTCGAAACATCATTGCCGCGACGCAGAACGTACAGGACCACGTCATCCACTTCTATCATCTGCACGCGCTGGATTGGGTCGATGTCACGGGCGCATTAAAGGCGGATCCGGCGAAGACCTCGGCGCTGGCCGAATCCATTTCTCCCTGGCCGAAATCGAGCCGCAACTACTTCAAGTCAGTTCAGGACAGGGTGAAGGCGCTAGTCGACTCCGGTCAGATCAGTCTCTTCACCGGCGGCTACTGGGGCCATCCCGCCTATCACCTGCCTCCGGAAGCCGACCTCATGGCCGTGGCCCACTATCTGGAAGCACTCGAGTTCCAGCGCGAGTTCATTCGCATCCACGCCGTACTCGGCGGAAAGAATCCGCACTTACAGACCTATCTGGTTGGTGGGATGGCAGCCGTGGTTGACCCCAACGAGCCAGGCGCCACAGTCAACGACGAGCGGATCACGCTGCTGACCGAGTTGGCCGGCAAGGCGCAGGCCTTCGTCGAGCAGGTGTACATTCCTGACGTGCTCGCGATCGCCGGGTTCTACAAAGACTGGTTCGGCCGTGGCGAGGGCTTGGGCAACTTCATGTCCTACGGCGACTATCCCACCGGAAGCCTCAAGAATACGGCCGACTACTTCCTACCGCGCGGCCTGATCCTGAACCACGATCTCAGCAAGGTACACCCGGTTGATCCGATGAAAGTCACCGAGGCTGTGGCTCACTCGTATTACAACTACAGCGATGGAAACGACGCGGTGAAGCACCCGTGGCAGGGCGAAACCAACCCGAATTACACCGGCCCTACGCCTCCGTTCGACCAACTGAATGTCGATCAGAAGTATTCCTGGCTGAAATCGCCGCGTTATGAGGGCATGCCTGTCGAAGTGGGTCCTCTGTCCCGCATGTTAGTGGCGTATGCGTCCGGCC
This sequence comes from uncultured Acidobacteriaceae bacterium, assembly GCA_963771305.1. Classification (GTDB taxonomy): domain Bacteria; phylum Acidobacteriota; class Terriglobia; order Bryobacterales; family Bryobacteraceae; genus CAJCIT01. The sequence goes on from CAVYTS010000024.1 coordinate 49,418, forward strand.
ACAAGGACGTCAAGGTCCTGGTAGATGGCGCGCTCGCAAAGCTGGGTGCGCCGCCGACAGCGCTCTTCTCGACGTTAGGTCGAGTTGCCGCACGCGCCTTGGAGGCTCAGCTCCTTTCCCGTACTTTGGTTGGATATGTGAATCAGTTGAGCGACAACATGGGTCGCGGAAACCTGAAGATTCACAACGGCGATATGTGGGATCCATCCACTTGGCCGAAGACCGCCCAAGGTTTCGGCTTCCACGAAGCGCCGCGCGGTTCGCTGGGCCATTGGATAGAAATCGAAGACCGCAAGATCAAGAACTACCAGGCAGTGGTTCCCACCACCTGGAACGCCGGCCCGCGCGACGCCAAAGGCCAACGCGGCGCCTATGAAATGTCGCTAATGAAGACCCCCATCGCCAATCCTAATCAGCCGCTGGAGATCCTGCGGACCATTCACTCTTTCGATCCGTGCCTGGCCTGCGCCGTTCATGTGGTCGATGCCCGGGGCCGAACCGTCAGCCCACGCCGTCTTAGATAAAGGGGGATCCATGCCAACGTCAACAACAGTCACGAAGTTGACCCGCAAGCTAACCGGACATCCCGAACGCGTGGTGCGCGTTTACGTGTGGGAATTGCCGGTTCGCATCACACACTGGACAATGGTCCTTACTCTTATTACCCTCTCCATCAGCGGCGCGTACATGAACTGGCCCTTCCTGGTCACCACGGGTAATCTGACCTGGACCATGGCGCAGATGCGCACCATTCACATCATCTCCGCCTATATCTTCACCTGCTCCTACATCGTCCGGGCTTATTGGTTTCTTGCCGGCAATCGGTTCGCTAATTGGAAGCAATTCATCCCCGTGCAGCGGACTCGTTGGGCGGACTTTCGCGCCATGCTCAAGTACTACGGCTTCCTAAGCTGGGAGCCTGTGCCGGAAATCGGGCACAATGCGCTCGCCGGCATAGCGTATTGCTGGGTGTATCTTTTGATCATCATTCAAATCGTCACCGGCTTTGTGCTGCTTGACAGTTTCCTGCACACAAGCGCCGTATTGCACTTCTTCGTCGGCTGGATCCCGCGGGTCATCGATATCCAGTGGATTCGCGCGATCCATTACTTCTGCATGTTCGCGTTCGGCGCTTTCTTCATCCATCACATCTACAGCGCCATGGTTATCTCCAACGAAGAGCGCAGCGGATTGATGGACAGCATCTTTACCGGCTATAAATTCGTTCCCGAATATGAAATCGATCGGGAGAAAGTGCTCGAGCAGGTGGAGCGCGGTACCTCGGCGCCCAATCAAAAGGTGCCAGCCGCGCCCCCACCGCCCGTATTTTAGAGAGATGATGAAACGACTGACATGATGCCCACGCCCACCTCCGACTTCGACAGCGACATCGTCGCGGTCGGCATCGGCAACATCGTGCACACGGACGATGGCGCCGGCGTCCATGCGCTGCAGATGCTCCGTGATTCAGCACGTGTCCCCACCGGCGTTTCGCTGATCGAGGGCGGAACGCTGGGCCTGGAGTTGGTCAGTTACCTCCAGAATGCCAAGCGCATCCTATTGCTTGACGCGGTCGAGGCCAACGCAGAACCCGGCTCGTTATTGCGTCTGACCCGTGAGGACTTGCTATCGATCAAGGGCGGACTAAGCGTTCATCAACTCGGTGTGGCCGATCTGTTAGCTGCGCTATCTTTGGTCTCTCATGGGTACCAGGACGTGCTGTTACTCGGTGTCCAGCCGCAATCCACAGACTGGGGAACCGAACTGTCTCCGAAGGTAAAGCGAGCGCTGCCGGCGCTGGTCGAAACCGCGTTGGAGCATTTGCACGCCTGGGCTCCGAATCCGACTCTCCGCAGGACTCCCGTTCATGCATGAAATGGGTATCGCTCAGTCGATACTCGACGCCGTTGCCGTGGAAATGGAAAGACGTCCGGGCGCGATACCGACTCGAATCGGCGTGCGCATTGGCGAACTGGCCGGTGTGAATCCCGAGGCGCTCGATTTCGGCTTCACCGCTTTAGTACTGGAGACGGATTGGGCTGGCTTGAAACTGGAAATCATCTCTCTGCCGCGCCGCCAGCGTTGCCTGAGTTGCGATAACCTGTTTTCTGTTCGGGATCTCGAATACGAGTGTCCCGCCTGCCAGAGTTCTCAGACCACATTCGCCGGTGGGGATGAACTGGAACTGGATTACCTGGAAGTGGAAGAAGACAACGACAATGACGCAAGTCCCATTACAGTCCAAAGTCCTTAGCGAGAACCAGCGCATCGCGGATTCTCTGCGCGAACGCTACGCAGCGCACCAGGTTCTCTGCATCAACCTCGTCAGCTCGCCAGGTTCCGGCAAGACCACCCTGCTTGAAAGGACCCTGGAGGGCTTTCCGCCCGAAACGCGGGTCGCCGTACTCACCGGCGACATCCAAACAGAGCGGGACGCCGAACGTCTGGCCCGCTTCGGCTTTCCCGTCAAGCAGATCACAACAGGAGGCATCTGTCATCTCGATGGGCGCATGATCGAGCGTGCCTTGGCGGACTGGCCGTTGGAGCAGCTCGATTTGCTGCTGGTTGAGAATGTAGGGAATCTGGTTTGCCCTTCCAGCTACGATCTGGGCGAGGCGGCGAAAGTGGTTGTGCTGAGCGTGACGGAAGGTGAGGAAAAGCCGCTGAAATATCCATCGATGTTCTTCAAATCCGAGCTGCTGGTGCTGAACAAGACCGACCTGCTCAAGTACGTTCCCTTCGACATGAACGCCGCCAAAGAGAATGCTCGCAAGGTCCATCCAGAGATCGAGATCATCGAGGTTTCAAGCTTGACCCGGGACGGCATGACGGAATGGTTCGAGTGGCTCAATCGAAAGCGTCACGCTTTTCTAGAGAAGTTAAACACCGAAACCAGCCAAGCACAACAGGCATAAGAGCGGGCGCGATGGTTCGCGCCCGCCCGCCTTCTGGCACTTGCTATTAGGCGCCGTGCGCGTGGTCAAACTCAGCAAGATACTGCGAAACAGCGGCTGCGGGCTTGGGCGCTTCCGGGACGGGACAGCTCTCTAGAGAGTGCGGCTTTGCCTTGCCATAGCAGGTTCCGGTTGGGTTCAGCCCGCCCTTACCGTTGGCGTTGACGTGGCAATAGGTACAACTCTTGACGTCCGGGTTCTTCGCCTTCTCGGCCGTCAGGTACTTCGGGTGGGCGACCGTCGGCGTCGTGAACACGAGTATCCCAGAAGCCAATAACGCCGTACAAAGCAAGCCCTCTATCCAGAAACGTTTCATATCGATATCTCCAGAGAATAGATTTTTGGTTCCGACAGGGCCGCGAGCCGAACTGGCCATAGGCCCAGACAATAGCGTATCCGCTTTCGTTCTCGAAATAAAGATGGGAAATCTTAATCTGGGGCGGCAGATGGCCTACTTCAGCGTCCTTCGAAGCGTTTCTTCAATCACATCACACGCCTCATCAGCGGCGTGCTCGGCCCGGATCTGACGCCCGGTTTCAGCTGCCTTGTTTCGCATCTTGTCGTCCGTGAGCAAGGTTTCGAGGGCGGGAATCGCTGTCGCAATACTGTAGCGGTCCCTCGGCTTGGTCAAGCCCACACCGATTTCCTCAACCCGCGCCCCATTGTCTGGCTGGTCATGACTGAAGGCCACCACCAGCATCGGCTTGCCCGACCGCAAGGCCTGGGCGGTTGTGCCGATTCCTCCTTGATGAACAATCGCAGCCGCCCGCGGAAAAAGGAGAGAATGCGGCTCGTAAGCGCAAACCACCATCCGGTCATCGGACTTCAGACGCAGGCGATTCGCAAACTCCAGACCAGCCAACAAGACGGCGCGCCGGCCCACGCGACGTGCCGCCTCGACGCTGATGTCGAAGAAGGTCCCTGGGTCGAAAACCGCTGACGAGCCAAGCGTAAAAACAATCGGGTCGGTTCCCTCATCGAGAAATCGCGCTAGTTCGGGGCTTACTGCGTGGCTACCGGCGTCAAAGCGATCATAGAACGGGAACCCCACGACAGTCGTCCGTGGAGGCCAGTCCGGTTGCGGCTTGCCAAACAACTTTGAAAACAGGGCAATCGTTCCTTCGGGCGAGAATTGGCCCTCAAAGAGAGGGTGACTTCCGGCTGGTGGAAGACCCAACTGGCGACGAACCCGCTCGTACGGCTTGAACCATTGCCGGGTCAAAAGCCGCATCGCGCCAAAGAAGATCTTCTTGAAGAGAGAGCCACGGCCTTTCAGTATGCGCAGTTGAGGCAAGCGTGGCGGATCGATCTCCGAGAACATGACGCTCGGCTGCAGCACCACGGAGAGCCACGGGAGCTTGCGCATCTCCGCCACTAGAGGCGTCGCAAAAGTGACGCTGTGACTAATCAGCAGGTCCGCACCCTCGGCAGCCACGCTGACGTCTCCCAAACTCTCTTCAAGCGCCGGCATGAGCATCTCTCGGATGATGTACTCGGAGCCGCGCAGTGGGTGAAAGATCCGTTTGACCACGTCCGGCCGGTTTTGAAACTCTCCTACGTCCGGTCGCATCGGCGCAAACGCGATGCCTTCGCCTTCTACCTTTCCCCTGTAGACCTCACACGTCGCGATGACCGGGTGGTGCCCGCGGCGCTTCAGCTCGATCGCTAAAGCCAGGAAGGGATGGAGATCTCCAAAAGACCCCCAAGGCGTGAGGACAATGCGCTTCGGCGCTGTGAAGATAGGATCCAATACTTCATTCTCGGTTACAAGCCGTCAGAACTGCTCCGAGCCACTGAAGTAGGATGAAGTCGCATGCAACCGAAGCTCTCTTTTCGAATCTCCATCCCGTTATTATTGACACTATCCTCGCTTTCACCAGCCGGTTCCGCAGCGGGGGGAGACTCGACCACTCTCACGGCTCAACAGGTCATCGACCGCATCAAGGCGCACACCGGAGGGTCGTGGAAAAAAGGCACGGTCGACACGTTCAAAGCGGGCGATCCAAAGACGCCAGTAACCGGCATTGTCACCACTTTCGCCGACACATTCGACCTATTGCAGCGCGCCGCAGCATCCGGCAAGAACCTGATCATCACGCATAAGCCCACGTTTTACAACCACCTGGACGAGACTAAGCAACTGAAGAGCGATCCTGTTTTTCAGGCAAAGATCGCCTTCATTCAGGAGCACCACATGGTGGTTTGGCGCTTTCACGACCACTGGCATTCGCCGGCCATGACCCGGGATGGAATTATGCAAGGTATGGTCAAGGCGTTGGCCTGCGAGAAGTTTCAAGATCCCGACAATCAGGCCCTCTTCACATTCCCTGGCACGGACCTGGCAGCATTCGCGAGCAGTATCAAAGCACGTTTAAACATCCGCGACATGCGCGTCGTCGGTGCTCCCTCCCAGAGGGTGCAGCACGTCTTGTTCCTGCCGGGCGCAGCGGGCGCCGATCGTCAGATCAAGGCATTGGAGTTGCCTAACGTCGATGTGTTGGTGGTCGGCGAGTCACGAGAATGGGAAACCGTAGAGTACGCCCGCGATGCAGTAAGCCAACACAAACCAAAGGGGCTGATCATCCTTGGCCACGTGGTCTCCGAGGAAAGCGGAATGATCTACTGCGCCGAGTGGCTGAAGACGTTCGTCACAGAAGTGCCAATCGAATTCATGGCGGCCGGCGAACCGTTCCAATAGGGAAGCTACGCCAGATCTTTTTCGATCGTGGCGATGACGTCCTTCATCACCTCTGGCACATTCGTTCCGAATTTCATTCGAACCACCACGAGCAGCTTCTTCGCTGCATTTTCAAGATGCTCCAGTCGGACCAGCGCTGCCTGAATTTCATCGGCAGACATCTGCTGCGGTTCGTACTTCATGGACGATTCCTTCCCCGGATTGCCGGCAAGCTGCCAGCCTCGTGGCAGACGGCTTCAGACGTTGCTGAAAAATGCCCTAATCCGCTAGCTGGCGCGCGCGGTTCAGTGCTCTACCAGCCGACTCGGGATCTCGCCGAGTCACAGCCATTCTACTGGAACAGCCGACAATTCTGGAGTTGTTTCGCGCGGTTAATCTATTTTTCCTTGACCTGCGAAGAACGGCTTCTTTCCAGCCAGCGCCAGCCGCTCGTCCAGAGCCGCCATCACGAGCAACTCCTCTTCTTCGCTGAGGCCGGTCGCGTCTTTCTCGATGCGATTCAGCAGGCTCTTCATGCGAGATGACGACAGATCGCCCGGAACTGTAAGTGCGTAAGCAAACAGCGCATCGTTGCGAAGATCCTCATCCTCGAAGAATCCGCGCAGCTTGTCCAGTTCGGAACGAATGCCGTGATAGCCGACCCCCCAAATTGCACTCCGCCGCGTCTCCAGGTCTTCGTCTCTCAGATGTTTGGCGAAATGGTCTTTGAAGCTCGAATGCATCGAGCGCCACATGGCCTCCAGCGCCTTGGCACGAAACGCCGGATGCTTGTACATCTCTTCCATCGCGCGTCTCACTTCGTTCCGGTCCGCTTCGGGCGACAATCCCACCAATACGCCCGCTTGCTCCTCGAGCGGCGTCTCGGGATCTCTCATAATCCGCAGCATCGCTTCCACAACGTCCGGCGTTTCGTCGCTCACGTCGGCCAAGGCCTCCCAGGCGCGTGCTCGCACCGTAACGTCGGAATCCGTCTTCGCCAACTCGAATAACTTCTCACGCACAGACGGCTCAATCTCACGATTAAAGAAGGATTGGGCCGCGGTCGCTCGGACGCTCGCCTCCGGATGATGGAGCAACTCGACCCGGTCTCCTTCATCGAGCAATTCCACGGGAAGTTGCTCTTCGGCCGAGTACATCTCCCAAATATCGAACTCGTCCGCATCGGTTGTGAGCGCTGGAGCCGGATTACGCAGCGTGTCAGCGGCTTCAACGACCTCCTTCCGCACCTTGCCGTCATCTTCGGTTAGTTCCGCCAGTAGCTTCTCAAGCGCCGGTAAGGCAGCCGGATCATGATGCAGGCCCAATAGGAAAGCGCTATCGCCGGCGTCAAACGGAAGGCGGTTCAGCAGCACCTTGAGGATGCGATCGTCGTGCACTCGCAGGCTCGCCAGGATGAAGGCCACTTCGCCGCCCTCGGCTTCGTCCAGCTCGGCGTAGAGTTGCAGCAAAGGCTCGACGGCCGGCTGGCCTAGCAGCACCAGCGTCTCAGTCACGTCGTCAGGAATCTCAATCGGGGCGACCCGAATCGAATCAACCAGAAACGGAATGCCGCCCGGCGCCCGCAGATACCGGATCAGCGTCACCAAGTCTGGCTCGAGATCCACCACATCTTCACTGTGGTCGCGCTTCGCAAAACCAACGACAGCCGCCACCGTCTCGTCCGGGCGCTCAATCAGTGCTCGCAGGGCACGGCGATCGAGCGCAAGGTAGCCATGCGCAATGGCATCGAGGATCACAGCCGGCGCGACGCTGGCAAGCTGATTCGGATCGGGGAATTTAGACACTCTTTTCATTGTCTAATGGCGGCTGTTTCATTTCCATGCAAACAGGGCCGCTAGGACGATGCGAAGCTCGAGAGTTCCTGAATCTGCTTGCTGACTTGCGAGGCGGAGTGCACACCAAGGTCACAACCGAGCGGTGCCGGCTATCGACCCGCGCTACCGCGCACGGTCCGGAGCGATTGGCTTCTGCAAATCGAGGTCTTTTCGGGTGAAGTGTTTAGTGGCCCAGACGATCTGCCCGGCGTGCTGCTGCAGATGTCCAACCACCTGGTATATGATCTCGAGCCCGGTCCGCTCGGCACCTTGCACCAGCGTCTTCTGCGTGAGCCTTGCAGGAGGAAGCTCAGCCACGGCATCAATCGCCGGCGTGACGACCGCTCGCAGAAGGTCGCGTAACTCCGCTCGCGAGATATTTCCCAGCGCCGCGAACTCCGCATCGCGTTCCCGTATATCGGGCAGCCCAGCCAATCCATGCCCGATCCACTGCCGAATGTTCCCGGCCAGGTGCAGGATCAAGTTGCCGATCGAATTCTCGTGGATGGAATCGCGATGCCACACCTGCTCATCGGTGAGCTCGTCCAGGCAGCGGTCGATGAATCCCGTCATTTGGTTGAGTTTCAACACCGAGTGATCGAGAAATAGCGCGGCAATCTCTGATTCCATGCCACAAAGTTTACCAGCCGGGGCAAGCATCGTCAGGCCTTTGAGAGGCTTCCTGAGCCGCGGAAGTCCAGACGCTGCCAGTAACGGCTGAATCAGTTCCAGTGGCCGTGGCCGTCTTTGTGCTCGTCCACAAAGCGCATCAGTGCTTCGGGCTGGACCCGCACTTCCAAGAATGTGGCATCGCTGTGGTCGAGCGTCGCGATCAGTACGCGCATTTCTTTCCCACTGGGTCGCGCGTAGATATTAGTCGACTCGCCGGACTTCGAACGTACCCGGACCATTGGCTTCCAACTCGATCCGACTGCGTCATCAGTAATCCGGCTGAAGCGCGCCGCGTCTAGATCCGCGTTCTCGAAAATGGCCAGGTTCAGCTCGCTCGTTCCAACAGGATGACCGACGGCAACCACGAATTTGGCCACCCCGAAGAACGGAATACGCATCGGCTTCATGCCGGTCTCGCGCGAGAACTCGCGTACCATCCAATCGAATTCGCCTGCCTGGAGTGCGACAGGCAGCAAGAGGCCGACTAGCAGAGCACCAACCGCCGCCGCGCCGCGGAGCGCCGGCTTGCCTGAGAAGTTCACTGCGAAGCGCTGCATCGCTACTTCTCCTCTTCTTCTTTGTCCGTCGCCTTGGACTTGCTGTCACTCGAAGTCCCGGTGCCTTTGGCCTTGGTCTTCGACTTTCCGATCTCCGGAATCCCCATGTGGCCGCCGAGCTCGCTCAGTTCCTCGGGATTGATCTGCCCGTCAATGTGCACAATCGTCAACTCTTTCGGCTCGGTCGCAATCACCACCAGACCGGCGATCTGGTCGCCATTCCGGTGTATATAGATTTCCGAGTTATCGCCCTTCACCGACTTCACACCGACGATGCGGGTCCATTGCGGCGACTTCAACTGCACCCGGATCGCCTCCACATCGGCCATCGAATACTGTCCTTCTTTCTCGAATTCAAAGCTCCGGACATAGACGCCTTTCAGCTTTCCGACAAGCTTCTTCACTTGCACCTCGTCCGGATCCTCCTTCGAGAGGAACTTGCTGGCCAACTGCAACATCGACTCATCCAGCGTCACATCCACCGACTCGCTAGCCCGTTCCGCCAGCTTGTCCAAATTCACCGGCAACTTGATGTCTTCGCTCGCCCAGACGGGGGCGCACAAAACCCCCGCCGCAATCAACCCCAGCCACACTCGTTTCATAGCCATCTCCTCGTAATCCTTCGCTTTAACCTATTGCGGCGGCCACTCGGTGCCGTCCGTTTCCATCGCTACCACCCGCAGCTGGGTGTGATGGAGCTTCGTGCCGGCAATCCTGAGCGCCTGCAACAACTGCTGCTTGGCCGCCTGCCCCTGCACTTCCCGCTGATGCTCGCGATACGCCACCACGCCGCTCATCACCAGGAAAGCCGCCATTACCGGAGCCAATCGCCACGCCTGCATCAGCGGCGCTTGAAACCAGCCCTTGCGAAACCAAGCCCGCCATCCGCGGGCCTCCTTCCGGCGTTCCTGACGGGTTGCTTCCGCCAGCACCCGGCTTGTGAAATCGGCCGAGGGCTCCTGCCTCGCCAGTGCCTGCTTGAGTTGTTCTTCAAACGGTGTCATGTGATTCGGGCTCTTCTCTCTTCAACCTGTTGGCCGTTTTGGCTCGCAGCAGATCCAACCCGCGCGCCAAATTGGTCTTCACGGTACTGACGTTCATATCCAGCACCTTCGCAATCTCTTCGGGCTCCATTCCCTCTTGGTAGCGCAGCACAATCGCTACCCGCTGTCTCTCCGGCAGCGACGCCACCATGCGCTCCAAGTAAGACGCGAGCATGGAATCGTGCACCCGTTCCAGCGCTGTCGGCTCGGCGGTCTCCTCAAGGCTGGTCTCCGGCTTTGCCTTACGGCTCCGAATCACGTCGATCGCCCGGTGGCTGGTTACCTTCCGCAGCCAGAACACAATGTGTTCAGCGGATTTCATCGACCGCCAATTCCTATGCAACTCCAGGAACACGTCCTGCGCCAGCTCCTCGGCCAGCGACCGGTCACGAAGGAAATGCCAGGCGATGCTGAAAACCATCGACTTGTTGGAATAGACCACGTCGGGGAACGCCGGCAAAGCCTGCTCGCCTGTTGCCGCCACCGACCGTGTCAGAGCATCCGCCACCAAGGTCCTCGTATCCTTCCGTTCTCTGCCTTCACCAGCTAACTACGGAAATGGATGGGAATGCGACTCAAAAAGATGGTCGAGAACCGGGAAGGTCTGTTTCGGCGCTGTGGCGCTGGGTTAACTTGAAGAGAGAGCCAGCCATGACCCTGACTGTGCATATTCCTGATGAGGACGTACCGGCTTTACGGACCAAGGCCAGCGGTCTGCCGCTCGAGACCTTCGCTGAGCAGGTTTTGTTGGAGCGGATCCATGGAAACGGGGGCCAAACGCAGGATGAGTCCGTTGCGGCCGCCGCGAGGCGGTTAGGAAGCTTCGGCAAACGTCATCGTCTGTCGCTAGGCGAGATGACCGTCCGGGACTTGCTCGACGAGAGCAGACCCTGATGCGCTTTGTCCTGGACGCTTCGATCGTCTTGACATGGTGTTTCCCAGACGAAGAGGCCCGAAAGGCCGAGGAAACTTCCGAGAGAATTGCCTTGGGTGACAGACCGCCGTTCCCGCCTTCTGGCGCCATGAGGTTCTTAACGCGCTCTTGCTGGGCGAGAAGCGAAAACGGTTGACACGCGAATTGACTCAGGAGTTCATCGCAGACCTGGAACAGTTGCCAACTGAAATCGATGCGCCGCCTGCTGAGACTGGACGCAGTCTCTTTGCCGGAAGCACGGACTTACAGCCTATGACGCGGCCTATCTCGAATTGGCGATGCGTGACGGGATTGCACTCGCTACTTGCGGATGGGGAATTGAAGCGCGCAGCGTTAGCGGAGGGTGTCGAGGTTGTGTGAGGCATTCGGCCTCGACACGAACCTGCTACGCATGCAACTTGCCTACGACGTGGCGAAAACGCGGGAGCGTGCGCGGGATATCTCGATCAAGCGTTACATTCCGGCCTGACGGCTTCGGGAACGGCGCCATGAAACAACAAAAGCGGACCGGCACACTGGGAGCAAGCCCGCTTGCCTGTTCCAAAACTAGTCTTACCTAAACGACGTCAACGCCCATGCTGCGGCAAGCGCCCTTCACCTGCGCCATGGCCGCTTCCACCGTGAAGCAGTTGAGATCCGGCATCTTCAGCTTGGCGATCTCTTCGACCTGCTTCAGCGTGATCTTGCCGACCTTGTTCTTATTCGGTTCCGCCGACCCCTTTGCGAGGTTCACGGCGCGCTTTACCAGGATCGCCACCGGCGGTGTCTTGGTGATGAATGTGAAAGATCGATCCGAATAGATGGTGATCACCACGGGGATGATCAACCCTTCCTGATCCTTCGCCGAGGTCTTCGCGTTGAAGGCCTTGCAGAATTCCATGATGTTGACGCCCTGCGGACCGAGCGCGGTGCCGACGGGAGGCGCCGGCGTGGCTTTCCCCGCCGGGATTTGCAATTTAACCTGACCAGTAACTTTCTTCGCCATGTTCTTTACCTGATTGCCGCATTCGCGAGTTTCCCCGCGGCGGCCTTCCTTATATCTTTTCTACCTGCAAGAAATCCAGTTCCACCGGCGTTGAGCGACCGAAAATAGTCACCATCACGCGCAGTGTATTGCGATCGCTGTTGACCTCGTCCACCTTGCCGGAAAAGTTTGTGAACGGCCCGTCGACGATCTTCACGGTTTCGTTCTTTTCGAACTTGAGCTTTGGGCGCGGCCTGTCGGCGCTAGTAGACTGCCTGAACAGAACCGAGTTCACTTCATCCGCCGTAAGCGGCACGGGCTTCGTTCCCCCGCCTACAAACCCAGTCACGCGCGGAGTCGACTTCACGGCGTGCCAGAGTTCATCGTCCATTTCCATCTCAACCAGCACGTAGCCCGGGTAGAGCATGCGCTTGCTGGTGACTTTCTTGCCGTTACGAAGCTCAATCACTTCCTCGGTGGGGATCAGTAATTGACCAATGCGATCGGCAAAACCGAAAGCCTGGGCACGGGTCCGCAACGACTCAGCAACCTTTTGCTCGAAGCCGGAGTATGCGTGGATGATGTACCAATGCTTTTCAGGACCCGCGGGGGCTTCCAGCTGAAGGGTCGCAGCGGGCTCCTCATCTTCGGCGGGCACTTCCGCTTCGGCATCTTCGGAGCCGGCAGAACCGGACTCTTCGTGGTCCTCGGGCGACTCGGCTGCCTCGACAGGTTCAGCCGTTTCTCCCTCTGCGTGTTCTAGTTCTTCCTCTGCCATTGCCTCAATCCTGTCCATTCGTAACCGGCTCACTTCACGAAGTAGTCGATGACCTTGTTAATTCCGGTGCTCACGATATAGTTCACGACGGCAAAATAGGCCGCAAACAAGAAAACGGCGGCGATCACGACAGCTGTGGTGGCTCGCACCTGGGGCCAACTGGGCCAAGTCACCCGCCGCATCTCAGCCTGGAGCTCTTCCACGTAACTCTTTGTGGCCATCGGCCACTTCGCTAATTCCATTTTCCTTAACCTCTAATACGCACGCCAAACATCAAGGACGCGCCTTCACCGGCGTGCCTTTGCACCGGTTGGGCGTCGCCATACCTCGCCAGCAAACTGCATCCAGGAAGCAAAAGGCGGGAAAGTCTGGCAGGGGCAGAGGGATTCGAACCCCCACTCGCGGTTTTGGAGACCGCTGGTCTAGCCGTTAAACCTATGCCCCTATGTTTCCAACTATTTCAGCCTACCAAACTACTTCGTTTCGCGGTGCGGCTGGTGCTTTCGGCAGTAAGGGCAGAACTTCTTCAGCTCGATCCGTTCCGTGGTGGTCTTCTTATTCTTCGTATTGCTATAGTTCCGGTTCTTGCACTCTTGGCACTGGAACTGGATGATCTCGCGCGGCATAACAGCGTTCCTTTACTTCCACTGACTAAACTTGGGTAACAAAACCAATCGCACCATCGGGCGAGGCCGAAGCCTCGCCCTGGTTTGAATTCATTCGGGCGAATGCGCTATTCCAAAATCTCCGAGACCGTTCCTGCGCCCACCGTGCGGCCGCCTTCACGAATCGCGAAACGCAGCCCCTTGTCCATGGCGATCGGCGTAATCAGTTCCACTTCCAGCTGCACGTTGTCGCCCGGCATCACCATTTCCATGCCTTCCGGCAATTGCGCTACGCCCGTCACGTCCGTGGTCCGGAAGTAGAACTGCGGCCGGTAGCCCTTGAAGAATGGGGTGTGGCGTCCGCCCTCTTCCTTCGACAACACGTACACTTCACCCTTGAACTTCTTGTGCGGCTTGATCGAGCCCGGCTTCGCAATTACCTGCCCGCGCTCCACGTCGTTCTTTTCAATCCCGCGCAGCAGCAGGCCCACGTTGTCGCCCGCCCGGCCTTCGTCGAGCAGCTTCTTGAACATTTCAACGCCGGTGACCACCGTCTTCCGCGTGTCCTGGAATCCGACGATCTCCATTTCCTCGCCGACCTTGCAGATGCCCTTCTCAATGCGCCCCGTCACCACCGTGCCGCGGCCCTGGATCGAGAAAATGTCCTCAATCGGCATGATGAACGGCTTGTCGATGATGCGCTCCGGCATCGGGATGTACTTGTCGACCTGCTCCATCAACTCGTCGACCGTCTTTTCCCACTGCGGTTCGCCGTTCAACGCACCCAGCGCGCTGACCTTCACCACCGGCAGATCGTCGCCCGGGAATTGATAGCTCTTCAGCAGTTCGCGCACCTCGAGCTCAACCAGCTCGAGCAGCTCCGGATCGTCCACCATGTCGACCTTGTTCAAAGCCACCACGATGTACGGCACGCCCACCTGGCGCGCCAGCAGTATGTGCTCGCGTGTCTGCGGCATCGGCCCGTCGGTCGCCGCCACCACCAGAATCGCGCCATCCATCTGCGCCGCTCCGGTGATCATGTTCTTGATGTAATCGGCGTGACCCGGGCAGTCCACGTGCGCGTAGTGACGATGCGCCGTCTCATACTCCACGTGCGCCACCGCGATCGTGATCCCGCGCGCCTTCTCTTCCGGCGCGTTGTCGATGGAATCGAAGCTCCGGAACTTCACCTTCGGGTTGTGCTTGGCCAGCGTCTTCGTTATGGCCGCCGTCAACGTCGTCTTCCCGTGATCGATGTGTCCGATCGTCCCGATGTTTATGTGCGGCTTGCTGCGATCAAATTTCTCTTTTCCCATCGTCTACCTTCTTTTTCGAGTCCTCTGATTCACCCCGGCAGTGATTTCGGCCTGACAGTCGTTTCCCGCTCACTGCTGTTCTTACATCCAACCCGGCAAAACAGACTGTCGAGCCGGGCACTTACTTCTCAAGAAATCTGGAGCCGTTGACCGGGATCGAACCGGTGACCTCTTCCTTACCAAGGAAGTGCTCTACCAACTGAGCTACAACGGCCTGCATGATGGTGGACAGGGAAGGATTCGAACCTTCGTAAGCCGCAAGGGCTGACAGATTTACAGTCTGTTGGCTTTAACCACTCACCCACCTGTCCAGCTATTCAAAACCCAAACCATGAAAATACCAACAAAAGGCCTCAGCGCACCAAATCACGGCATGCAGAAAAAAACGCCCTGCTCTGCCGGCGAGCCAGTTTGCCTTGGGTGGGGAACTCTACGGAAGGGACTCCTACGAACGCAGAACTCCTGTTGCCTTCTCTGTCGAGAATAACATACTGCCGGCAGTGCCAGCCAATAGCACCCTCAACTCGTTCGTGGGCCTTAATTTAGCTCTCGGAATCGAGACCGAATCCTAGTCCGGTTGGCGGTCTCCTACTGTTTTGTAGGTCACGGACTTCCCGTCAGGAAGAAAAACTTCATAGCGGCTAGTAAGAGTGTGGCCGTCGGTCGAAACCCTGGCAGATACGCTCCCCGACAACACCCCATTCCGCATCACGGTCGCCATGTATGTGTGGTGGCTGGTCTGCTGAAAAATGACCGAATCGCCGATGAGGCTCCCTTTTAAAGGGTACGGCTGGCCGTCGGCATGAAAAGTTGCCTCAATCAAAGACGTTTGCCCGTCGGGGTAAACCATGTCGGCCGTATAACGGAGGAAATCTCCCTCGCTTTGAAATACGGTCGTAGCTTCGATTGGAATGGGAATGGGCGCACTCGGCGACACGTCCGTATATCTGGTCTTCCAAGTTCCAAGGAACGGTGAAAGAGCGCCATCAGCGGACATGACAGGACCTCCCAGATTCGGCGTTCAGGGCTCGGTTCGCTCATATATTAACAAACGCAAGCAGTTGAACGCTGAGCAATCCAGCGCGATCGTAGCCTCTTACGCCTTGGGCAAAGTGAAACAGAAGCGGCTTCCCTCCCCTTGCGTCGATTCCACCCAGATTCGCCCGCCATACAAATCCACCACTCGTTCGCATATGGATAGCCCTATTCCCGACCCTTCGAACCGGTGGTTGGCGTGAAGACGCTTAAAAAGCCCGAAGACGTACTCGCGGTACTCCTGCTCGATACCGATGCCGTTGTCTTCCACACAGAATCTCCAGAACGCTCCTTCATCGGTAGCGGCAAAGCTGATGACTGGAGGCCGGTCCGGGTGACGGTACTTCAATGAGTTCGACAGCAGGTTCTGGAGCAACTGGGATAGATGCACCTCGGCAACCGCGACCGCGGGCAGCGAATCGGCAGTGACGCGGGCCGCCGTCTCTTGAATCGTCGGCTCCAGGATCGTGATCACCGCGCCCAGAACCGCGTTCGCATCCGCATGTGCGCGATCGCTCGGCTGTTGGTGGCCAATCTGCGCGTAGTTCAAAAGACCCTTCACCAGGGCCTCCATTCGGCGTGCGCCTTCGGTGACGAAAGCCATATAATGTTGAGACTTCTCGTCGAGCGCCTGGCCAATTCGCTTCTTCAATAACTCTGTGTAGATCGCCACCATGCGAATCGGCTCCTGCAAGTCGTGCGAAGCGGAGTACGCAAACCGGTTGAGGTCCTCGTTCGCACGCCTCAGCGTTGTGTTCATTCCTTCTAAAGCCAGGTTTGCCGCCGCTAGTTCGGTCGTTCGTTCATTCACCCGCGCTTCGAGCGCAGCGTTCAGGTCGCTGAGCTGCACCGCACTGGGCAACTTCAGAGCCGTTGGAATGATTCGCAAAAACAGTAGCGCGGTGAGGAAGGAGGAGATCGCAGTCAGCGCTTTGATGACTCCCTCCAGACGATATGTTCCGTGCCACAACGTCCAGATCTGCATGAGGTGGGTGGTTCCGCACGAGAAGATAAATATGCTGAATAGCAGAACAATCCAGTAGTATTCATAAAACAAATCGCGACGCTTCCACATCAGGTAGAACAGCCCCAGCGGTATGAGGTAATACGAAAGCGCGATCAGCGCGTCCGACGACAAGTGAAGCCACAGGATTTCGGGATGCCACTTATAACAGAACCCGTGCGGCATGAAATCTGAGGTGAATAGCTTCTGAAAAAACTCAAGCATGGAGGTTTGTCCGATTCTTTCGCGCCGTATCCGGTGCGTTGCTTCCAACGGCGAGAGGATTGAATTCCGTGACGTGTCTTAACTGCAAGGTCAAGGCTGTTGTTATATCAAGAAACGCACTGTTTAGCCGCTGGAAAATCCGCCATACGCAGGCGGCTCTCAGACCGAGGGAGGCGGTAAATCTTTGTAAACTAAAGAAAAGAGACGCTGGGCTGGTCCGAAGGATCAGCTAACCTGAAATCAGCACTATGGCCCGACTTTCTATTCTCCTGGTCGATGACGACGCCGAACTCTGCAGTCTCATGGTGGAGTTCTTTGCCCAGCACGACATCGATATTCAGTTCGCCAACAACGGTGAGCGAGGACTCAATCTCGCCCTCAACGGGACCTTCGATTTAATCCTATTAGATGTCATGATGCCCGGCCTGGACGGCTTTTCGGTGTTGCGGCAGATTCGACGGCGCAGTCCGATGCCAGTCATCATGTTGACCGCCCGCACAGAACATGGTGACCGCATCGAAGGGCTGAATGCCGGCGCTGACGATTACCTCGCCAAGCCGTTTAGCCCAGATGAACTGTTGGCGCGCATTCAAGCCGTGCTGCGGCGTTCCGGCCGCATCCCGACCCTGAAACCCGAAACGCTCGAGGCGAATGGCGTTCGGATGAACCCGGGCACACGCGAAGTGTTTCGCGACGGCGTTCCCGTAGAAGTAACCTCCATCGAATACGAAATCCTCGAAATCCTGGTCCGTTCCGCCGGACAGGCCGTTTCTCGTGACGATCTCGCGCGCTTGCTCTACAACCGGCAGGCGAACCCCTTGGAGCGTTCCCTCGACGTCCACGTCAGTCATCTGCGCCGGAAGCTGGAGAAGGGCAAAACCATGATCCGCACCATTCGCGGCGTCGGCTATCTGTTTGCGGCCGGCGAAGGATCCCCTTCAACCTTGGAGGCAGTCCAGTGAGCTTCGAAAGATCCACCGCGCATCGATGAGATCCGTCTACGTAAAAATCGTCATCTGGCTGGCCGCTTCCCTGGTGACCTTCATTGCCGGCACGGTCGTCACCACTTCGTTCGTGTACCGCGCCAATACCACCGGCCGCAGTTTCTTTCCCCGCGCCATGCAATTCCAGGCCGACGAAGCCGCAGCGACTTTCAAGTCGGGCGGCGCACCGGCGCTAAGGGAGTTTCTGCAGCGTTGGACCACTTCCGTTCCGGGTGAGTACATTTTGGTGGACCGCCACGGCATTGACGTGCTCACCGGAACCGACCGCAACAATTTAATGCGCCAGCGGCTTCCGCGGCCGCGCTTCTACTCGCCGTTCTTGCCGCCGCGCGACAACGAAGTCTGGGTGTGGCCAACCAGTGACCACAACTACTCGCTCATCGTCCACGGTGCATCGGGCCACCACAGCGCTTGGAACGCGTTGCCTTACTACCTCTGGATCGTGGCCGCAACCACCGTCTTCAGCTATTTCCTGGCGCTTTATCTCGTATCTCCGTTGCGCAAACTGAAGCAGTCGGCCGAGCAGTTTGGCCAAGGTGACTTCTCAACGCGCGTAAACCTGCGCCGCCGCGACGAATTCGGCAAAGTAGCGCAGGCCTTCAACGAAATGGCCGACCGCATAGAGACGCTGATGACCGCCGAGCGCCGGTTGCTCCAGGATGTCTCACATGAGCTGCGGTCGCCGCTGGCCCGTCTCGAATTCGCGGTGGAACTAGCCCGCACCAGTCCGAACCGCGAAGCCGCCATGGACAGGATCAAGAAGGAAGTGAACCGGCTCAGTTCACTGGTGGCAGAGCTTTTGCAAGTGACGCGTGCCGAAGGCGACCCAGCCTCCCGAAACCTCGAAGAGATCTCGCTCGACCACCTGGTTCGCGACTTGATTGATGATTCGACCGTCGAATCCGAAGCGCGCGGATGCCACCTGGAGCTCGATTGCTCCGCGCCCATCCAGATCCTGGGCGATCGCGAGCTGCTTCGGCGGGCGGTCGAGAACGTTCTCCGTAACGCCATCCGCTTCGCGCCAGAGAGCACCGCCGTTTGCGTAAATGTGAGCCGTCATAACGGCAAGGCAGTCATCTCGGTTCGGGATTTCGGTCCAGGCGTCCCACCAGAAACATTGCCCATGCTGTTCAGGCCCTTTTACCGCGTGGATTCCGATCGCAATCGCGCCAGCGGCGGCGTCGGCCTTGGCCTTGCTATTGCCAAGCGGGCCATCAGTCTGCATCAAGGCGAATTGCGCGCCCGCAATGCCGGCCCCGGCCTCGAAGTGGAAATCGAGATTCCGGTCTCCAGCAACGGCCATTAACTTCCCTCATCACGCCAGTGTTTAACAATTCTTAGGTCGCACTTGCGGCGAAATAGGTTGTACTCAAACATGGGGTATATGGCTCGCGAATATGATTAAGTCTCATCTATATCGAACGTCGCGTTTGCGCGCGATTTCATTCACATCAGCCGGCATCGTTCTCGGCAGTACATTACTGTTGGCGTATTCCGATTGGGCCAAGAAAGACGCCAGTGAATGGACCGACTCCGACGTGCGCGCCATTCTCACCGACTCTCCCTGGACGAAGCAAGCCAAGCTGAACTTCGCCGGCAACATGGGCGGCGGAAACCCTGGCGGCACAGGTCGCATGGGCGGCGGTGGCGGCTACGGCGGCGGTGGCGGTGGTATGGGAAGCGGTGGCGGAATGGGTGGTGGTGGCGGTATGGGTAGTGGTGGCGGAATGGGTGGTGGTGGCGGTATGGGTAGTGGTGGCGGCTACGGCGGTCGTCAGGGTGGAATGGGCGGCAGCCAGCCTGGCGGCGGGCAGCAGGACCGTTATGTGACATTGCAATGGATCAGCTCTGCGCCCGTTCGGCTCGCTCTCCTCAAGCGACAACCGGCCGGACAAGCGGCCGGGGATGGCGCTCCGAACTTCGAGAAGCCTATGGATCAATATGTTCTGGCAGTCTCTGGCTTTCCTGCAGGCGGAGGCGGTTGGAACCGGCAGAGCGCCGGCCAGGACGGCGATATCGGCGCGAGCGGCGACCGTCCCCAGCGGGATCCCGCTCAGATGGCCGAACGGCTCAAGGCGAGTTCCTCGCTAGACCGGAAAGGACACGATCCGATTCACCCCGATAAAGTGACCTGGGACGACTCCAATGGCACCCGCGTCATGATGCTGTTTTTCCCGAAGACCGATGCGATTACCCTCGCCGACAAAGATGTGGAGGTTCAGATCGCCATGGGCCCGATGGAGATCAAGAAGAAGTTCGCGCTGAAAGAGATGGTGTACCAGGGCAAACTCGAGCTCTAGTCCGTCAACGAGGCGCAATTTTAAGACGGGTTAGGAAGAAACCATCTGGCGAGTCGATACGTTTTTATCATCAGCCTCCGATCGCGCGATTTCTTAACCATGTTTCGAAGTGTCTCAGCGCCCGCTTTGCTTGTTGTAATTTTACTGGGCGTGGCGGGCTTGTCTGCGCAATCGAGTGGCGGCTCGAAGCCGCACGACGATCAAAAAAGCTCCTCCAAATCAGCCGGCGATGACTCCGTTGACGAAGAGATCTATGACGTCGGCGGTGATGTCAAGGCGCCGCGGGTCTTGCACCGTGTCATTCCAGAATTCACGGCAAAGTCACGCGACCGGCATGCGGAAGGCTCTGTGATCCTCGCCGCCGTCGTCACATCAAAAGGAGAGCCGCGCCAGATTCGCGTTCAGAAAGGCGTTGAACAAGATCTGGATGAGCAAGCGGTTGAGGCGCTCAAGCAGTGGCAGTTCGCCCCGGGCACCAAAGACAACAAACCCGTCGCCACCCGCGTCAGCATCGAGATCCGGTTTAACGTCCTCTGAACTGTACTACTAGACGTTGGTTTCTTTGCATGCTGCGACGATTTCATGCGGCGAGAGTCGTAAGTTGCTGAGTGGTAGCGCGTTGAGCGGAGAGCACGGCATTGATCAAAAGTCGGCCGTGAGGCGTGACGTGATAGCGGTGAGTATGAGGCAGCTTTTGAATGATGCCGTGAGCGCGGAGCAAGCGAAGTGTGCGGCTGACGGCGGCAGAATGGCGGCGAGCCTGTGGTTTGGATGCCGGGGTTCCGAAGAGTAGGGTCTGCAGATCGGGATTGCGGAATCCGTTGATGGTGAATTCGCCGCGACCGACGGCCGTGAGCAGAGCCAGATCGCCGCACTCGAATGGATGGAGTGCCCGGGCCGGTCGGCCGTGCCAGCGCACACGTTTCCCCAGAGGCCCGGTCAGCTCGCCAAGTGTGGTGGTATCGTCCACGCGGGCCAGAGCGGTGCAGTAGCGATCGAGCGCCTTCTGGGAGACTTCGGCGCGTCGATGTAAGTCGGCCACTCCAGCACGCAGGGGCCGCCACTGCATCGGCCCTTCCGGCTCACCGGTTTTATGCCGGAAGACGCGGAACTGCTCGGGCGCATTCAGAGTGAGTTCCGGGCGCAGCACGGCTCCGGCATCGGAATAGGCTTTGTCGTAGAGCTTGATGGAGTTCTTCCCGAGCCGGTGCTTGATCCGGACGCCTTCGCTGCGCACTTTCAGATCGCTGACTACTTCATGCCTGTTTGGACCGGAGGTTTTGCCTGTTTCACTGACCTTCTTATCCATGAAACGCATCACGTCGGGGCTGGAGAAACTGATCATTCCCAGATGGATCAGCTGCGGATAGAGCCGCCGGAGTTGCTGCGGATCGCGAAAGACAATATCCATGGCCCATTCACTCTGAAAACTGGTCCAGTAATACCGCATCGGGTAGTGGGCGCAGAACTGGGCCAGCAGGGGGTGAGCGCGCGACGCACAGGCATCCAGGGAACCGGTCCAGTCGGTTTTCAGTTGTTCGTCCATCCGCGCCTGTGCGCGGGGAAAGTCCTCAATCCAGGGGAAGCAATTATCGTGACGCCGATAGCGCAGTCCCGCCTGTTCCATCTGTTGAGCAAGCCAGGCACGCCCGTTCATGTAAACATACAGCGCGAAAGGGAACCAGGTCTGGAGGCGTGCGCTCATGAACCCGAACACGGCGTCAATCCAGTAGTGGTAAACAAACAGACACGGCCGAATGCCGCGGACTAGGTGAAGCTTTTGTGTCTCCCGGTTGCCGGCTACTCGCCAGGTCAGGCCGGGCTCGACGGCAGTCAAAGCGCAAATCGGCCCGCTCGTGATGCCGTTTTCCCGCGCGATAGATCGGGCCAGTTCCTGTTTGCTCAGTTTGCCGTTGTTCAAGTAACGAACCGGACAGCCGGCCGCTTCCACCGATGCCTCTTTGACACGCTGACTGACTTGTGCGACGTGTGCCGCGTAATCCTTCCATGCAACCCCACTCGCCCACAGATAGCCCTTCATGCCTGTCTCGTGGTTTAAAGCAAGGTTTCCACGGAATACCAACCGGTCAAATCCGGTGAGGACTCCGCTGAGTTGACTGTTGTAGCGGGCGATAAACTCGTTCATGTGGCGTTTCCTTTCTCGGGTTGATGTCGTTCCTAGATAAACAACATCGTACGGGAAAAGTGAAACGCCATTCTTCCTGATTCGGTTGCGGCTTTGCTGCTCTGCGGGGCAGAATGGCATCCTGAGGCGGGTTGTTGAACCCGCCCAGCTCGCTGTGTTGAGACAATGGAATCGAGTAGCCCAATGACCAACGTGACGATCCAGATTCCGGACGATCTTGCGCGTCGCGGTAGATGACCTCGATGACGCCATTGCCTCAGGGCGTTTGCCAGTGAGCGACCAGGGTGCATTCGACCGGTAGCGTCACTCATGACCTACCTACTGGACACAAACGCCGTAAGCGACTTGATGCGGGCAGCCCCGAGAATCGAGAGATGGATGGCGACACTGGACAGCGGAGATCGCGTTGTTATGTGCACCATCGTTCGAGGCGAAATTCTTTTGGGGATTGGCAAGCTGCCGGAGGGTAAACGGCGCACTCGGTTGGAACAGACGGGCCTCCAATTCCTGGGATCCTTGCGTTGTGAACCAGTGCCGGAACGGGCTGATGATCTCTAGGCTGCTATCAAGCTTGCCCAATAACAACGAGGCCTTTCGTTGGATGAAAATGATCTTTGGGTAGCAACGACGGCCCTCTCTCTGGACGCGACTCTGGTGAGCCGCGACAGCGATTTCACCTGTATTGATGGCTTTACCGTAGTTGCACTGGAATAAGGAACGTCCTCAGGTCCCTCCAAGCACTCATCCGAGTCGAACCTACCCCACCTTCCAGTAAATCGAATACCGTTCCCGCGTCACCTGATTGATCGGTACCAGCTTCGTCTTCGTCTCCTGCCCCTTGGTCTCGAACGCCAGCGTTTTCGAATCCGGTTGTTCCACCCAATCCACCGGCCCGCTTCCGATTTTCTTCACCATCGGCGCGGCCTTCGGTAGCCCCTTCATGTCGGGCCCCATCGGTCCGAAGACCTTCTTCGAATCGGCCTCACCACTCCCGATGTCAGCCACCAGCACCAGCGGCCCGTACATAACAGCCTGGATCGTCGGGTCGTCGGGCATCGATTCCACATGTAACGCCATTGGCAATTCCAAAGCGAGCGTGTCGCCCGTCTTCCATGTTCGTCGAATGGACAGATAACTTCCGGGGCTCGCCATGGCATCTAGCTTCGCGCCATTCAAAGTAGCAACCGCTTTGTCGTTAGCCCACCCCGGAATACGCAACCGAACCGTCGTCTCTACCGGGCGTTCTGCCTTGAACGTCAACACGGTTCGGTCCTGCGTCGGATACTGCGTCTGCTGCTGGATCGTTAGGCCTTTGTCTTTCCACGTCAGCTCGGATGGGACGAACAGATTCACGTACAGTCCATCCTGGTCGAAGAAGTAGATGCTATTGTTTAGCTTCGAATACTCCTCCACGCCGGTCCCCGTGCAGCACCAGAACGAATCGTATTCCGAACAGAACGTCTTCCAGGCACCCGGCGTGTGTGAGAGGTAGTACATCGTGTTGCCCGTCTCCAGGTCGATGGTCCCCAGCCGGTGATTGAGCAGCGTTCGTTCGTAGTAATCGAAGTAGCGCGGATCGCCCGACCACTGATACAGATTCCGCGCCAGCTTTAGCATGTTGTACACACAACAGCACTCCGCCGTGTCGGTAGCCTGCTTCCACTCCGCCGACAGCTGGCCGGCTTCGGTCAGCCACGCTTCGTTATTGCTCGTGCCGCCCGTCGCATAGCGCCGTGATTCCGTTACCGTCTCGTAGAAGAAGAGGCCAATCTGCCGGTAACGAGGATCGCCAGTCATCTCGTAGCGCCGGCAGGCCGCGATCACTTGCGGTATGTGCGTGTTGACGTGCAAGCCTTTCAACTGATCGCGATGCGCCAGCAGCGGATCCAGGAAGATGCCTTTGTTGAACCGGTCGGCGGCATCGAGATAGCGCTTCTCTCCGGTTACCGCATACAGGTTCAACAGCACTTCGCCCATGCCCCCGAACTCGGTATTCAGGATCTGCTGCATGTGCGTGTAAGTAAACTGTCCGGTCCATTTATCCGCCCAGTCTGCCATCCCAACCAGCACGGCCAAAGCCTGTTTGTTGCCGGTCAGAAGGTACATGTCCAGCAGTCCGGCCATGATCTTGTGAATCGTATAGAAGGGCGCCCAAACCTTCTTGCCGTTCTGCAAACGGTCAAAAAATTCCATCGGAAAAGCGCTCAGGTATCCGGTGCCCAGCGCCTGCTGGCACTTCGCGAGCTGGTTGACCATCTCGTCAGCCTTGGCCTTCACCGCGGCGTCGCCGGTACCCGCGTAAAGCTGCGCACAAGCTGAAAGGAAGTGACCCGTGAAGTGGCCACGCAACTCGCAATCGGGCTTTTCCCAGCCACCCAGCGGCTCGGCGGAAGACGGCAACCCAGCGTTGATTAGGAAGTCATGCACCAGCCGATCTGCCGTCAAGCGGTGCAAAACCGCTCGGTTCGCTTCCTGCGCTTGCAGCATGGGTCCGTCGTTCAAACGAATGGCGCTCATTGGGAACGGCTGCACCAACGGCGACACCGGCTGCTTGAACGGCTTGCTTCCAGCTTGGCTCCCAGTCTGCGCGCCGTCATTCTGCATCGTCCTGGCCATCGTCGGGATCGCCGCACTGGCCACGCCAAGCGCTGTCAGGAACTGCCGTCGGTCGAACGGTCTCGGTGCACTCATGATTTCTTCTTTCTCTACAGTTCGATCTTAGTTCCCAGCACTTTCAGAAACTGGGCGATCCACGCAGGATGCGCGGGCCAGGCCGGCGCCGTCACCAGCTTCCCATGCGTGTGAGCCTGATCCACCGGAATGTCGACGTACTCGCCGCCAGCGCCAGTCACGTCCGGCGAAACGGCAGGGTAGCAGCTGCATTGCTTGCCCTTGAGCACTCCCGCCGCAGCCAGCACCTGTGCCGCGTGACAGATCACCGCAATCGGCTTGCCGTGATGCGCAAAGTGCCGCACGATCTCCAACACGCGCGGATTCAGCCGGATGTATTCAGGCGCCCGGCCGCCGGGAATAACCAATGCGTCGTAGTTTTCGGGTTTTACGTCGTCGAACGTGGCGTTGAGCACGAAGTTATGCCCGCGCTTTTCGCTATAGGTCTGGTCGCCCTCAAAGTCGTGAATGGCCGTGCGCACAAACTCGCCGGCCTTCTTGTTCGGGCAGACCGCATGCACCGAATGCCCCACCGCCAGCAGCGCCTGAAACGGCACCATCACTTCGTAGTCTTCAACGTAATCACCCACCAGCATCAACAGTTTCTTGGCTGCCATTTTGGTCTCCTTCCCGCTATCGTCTCATCCTGAGCGTGGCAAATCTCTGCTCTCTGATCCGCTATCCCGTGCCGGTTGTCGGGTAAGGCAATGGCGCGGACCGGGCTTCGAATGATGCCGACGTTTCCATTGCCTCCCCTAAAATTCTGTACGGCGGGGCGCACACCGCGTTTTTGCATTCCGGTTAACAGGACACCGTCTGCTCCCTGACTCGCAGATTTCGGAGCTCAATACCCCGCCCACATATACCCCTGTCCAACGCTTCAAGTGCAGCCTCACGACTGCCCTCGCATGGCTCGGGGCCAGGTTGGTTCGCTATTCCTTTTCCTGTATGAAACTTTCATTCACTGCTCCAGGCCGGTTTATCCCGACGCTATCCCTGTTGCTTTGCTAGCCCTCCTGTCGGAGCTGACCAGATTTTGCATCCAGCCAACGAGGACGTTTACATCCGGGCTTCCGACGGTTTGGGTCGGGATGGAGCTCGGGCGCGCCAGCTGTAGGTGGAGGGTTACCAGCCCCGCCCTTTCGGTTGCGGGATGGGTTCACAGTTCCACCGTGGCTACGATTCCCGAGGCCCCCCTATAATCCCGGACGGCCGGGTTTCCCGTGGTCCGGTTTGAAACCTTGGCTTTCTTCCGTGGGCCTTCCCAGTTGAGAGAGGTTAAAGCGCTGGCTCGCATACTCCCCTGCCCTTCCTGGTTTACCCGCAGCCTCGTCTCTAGGCCAGCCTGAGCGTTGCGCCGGTTTTATCAAGCCGGCCACCCACCCTGACGTAGAAACCGCCAAGTGTCCAGAGTCGCTTCGCCCCATCTTGGTGTTACCTCCATGGGAGAGACGTGTCCCGCCTCTTCCGAGGGCATTACCCCTCCGTCATCGCTACTACCAACTCGTGCGCCAAACCCATCTGGCTTTCCTCTCCTTCGACTTTTAGTCTCGTTTGAGGAAGCTTTGCAGGTTGCTACCAGCCCCTGCTGCCAGCGGGTCCTTCCCGACGTTATCTCTGAAAATCTTTCCTGTGATGCCTGGGCCCCTATCACGACGGTTGGCAGATTGCACATACCTGGTTCTTCCTCTACCACAGCGGCCTTCCCCACGGGAAAATGGGTCGGCATACCGTAACATTCCGCTTAAAGCGACTTCACAAGCGGGGGGGGGTTCGAGATTGCAGCCATTTCTTTATGTTCAAGCCTCCCAATTTGCTCGCCACCCTGATCGCTTCTACCACAACGGTTTCCCGCAGGGCAGTTGGTGACTTTTACATCCGGGCAGAACGTGCTTCGTTACCTCCGCACGCACCGAATATGCTAGCTGTCTGACTACAGGTAATTGACAGCACAGGGACTTTCACCCTGCTAGATTCTCAGCCTTGTCGGCTGCTCCTCACCCGCCCCGCCGCCGGATATCACTACAGCGCCAACTGGGAAACTTGCGCTGGCGGGACTCTCACCCGCTAGACCATCAATTAAGCTTCACTGCACTATCCCGGCGCACCCGGCGTTCAATTCATCGCCGTGGACAAGCAGAACCTAGCTTTTGATTCCGTCGAAGGCTTGTTCGATCTCGGCACGGGCAGCGGGCGTTGGTGGGACCAGCGGGAGTCGCGGTGGGCCGCCATAGAAGCCATTCAGGTCCATGGCGTGCTTCAGTCCCGGAACGCCGTACTTCGCCGTCACCAGTTGAGCGGCGAGTTTGATGCGCTCCTGCCAGTCGGCCCCCGCTTCGTTTTCACGAGTCCGAAATGCCTCCCAGATGGTGATGCAAGCATATGGTGCCGCATTCGCGAACGCAAGAATCGCCCCTCGGGCGCCCGCTAATAAAGACGCCCAAAGTGCCGTGCCGGAACCCGATAAAACTTGGAATCCTGGCTTGACTGCTTTGACTGTGGCGCCCAGCTTTTCCACGTTGCCAGAGCTATCTTTGAGGCCAGCGATGTTTGGGTGGTGAGACAACTCGGCGATGGTCTCAACGGGGAGGTCGAAGCCGCTGACCGCGGGCATATTGTAGAGAATCACCGGCAACTTCGATTGGTCGGCAACGGCCCGGAAGAAAAGAGCTTGCGTGGCCGGATTGCGCATGGTGTTGGGATAGTAGTGCGGGGTCAACACCAGGGCGGCGTCGAAGCCGGCTTCGGCGGCACGGTTAGAAAGCAGCACGGTTTCCCGGACGCTCTCCGCGCCGGTGCCCGCTATCAGCAAGCGGCCGTCCGTGGTCGCGTCGCGGATCCAATGCCAGATCTGAACGCGCTCTTCGACGGTGAGCAAGGCGTTTTCGCCAGTCGATCCACCAGCGACATAGCCGGCAAGCGCGACTTGGTTCAGACGCGAAATGTTGTGAAAGACCTTGGTGCGATACAGTTCACCCGCGTGGTCGAAGGGGGTGGTGAGGGCGGTGAAGATGCCTTGAAGCTTCATTTGTGTTGCTCTTTAGAGAATCGCTCAAAAGTCCACTGGCGTGCGAACGCCAAACAGAAATGGGGCCCGGCCGCATTTCAGTGCCGCCGAGCCCCAGAAAACAGCCAATCTAAACTTACTTGGCGACGTAGGTGATGACGAGCGTGTAAAGAGCCAATGACTCGATCAGCACCAGGCCGAGAATGAGTGCAAAACGAATGGCCGCGGTAGCGCCGGGATTCCGTGCCATGGCTTCGGCGGACGAGGCAACTGCCTTGCCTTGACCTATGCCGCAGAGACCGGCAGCGATGCCCATGGCGATGTAGGCAGCCGGCAGCCGTAAGTCTGCTGCACCACCCGAGGTGCTCTGGGCCATCATGGGGCTCGCCATGGCGAGCGCGCCAAGGCCGAGCATTGTCAGTTTGTTCTTCATGTCTTACTCCTTTATGAAAGTGCCGGCAGGAGGTGGTTCCACACCGTATCCTGGGGGACCGGGGGCTCACACTGCGCGGTGTCGAAAATGCCTATATATCTTCTAAAAAAGCTCAAACAGCCGTAGCTCCGTGGCACAGGCTTTAGCCTGTGAACGCTAATGTTCGTGCGAAACGGCACCACCCACGTAGATCATTCCTAACAGCGTAAAGATATATGCCTGCAGGACACCGACGAAAAAGTGCAGGGCGATGAAGATCGACGGGATCACCAGCTTGGTTAAGCCGAGGAAGGTTAAGTACACCTGCTCGCCCGCGAACATATTCGCAAAGAGACGAATGGTGAGGGAGAGAGGCCGTGCCAAGTTGCTGATCAACTCGATTGGCAGCATGATTGGCGCAAGCAACAGCATGGGCCCAATGAACTGTCTCAAATATCCGATGCCGTTGGCCTTGAATCCGGCCGCGTTATAAAAAATGAATGTCGCGATCGCCAAGGCGCACGGCACAGGGGGGAACATGGTGGGCGATTCGAAGCCGGGAATCAGACCGATCAGATTCATGGACAGTATGAAGAAGAAGATGGTCCCGAAATAAACGCGGAATTTGTGGGCGTCATGGCCGATGGCGTCCTCCCCCTGCGCGTTCAGAAACTCGTAGATAACCTCCAGCACGTGCTGTAGTTTACCGGGCTTATCGACGGACAGGCCCGCCCGGGCAATGGCAAATAGAACGACGATAAACAGGACAACCAGCAACTCCATCGACATCCAGTTCGACCAGGGATGCTGGGGGTGGTGGCGCATGCCAATGGCGTCAAGGATTGAATTGGCCGGTCCGGCGAGGAGATTGTTCAGGAGCCTGGTAGCCCAGAGTTCGTGTTCCATGCGGTTATTCGCGTCTTCAGCGGAAGTCTTGTCAATGTGACCGCGAGTGCCGGAACGTGATCAGCTCAAACAGCACTTCGGCGATCACCGCAGCAGCGCTCACGAAGAGCCCGCTGAAAGCGGCCATCACATTGACTTCTAAAGTCTTGACTATAACATAGGCACCCGCGAACAAAGCCAGAAAGCGGCCCACCAGAAACAGCGTTGAAGGGCCGGATTTCTTGGGTTCCTGGGAGGGGGAGACCTTCATCGTCACGCGGCGCCAGAGAGATAAGCTGACGAGCGATACGCCACCGCCGAGAGCAAAGCCGATTGCGCCCGGGAGACCTCGCCACAGCCCTGCGATGAGAGTGCCGGCGATGACAAGCGCGATGGCGATTCGAAAGAGGCGAAGTGTGGCGCGCTGGTAGTCGATCTCTATGTTCATGGCTGGCATCGGCAGCACGCCTGCGTTTCAGGCTCGGGCACTGTAGCCGGATGCCAAGCGTCTCGCTGAAGGTCAAGGGTCCGAAGGCGGGCTCCGAATCTAACGAGTTTCTGAATCCGCTTGCTGACGAGTCTGTGCGAAAAGTTCCGCACAGACCTCAGCATGAGCGCCGCAGCGCATACCCGCAATGATGAAAACGGCTGTGTAGGCCAACCCCCTCGCCAAGTAATCGAAGTGGGGCGGGTCCCCAGACCCGCGCCGGGCGCCCACGCCCGGCTCTCCGAACGATGCGTAGGACATCTTACTCGCCAACCGGTGTTTTCAGAGCGACCGCGTGCGTAGATCTCCGCCCCGGAGCAAGCAAGCGGATACACGACAAAGCCTACCGGAACAGGCGCCTCTGTTCGCAAGGCGATCACGATACGTACTTTCGTCACCCCTAGCCCTTTCGCCGCGTGGACATAGCGAGCCTTCCCAAGACGCAGCACGGTCGACGTTTCACACAGACTGTGAGGCGCGCGGTTCGGTGCTGGAGTTTGCTCTTCACTTGTTGTCAGCCTCTTCGCGCTTTACGTCGCGCATCAGCTCCTGAAAGAGTTTCACGACGGAGGCAACCACGCCCAGCACGATACCACCGCCCACGAGCCATTCGTGGCCGGCTGCGTCGTGGTAAAAGATGTGACCGGCGAACCTGCCTAGAAGATAACCGGCGAGTGCGCCGGAGGGCAGCAGCATGGCAAGCGAAAGGTATTTGCCGAGAAGGGCGAGCGTTTTTTCCGGTCGTTCTGGCATGGGCGGCTTCGCTTGGATTGTACGAAACCCGTGAGGGCTCGACCGTGTGTTGGCCTCCGGGCCGCCGTGGCAGCAACGGGCACTACCCGCGTATGCTGAGAAGCGGAGCCGAGAACAACATGGTCAATCTGGAAGCCATCCGTGCGGCCCGAGAGCGCATCCGCGGCGCGGTCTACGAAAGCCCCTGCGCTTACTCCGAGACGCTGTCGGTACTCTCGGCCAACCGGGTCTGGCTGAAGCTCGAGAACCTGCAGATGACGGGCTCGTTCAAAGAGCGTGGCGCTCTGAATCGGATCCTGACGCTGAGCAAGGACGAGGCGGCCCGCGGTGTCATCGCCGCGTCGGCCGGCAACCACGCCCAAGCTGTCTCCTATCATGCGACCAAACGCGGCATCCGAGCACAGATCTGCATGCCGCTTTCGACGCCGCTGGTGAAGGTCACCCAAACCCGCAACTATGGCGCGGAAGTGATTCTATTTGGAGATAGTTATGACGAGGCATATCAGGAGGCCTGCCGCCGCCAAGTGGAATACGGGTTCACGCTTTTGCCCGCCTTCAACAATGACGACGTGATTGCCGGACAGGGAACAATTGGCTTGGAGATCCTGCAACAGTCGCCTGGGATGGAGGCGGTCATCGCTCCGATTGGCGGCGGCGGACTGCTGGGCGGCATAGCCTGTCTGGTGAAAGAGTTGAAGCCCTCAGTGCGCGTCATCGGCGTTCAGACTGAGCGCATCCCCTCTATGCTGGAGGCGGTAAGGCTGCATCATCCCGTCATACTGCCGCCAGCGGCAACCATAGCCGAGGGCATCGCCGTCCGTTGTGCCGGCGAACTCACCCTGCCCCTCATCGAAAAATACGTAGACGAAATCGTCACTGTCTCCGAAGAGGACATCGCCAACGCGATTCTCATTCTGCTCGAACGCGAGAAGACACTCGCGGAGGGCGCGGGCGCCGCCGCCACTGCGGCCCTCGTGCAACGCAAGACGAGCCTGGAAGGAAAGAACGTGGTCTCGCTGGTGTGCGGCGGCAACATCGACGTGACCTTGCTTTCGCGGATCATCGAGCGCGGCTTGGTCAAGGACGGGCGCTTGGTTCGGCTCCATGTCTACATTACCGACAAGCCCGGTGGGCTCAAGGGATTAGTTGAGATTGTCGCCGCTAAGCGCGCAAATATAGTGGACTTACGCCACGAGCGAGCCTACTTCGGCGTGCATTTAGGAGAGACGGTGGTGGATATCACCGTTGAGACTCGTGGGCCCGAGCACATTGAGGAACTGAGTCAGGCGCTCGAAGAGGCCAAGTACACCGTGCAGCGGGTGATCTGACGACGGTCAGTTGTAGTTCATTCCACACATGCCGTTCTGGCACATGCCGGCGCCACACCCGCCAGCGGGTTGGCCGCAACTCTTCGGACTGCTGTGATGAGCGTGAGCAGCAAACGTAGAGTATTCGGTGGTCAGGTGGTCGGTCCCGCAGGATGGGCAGCGGATGGCATCGGCGTCGGCAGTGCGGCGGACGAGCTTCTCGAACTTCGTCCCGCAATCGTCGCACTTGTATTCGAAGATCGGCATGTCTTTATCTTAAGGCAGGCGGGAGGGCCGGGGCTAGAGCGACCTGCCGTGCAACAGTGCCAGGCATCCTTTCAGGATTCGCGGCATCATAGTGATTGTTGTATCCGCGACGAGGCGTAACCTATCCGATGCCGGTTACGAATACACTGACAGAAAGCCGCGGGGTCTGGACGGGCAAGAATGGAGATCAAAGCTATGAATCGCAGGATGTTTGTGCAGGGCCTGATCGGCCTGGGAGGCATTTCGATGGGTCTCCTGGCGCGCGGGAAAAGTGGGACAAGCCAGTCCGCGACCCCCAAGATGGTTAAAATTGTTGAGTTTACGGACAAAGGTGAACGTAAAGGAGTAGTGCAAGTGGAGAAAATCATATTGCCTGATGCAGAGTGGAAACAAAAGCTGACGCCGGAGGAGTATGACGTCGCGAGGCACGCGGGTACCGAGCGCCCCTTCACGGGAAAATATTGGAACAACCACGAGCACGGCATCTATAAATGCATT
The DNA here is from genome assembly GCA_963771305.1 of uncultured Acidobacteriaceae bacterium. Taxonomy (GTDB): domain Bacteria; phylum Acidobacteriota; class Terriglobia; order Bryobacterales; family Bryobacteraceae; genus CAJCIT01. Next base: position 81,752 of record CAVYTS010000024.1, read on the forward strand.
TGCTGCGCGACCCCGCTGTTTTCCTCAGACACCAAGTTTGAATCCGGAACCGGCTGGCCGAGCTTCTGGGCGCCGATCGCCAAGGAGAACGTGAGCACCAAGACGGATATGAGTTACGGCGTTCGCACGGAAGTTCTTTGCTCCCGCTGTGACGCCCATTTGGGGCACGTTTTCGAGGACGGCCCCAAGCCGACCGGCCTGAGGTATTGCATGAACTCAGCGTCGTTAGACTTTGCGAAGAGCTAAGTTACTCATCGGCAGCTGGCTGTTGAAAACGGCGATCGAAGGTTGCTCGTGACCTCCGATCGCCATTTTCTTTCTCTGAAGCCAAGCAGCTTGGCCGGCAGCGTCACAATGGAAGTGAGCCTTCCCATGCGCCTGAAATCGATTTCCGCGCTGTTCCTTCTTTTGATTCTGCCCGCCTGCTCCCTGCCCGGTCAGACCCCGCCGCCCGTATCACCGTCGATCGCCGCACCTCAATCCCACCTCGCCTTGTCTGATTTTTACGCGCATGATCCGTTCATCCTCGCCGATCCCGCTTCCAAGACCTATTACCTCTACACCGCCATCGGCGCGAGGCAATCGCTCGACGGTCATTCGGCCGTCGTTGCGTACAAGAGCACTGATCTGAAATCCTGGGAAGGCCCCCACCTCGTTTTCTCCGTACCCGACGGTATCTGGGCCAATCCAGCCGACGGGGCGTGGGCGCCGGAAGTCCACCGGTATGGTACGAAACTTTTTCTCTTCGTCACTCTCCACAACAACGACAAGCTCGTGGATGAACCCGTCGCCGTCACTCATCCCATCTATCAAGGCAAACCCGCGCCACTCCACCTCCGTGGAACGCAGATTTTTGTCGCGGACTCCCCGGACGGCCCCTTTCAGCTACTCGGTAAAGGCAGCATCACACCGCCTGCCTTCATGGCTCTCGACGGCACTTTCTATGTCGAGAACGAAGTCCCGTACATGATCTACGCGCATGAATGGATTCAAACCCTTGATGGCACGATGGAGGCAATTCGCCTTGCGCCCGACCTCTCCGGCTCCGTGGGCCAGCCCTTTTATCTATTCAAAGGTTCCGATGCTCCCTGGCTAGCCGAGCAGCACGCTACCTCGGCGAAAGCCCGCACCTACGTCACCGACGGCCCGTTCCTTTACCGCACCAGGAATGGCAAGCTCCTCATGTTGTGGTCAAGTTATCGCGATGGTCTGTACATGGAAGCTCTCGCCTATTCCGTCTCTGGAAAGCTGGAAGGGCCGTGGCGTCAGTCGGCGCCGCTCATCGGCGATGACAGCGGTCACGGCATGCTGTTTCATACCTTCGACAACAAGCTCATGCTCGTTCTGCACCATCCGTTCCGACAAGCTCACGCCAAGCTATATGAAATGCGCGATACCGGTGACACCATCGTTGTCGCCCGTGAATGGAACTAAAGAGAATGCGATGAGCGGCGTGCAGTCACGAAAGAACTTATCTATGTTCGGCCTATCACTTTGACCTAAAGCGCGTGTCTCGCGGGCATCGTCTTGGATGCTATCCTGCAACTTGACACTGACCATTGTTCGCTAACCGGTGCTCAAGACGCGCCGGCGCCGAAGACGTCTTCCACACCCCTACCTTACGTGTCTTTGTGGAGCGAACAAGCAATGAACGACTCTCCCGATTCTTTAGTACGCGCCCGCGTGTGCGAAGCAGCCCAGGAACACTACTGTCTGCGATTTGACGACGGCACCGAATGCGACGCGGTGCCCGCGGGCGTGCTGCGTTGGAGCGCAGAACTGCCGGCGGTGGGGGACTGGGTCCGCGCCCGTCGCGCCAATGCCACTCTGGCGCTGATCGAGAACGTGGAGCCGCGCACCACCTGCATTTCGCGCCAACGCCCGGGCGGCGGTGGGGAGCAGGTCTTGGCGGCGAATCTCGACCTGATTGCCATCGTGATGGGACTCGACGGTGACTATAATCTCCGGCGTCTCGAACGCTACCTCGTACTGGCCGCCGCAAGCGGCGCGGCGGCGATGGTGGTGTTGAACAAGATGGATGTCTGCGGGGAGTGGCCGACGCGCCTTGCCCAGGTACGGGCCATGACAAGCAACGCCGCGGCACTGTCGGCACACGAGTCCGTAGCGCCAATCGCTGAAGTTATACAGGGACGTACCGTGGTGCTACTCGGCTCCTCGGGCGCGGGCAAGTCGACGATCGCCAATGCCTTGCTCGGCGAGTCTCGCCATGCTACCCAGCCCGTGCGGGAGTCCGACTCGCGCGGACGCCACACGACGACACGCCGCATGCTCATCGATCTGCCGGACGGTGGCGCGGTGATCGACACACCTGGCCTGCGTGAACTAGCCCTTTGGGCTGGACAGGACTCGCTCGACGATGTGTTCGCCAACATCGCCGCGCTCGCGCGCCAGTGCCGGTTTCACGATTGCGCGCACGCGGGCGAGCCGGGCTGTGCGATTCCCGCGGCGCTCAAAACCGGCGAACTCGAACCAGCGCGATGGGCCAGCTACCAGAAGTTACTGGCCGAAGCCCGCTACCATGAGCGCTTTGTGGATCAGCATGCGGCCGCTGAAACGAAGCGCAAGTGGAAAGTGATCCACAAGGCCATTCGGCATCATCCCAAGTACAACCGGTGAGTCACCCAGGCACCTCAAGAGAAGCCCATAAAGAACCATCTTTGCATTATAAAGTACTTAGTGTAGAATAGCCGGCATGGAAGGGTCCGTCCCCAGGCTATTACGCCACGCGCTTATGTGGCTCGCCAAGGCTGCGGCTGCGGTCGCCGCCTCTGTCGTCGTGCTCGTCGCCATTCTCCTTCTCATGATGTGGTGGGGGCACCAAACGGGCATCATGTTGCCAGCTCCGACGGGCCGCTTCGCCGTGGGACGCACTACCTACGCATGGACGAACAAGTTGGAGGCCGACGAGCTTGCGGCCCCCCCAGGTTCGAAACGACAAGTTTTGGTGTGGGTCTGGTACCCAGCGGCCTCCTCCCCTACAGCCGTGCCGACCGAATATCTGCCTGGCCCTTGGCGAGCAGCGCTTGCGAAGCAGGAGGGCACGTTCATGCGATCGTTTTTCAAGCGTGAACCAGCTCTGGTACACGCTCACAGTGTGTCTGGCGCAGAAGTCTCGCCAGAACAGCGCACGTATCCTGTTGTGATATTCAGAGCCGGAGGTAGCGCCTTAACGACGGATTTCACGACGCTCGCCGAAGATCTTGCCAGTCACGGCTTCTTCGTCGTCGGGTTCGATGCTCCGTACCGATCCTTCGTCGTGGTTCTGCCCGACGGACGCGTGGTTGGCAGATCACCTGCTTATCACGTCGAAAACGCGAACAGCCACCTGGCTGATCCTGTCATCGGCAGGCTGCTGCAGATGTGGACGGCCGACACCACGTTTGTCGTGGACCAACTGCAGCGGCTGAATCGAGACCCCTCCGAAAAAATCGCGAGCCGCATGGACTTGCAGCGTCTCGGAATCTTTGGTCATTCGTTCGGCGGCGCCACCGCGCTCGAATTTTGTCACAAGGATTCCAGGTGCAAAGCGGTGCTCGATATGGATGGCATTCCGTTCGGTAGCGTTGTTCCAGAAGGGCTGAGCAAGCCCGGCATGTTTCTTCTCAGCGACCACAGCAGGGAGATGGCCGATCCAGAGAGCCGCCCGGTCCTTGCCGAAATCCAATCGATTTATGAGCGGCTGCCTGAAGGGAGGTTGTACGTGGTCATTCGCACCGCGAATCATTTTAGCTTTAGCGATCAAATTCTGCTAAATAGTCAGGCCGCCATGAGGCTCTTGCGCCTGGCTGGATTCCCAGCATTGGACGGACGCCGAGGGCTCGCCATTTCGGCCGACTACGTACACACTTTCTTCGACGTATATCTGAACGGAGCACCCGTCGTTCCATTAACAAACCTCGCCGGAAAATATCAGGAGGTTCATGTCGAAGGGCGGTAAGGGCCCGAACCAAATCGTCTGAGGTGCCTGCACGAATTCCCTATGTGGGAGCGACGGCCAAGACGGACATGAGCTACGGCAGCACGGAAGTGCCGTGTAATCGCGCCGGAACCAACGATAAGCGAGACCATCGTGAGAAGATAACCTCATTTGCATATTTCGGGACGTGCTTCTGCCGTAGCGCCCCGGGGGGACAGGAAACCGAGTGGCCACAAGAATCGCTTGTGCTCCAGCACAAACTATTTCCAGTGAACAGGCCGCTTGCTTCGTCAGGTCCGGCATGTGGCTCGATTACGGAGTGGCGCTTTGCCAGCCCGACGTTTTCGATAAAGCACTCGCCGCGCGGAAAGAAACACTGCGGAACGTAAAGATCCGATCCTGTCTCTCGATGAGGCCACGGGCCGTAGTGGAAGACGATCCGGATGGTAGGCACTTCTTCTGGTTCAGCTGGCACTTCTCCGGCTACGACCGGAAGAAGCACGATGCCGGCCGCTCCAGCTATATGCCCGTCAACCTCGGCGAGGTGCCGGACTATTACCGCCGGTTCCTCGATCCTGTCGACATCGTCGTTCTCAAAACATGTCCCATGGACGAGAATGGCTACTTCAATTTCAGCGCCGCCAATCTTTGGCACCGCGCTGTGATTGAACGGGCCAGAATGGTGATCGTCGAAGTGAACCAGTTCCAGCCGTACGTGTACGGTGATCAGAACGGCGTTCACGAGAGCGAAGTGGATTACATCATCGAGGGCGACAGCCAATTGCCCCCGGAGTTATTGAATCCGCCTCCGAACGAACTTGATCATGCCGTGGCACACCGGATTGCCGCCGAAGTTGAGGATGGCTCCTGCTTGCAGGTCGGCATCGGCGCCATGGCGAACGCGGTCTGCACATTGCTGCTCGAAAGCGGCGTCCGCGATCTCGGCGTGCACTCGGAAATGCTGACCGATGGCATGGCGGAACTCTATAAGGCGGGCCGCATCACCGGCGCCCGAAAAACGCTGGACCCCGGCAAGATCGTCTTTAGCTTCGCGCTCGGATCCAGTGCCACGTATGCGGTGGCCAACCGGAATGAAGACTTCCGTTGTGACCAGGTCGATTACACAAACTCTCCGCACATCATCATGCGGAACGATCGGGTGGTTGCGATCAACAACACCACGCAGATCGACCTGCAAGGCCAGGCCGCCTCTGAATCGGACGGCCACCGCCATATCAGCGGCACGGGCGGACAACTGCAGTTCGTGCGCGGCGCCTACGCATCCAAAGGAGGCAAATCTTTCATGTGTCTGGCATCCACCTACGAAAAGGGCAGCGACCGCCGCAGCCGGATCGTGCTTGACCTGACCCCCGGAAATATCGTCACGACACCGCGCTCGGACATGATGTACGTGGTGACCGAATATGGCATGGTCAACCTGAAGGGAAAGTCGGTCGCCGAGCGCGCCCTGGCGATGATCTCTATTGCCCATCCGGACTTCCGCGAGAGCCTGGAGCGCCAAGCCTACCAGCATCGCCTGATTCCGCGCGGCGTATCGTTCTAGACTCTGGGTGGGTCCACGCGGTTTGCGGGTCGTTCCGTCGACAACGTTAGCCGATATCAAGAACATTCTCAGCACGACCGAAGAGAGAATTGCGGCGCGCCTGCGCCACTAAAGCGGCGGTCGAAGGTGCCTGTCTCTGGTGATAGCCTGCGGGCTTGGGCCGCTCCTTCCCGCCTCTAGTTCTTTCGCTGGTCCTAGCCGATGCTCTCTTCGGGCAGGGCGCTGTGGGTTCTCTTTCCACGCTGTGGCAGACTGATAACTTATCTCCCCCAAAATCTTCTGTCGATGGGAAAACGCAGGGGCCGGGCACCGATTTGCATCACACGCTGACTGGGAACATCCAGGTTCACCAAAACTTTCATTCCCGGCACTTAGATACGGACCGGGACGTGATCGTCTATCTGCCGCCCGGCTATGACCACGACCCGTCGCGCAGGTATCCAGTCCTCTATCTCCAAGACGGCCAGAATTTGTTCGACGCCGCCACGGCGTTTCTCGGCAACGAGTGGGGGCTGGATGAAACCGCCGAACAGTTAATCTCAGGCGGGCAGATGGAGCCGCTGATTATCGTCGGGGTCTACAACACCGGCATGAAGCGGATCGGCGAATACACACCCGTGCGCGACCGCCGCGGTCGAGGCGGCCACGCCCGCCGCTACGGCAAGCTGATTGTCGACGACCTGAAGCCGTTCATCGACCAACGTTACCGGACCTATCGCGACCAAGCCAACACCGGGTTGGGCGGCTCGTCGCTGGGCGGACTGGTGACGCTGTACCTGGGTCTCGAATACCCGAATGTTTTCGGCAAGCTGGTGGTGATGTCGCCTTCCGTATGGTGGGCGAACCGGGACATTCTGCGCCGGGTACACAAGTTGAAAAAGAAACTACCGTTGAAGATCTGGCTCGATATCGGTACGGCCGAGGGTGGTAACGCGGATATGACCGAACGTGATGCCAAGACCCTGCGCGATGCCTTGATCGAAAAAGGGTGGCAGATCGGCTCCGACTTCGCGTTTGAGGTAGACGTGGGCGCCGGGCACAATGAAGCTGCCTGGGGTCACCGGATCCGGAATGCCCTGAGGTTCTTGTATCCGGTTCACTAGAAGAATACTGGTCTGCGGATGGAATTTTCGCGCGCGCAGCTCTGAATCGCCTATTTATACGCTGGAATGCCGGTGATCTTTTCGCCGATGACCAAGGTGTGGATGTGATCCGTCCCTTCGTAGGTCTTCACGGTCTCCAGGTTGCAAAGATGACGCATGATGGGGTATTCGTCCATGATGCCGTTGGCGCCGAGCAAGTCGCGGCTCAATCGGGCACAATCGAGCGCCATCGCAACATTGTTCTTCTTCAGCATCGAAACATGCGCGGGATCCAGCTTGCCCGCATCTTTCAGCCGTGCCACATGCAGCGCTAACAGTTGCCCCTTGCTGATTTCGGTGATCATCCAGGCCAGCTTTTCCTGAACAAGCTGATGGCCGGCCAGCGGCTTGTCGCCGAATTGTTTCCGCATCAACGTGTAACGGAGTGCGGTGTCGTAGCAATCCATCGCGGCGCCCAAAACTCCCCAACCGATGCCGAAGCGCGCCTGGGTCAGGCACGCCAACGCTGCCTTTAGGCCCTTGCCGCAGGGGAGCAAGTTGGCGGCGGGAATTTCGCAAGCGGAGAAATGGAGGCTCGACGTCACCGAACAGCGCATCGAGAGCTTGCCGTGAATATCCGAAGTCGAGTAGCCCTTGGTGCCCTTCTCCACCAGGAAGCCGCGAACACCCTCCGCGGTTCGCGCCCAAACGACGGCAACATCCGCCACGGAGCCGCTGGTAATCCAAGTCTTTTCGCCGTTCAAGACCCAGGCATCACCGCGCTTCTCAGCCGTGCAGCGCATGCCGCCCGGGTTGGAACCGAAGTCGGGCTCGGTCAGACCAAAACATCCGATAGCCTGCCCGGACTGCAGCTTCGGCAGCCAGTATTGTTTCTGTTCCTCCGAGCCAAAGGTGTGGATTGGGTACATCACCAATCCGCCTTGCACAGAGCAAAAGCTGCGCAAGCCAGAATCGCCACGCTCGAGTTCCTGCATGATGAGGCCGTACTCGACGTTGCTCATACCGGCGCAACCGTAGCCCTCCAGGTTCGCGCCGAAAAATCCCAGCTCACCTAACTGCGGAATAAGGTGCTTGGGAAACTCACCCTGGTTGTATGCTTCGCGGACCACGGGAACCACTTCGTCGTCGACAAACTGGCGCGCAGTTTGCCGCACCATCAATTCCTGCTCACTCAACTGGGAGTCGATCTGCAGGTAATCCACACCACGGAAACGGGACATTCTTGCCACCTGTTCCCCATTCTAACGACTGCGATATCTCCGAATGTTGGGCAAAGCGTGAGAGCGATGAGACAATCGCGCAGCCCTCTCCACTACTCCATTGGTGGTACTTCATGCTGCCTAGCTATTTCAGCCACACACGTCACCGCCGCCGCCATTCACGGCTTCTCGCGCTTTCCGCCGTGACGACGCGCGCTGCCCTGCAAGTGGTGTTGTCAATCCTGGCGCTCCTGCTGGCGCTGGCCTTGTTACCGCGGCTGGGCGGCGCGGCGGACTCCCCGGCCCCGCCGGAGCTGGACCAGGCCTACCGGGCGCTGAATGTGAAGGACTACGACTGGGCCATCGCCCAATTCCGGCTTGGGTTGTCAAAGCAGCCTGGCAATGCGGCCGTTCACAAGGACTTGGCCTACACGCTCCTGAAGACCGGCGACATCCTGGAGGCGCGAGATGAATTCGACGCGGCACTCAAGCTGAACCCACATGACGAAACGGCGGCGCTGGAATACGCCTTCCTGTGCTACGAAACCAGGAAGCCGATTGAGGCACGACGCACCTTCGACCGGCTTCGCACGCACGGCGCGTCGGCCACCACACGGAAGACGGCCGTCGACCAGCCGCTGGCGGAAGGAATCGCCCAGTGGAAGGAAGCGCTGGCGAGATCACCCAATGCCAATGACCCTTCGTCATTCAGCGCGCACTGGGAGCTGGCGCAATTAGCAGAGCGACGCGACGATTTGAACCTTGCCGCCGAACAGTATGAGATCTGCTGGCAACTGAGGCCTCAGGCATCTTCGCTGCTGCTGGATGAGGCGCGCGTTTGGCAGCAGCTCAATCGGGTCTACGACGCGCATGCGGCGCTGATCGCCGCTTCCTGGAGCAAGACCCACGCACGGCAGAACAAGCGAAAGAACTATTCGGCTCGAGGTATCCATATGTGTACGAGTTCCAAAAGGCGCTTGTACTGGACGCACAGAACACGGCGTTGAGGCGAGAGCTGGCCTATTTGCTGTTACAGCTGCACAGGGGCGAAGAGGCGACCACCAAGCAATTTGAGGTGATCGCGCGAGCCGATCCGGGCGATCGCATTGCCGTCGCGCAACTGGCGGCGTTGCGGGCGCCCAAGGCGGGAAAATCGCCGGCGCAGTTCGCGGCAGACAGGCCGGCAGCGAGCGCCGGGGCGGATCCGAACGGTGCTGAGAAAGTGTCGAACCCGAAGGCGATGGCGCAGAAGAGCCTGGCCGCCGGATACATAAAGGATGCCATCCGTTACTACCATCAGGCGATTGAATTCGTGCCGCGTTCAAGCAGTCGGCCGGTTTCGATCCTAAGCTGCTGTTTGATCCGGCGTCGGCCAACGCGGCTGGCCGCGATCCCGCGTCGCTGCGCAAGTTCCTCGACTTTCGGGCGCACCTGGTCACGGAGATGCAATCTCAGTGGATGGATACCACGATGCGCATTCGGGAGCGCAAGCCGTGGCTGGATATCGTGCTCACCCACATTGACGATCGGTTTGAGCCCGGCGTGCGCGATGCGCTAGGCGCCGATGTAGCACACACTCTGCCGCTGGCCGAGGCGCGTGGCGTGAAGTTGATCAGTGAGGATCCAGCGTCGCTCTGGAACCTGGGCGCGGAACGATACACGCAACTGGCCGCCAAGTATGCGGAGCTGACTCCGAACAAATCAGCAGCAAATCTTGCGGTAGACATCAACATCGTGGAACGGTATCAGGATGTGTATCCGACGAAGAAGCAGACCGGTGTTGAATTACATTACTGGAACTGGTTCATTCGGCCGCCGCATCGTTCCATCAGGTAGCGCTGTACCTTGAAAGCTCTCTCGAGAAACAAGACCTGACGTTACTTCCCGCCGCAGCGACGCTGGCGCGGGTGACACATCCGGCGGCTGACGAACTGGACGTGACTACGCCTCAAGCGTGCCGCATCCTCTGGACCGGAGCGGTGGAGATTGATGGGAAGCCCTGGCCGGTGCAGAGCGCGTCGGCCGTATTAACGCCCGCTGGACACCATGGTTTGGCGCCAGGTATCACGACACCTGGTAAGGTTGCACACCAGCGACTTCAACGGCGACGTACAAGCTGCACAAACGACCCGAACCGGCATCGAGCTTGCTTATAAGAGCCAGACCCGCGCGATCGCCACGCTGGACGCCGCTGTGTCATCCGTGGAAGTCGATGGCAGTCTGTACTGGCGGCCGATCGGTGGAGAGAAACCTTAGTTCTTTATTCTGCCAGCGGGCCAGCATTTAGTTACGTTCCGACGGTAAACGTCTGCTTTACTCGGCACGAGGCGTAGGGGACTTCCGTTTCGAGCGTGGGACGAACGTTCCGCATTCAATAGATGCGACCGTGCCGGGGCGCGCACCGTTTATCGCAATGGAAATCAGACGAAGGTGCGGGCTGACCACCGGCCAGTTGATGGCAGACATGAATGGAATCCCTACTGCTAGCCTTCCGAGACCGCCCTCTTCAGCATGGCAACCTGACCACCATGGTAAAGACTATGCTGAACAATGCCATGAAACAGATAGTAGAAGTCATATTTACGTCCCGGCACGGTGTCCGAGAGCCGTTCATCAGTGAACCCCTCAATGCCCTTGGCTAGCCGCTCGGCGCTTTGGAACGAACGGCTCGTCGCGGCGCTCCATGCCGCCGAGCCAGTGTCTGAAACAGACCGCCAGTCGGACGACGTTCCCGCGATCTGTGGCATAGGGACGCCCTTAATCACTTCGTAGGCTGCATCAACATAGACTTCAATGTGCAGAACGAGTTCCCAGATGCTATGTGCCGATGCGAGTGGACGTTCGCATGCCTGCTCGACCGTGATACCAGCCAGCAGTTCGCTCAGAGGAGATCCGTGCCAGGGCTCGCCCGTAAATGCACGGCGGAGTTGATCGCCGATTCGAAGACATTCGGTGTTCATACAAAACACTGTGTCACGTTCTCGGCCACCGTCCACGTTGAGAGTTGTGCGGTTGAGGAAAGCAGGCTACTGTTTCGCTATGCCCCGTTCGCGGAGAATCCATTCAACCCTCCGTCCCGCGAATTCCGAGGTCTGCAGTGTTCTTAGATCTTGGTCTGATTCTTTCCTCATGCCGAGTCTCCAGTACGCCACGCTCCGGCTCGCGATGGCATCGAACCGATCATGGTTTTCGTCGAACAAGGTGAGCGACTCCGCCGCAGTTTCGATCACTTTTTCCCACTGCTTCAGCCCTTCATATGCCCGAGTGAGGGTCGTGCGTGCACGCCAATTCCTTGGATTGCCGTCCAAAACCTGAAGCGCGAGCTGAATAGCCTGAACGAAGTCTCCCTGCAAGTTAAGAATGCTCGCACGAAGTTCGAGCGCCTCACCGTGACCCGGTACCTCCGTGAGAATATGATCGATCACTTCTTGAGCTCGTTCATACCGGTCGGCGATTTTCAAATCGACAGCGAAGTTCAAGCTCATTTCGAGAGGTTGGGTCTCTGCGAGTACCCCTTTCACAAGTTCTTCCACCGCGTGCTCGATGCTGAAAAAACCAACCCGGCGCGGATCGTCTATCAACTCGGCCAGGGCAAAGCGGATCCTTCCGTGGACCTCCAGCCAATGAATCAATTCGGCGACCTCTTGTGGATACGCTTCCTCCAAATAGGGCACGACACAGGTCTGCGTCCATTCGTGTTGACGGTGATCGGCAAAGTGTTCGAGCTTCTCTTTCTCATCCGCCAGCCAACGGCCTCGGGCGATCCGACGCGTGTGATCGAAGTGGTGGGCTACCTCGTGGACAAATGTGGAGAGGATATGCAGTTTGAAATAGGCGGTGGTTGGCATCGGGATGGTTGTCGCCGGATCGGCAACAAAGGCGTGTAAATTGATACGGCACGCCCAGGGCTCGTACGTCCCCCATATCCATCCCTTATAGAAGCCCGGTAAAATCTCTAACCCAACGCGGTTTGTAATCGGATCCGGCTCCCAAATCGAGGCGCCTTCGCCCCTCAGTTGATCGTGCCCGCCCAGGCTGAGAACAATCGCAGAAAGCCCATCCATTACGCCGACCGGTAAGCGCCGCAGAACCGCCTCAATATCGTCCGGGGTTGCAGGGTGCAGAATGTGTGCCGCCGTGTCCAGGATTCGAATAGGAATGGGACCGGTTGGACCGACCTCCTGCTCGACTTCAGTGCGGCGGGCACCTGAAACCGCTTCTTTTATACTGCGTTTGCGGGCAAGTTCCTTTTCAACTTCCGCGACCTCAGCGGCCTCTAGCTTGTCGTCACGGCAGGCGCGGAGTTGTGCCTCGCGAAGCTCTTTTTGGGTTGAATGAATACTCCGCGACATGGCCTACTCTAGCACCGGGGAACCTCGGCCTAGTACGGCGACGATGCAGAGCACTTCGCCTGCTGCGAGCGTGTCTTGGGTTGGGTATGAGATTCGCCTCTGGACGTCTGGGCTGATCGTTGCCTCCCATTGGTTTCTCGCAGGCGGAGGTATTCCTCATCTTCCGTCCCGCCGGCACGTTTTGCCCAGCGGGCTCCGCAGTAGAAGTGAGTGCTACTCGTGCCGAAGGGCGACCATCGGGTCCTTGTGGACCGCCCGTCGCGCCGGCACATAGGAGGCCAGCAGGGTGACCGCGATGATGGCTCCGCCGCCGAACGCCAACGGCACGGCGCTGTCCAGTTTCAGATCCTGAACGAGGCTGGCTGCCAGCGGCCTGCCCCAAACTACCATCGACGATCCGGCCACGAGTCCGGCGCACACCATTCCCATTGCATCTCGAAGCACAACCCTGCTTACGCCACTCGCCGTCGCACCGAGCGCCATCCGAATGCCGATCTCGTTGGTCCGCCGCGCGACGGTGTAGGCCAGCAGCCCGTAGAGCCCGATGCCCGCCAGCACGGCTCCCAGGCAGCCGAAGAACTCGGACAACGTCGCAATGAGACGCTCGGGAACAATGTTCGAATCCACTTGATCGGCGAGCGTCGTGACCCGCGTCACTGGCACTGTTTTCAGGACGTCGCGCACAGTCGACCGCACCGTCCCGGCCAGAGATTCAGGGTCCACGGCTGTGCGTAGTTGAAACTGATTCTGCAGCTGGCTCTCCTGGAACGTATCGAAGTAGATGGTGGGGTACGGTGCGTCACGAAGCTCGATGGCCTTGGCGTCACCGACTACTCCCACGATTTCGTAAGGTTGGCCACTGCCGAACCATCCACCGGTAGCCGGGTCCCGGTCGATCGCGACACGCTTCCCGATGGGGTTGACATCGGGAAAATAGTGGCGCGCCATGGCCTGATTGACGATCGCCACGCGAGGCCGCCCCGCATCTCGGAAGGTGAAATCGCGTCCGGCGATGAGGGGTATGCCGAGTGTTTCGAAATACCGTGGCGCCACGAAGGCGATCGACGTCCGCTGCCGGCCCTCAGGCTGTTCCACGTGTCCTTCCGGGATCAAGTAACGGCTTCCGGAGCCGCAACCTTCCAGCGGTGTGCAGGCGGTGATCGAGGCCGAGCGGACCCTCGGAATCGTTTCGAGCCGCTCGAGCAATTGCCGATACAGTGCTGCCAGTTGCGCGTTCGGATACCCGCTGCGGGCCGGATCGAGGCTTACCAGAAGCACATGATCGCTGCGAAAACCGAGGTCGAAATTACGCAACCGTGACAGGTGGCTCAGAAAAGTGGCGGCCGCTGCCACCAGGAAGAGGGAAAGAGCCACTTGCGCCACCACCAGGCCCTTTCCAAACCAGCGCCAGAACCGGGTGTCGCCGCCCGCTCCAGTCTGCCGAAATGCGGATGCCGGCGCGGCCCGAAATGCGTACCATGCGGGCGCCAGTCCGAACAGCAAGCCGGTAAGCAGCGCGATTCCGGCGGCAAAGAGGAACATGTGAGGATCGGGTTGGACGTGGATCTCGATGTGCTCAAACGCCCGGCTGCTGGCCATGATCCGAACCAGCACGCGGGTTCCGAAATACGCCACCAGGATGCCCACCAGCGTACCGGCCGACGAGAGGAGCACCGATTCGGTCAGCATCTGGCTCACCAGTCGGCTGCGGCAGGCGCCCAGCCCGACACGCACAGCCAGTTCGCCCTGCCGTCCTGCCGATCGCGCCAGCAGCATGCTCGCCATGTTGATGCACGCTAGCAACAGCAGTAGGCCCACAACCGCAAGCAGGAGCACCAGCGGTTTGCCGTATTGATCGCGAACGTGCGCCAGTCCACTGCCCGCCGGTTCCAGTTCCACCTAGGCCTGACGCACCTTCGGATTCTTGTTCGTGTCGGGACTTTGCTCGAGCCAGGACCGGTAGAGCATGGTCGTCTCCGCCTGCGCCTGTTGCAATGTGACACCCGGCTTCAGCCGAGCGAGCATGGCAAGATCGTGCTTTGCCGCTGGCATCCAGAGTTCCGTGCGAACCCCTACGCGCGGCCCGGTGTAGGTGCGTGGGCAACCCCGATGATGGTCTTCGGTACATCCTGGTACCAGATGCGTTTACCCAGCACCGCCGGGTCGGAATGCAGCCTCGTGGTCCAGTAGGACCAACTCACGACCACGACCGCTCCGTCCCCGGCTGCAGGAATGTCTTCCGGAGCAATCAGGCGGCCGAGCGCGGGCCTCAGCCCGAGCACGTTGAAATAATTGCCGGCCACGTCCTCGAGGATCAAGTCCTCCGGATCGGAGCCGTCGATGCGAACACTAGCCAAGTTGTCAAACGACATTCCTGTCAGCGCCGAAAAGACGTGGTTGTGATCGCGGAAGTGCTCGTAGGTGTCCCAACCCCAGTGAGAAACCACCGCCTCAAGGCGGTGGCTCTGGTAACGGGCTGTAAGCCCTGTTCCGGCCAGAGGCCGGCAGGATGAGTCCCGCACCAAGCGGGCTTCAAGAAGTAGATGGACTCAACCATCCACTTTGAAGTCTTCGTCCTGGTCAACATTCTGCTCGGCTATGTATTTTGCGATGACCTCGTCTGTCACGTTGCCCGAACTACAACAGAAATAGCCGCGGGCCCATAGGTGTCTTCCCCAAAACTGCTTCTTCAGGTGCGGAAACTCCAGCAGCAGGTGGTGCGCCGTTCGGCCTTTCAGCCACTGCATCAAGCGACTAATCGTCACTTGTGGAGGTAGTGAGATCAGCAGGTGTACATGGTCCTTCGATACGTGCCCCTTCATGATCGACACCTCATGTTGGCCGCAGATGTCCCGGATCAGATCGCGAACTCGCGTCGCCACCTCGCCTTGCAGCGCTGGTCTTCGGTACTTGGTGATCCACACCAGGTGCAGATGGATTTCAAATACAGTGTGCGCGCCACGCCGGTATTCCGTCATCCCCGAAGTTTACCTGGCGCGCACGCGCTGAAAGCCGTCGCCTCAAGGCGAGGGTTTTAACCCTCCCAGTCGGAGACAATAAACGCTAGTTCGCGGCTCGCCCGGTGCGCTTCGCAAAAACTCCACGAGCTGCGCCGGATGCGCAACTGGGCAACTGGCGCAGCATGATGGTGTAGAACAGGCTGTAAATGGCCGTGTTGGCGCCGATCCCGAGTGCCAGCGAGAGGATTGCCACAGCCGTGAAGCCGGGGCTGTGCCGCATCAGCCGCAGCGCATAGCGGACGTCGTTCCAGAGCACATGGATTAGACTGACATCGCGCGGTCGAAGTTCCCACCCACGTAGCTGCGGCGGACCGACTTAGGCTTCCTGCCCTTGGATTCTTCCGGTCAGCGGGTTTCCCGCAGGCGAAGGTATTCCTCAATTTCGGTCCTGCCCGCATGTTTTGCCCAGCCGGCTGGTGTGCCTTGGAAGAGCGAGTCTTTCAAATCTAATGTTGCGCCCCGTTCGACCAGCAATCGAACGACGTCCATGTGGCCGGCCAGGGCGGCTTGATGCAACGGAGTTGAATGCGAGTGGCACCCTACCGGGTTGTATCGATTGGGATCCTCCCCCGCATCGATCAGCAAGCGCACAATGTCGGTATGCCCGAATTGGGCGGCGAGTGCCAATGCGCGATGGCGATCCTCGGCTGTGGCGGCAGTGAGCGACTTAAGGGCATCAGCAGTGCGGCCGGTCGCCGCCGCAACGGGCAGATTGATATTCGCCCCGCGCCGAATCAACGCGCTTATCGCATCGAACTCGCCGTGACCAAGCGCGGCCGGCATTGCAGTGTCCGGGTCTGCCCCAGAAACGCAGAGCAAATCAATCAATTGCAGTTGCACGCCACACTCGCGCGGAACACGGCCCGAACAGACCAGCCCGAGCGCCTCATTGAGCGCCGATTGGTCGGTTCGTGCGCCGGCTTCTATAATGACTCTCGCCACCTCCCCAACGTTGGGCGGCAAACTTCCGTGGCGAATCGGATTCTCAGCAATGAATTCCAGCAGCGAAGGGTTGCGAAAGTAGTTTCCGCCTTCAAAAAGCACGCGTTGTTGGACAATGCCCGGATGCTCGCACAGGTAAGCGCGCAGCCCGTCTGCATCGCCTGCGTCGAGTAAGTCCACCGCTCGGCGGAAGGCGGGATCCTCGATTCGCTCGTGATGAGGAATGATCAGATTGTCGGCGGGAGTCGGTTCCTCGATGTGTTTCCTAAGTCTCGCCCAACTCGGAAAGCCATGCTCGCGTGCAGTCACGAGTTGCGCATCGCTCAACTTAAACTCTGCGGCGAAAACGACCTGGTCTGGCGACTTTTCGAACTTCGGATGGAATTCCCTGATGCGCTGGGCGACTTGCGGATCTCGAGCGGCGAGCGCAGTCATCAAGTCCTTCGCCTGATACTTGAGATGGTCGATGTTCGCGTTCTGGGGCAGGTGCTTCGTTGGCATTACGAACTCCCTTTCCTGAATCGAGCCTGACGTCCGCGTCAGCAGGCAGAAAGTTAGTTCGTGACGAATTGTGATGTGAGGTGGACTTCTGTCCTTCCCGCGGACCGGATGCGCCCTATTGCGCAAACCGATTTTACCATCGCA
This sequence comes from uncultured Acidobacteriaceae bacterium, assembly GCA_963771305.1. Taxonomy (GTDB): domain Bacteria; phylum Acidobacteriota; class Terriglobia; order Bryobacterales; family Bryobacteraceae; genus CAJCIT01. Next base: position 98,514 of record CAVYTS010000024.1, read on the forward strand.
ATAAAGGTCCAGAGTTCGTCGCCTAATGCGCAGCTTGGCGATCGACCCACCCGTAGTATGACCCGCCCGTGATGCTGCACTGGACACTTTTCACCCAGCTTCTGTGGCCAGTCTCTACATCGACCACCGCAAGGCTTTCGCCGTAGAGGGTTGGTAGGCATGCCAGCTGTGATTGTAAGACTAAGAGGCTTCTTCCGTCTGGCGACCACTCTGCGCGACCGTTGCCAGACCCGCCGATCTCCCTCAGCCTAGAAGTGCGGATGTCCACTAACAGAATCTTTCAGTCGCGATTGCCTGCTAGCAAGCGACCATCTGGCGACCACGCACACGCGCTTGCCCCGCTCGGTCCTTTGACGACATCACTGGCGCCGGTTTCGAGATTGAGCAGGCTTCGCTGCTTGCCGCTGGTGGTAGCCGCGTACTTACCATCGGGGGATACGGCTCCTAGCCCTTCGCGGCAGTCTACAGCCGCACCGGCTCTCGGCGTCCGAACCGCCCCCGGTGTCCGGATTGATCTCGAAGTACCCACAGTCAGGCGCGCCCATTACCTCCGCCCACCCAGCGATGAATACCGTGTTAGACGATCGTGATTCGGTCAAGTGCCAGACCTCAAAGCCAGTCGATCCGCGGAGGATGCTTTGAGTGGCCGGCTCGAACTCAACCTTCGTGATGCTGGAAGGCTGGCCGCGCAGGACTTGCATGGTTTGGCCATAGATGGCCCTACCGCTGCGGCTAAACCAAAGATCTCGGAAGACTTTTGCTGGAGCCGGTAGTGGGACTGTCGTTTCCTTGCCGTCAAACGTGAAGAGCCTCAGGTTGAGGTTTCCTTGTTCCCCGTAGGCAGGGCTGAATGCGTGAGAGTCGGCTCTGACCGAATGCAGACAACACGCGACTCCGGCCGATACTGCGAGCACCGACAGACCTCCGAAGAAGCGCTTCGACGAGTCTGCTTGTCGATTCATGGATGTAGCGAGGCTGCTCAGTTCTCGGCAAGGACCTCTGCGGTGTTGCGGAGCACCACGCCCTGTGCTTCAAACCCAGCGATCACCTGGCGGGATGCCTCCAACTCTATTCCACAAATGGCATCGGTAACCAGGTACACAGGCTTACCGGTTTCGGTTAACCCCTCCAGTGCGCAACGGACGCAAAACTCGGTCGCCACGCCATACACAACAAACCGATCCGCTCCGAGCGCGTTCAGCATCGGCTTCAGGTAGGGGTGTGAAAAGCAATCGAGCATCTGTTTTTCAACAATGATCTGTTTAGACTGTCGTGCTTGAGGCATGAGCTGCTCAAGAGCGTCGGCCGTGCCGGCAAGAACGAGGGGGCGTTCGCTTAGCGTCGCGGCGGCTTTGCGTTGCCCGATGGTCTCCGCTATGCAGTGCGGCTTCCAGACCTTGAACTCGGGGTCGTCCTCGGGGTGAGCGTCGACGGTCGAGATAATTTGATGGCCGCGCGCCAAGGCGTGCCGCGTTAGTGCGCCGAGGTTTTCGACGACCTCTTCCGCGCCCGGAACATACAAGGCACCGGCCGGGAACAGGAAATCGATTTGGGTGTCAACGTCGAGAAACACCGTCTTCATGGCGACACCTTAGCGGAAAACGCGGGGCCGCTCTTGAGCCCGACCTTGTCCATTCAGGCAGCGTATCAGAGACCGTGAGCGGGCGCCCCTCATATGGGCAAGCGCCCATTACTGTCGTGCCTCAGAAACAGTGCCGCCAGGTACGCGCTGGTCTGACGGCACTTTCCAGGGATCTTCCGAAGCGCTATTGATCGTTGCCTTGGGTCAAGTCGCTTAAAAGAGGAGCAATGGAGCCGAAAAGGCCCTGCGTTTCATTACTTGGTCCAGCGGTGAAGTACAGGGTGTTGTACGGTCCGGCTTTACCGCCGTTACCGAAGCTCAGCGCCCACAGGCGGCCGATGTGGATCGTATTGCCATTTTGATCGGCCAGTTTTCCAACGAAGCGGCCGCTTTCCAGATTGAATCCAAGGATGTCGCCGCTTCCCAAGTTGCCGACGAGAAGAGTGTGGCTAAATGAACCAAAATCGTTGGGAGCTATCGTGACACCCCACGGCGAGTTGAACCACGGGCCATACTCAAACGCGCGAATGAAATGGCCACCGGGAGTGAACGCGACCAGGAAGCCCAAACCCGGTCCGAAGATTTCGTTGAAGCCGGAATCCTGGTACGTATAGGGGACGTACAGGACCCCGCCGATGTTCTGGACGTTATGCGGAGCGAAGCCCTTACCTTGCGAGCTGTTGAGGAACTGGAAGAGAGCGTCCGAGCTTTCGGTCGAATGATCGGAACCGAAGCCATCACCAGTAAACGGGATCCGGAACGCATCGGCCGGCATTGAGACTGGGTTGAAGTTACTGTCATAAACATCGATGGTGTGAGAGAACACGTTGGCGGCGTAGAGGTACTCGTTACCCTTCCACGTTGCCAGCGTTGCACCCGGGTAAATGGCGTTCGGCTTGGTGACCTTGATTACGGCCTGGGAGGGATTCACGCCGGGATTCCAGCCAGAAATCGTTCCGTCATTGGTGCAGAATATAAAAACCGCGGGCATGCCGGGAGCGAGTTGAAAGCCGGTCGAGCCGTTATAGATAGCGCCAGTCGGGGACCCGGTACCTCCACTGGTGGCGGCCGGTATGGTGACAACAAGCGGGATGATGTCGCCGGAGCCATCATATAGAGTAGAAAGCCCGGTAACGTTGTCCGAGATCCACCAAGGACTGCTGGAACTGCGAGTCAATCCCCAGGCATCCACGAGGTTGGGGTCGGTGGTATTGGCCTTCCCCGTGACGTTCGACACCAGATTAGTAACCTGATAGTCTTGAGCGGCTAAGTTGGCGGCTAGCAGCGGCGATATCGCTAACAAGGCAGCCAATCGAGTATTTGAGAACAGCTTGAACATAGTTATTCCTCCAGCTCTTTCTTAAGTGCGGCTTAAAACGAGTCGTCGGTGCGGGGCGCCGAGCCCTGCGCATGACAGCAATCTCGCCAACCCTAAGCGATCGTGCCAGAACAACGGCGGCATTAAATTGTTTTGACGTAAACAAAATGTAAAAACGGAGTGCCTGTGTTTTTTGCGAGGAGTGCGCGAGACGAGTTAAGCGCGGGCCGGCAGGGGTGCCGGAACATAGAAAGCGGCGGGAACGTGGAGGTTCTATTTGCCTGACATTCCGTTGCTGAGCGTAAGCGAGATTGCAGATCAGTTCCGCAGGCGCGCTCTCTCGCCGGTCGAGTTAATTAACCTGACCCTGGTGCGCGCCCGTGCAGACGCACTTGAATCCATTTCGGATGATCGATCGCGACGGCGCACGCATCGCCGCGGAGGCCAGCGAGAAGCGCTGGGCAAAAGGTGAGCCCCTTTCGCCATTGGACGGCGTTCCCGTTTCCATCAAAGATAACCAGGCTGTGGCGGGCCAGCCGCGCACTTCCGGCAGCCTCGCCAACCGGGATTTGGCGCCGATGACGGAGGACTCACCACATGTTGCGCGGTTGCGAGAAGCCGGAGCGGTTCTTTTTGCCCGGACCGACATGCCGGACAGCGCCTGGAAAGCGGTTTGCGACAGCCCATTGTCCGGCATCACGCGCAACCCTTGGAACCCGGAATTGACGCCGGGAGGATCGTCCGGCGGTGCGGCGGTTGCGGTGGCCACGGGTTGCAGTCCCATAGCCACGGGAAGCGATGGCGGTGGGTCCGTTCGCATCCCGGCTGCCTTCACAGGCACTTATGGCATCAAGCCAACCACGGGACGCATTCCCGGCATCAGCGAAGCTCCCGACATCTCGGCCATCGGCCCGCTAAGCCGCACTGTTGCCGATGCGGCGCTCGCCTTGTCGGTGATGTGCAGGCCGGACGCGAGCGATCCAGCGCGCTCGCGGATGCCGGTGCGATTGTGGAGTACGCCGATCCGCCGGCGCACAACATTCGCCGCGCGTATGTCACGGTTTGCGAGGTAACATTTGGAGCCGTGGTTGCCGCTATGCCGGCCGAGCGAATGGCCATGCTGGATCCGGGCCTGGTTGAGACGGCCCGACGAGGAATGATGACCTCGGCTGCGATTGAGCGGCAGGCGCAGATGGAACGGGTGCGGCTGATGCAGGCGTTCATCAGCTTTCTCACCGAATACGACTTGCTGCTAACGCCCTGCCCCATCGCGCCGTTCACGGCCGGTCATAACATCAACACGCCTGATCGCAACATCTATCCGGAATGGTATGACTGGACGCCCTTTACCTGGGTGTTTAACGCAACGAAGCTGCCCGCGGCTTCCTGTCCGTGGGGCCTGGACGCGGCAGGTCTGCCACAAGCGGTGCAACTGGTCGCGCGGCATTTCCGCGAGTATCTGGTGTTGCGCGCCAGCGCGGCGCTCGAAAATGCGATGCCGGTCCATCGGCCGGCAGACCGTCTTTGGAACACGGCCTGACTTGAGATCAGAGTCCAGGCTCGCTTTCCCGGACTACGAAACCCTCTTTACGGTGTACTCCACGGTTTGGCCTATGGCGGAGACCTCTGCTTTGAACTTGATCTCTTTGCTGTCGCCGCTGACCTTGCCTGTGTAATTGATCTCCACTTCGTTTCCCTGGAAGCTGGCCGTGATGGAGAACGAAAGGTTGTCGCCATCGACTTTTCCGTTCTTGATGGTCGACTTGCCAAGCATCTCGCTGCTGGTCTCGCCGGTGAGCGTGGTGCCGTCGACTTTAAAGACGAACGTTCGCTCGATGGTTCCCTGGGGCGTCTCAGCTGTGCCCTTCCATGTGCCGGTTACATCCGCTGCCATCGCCGTTACGGCAAACAGAGTGACCAGAATCAGAAGCCCTTTCATACACGCTCCTTGCACTTTGTTTACTATAGCTGCAAACGGACTCGTCCGGAGCGAGTGTTGGTTGCCATGACCTGCGCCGCCGAACCGTTCCCGAAGCTTCCGGAATGCTCGGGATTGCTCGACTGGGCCCAATTGTGTAATGAGCCGTTGTGTAATGAGCCGTACGGCAGTCGCAGTGCGAATGTGATACTTTGCCCGCGTGCCCCACTTCTCTGCGTTCGGTCGACATGAGGGGAAATACTCCGCTCTTATGTCAATGGCCGCCTATCGGAATCGACCCGTAATGATGTTTACGCTGGTGTTCATACTGCTTGCGTGTCCCAGCATCTCGTTCGCTCAGTTTTCCGTGACAACCTATCATTACGACAACAGCCGAACCGGCTGGAACTCGGATGAACTCATCCTGACACCCGCTAATGTCAACAGCACAACCTTTGCTCTTTTGAAAACCGCAATTCTGGATGAGCAAGTGGACGGTCAACCGCTGGTCGTTCCCGGCGTCAACATCACGGCAGGCCCAAAGCAGGGTATGCACGATGTTGTCTACCTCGCGACCGAGGGGAATACGATTTACGCGATTGGCGCCGTTAATGGGAACGTCCTGCTCAAAGCGAATTTCGGTCCGCCTGTCCCAAGACCTCTCGGCTGCGAAAATAACGGTCCGAACGTTGGGGTGAATTCGACGCCCGTCATTGACTCAGCTAGCGGCACACTGTACGTGATCGTCTACACGCGAACCGCAAGCGGTCCGGCCTACTACCTTCACGCGCTCGATCTGGGTAGCCTAACCGATAAAGTGACGCCTCGCAAAATCGCCGCGTCGCATACGCTCACGGACGGATCCAAATATACTTTCACTGCGTCCGTGCAACGGCAGCGACCGGGCCTGCTGCTGGCAAACGGAAACATCTACGCGGGCTTCGGAAGCTTCTGCGATTCGGCGTTTAGCACTTCGCGCGGGTGGGTGCTCGGCTGGCAGGCGGGAACCCTGAAGCCATTGGCCTCGAACCAACTTCTCGATACCCAGGCCACCGCGCCGAGGGAGTTTTTCCTTTCCTCCATCTGGATGTCTGGCTACGCTTTGGCCGCGGACTATGCCGGGAACGTTCTGTTTGTGACCGGCAACTCCGACAGTTCCGGAACCACTTATGACGGAGTAACGGATATCCAGGAGAGCGCGGTCAAGGTTTCGTCCGATCTGAGTACCGTGCTCGATCTATTCACGCCTGACAATCAGGCGGATCTCGATGCACACGACTACGATTTCGGCGCCGGAGGCATTCTCTTGCTGCCGCCTCAGCCGGGCAGCATTGCGCATATCGCCGTAGCAGCGGGCAAGGACGGCAAGATGTACATGATGAACGAAGACTCCCTGGGGGGCCATTCCACCACTGTCAACAACGTGCTCGGCACTTACAAAATCGGCGGGTGCTATTGCGGACAAACGTACTTCCAGGACCCAGCGGACGGGATGGGTCGTGTCGTTTCCAGCGGTGGGGACACGGTTCACGTCTGGAAGCTGGCAACTTCTCCCGCACCCTCACTGAGCCTGGCGACCTCCTCACCGGTACTCGTTTCAGGACCGCAGGACCCCGGATTCTTTACCACCGTGTCTTCGAATGGAACGTCGAATCCGATCATTTGGGCGCTCTCCCGTCCAACGCCGGAAACGAACTCGCCGATTTACCTGTACGCGTTCGATCCCGAGAGTGGCGGCGCCACGATGAAGCAGCTCTTCATGGCGGCGGCAGGCGCATGGCCGAACCTTGGCGGAAACTCCAACCAGGTCCCCGTCGTCGCCAACGGGAGGGTCTACGTGGCCAGCAACAAACAGCTGCAGATTTTCGGCCTGAAGTAGACAGATCTCACCATGAGCGCCGGAGTGCTCACCCGCAATGATGAAAAAACTGTTACCCTCGACTCTCCGGCTCTTTTCAGAGCTAACCGTGGCACAGCGCGCTTTGCCGCAAACGGGTTCGAATGCAGAAGTGGGGCTGGACGCCCACGTCCGCGCCGGTCGCCCACGACCGGCTCTTTGTAACAATCGTCGCTCCGCGCAAAGAAACGAAGATTTAGTAATACAGCCTTCAGCATACGCGAGCTGCGGCGGCCCGTCACAAGTGTCAGAGACTTCCGCAATAGAATCCGTGGCACAGCCGTTAGGCTGTGATGCCAGAAATGTAACTCGCACATTCCACCTGACTTCAACGGTGGGTTTCTGGAGTGGCTGTGGTGGGTGCCTCTGTAAGAGTCTCCTGGTATTTTCAGAGCAACGGCGAGACTCCGGCAGCCGTCCTGCGCAATCCCCGAAGCCCCTTTACGACCTCCTCCGCAAGATGAACTCCTGCGTGAAGCGATCGGTTATATCTCTGAGGTCATCGTCGAGTCTGGCCTTGGCCTCGAGTTCGATTTGTGGCGGGACGCCGTAGTACGCGCCAGCAATAGAACCGGCAATGCAAGCGAGCGTGTCGCTGTCGCCACCCAGAGAAATCGCATTGCGGACAGCGTCTTCAAAATCGGTTGCCTCCAGGAACGAAATGAGCGCCGCCGGAACGGTGCCCTGGCAGGTCACATCAAACCTGTAATCAGGCCGGATTTCGGTGAGAGTTCGACTCAAGTCGTAACCGAACTGGCGCTCAACATAGGACCGGATATCGTCTTTTCCCGTTTGACGGCGGACAAGAAAAACGGCGGCCGCCGTGGCCTGGGCGCCCTTGATGTATGGTTTCCATTCCGATTCGGAGCGACTGCTGGGGGTTTCACACAAACTCCGTCGCGCGCGGTTCAGTGCTGGTGTGACCGAAGGCGGTGCCACGGCCTTATGGTGGCCCTGACCTGCAAGGCGTTAACATGTCGGTTGAATATGGAGGATCAAGCGATTACTCGCAAGCTCAATCAGGCACGAGTCGCCGATCTGCAAGCGGCAATGCACGGCTACGTCGAACGCGGCGATATTCCCGGAATAGGCACGCTAATTGCTCGTGGCGATGAGCTTTACGTCGACGCGATCGGGATGATGACCGTCGATGGAAGCGTTCCAATGCGCCGCGACACAATTTTCCGGATCGCGTCGATTACCAAGCCCATCACGGCGGCGGCAACCATGACTCTCGTCGACGACGGCACACTCCGGCTGGACGATTCGGTTGAACGCTGGTTGCCCGAACTTGCAAATCGCAAGGTGTTGAAGCGGATCGACTCACAACTCGACGACACGGTTCCCGCCAAGCGCTCGATCACGGTGCGCGACTTGCTGACGTTTTGCTTCGGCTTCGGCAGTGTCATGGCGATGCCCGGCACTTATCCAATTCAGCAGGCCATCCGTGACGGGCATCTCGGCAGCGACGGTCCGCCACATCCATCTCTCACGCCGGACCCCGACGAATGGATGCGACGACTAGGTGCGCTGCCGCTGATGTATCAACCGGGCGAGCGCTGGCTTTACAACACGGGTTCCGACGTGCTCGGCGTTTTGATCGCGCGTGTTTCAGGAAAATCATTCGGGGCTTTCCTGCGCGAACGCCTATTTGAGCCGCTCGGGATGAAGGATACGGCGTTCAGTGTTCCAGCGTCCAACATGGACCGACTGCCGGGCTGTTATCAATTCAATCCCAACAGCCGGAAGCTAGAGCTGTTCGACAGTTTGGAGGACAGTGAATACAGCCGCCCACCGGCGTTCGAATCGGGCGCGGGCGGCCTAGTATCGACGGTCGACGATTACTTCGCGTTCTGCCGCATGATGATGAACAAGGGCGTCTGGGGCAAAGAGCGAATCTTGTCGGAGGCTGCGGTTGAGTCGTTGAAGCGCGATCAGCTCAGTCCTGAGCAGAAGATCGGTGCGGAATTGTTCTTCGGCAATCACAGCAGCTGGGGCTTTGGCATGGCGGTGAACATTCATCGTGGGATGCCCTGGACCGTGCCGGGCCGATTCGGTTGGGACGGCGGTTTCGGCACTTCCGCGTATTCCGATCCGACCAACAACCTCATCGGTATCCTTTTGACTCAACGCATGATGGATTCGCCAGAACCACCGGCCGTGTTTAGAGACTTCTGGGCGAGGGTGTATCTGACGTTGGAGGAGTGACGGGCAAATGAAGGAAACTCGGCGTCGCAGGCTGCGGAAAAAGGCCGCCTCCCCTTCACTCCCGCACTATCGGGAGTCTGCAGACCATTACATACAAACACATGCGCTTCGGAGCCGTGACCGTGACGGTCGAACTTCCTGTTACCGATCGGGTTGGGTTTTATGGCATGGGTCGGATCCCTGGCAGCGCTTTCTACGAAATTCGCATACCTCGTCCCGTACGGATATAGCATGCTGATCTATTTGAAAGATGACCCACGAGATAAGATCGCCATCCCCCCGTGCGATATAACTTGGTTGGCAATGGGCTGCGCCGTGCTTTTTACCATCACGCCTACTTGCTGTTCGTGACCAAGGCGCAGAAAGGTTAGCCGCAAAAGAGCTAACCGAACCAGCGGCAGCGGGCCTGCACAGCCTCGGCCTTCGCTAGTGCGAGGCGATTTCAGAGCCGCGGCATCTGTTCCAGCCGGACGCCTCAGCCGCTAGATGAACCTTCAACCCAGGTCGAACCGTGACGATTAGACCTGTCGAAATTGTTTCTATCCCGCAGAATGTCAGCCACAAACGGCAACAAGTCTTCCAGCTGATTCGTTCGCGATCGGATTGAGATGATCGAAAGCTTTCGACCAGAGAGATTCTCTTGGTGAGGCATCCCGAGTTCGACCGTGGGCGAGACCTTATACCCGGCGAGCTCGGCATCTCTCAACAGCTCGCCGTTGTTTTTGCCTTTGAATCCAGCCCACTCGGCACTATGCGCGTCGTCGCCACTAAAACAACGCCGGAAATCCACCGGCAAGCATTCGTCAAGCACTACAGCGTTGTCCGGCTCAGTAGGCAGAGGCATTTGTGTGTTCTCGGTGGCGCCTGAGGGCGCCATGAAGGCTCTAAAACTTGCCTCTTGACATCCGCGCTCTCATAGGTGGGTTTCAGGAACGCTTTGAATTTCTTCGCTGCTCCCTTCAGCCTCGATCCTTTCGAGGAAGCCGGGTTCTGCCGATCTCCCTTCACGTGACCATCTGAACTGCCGCCTCTCATGACCTCCGTGTGTACGCTCGATCACGCTAGCTTTGACGTTAGCGCCCTCATGAACTTCATCAGAACAAAAGCCTTCTACGAAAATGTAAGCGGGATTACCCGTGAGAGCGTGATGTGTGTTAGAACAAAACTGTCTGGCCCAGTCGATTCTGCTTCGAGGTGCCCGGCAGTTGTTGACACTGCGCGGCATCCCCAGCTTCCGTCGTGGCGCTGCCCTTCGGGACTTGTCGCTTATCGAAGACGGAGCAGTTCTCATCCGCGACGGCATTGTTGACTCGGTAGGTCCTTCACGCCGCGTCGAGAACCTTCGGGAGGCTCGAAACTCAAATGAGATTCCAGTCCACGGTCGCGTCGTCATGCCCGGCTTCATCGACCTCGGTCTGCGTGTCTTCTTGCCGTCCAAACGGCACAGGTCCTTCATCCAAATCAGAAATGATGGTTTCGACCCTGCTCTGCTGCTGCCTTCAATACGGCACAACCTCAACGGAGTTGAAATCGGGCGGTAGCGATGATCCCGGTGACGATCTTCCTTTGCTTCGTCAAGCGCTTAAGGTCGGCGTAGAGGGCTACGTGGCTCACTCATGGCGTCTCGAATTGCCTCAGAATGACCCCGACGAAGGCTGGGACACTCAACTTACCGAACAGCTTCACTACGTCGTGAAGCAGCGAAAGGCGCGGTTTCTCACACTGCATCCAGGCGGCGCGTCGCTCGACGTGTTTCACCGTGCTTTGCGTATGGCGCACTCTGCCGGGCTGAAGCTGAAGCTGATCTCCCGCCCCGAAACAGACGACGAGTTCCTGCGGCTCGCAGCCCGGTTTGTATTGATCAGCGTGACCGGGGCGTCACTCTGTCCCGGCGGAAATATGGAGACCATCGCCTCTCTTGCGGCCGCCGCTGTATTCCGTCCGCTTCTGGACCTAAGGCATCCCGTCGCAGATCAGTGCCGTCTGGGGGGATTCATCACCGCCGGTGGCGCGCCGGTGCTCGCCAGTGGACACGGCGAACAAAGCCCCGGCTTTAGCATGCAGGCCGCGGTCGAACTCGCTGTCCTCAGGCATGGCATGACTCTGGACCAAGCACTTTCAGCTGCTACCATCAATGCGGCTTATGCCGCCGCCTGGGGCACTGATCGCGGTAGTCTCGAGGTCGGCACGCGCCGACATCCTCGATCTCTCTGATATAACTCACCAGCTAGGCATAAACTACGTCGGCATGGTGACCCGCCGCGGTGCAGTGGTGTTTAATCGAACTAGCTGGAGAGCAGTCGCAGCGAGACGTCTGAGCTAGGCGCGGCAGGAACTCAAGATGATCGAATGTGTACCCAACGTTTCCGAGGGCCGGAACCTCGCCGTGGTCGATGCGATCGTCGCCGCGATCACCGCCGCGCCGGGCGTCCTCTTGCTGCACCGCACCAGCGACGCCGACCACAATCGCAGCGTTATCACATTCGCCGGCCCGGAAGAAGCGGTCCTCGAAGCGGCGGTACGCGCCGCCATCAAGTCCGCCGAGACCATCGACTTGACCCGCCACCAGGGCGTACATCCGCGCTTGGGCTCGCTCGATGTGCTGCCCTTCGTTCCACTCGGAGATACGCCGATCAGCACTTGCGTCGAAATCGCCCATCGCGCCGGCGAGCGCATCTGGCGCGAAGCCGGGGTGCCGGTCTACTTCTACGAGGCGGCTGCGCGCCAGCCCGGCCGGATACGCCTTGAAGATGTTCGCCGCGGCCAGTTTGAAGGCCTTCGCGAAGCAGTCGTGTTGGACGAGACCAGGCAGCCTGATCTGGGTGGCCCCACTCTTCACCCCACTGCCGGCGCGGTCATCGTGGGTGCGCGCAAGTTCCTGATCGCTTTCAACATCAACCTGCACACGACCGACCTCAGTGTCGCCAAGGACATCGCCCGCGCCATCAGAACCAGCAGCGGAGGGTTCCCCGCCCTCAAGGCGCTGGGCTTCGCTCTTCCGTCGCGCGGCCAGGTTCAGGTGTCCATGAACCTCACTGACTTCGATCAAACCCCGCTCCACGTGGTCTATCAAGCGGTCGCGCGCCTGGCTGCCGAACGCGGCGTCGAACTGGCTCACTGCGAACTCATCGGTCTGATCCCACGGCGCGCCTTGGAGCAGGCGGCCGCCGGCCTGCTGAAACTCACGGGTTTCGACTCCCAGCGCGTCATTGAGGCTCGAGTCGAAACGCTCCAGCACCAAGCGCCCCATCTACACTGAAGAGAGTGCTTGTCACCATCTCCAATCAGCCGGAGCGGCCGAACTGGCTGCGCGCCCCGGCGCCGGTAGGCGACAACTATCGCGAACTGAAAGACCTGGTCGGCGACCTCAAGCTGCACACAGTCTGCGAGAGCGCCGCTTGCCCCAACATCGGTGAATGCTGGAACCGTCGGACCGCGACCTTCATGATCCTCGGCAACGTCTGCACTCGCCGCTGCGGCTTCTGCGCGGTCCAGAAAGGGGCGCCGCTCGAAGTCGACATGGATGAGCCGCGCAGGGTCGCTGAAGCTTGCGCAGCCTTGGGCCTGCGCTACGCCGTCATCACCAGCGTCAACCGCGACGACCGCCCGGACGGCGGCGCCGAACTCTTTCGGCTGACCATTCAGGCCATCCGCCATCGCGTCCCAAGCTGCAAGGTGGAAGTGCTGGTACCCGATTTCCAGGGCTCGCACGCCGCCATGGACATTGTCATGAACGCCCACCCGGACGTGCTCAACCACAACACCGAAACCGTGCCCCGCCTCTATCGCCAGGTTCGCTTGGGTGCGCGCTACGAACGCTCTCTCGACATGCTTCGCTACGCCAAGCAAGTTCGCCCGCACGTGCCCACCAAGTCGGGCCTGATGCTTGGGCTCGGCGAAACCAGAGACGAAGTGCTACACGTGATGCGCGATCTCCAACGCCATCGCGTGGACATCCTCACCCTGGGCCAGTATCTGCGTCCTTCGGCCAAGCATCTGCCGATCCTGCGGTACGTTCCGCAGCCTGAGTTCGACGAATACAAGAAGGCCGGCTACGAAATGGGTTTCGCCCATGTCGAAGCGGGCCCGTTGGTTCGCAGTTCCTATCATGCCGACGGCGCCGAAGAAAGCGCCCTTGCGGCGTTGACCAGATAGCCCGCTTTACAGCGGCAAGGTCAGTATCGCCTCACACCCGGGCCCGTCCTTCGCGTTCCGCAATGCCACCGAGCCATTGTGTCCCTCGGCGATCTGCCGGCATAGCACCAGCCCGATGCCCGATCCGCCGCGCTTCGTCGTGAAGAATGGCACAAACAGGTTCGCGGTGTTCGACAATCCATGCCCTTCGTCGCGAACCACAATCTCGACCTTCTCCGCGTTCTGCTGATGACGGACAATCACCCGGCCACCCGTCTCGAGCGACGCGTCGACCGCATTGCGGACCAGGTTGATCAGCGCCTGCTCCAGCTGGTCGGCATCGCCCTGGATGGTCAGCGGGGTGCCATCCTCCAGGATCAGCGCCATCCGCGTTTCCAGAGTCACTACGCGCCGTAGCAGCGTGTTCAGTTCAACCGGCGCGATCTTGGGTGTCGGCAGCTTGGCCAGCCTGGCGTAAGAACTCATGAACCGGCTGAGCGCCTCCGACCGGGAGGCGATCACGTTCAGCCCCTTGGCCATATCCTCTTCCCAGTCTTCCGGCCGCGGGTCCGCCTTCACCAGCATTTCCAGGCTGCGGGCGATGGACTTGATCGGCGTCAGCGAGTTGTTCAGCTCGTGCCCCAACACGCGAACCAGGCGCTGCCAGGCCTGCAGCTCTTCTTCCCGCAGCGGCCGGGTCAGATCCGTCACCACGATCAACTGGTGGGGCACTCCGCCTTCGCGAAAGCCACTGCGGCGAATGCCCCAGCGCCCGGCCGCCCCGGCGAAGCTGCGCTGCAGCGTCACCTCGGCTTCGCCCACCAGATACTCGGCCAGTCCCAACGCAGTAGCATCGCGCGCCAGCAAGCGCTCCGCGGGTTGCCCCAGCAAACGTTCGCCCGCCTTGTTCACAAGGCGCAAGCTCTGCTGAGGATCGAAGGCGAACACTGCAACTTCGATCTCCTCCATGACCTTTCGCAACAGCGCGGTGGCTTCCAAGGCGCCCAAGCGCTGGGCGCGCAGGGTCGCCGCCATGGCGTTGACCTGCACCATGACTTCGCCCATCGGTTCGGCCGGATCCTCGACCCGCGCGCGAATCGAGTAATCGCCCTCGCGCATGGCTTCGAGCAGGTTGGCTAGCGTCCGCAGTGGCCCGGCCACACGTTCCCGGGCAGCGAAGCAGAAGCTCACCCAGCAGCCCACCACCAGCAGGCCGAGCGTCCAGCGCTCGCGCGTCTCATGGCTCTCGCCGAACAGCAACGCAAGACACACGATCACTGCCGGCAGTCCTGCCAGCAAGGCCATCAGCAGAACCCGCTGATCGTGGCTGACGCGAAACTTCATGGTTTTAGGAAGCCAGCCTGGAATACTGCGGACAAGGCGCTACAGGCCGTATCTCTGCAGCCGCCGGTACAACGCACTGCGGCTTAATCCCAGCGCATTCGCGGCATGGCTTACGTTCCCACCGTAGCGCGCCAGCGCCTTCTTGATCAGAAACGCTTCCACATCCTCCAGGCTCATATCTTCCAGGCGCGGCGAACCGCTCACCCCGGCCTTCAAGGCCAGATCGCTGACCCGCACTACGTTTTCCTGCGCCATGAGCACGGCCCGCTCAATGACGTGGTTCAGCTCGCGGACATTTCCTTGCCAGACGTGCTCGTGCATGGCCTGCACCGCGGCGTGGTCAAAGCCCGCCAACTGCTTCCGATAGCGCTGCGAGTGGACGCCGAGGAAGTGGGCTGGCCAGCGGCCCAATGTCCTCGCGCCGTTCGCGCAGCGGCGGCAGGTGGATCTCAATGGTGTTCAGCCGGTAGAGCAGGTCCTGCCGGAAGCGCCCATTCTCCACTTCCTCCAGCAGCTTTGCGTTGGTGGCCGAGATCACCCGCACGTCGACCTTCTTGGTCTTCGACGAACCCACCCGCTCCATCTCGCCGATTTCAAGCACCCGCAGCAACTTGGCCTGCAGGTTCATGGGCACGTTGGCAATCTCGTCGAGAAACAGGGTTCCCTCATCGGCCAACTCGAAGCGCCCCACGCGATCCACTCTCGCATCGGTAAAGGCGCCTTTGACATGGCCGAACAACTCGCTCTCAAACACTCCTTCGGCCAGGCCGCCCGCGTTCACCGGCACCATGGGTTTGGTCGCGCGGGGCGAGATGGCATGCAGGATCTTCGCCACCACCTCTTTGCCTGTACCGGGTTCGCCCGTAATCAGCACGTTCGCATCCGACGGACCGACCCGTGAGATCAACTGCAGCACCGGCTGCATGGCAGGCGCCTGGGCGATCATAGTCGGCAGGTTGTCGCCGCGCAACAGCGCGTTCTCCGCCTCCAATCGCTGTCCGCGCCGCAACGCCTCACTCAGCTCCAGCTGCAGACGGACAATGGACGAAAGCCGCTCGTTCTCCCAGGGCTTCTGAATGAAGTCTTTAGCCCCACGGCGCATGGCATCCACCGCCAGATCGACGCTGCCCCAGGCCGTCATCACGATTACCGGCAGCATCGGATCCGTGGTCTGGATCTTCGCCAGCAAGTCCAAGCCCTCCTGACCCGAAGTGGTGTCGCGGCTGTAGTTCAGGTCGATGATGGCAAGGTCGAAGTCCTTCTGCTCAATCGCCCGCAGAACCTGCTCGGGTGATTCCGCGGCCTCGATCTTGTAGCCTTCGCTCTTCAGCAAGAGGCGCAGCGCTTCGAGTACGTCGGTCTGGTCGTCCGCGATCAGGATGCGCATTTGCGAGGGTACGAGTTTCATGCGGCGCTTCGCTCAGTCCGAAGCCGAATGTAAGCCAGCAAGTTCACTTCAAGCCTCACAGCAGGGTCTTCCCCTCGTCTACTTCTCAATCCAGCCATCCACGATATTGACGATGCGGTGCCCGTACTCGGCGTTCTTTTCGTTGTGCGTCACCTGGATGATCGTCGTGCCCTCGTCGTTCAGCTTCTTGAAGAGCTCCATGATTTCCTTGCCCTGGCTCGAGTGCAGGTTGCCGGTGGGTTCGTCCGCGAGGATCAGCTTGGGGCTGGCAATCATCGCCCGCGCGATGGCCACCAGTTGCTGCTGGCCGCCCGACAACTGGTTCGGGTAGAGGTCCTTCTTGCCGACCATGGCGAAACGGTCGAGCGCGTCGCAGACGATGCTCTCTCGCTCCGCCTTCTTGATGTTCCGGTACGACAGCGGGATATCCAAGTTTTCGTAGACGGTCAGTGAGTCGAGCAAATGGTAGCTCTGAAAGACAAAGCCGATGTACTTCTTGTAGAGCTCCGACCGGTCCTTCTTGTTCAGCTTGTGGATGGGCTGATCGACGAAGTAGTATTCGCCAGTCCAGCTGCTGTCGTGCATCCCCAACAGATGGAGGAGCGTCGACTTCCCCGCCCCGGACGGACCCATGATGGAGATGAATTCGCCCTCTTTGATATTGAGGTCGATTCGCCGGAGAACAAAGGTTTTGGTCGGCCCATGCTCGAAGTACTTCTCAACGTTTCGCAAACTAATCATGACTTCTCATCATGTCATCACTCACTTCGCAGAGGCACAACGGAAGGATCCGGGAACCCGACTTCGAGTGCGGGAGACAACATGGCCAAGGTAAGGACGAAGGCTGGGCACAAAATGCCCGCCAGGCGCATTGAAGATCACCAGGAACGTTAGACAAAAAGCCCCCCTCGGGTTACGGCTCGGTCGTGAGCCTGCGGGCACAGCGGAGAAGCAATCGCCGCAAACCAAATACTGACCCCCTGAGACTTTCGGATTCCGAGCAACCGCTCCGTGACCGTCGCGGCTCAGAAGCGCGTGGATGCCAGCACTCGTAAGTCCTTGGCCCCACTCCGTGGCTCCGAGGCGGAGGGCTACGATCGCGGCTTCCGAAACGCATCAGAATCGAAAGCCGAGATGACTCTCAGCTCAGCAGGCTAAAAGCCCGCGCCACGTCTCAGGCCAGTTGGAGACGAAACGTCCGGGCCATGCGCATCCAGCGGAACTGACGGCTGTCCACATGCACGGGCTTCATCTTGCGCTCAAGGCGGATTCGGGCCGCGGCGCCGGATGGCGTCAGCACGCAGTTGTGTACCGCGCTGAACACGAAGTAGCCCAGCAGCACCACCGCGATGGCCAGCAGGTCGATATGTCTACGAAGCAGGTTTTGTTCTCGCATCAGACTGGTACCTCCATGTTTTCCTCCACCACGCGGCCGTCGAACAGATGAATGGCGCGGTCGGCGTAGCGGGCATAGCGGGGATCGTGGGTCACCATGCAGATGGTTGCGCCACCACGGTGCAGTTCGCGCATCAGGTCCATGACCTGTTCGCCGTTTTGGGAATCCAGGTTTCCGGTGGGCTCGTCAGCGAGGAGGATGGAGGGATCGCCGGCCAAGGCGCGAGCGACCGCAACGCGCTGCTGCTGACCGCCGGAGAGTTGCGATGGGTAGTGCTTCACGCGGTGCGACATGCCTACCCGCTCCAACGCTTCGTGAACCTTCTTCTTGCGATCGGCCGAGCCCATGCCGCGATACGTGAGCGGCAGCTCGACGTTCTCGTAAACATTGAGGTCACCAATCAGGTTGAACGCCTGAAAGATGAAGCCAATTTCGCGGTTGCGTATGCGCGCGCGTTCTGACAGCTTCAACCCTTGCACAGGCCGGCCGTTGAGCACATACGTGCCCGAGGTGGGGGAATCCAGCAGGCCGAGGATGGCCAGCAAGGTCGACTTGCCGCAGCCGGAAGGCCCGGAGATGGAGACGTACTCTCCCTTCTTGATATCGATGTGGATCCCGGCCAAGGCATGGGTCTCCACTTCATCGGTCACGAACACTTTCGTGACGCCATCCAGGTGAATCATCGAATCGGGTGCTGCACTCATGCTGTTAGCTCCTCCACTTCCTTGTGACATACGAACCACGCTACCGGTTAGTTCAACCGGATTCGCGGCTGGGAATCCCACTGCGACATATCCGACAAAATCACGACATCACCGACCTTCAACCCGTCCAGCACTTGGATGGTATTGGTTGAAGAGGTGCCGAACTTAACCTTCACTTGCGAAGCGCCCTTGCCATCCGGCTCAACCTTGAATACGCTGGCCGATGAATTCGGTTGGGCGAACACGGGCCGCTGGACATACACGACCTCAGATAGCTGCTCGAGCTCGATTGTGCCATCCACACTCAGCTCCGGCCGAGCGCCCGGAGGAAGCGGGCCATCCAGCTTCACGTCCACGATCACGGTGCCGTTTTGCGCGGCCGGATCAATGCGCATGACATGGCCGGGGATCAAACCGTTGCGGGTATCGATGGAAGCGATCTGGCCCACCACAATGCCCTTCATCTGCGTTTCAGCGATCTTCAATTCAGCCTTGAGCTTGGTCGGTTGCGCCACTTTCGCGAGAATGGTGCCGGCCGGAACGCGCTGTCCCACTTCCACGGGCACCTCTTGAACAACGCCATCCACCCCGGACCTGATATTCAGCTCGTCGGCCTGCTTGCGCTTCAACTCATAGTCGCCCTTGGCCTTGTCGACGGCCACTTCCTGCTCACCGATCTGCGCCTTGATGGAGTCGTCGCCAATCTCCAAGCGTTGCTTTTGAAGCGCGAGCCGCTTGGAGAGCTGCTCTGCTTTATCGACCGAGAGGCGGGACTCCAGCTCCGATTTCAGGCCCAAACGAGTGAGTTCGAGATCGCGATCGGCCGTCAGTTTGGCTTGTGTATAGTCGGATTCAAGACTGGCCAGCGTCGCGCGCTGGTCGAGCTTGGTGCTTTCGAGAGTGATCTTGAGATCGGACAGCTTGGCTTGTTCCTGCCGTACCGACCACTGTGCCTTCTCGGCTTCCAGTTCGATGTCGGGGTCGCTCATCACCATGATGACGTCGTTCGCGCTGATCTTGTCCCCGGCTCGATGGTTGATCTTAGAAACCCGGCTTTCGAAAGCGGCCGGTAAGAAGATAATTTCTTCCGGCGTCAGCCGGCCGATGCCGCGCACATTCACGTCCATGGGTCCACGTTTGACGGAATCGCGCCAGACGGTACCGCCGTCGACGCTGGGCGCCGCGGGCTTCAGGCCCTTCATGGCCCAGGTGATGCCGGCGATGGCCGCCACACCCACAATGATCAATGCGATGCGGCGGAGGGTACGGCGCCGCTTTACTTCTTCCCCCCTGGGTATATCCATTTATCTGCTTGTCCGCTTTCCATAGGGCACTTCACAGGCCAGCCGCGAGGCGCTCGCAAACAACTGATTCTAATGGGGCGTCTAGGGGGTGGCGACGGCTAGGCCGATAGGGGGTGTCCGGTTTTGGGATTGCCCTGTACGCTTGCCGCGCGTGAAGAAGGGCTTCGGTTTACGAGACCACTGGTTAGTTGTTTCCGGAAGGCGCCCGCCCCACATCTTATCGCACGGCACAGATGTCGTTTGACCCATGGCGATCGAACCGAGATCGAGGCTGAAAAAGAGGCCTAGAGGTTCTTGATGTCCTCGTTTATGTTCTTGATGTCCTCCGCTTTTCTGCTGGCGTAGTACTCTTTGTAGCGCCCGAGCGCATAATCGGGCCACTCGCCCTTCATGGTGCGCGATTTGATGCTGGGATGCAGCATCCATCCACCCTGGCAATCGCGCATAAAGGTGCGCTTGACGGTGGTCTTGCCCTTCAGTGTGCGGTCGAACTCAAGTACTTCATTACATTGGGATTCCGGCAGACAGCTGATCTTATAGAACTGGGTTATCGGATAGTTTGGATCCATTTCTTCGCCGTCGGCGTTGAAGCGCGGCTTCGGTTTCGACTCTTCTTCGAGTATTTCCAGTTCCTTGTCCTGCATTTTCTCGCGAATCTCTTCCTGCTCCTTTTTGTGGTCGGCTAGGAGCTGCTTCAGTTTGTCCAGATGCAGATAGTAGGAACGCTCGCAACGGGTGCGATGCATGCCGACGTTGCCGACACGGCGCAGGAATTTGTCCAGGTCGGTGCGGTCGGACGATTCGGCCAGGAACTCGGCATGATTGCAGCGGCCCAGACGATAGAAGGCCTGAACGTGCAGTTCCAGCATTTGTGCGCTGGTTCGTCGATGGGCGGATATTGAGTCCGCAGCCGGTCGAGGAGCGCGTCGTATTCCTCCTGGCTTTCGTGCGGCAGGAGGTAGAAGGGCAAGCGCGAGTACATGCCGTGTTTGACGTTGTTGAGGCAGAAGATGGCCTTACCCTCAGGGGTCTTGACCCCGCCCACGCCGTCCCGGTTCTTTTTCAAGAGGTTGTGTTCGCGTTCTGGCTTGTTGGGCCGTTCCGCGCGCGGCTGCTTGGGTTTGGGAGGGTCGGTCGCGGGAGGCGCAGGGGCGTCGGGAGTGCCGGAAGGCGGTACGTCTGTAGATCGTGCGTCGCTGGATGGCGGGGCAGGATCGTTTGATTCCGTATCGGCGACCGGCGTACCGGGCGCATCGGGAAGTGCAGCTTCGATGGGCTGATCCACAGGATCAACTGGGGGATCAGCCGGAGTGTTGTTAGGAGGAGCGGCGTCGTTGAGGCCGTCCGGAGACACGAGCGGGTCGTCCGCGACCCGGTCGTGACTTTCAGGTAGATGATTTTCCACACCGCGAGTTTAGGATTACCGCGTGCACGATGGCCCCTTCGACAAGGGCTAAGTGATTGAGTGACAGAGAGATTTATCTTTTCTGCGTTCTGTGATTGGCAACTGGCAGAGATGTCGGAAACTAAGCCGCGCGCACTTGCGAGGCGAGGGCGAACCGGAGTGAGCCTTCTAAGGAACCTCTCCGGCTACACTGAGTTTTCAATGGGTTAGGCAGCAGGCTCCAACGGCACGAGTTTGTAGCCGCGCTGGGCGGCCTGTTTTTGCAGCCTGGCCTCAAGGCGTTTCTCGCGCATCTCATCGCGTTTGGCCCAAAGAGAGGCGTCATACTCGACCTGCTTGCTCACCATCGTGTAGAAGATGATAGCGATCTTATGGGCGGTTGCCGTCGTGGCTGCGGCTGGGCCGAGTTTGGCTTTCATGCGGCGAAGGTAGTCGCCCAGCGGTGTTTGATCGCGATGCAACCCATGCGCAGCCAATCGGAACAGAGTCCCGGCGCGGTTTTTGGTTCTGCGGGCACCTCGCCATAACACTTTTCCTCCGCTGATGTCGTTGTCGGGGCACAGTCCAAGCCAGGAAACGAAATGCCCGGCGGTGGGCCATTTCGACATGTCCCGTCCTACTTCGCTGAAGAGCATGAAGACCAATGCCATCAGCCCGGGAATCTGTGTCAGATCCACGCCGAACAGCTTGTAGGCCTCAGCCCGCATGTTGAAATCCGGGCTTCCGCTCTTGTTTTTGCGCTTTCGCTGCCGTCGCTTACGATCCTCCGGCATCGGCTTTTCGTCCGGGTCCACCCTTGGCTCGAAGGCCGCGACCAGCTTCTCGATCTCCTTGTCGCACTCCTCGATCAGGTCCCGATAGCTTCGATAAAGCGACAACCTTTGTTTGAGGGCCAAGATATGTTCCGCCCGCCAGTTGCCTTCCAGGGATCTCCGGATCGTCTCTTCATCGGCCTTGATGCGTGAGTCCCGCAGCTTGGCCAGCACTTCCGGATTGCGTTCTCCCGCCACGATGGCGTCCAGAACCGCGAGTCCCGTCAAGCCGGTGATGTCGGAGATCACATGCTGGAACTGCACGTTCATCTGAGTGAGTGCCTTTTGCATGTGCTGGATATGCTCACTGGCCATCATGACCAGGTCGTTGCGATGCCGCATCAGCGACCGTACGGCGCAGACATCGGCCTCCGGACGGAACGCCGAATGCAGCAGACCCAATGAATGCAGATGCTGGATCCACTGGCATTCATGAAAATCCGTGCGTTTGCCCGGCACGTTTTTCATGTTCCGCGGATTTACCAAACACGGCTTGAGTCCGTGTTGCTCCAGCACATCGTACACCGGAATCCAATACACTCCGGTAGACTCCATCGCCACCGTGGTGATGCCACAGCGGACTAGCCATTCGGCCATCTGATGCAGATCGCCAGTGAAAGTTTCGCACTTGCGGACAGGCTGCTCATCGCGGTCAGCAGGCACGGCGACGTAGATTTCCCTCGCTCCGATATCGATGCCAGCTGCATTCAACTCAAACACCGGGCGATCCGGTTGGCCCGTTGGTGTACGCTTACTCTTCGCCGGTACCGGACCTCGGCTGTGGCGTACGTCTTGCTGCTGCACTTTCTTGGACACTCTGATTCCTTTCACTCTGGCAACTGGCCAAGCCGCGCAACGAAGGTACTCTTCTAATCGGAATCAGTCCGGGATGGTGCGCCGGACTGTAACCACTATTTTGTGCACGGGACTTGGGACCACGCTTTGGATCGGGTTTGAAAGCACCACTGTAATTTCGGCCTACTTCCACTTGCCTGAGTGCTTCCAGTGTCCGCCTGTCCACGGCAACAGCGCAGTTCCTTTTCTGTTTGTCCCGCCACGCGGGCGCGCCGCTTTAGAGAAACAGGCCGACCTGTCGGAGCGCTCTGACATGTTCGCAAGTTTCGCATTTCGAAGATGAAGTCGGGAGGCAGCTAATGGGAAGCGGTCGCCGAGCCGCTTTCAAAACCCCAGCGGCGCCAGTTGCGCTGAAAACGGTCTTCCAGAGACTCGACGAATTCGTCGTCGCCAAAGGGCCGGCCAGCGTACGTGCAGCGGCGCAGGAGGCGCAGTGTCATCACTTCGTCGGGGGTCATCAGAAGGGTTCGCCAAGCGTCTGCCCCGCCTTGCGCCTGCCAGAACGACCGGTCTGAGAGCTGTAGCCGATCGGCCAGCAAGCCCAGGCGCTGGACCATTCATACTGCTCGGCTTGCGCCACCAGGCCGACGCGCGCCGGATTGCGTTCCACGAAGGCGAGGACGCGCCGGAGGTGGCTCTCCGACAGCGGGCATGAGAACTATCGATTTTGCCAGAGGTGGCCGCTCCGCAAGCGCTTGGTGTTCACCATCTGGGCGTAGCGGCCGTGGACCCGGCGCAGCAGCACTTCGAGCGAATCGATCTGGCCGGGAACCAGTACCAGGTGAATGTGGTTCGTCATCAGGCACCAGGCCAGCGGGCGTGCTTCGGCGGGGGCCAGGTTCCGTTTTAACAGCCGCAGATAGGTGACCCGATCCGCAGCGGAGAAGAAGACCCGTTGGTGATTGGTTCCTCGTTGGGTGACGCGGTAGGCCAGTCCGGGTACGACACAGCGTGCATTTCTCGGCATTCTGTGAGAACTGTGCCTAGCGGAGGCCGAAATTCTCCAACATGTCGGAGCGCTTCGGCATGTTCGATGATTTTGCCAAGAGCTTCCGTCAGGCTGACCTCTTCGGCTTTTCGGCCTCTTCGGCACTCTTCGGCTCTTCGGCTTCTTCGGCTCTCTTCGGCTCATCGCATCGGCGGCGACAAGGTTCTTGGCCGAAGCACCACCTGGATCGACGCTAGTAGATGACTTCGTTTTCGCCTTTTTCGGCGATCAGGGCTTGGAACCTGGCGACGATCTTGTCGCGGCGGGCCATGACGCCGTTCACTTCAGTCTTGGTTAGGTATCTCTTGGTCTTTTCCGTTAATTCATCGGCTTTCAGGGCTTTCAGCTTTTCCAAGAGCTGACGGTCGCATTTCACCAAATCTTTTGGTGCTTGCAAGTCTTTGCCGGTGCGGAAGGCGCGGCTGAAATCGACCCGCCATATGCTCCAGTCTTCGCCAATAAGAACATTGGTGAGGTTGGGGTCGGTGTCATAGACCAGCTGGTCGAAAACCCGGATCATAGCCATCTGCTTGTTCCACTTATCCTTATAGGCATCGGGAACCTGAATCTTCTTTTCGACGCGATCGGCGTCGTCCATTTTGACCGGGAGCCACCAACTTAGCGAACCTGTCTTGCCTTCCCATTTGCGCTCCACGTAAACCGGCAGCATGTCGTCCATGGCAATAAGTTCAGCGAGCTGGTAGGCTGCGATGTTGTATTTGTAAGAGTCGACGAAATTGACTTCGAGTCTCCCGT
Organism: uncultured Acidobacteriaceae bacterium; assembly: GCA_963771305.1. Classification (GTDB taxonomy): domain Bacteria; phylum Acidobacteriota; class Terriglobia; order Bryobacterales; family Bryobacteraceae; genus CAJCIT01. Next base: position 122,543 of record CAVYTS010000024.1, read on the forward strand.
CCTCGAACTTTTTCTCGGCTTTCTGCTCGTCGACGGTCTGGAACGAGGCATCGTGGGTGATTGTGCCGTCGCTGAGCGTGAGCCGATAAGGATGAGTGATCCCTTTGCTGGAGGTCTTGCTCTTGATGACTTCGGCGGTCTCGAGAAAGTGCTTGATCTGATCTTTGGTGAGCGTTGATTCGTCAGCCGCTAAGGCAGCCACCGGAGTGATCACGCACGCCAGGATCGCGACGATGTAGGAGGGCCTCATCCGGAACCGAGGGAACTCTCGCATGGGAGTGACCTCACAAAATTGAAAACCACTTTACTATATCGCGGCGCGGGACCACCTTTATTGCTGCCAAACACAAACCGTACTGGTCGGCCCGTGGCGTAGAGGCATTGGCCTTTGTTACTGCGCCGGCAAGGCGGCTCGGTAGCCTAAGTGATCGGTTTCGGAAGTTCGGTCACGTATTGTTGTCAACCGCTCTTTCAACACCACAACGCCTTTGCGAGCCGCGCGCGTCAGCGAGCGGTATGCGAAATCTGATCGAACTTCTGAAAGTGAGCACTAAGTGATCAGCACGAGGCCCCGAAGGTTCAAGATTCCGGTGTGAGCGCCTCAAGGCTGAGTTTCGCGGCGCGAGCCGTTTCGCGCAAGAGCGGGTCCGGATCCTCCAGGCATCGTTTTAATTCCACTTCCAAAGACGTGATCCCAAACATGCCGATGGCATAAGCTCCACAGGATTTCAGCCAGGGATCCTCGCTGCCGATCAGTTCTGCGACGGCCTGCTCGCGATTTTCCACGCCGGCATGGACAAAACGTTGCGCGATTGCGGCTCTCTCCTTGGGGCTGACCTTACCATCGAGAAGCGGTACCAGAAGGGCACGCTGATGCGATTTCAGAACATTTTCGAGAAGTTCCAGAGAATTGTCGTAGACCGTCGCATCGTTCGATTGCAATCCGAAATAAACGGAGTGCACATCAAAGTGTGGATACAAGAGCCCGAGGAGACGGAAGATCCTTTCGATCTGCTGTTGCATGGATTCGTGTAACGCGCGTACGACGGGTTCGTGGGGATCTTCAGGAATGTTCAGAGTTTCCAGTATTTGATAGGAGCGATAGTGACCCATGATTTCCGCGGCGAGAACAGTCTCCACCAACTGCAGGTCCAACGCGATGTCGGGATGCAATCGGTGAATCTTGTTTAAAGCTCTGATTATTTGGAAACGAAGCGAGGTGTCTCGCTCAAGGAGATTGTCTGCCAGCACACGCGCTGCGGCCGGCGCGCCAATGCTTACCAGAATGCGCGGGATCGCCCGCCGGGTGTCAATCGGAGAGGAGGAATCTCCGAGACGGTCACCCAGAAAACCAACGATCTGGTCGCCGAACTTGGCGAGGGACCGCGCGGCACCGCTCGCGAATTCGCGATTGGGAAGGAGTTCCAACAGAGACGGCACGAGGGTTAGTTTTCGCAGCGTCCCGACGGAGCGAATGGCTTCGTGCACTACGAGATTGTCAGGATCGCGAAGGAGCGTAGCGAGCAAAGGATCGAAGGCATCTGGGATCCCGCCGAGGGTGCGCGCCAGTTCCAGACGGGTTGGTTGGCCGTCTTCGCCGCTCTCGCGTGACATTGCAGTAAGGATTTGACGGGCGGCTTCGATGCTCTGGGCTTCACCGGGACGCGCCAGATAGGCGGCCACTGCCGAGCGGACGGAGAATTCGACGAAGTCGCCGATTTCGTTGAGCAGCGCCAGGGGATCCACGTGCGCGTTGTGGACGAGATAGAGCATGGCTTCGGTTCTAACTCCGTCGTCGGGATCTTTCAGCAGGACTTCGACGGCCGGACGGACGGACTTGTCGCCGGCAGCGGAGAGAATTGAAATGGCTTTCTGGCGGACCTCAGGCGCGGGATGGTTCAGCAGACCGCGAACCACGGGGTGAACGCCGCGCTGGCTTTCCACCTCGAAGAGGCTGAGAGCGTAGAGAACCTCGCCAGAATCGGAGGCAAGAATCGTTTTCGCCAGCACATCCACAGTGGACCGGCCGAGCGTGGGCGTAGAGACCTGTTCGATGTCGAGGCGATGCTGGCTGATGGAGTCCTGCAAGACGACAACGTACTGCTTGCCGGCGACGTAAGCGGCAGCAAGCCAGCCGAGGATGAGCAGTATCGCAATCCAACTGATTTGCTGCGGCGTCCACCCCAATTGCGCGGCAAAGATAAGAACGACGACTGCCGCCAAGCCATCTCCCAGCCGCCAGACCACGGTGTCAATAAACCATTTTGCCCTGAGCTTCCCCCGGCTCGGCAGCGGCAAATAGAGCAATTCGGTCGTCGATTGCCAGACGGAATAGCGAAGCACTTGATCGCCGCCCCTGAGAAACAGAGCGGCGGCGACTGTCCCCCAAATGAGCAGGCCGGCGGAACCAGCCAAAACCACCACCGGAAGAACCAACAGCATGAAGCCAATGCCGAAGCGGCGGAGCAGGCGGGTGGTGAGGAGCAACTGAAACAGCAACGCCAGGATGCCGGCGTAAGAATAAAAACTGCCGAAGAAAATCGCCAGCGCTTCTTTGCCTACCGAAAACTGCTGAGCGACAGCCTTGAATTGCCAGCCGGTGACTGTAGTAGCACAGTTCGAGAGGCAAATGACGGCAGCGATGGCACGCAGGTAAGGAGAAGAAAAAAGGGAGAGTATGCTCTGCTGCAGGTATTTTGGGCCGGTTCCGGCAATGCTGGCGGTTGTATCCTTCCCCGGATCGAGCCGAAGCTTGCCGCCCCTGGAAACGACGGCCACGACGGCAGAACAAATGATGAGAAGACCCGCCATGGCGAGAAGGAGACTTTCGGCGCCGGAGGCTTTGGCGACAGTTTTTGACAGGTAGCCGCCGAAAATCCAGCCCAAGATGCCACCCCCGGCGACCATTCCGAAGATGCGTTTCGCTTCGCGCGTCGTGAGCAGATGGTTTGCCAGGGTCCAGACCTGAGTCGGCGCCAGCACCCCTAACATGCCCACCCATACGTAGAATGCTGCATACAGCCAGCCGGGACGAGAGTAGTGAGCCAAGGCCCAGAAGAAAACGCAGGTGGCGCCAAAGAACAAAGGGCTGGCCACCAGCAAGCTGCCGAGCGAAGTGCGGCGCCCCATCCGTAAGTAGATGACAACAACGAAGCCAACCAGCACCCCGCTGGCGATGTCCGCATAGGGGAGCTGAACCGCCGCGAACTGTGTCAGAAACAAAGCGTCGCGAGCGACTTTACCGATGACATTGGCACTGATGATGAGAAAGAGGCAAGCACTCAGTGGGAAACCGCGACCCAAATCGCCGGGATAAAGATTCAGTGCCCGCTCGGCCCAGTTAATCCAGCGGTTCATCCCAATAACCACCCGTGGTCGTATGCGTTATCCGGCAGGGGTTCAATTCGCTTTCACCGCAGATTCAGGAGATTTCTCCTGCCACAGCACCTCCTGCCCGTCCAGGTACTGGGCTGTGAATTTGCCGCCCGCTCGGATTTCAAGCGCCGAGGCCCGGCCGCCCTGCCAATACGTCGAGAGCATGCCAGTGTCGATCAGGAAGACTCTTCCTCCGAAGCGTCTCCGAATGTGTGCCGCTTTCTGTACTGTGTGGGCGACGACAACGTGCGCTGCAGCGTAGGACGTCAAAACCTTTTCTACTTTCGGGGTACCCTCCTCCTCACTCCATTGGTCGTAGCCACGAAACCATAAAGGGCCGTCGTCGCGCATGCAAAGCCAACTATTGAAACTGAGGAGCCGCACCAGCATGGCATGGGTTTCCGCGCCAGAGGCCGCTCCTGCCGCGCCATCCGACCGCAGCTTTGCCTGTACGACCACGGCAATTTCCTGGATAGTAAAGTACGGCAAGATCACTTTACTCGACACGAAGTACTGCTTAATCCTGTCGAACTCCTGAATTTCTCCCCGAATTTGAGAGTTTATTTGTTCGAGTTGTAAGGAAGCCAGGTTGGGGTCGAGTCCTCCGTGCACGAAGATGACTCCCCCGAACTTTACTACGGCTGAATGGTTCCGAAGCCACTTCCCGTAATTTCCGTTTGGACTGAATGCTTCGCGATATTCCAGAAAGCCGGGTGGATGTTTTGCCATCCACTCTTCTTCCGTAGCGGGCAGGACGGTTTGCATGACCGCCGACAACAATTTCGCGTGGCTTGTGTACCAAGCCGCATATTCCTGGTACGCGCCCCGGCGGCGCTTCCCGGAGTCGTTGTCCACGAAATCAGCATAGCTCTGCGGCGGCACGTAGCGCAGATCGCCCAGAATGTTCATTACCTCGTGATTTCCCAGCAAGGGCAAGACCTGCCCCCCGGCTTTTTCAGCATCTTTCTCGATCCCGATGATGAGGTCCATCGCCGCGCGTCCCTTGGGACCGCGATCGATGAGGTCCCCCGTTTGAACCAACGTGGCGTTTCCTCCGATCCAACGGTTCTCGTCATCCAACAGGCCCGTGCGCTTTAGAATCAAGCAAAGGTCATCAAAATCTCCATGGACGTCGCCGACCGCGACGAGTCGCTCTGGAGCCTTGTCGGTTGATCCCGCGACGCTCGGATGAAGAACACCGGCGGCCAGCAATAGGGCGGCCAGTCCGGCACGCGCCCGGCGTAGCGAAATCCCGCCCGATCGGCTCACCATCTTGCCGGCTCTCCTCGCCGGGATGAGATTGATTCTCGCTGGAATCATTGACGTCAGCATGGAGCACTCTTTCCGGAACGAGTGAAGTTGCCTCTTAACGGCAAGTCAATCGTTCATCGTACACCTGAGTCGGAGGAATCCACGATCTGGTTGCCTCGCTCAGTTCCTGGTTTGCCGCTAGCCTTGATCGGAAACGCCTCCGGCGGGACAGTTCGCAAAGAACGGAAGACTGAGCGCTGACAGTGAACAACAGGTCATAGAGCCGACGCGGGTAAGCCGAAGAAGCGAAGGAGCCAGCGGCGATCGTCATCGGCCGAGCCAGTGGACCCCCTTTTACTTTTTTTGGGGGACTGTCCCTATTCTCCCCTCGTTTCCGCTTAATAGACATGTCGCACTTAGGGCGGCACTCCGACGACCAATGAACGCAATTGTAAGAAAACCAGGTACTAAATCAAAAGTTGTCGGCGAATTAGTCTGTCGGCGAATTAGTCTTGTAAGCCACGAAAAGATCGTCTACGCTAGCAACACCGTTCCGGAGATTCTTAATGAAACACGTTTTGATCTCGATCGCTGTGTTCTCTTCTTTGTGTTTAGCCGCAGTATGAGCAGCGAACATCGCATCTCCGCGCCGCTGTTTGATCCCCTCCTCCGAAGGTCTCAGAGAGTTCCTGATCCAATAAGGCCGAGGTGGAAGCCTGAGTCGAGCAACTCGCTTTTTCTAACTCCTTCTCTGGCAGATACATGCAGACCTCCGATTTTTGCGCCACAGCCGCTCTTCTTTTTGCTTTCAACGTGCTAGCGGCCTCGGTCGTCCCCAAAACTAGCGAATACTGCATACGCCTATGCTCACTCTGAGAGACTATCTTCGGCAGTCAACCACTTGATCTGGTTAATGGGACGATAAGGGCACCACTTGATCTGGTTAATGGGACGATAAGGGCACCACGACCCAGCATCCTAAGTACTTTTACTAGCACGTCGTTCCCATTTCTGCCACTCATTCGGCCGGTCCAGAATGGCGGTCCAGAATGACGTTGACCCGCACGCGATGGCCGTGAGAGAATCTCTAATCTGTGGTCGGCAGGTCGCGACGCCTGCTGCTTCACGCCATCCCGGAGAGGAGACACACAATGCCTCACGATGAGAAGCTTTTGAAACGGCGCGAACTGATTAAGCGCATTGCCATGGCGGGCGCGGCACCAGCTGTCATAGCGGTGATTGCCGGCTCTACCGCTGGAGAGTTAGGCGCGGCGCCACCACCGCCTCCGCCGCCACCACCTCCGCCGAGCGCCGTGCCGGAACCTGGAGCGATGCTCCTGACCGGTTTGGGTCTGGCCGGGGTTGTCGGTGCAACGTTGCTTAAGAAAAAGAAGGGGGCAGGGGATTCCGATTCCGAGTAACGGTGCCGCACCGCTCGGGAGGAGGCCTTGATTGCCGAACAGCGAACCGCGCCTGGTGAAAGCGGGCAATCTGGACACCGATGAGCTCAACGGCGAGTTGGTGCTCATGAAGCTGCATCCCCGGCGGATTATCCTGCTGAACCCCGCCGGTTTGGCTCTGTGGCGGGGGCTGGACGCTGTGGACACGCGTGCCGAGGTCGTCGAACTGGTGAAGGAAGCGTTGCCGGGAATGGAGGCGCAAGAAGTGGAGCGCTCTGTCGAGCAGTTGCTCGACGAACTTGTGCAAGGTGGATTCCTCACCGAAACGGCGGCGCAACCTACGGCGGGAAGCTGACTAGACCTCGGAAGGCAGGGTTCGCCAGACCCAGCAGTTCACCGAGAAGCGCGAATCCGCAAATTCCCCCGAGGGGCAGACGACTGGCATTACCTCATGCAGCGCCCAGCTCGGGAAGATGAGCAGCGAGTCGTTCTCTGGCGCGACGTCGAGGTGCGGGTTCGGATGCTTGCCGGCGGCCCAGTCGCGCCACCAACCGAACAATCGAAGTTCGCCTCCCGAGAAGCGCCTCGGTTCCGCGAAAAAATAGTAGACGGCGCTCATGATGCGGCCGGTTTGGGCCTCGTGGACGGTATCAGTGTGAAAGTCGTAGTGACCGCCATCGCCATGCGCGGCTAGTTCCAGTTCCACATGGTGCAGCGAGAAGTCGGGCAATCCGAGATCCTGGCGAAGGCCAGGGACTGTTTCCGCGACCCGCCGCCGAAGCAGGTCGTCAAAGTCCCCGAGTTTTCGGGTGGTCAGGGATTGCCGGATGCGGTCGTTGAAGAGGTCCTTTCCGGTGTCCCAGTCCTGCACGGTCGAGGATGCGAGCGTCACCGCTTGCTTGGTAACGTAATCCAGCAATCCGGCGCACGCTTCGGGGCCGAGGAAATTGTTTAGCCGGCGATAGGGTGGAAGTTGGGCAACGGGCACAATCACTAGAAAACTAGCACAGCGCTCCTTTGCCGCAAACGGATTCGAATGCAGAAGTGGGGCCGGACGCACAAATAATCGTTGCTCCGTGCAAAGAAACAAAGATCTAGTAATACATGCTGTCCGCGTCCAGGAAGTGCCGGCCAAGCGAGAAGCGACTGCCTTGAGCATTGGAGCTGAGCCTCTAACGGAACGCCCCATCCTCCTGAGCGGCGGATTGGACTCGACTTACATCGCGGCGCCCGCCGCCGATCTGCCAGAGGCTGTCCGCTTCGTCTTGGAGGCCGATGGAGCCGATAGGGACCGAAGGGGACAGTCAGATAAAGTCGCCGAACTCGCAAGACAGATCCGCCCCTTTTAGAGAATAAAGCTGGCCAACAGGCACGGGCCGAAGGGAGGGATCTAAAGCCCGGCCGGTGAAAGTGACTTCGCCGGCCGGGCTCCCCCTTCACTAATCAAGTGTCGATTTACGGGTACAGCCCGCGGATCTTTACCGCTTCCGCAACGCGTCCCACACCGAGCATATTCGCCGCAATCCGCATCGGCTCGTTCCGTTGCCCGTGGATATTCAACACATCCTGGAATGCGGTCTTCATTACCTGTTCTAACCGGGTGTAGACGTCCTGCGCCGACCAGAATAAGTGCTGCTCGTCTTGCACCCACTCGAAGTACGAAACGGTAACGCCGCCGGCATTGCACAGAATATCCGGAATGACGAATACGCCCTTGCTATCCAGGATGCGGTCCGCTTCCGGAGTCAACGGTCCATTGGCCGCTTCCGCCACGATATTCGCGCGGACACGCGGCGCGTTCTCTTCGTGAATCGTATTCTCCAGCGCGGCCGGAATCAGAATCTCGCACTCGAGTCCGAGCAACTCCTGCGGATAGACCGGTGTCGAAGCCGGGAACTCCGCAACATGCCCACAGGCTTCTTTGAAGCGCATGAGTTCGGGAATGTTCAACCCCTTGGGGTTGTGGATGCAGCCGGTTGAATCGCTCACCGCGATTACGCGACATCCGGCTTGATAGAGCAACAGCGCGGCAATCGAACCTGCGTTTCCGAACCCTTGCACCACCACTCGCGCGTCTTTCAGTGGAATAGCTAAATGCGCGCAGGCCGATTGGGTCGTGTAGAACACCCCGCGCCCGGTCGCCTCATTCCGGCCCAGCGATCCACCCAGGCTGATGGGCTTCCCAGTTACTACGCCGGGGATCGGATAGCCTTTCGTGACGCTGTAGGTGTCCATGATCCACGCCATGGTTTGAGGATTGGTGTAAACGTCGGGTGCGGGAATGTCCTGGTCCGGCCCAATGATCGGTAGAATCGCGCTGGTATAGCGCCGCGTCAGCCGCTCCAGTTCACCCATGGTCATGTGTTTGGGATCGCAGGTGACACCGCCCTTAGCGCCGCCGAAGGGAATGTTCACCACGGCGCACTTCCACGTCATCCACGTGGCGAGCGCTTTCACTTCGTCCAGCGTGACATTGGGATGGAAGCGGATGCCGCCTTTACCCGGTCCGCGTACCGTGCTGTGCTGTACCCGGTACGCGTCGAAGCGCCGGATGCGGCCATTCTCCATGCGCACGGGAACGCTGACCATTAAGATGCGTTCCGGGTACTTGATCATCTCTCGAACATCATTTTCGAGTTCGAGCGCATCGGCGGCATGATCGAAATTCTCCGTCGCGACGTCGTATGCGTTTCTCTCAACAACTGCCGTCAACATAGAATCGTCTCCTTTCGCTACTGCTTCCAACCGACTAGAGCAGCCGGGTTAAACAACCACCGAAAAGCCGAGAAGACTCTCGGCTCAGCAGGCTAACAGCCTGCGCCACAGTTTCCCAACAAAGGCACCAGTTAGGCGGCTCGGCCGGCGATCGTGGGGTGATACGCCGGAACCAGCCATCGTTTGTATTGCGGCAGACGGCCCCGTGTCGCGTCACGATAGAGCGCCCGCAGCCGTGCCGTTACTTCTCCTACAACTCCCGCGCCAACCGATCGATGGTCGAGGCGCACAATCGGCCCCAGTTCCACTGCCGTTCCGGTGAAGAACAGCTCATCGCAGACATACAGCTCCGTCCGGTCGATGGGCCGCTCCACCACCTCGAGTCCCATCTCCCGGCGGGCCAATTCTAGAATCGTGTCGCGCGTGATGCCCTCCAGAATGTTCTCGGAGGCAGATGGCGTAATCAGTTTTCCGCCGCGCATCATAAAGATGTTGCAAGTTGCGCCTTCGGCGACGTGGCCGCTCTCGCTCAGGAAGATCGCTTCGTCGAAGCCATTGCGCCGCGCTTCGTCGGTTGCCAGCACGCTGTTTACGTACGCTCCGCAGATCTTCGCACGTCCCGGGATCGCGTTATCCTCCACGCGACGCCACGAAGTTACGCAGGCGTGCAGTCCCTTTTCGCTTGGCAGGTAATCGCCAAAGGGAAGCGCGATCACGGAAAACGCGTCCTGATCGTCTGGATACACGCCGATCCGCTCCGCGCTCTTGTAGGCGATCGGCCGCACGTAGATGTTTTGCTTAAAGCCGTTGCGCCGGATTAGTTCTAGCGTTATATCGCAGAGCGCCTGCGCGGTGCGCGCGACCTCGATTCGCAGAATGCTGCAGTTCTTCTTCCACCGCGCATAGTGCTCCAAGGGACGCATCACGAAGAGGTCCTGCTGCACCTCATCCCAGTACCCGCGGATCCCGTCGAAGACGCCAGCGCCATAGTGCAGCGCATGCGTCAGGATGCTGATCCGCGCATCCTTCAGCGGCAGGTACTGGTTATTGAAGTAAACAATCGTATTTGGATTCGCATCCGCTTTCATGATCCACTCCTGTTTCGAGCATTGCCTGGTCCATTAGCTCGCCACCGCGCTCGAGCGCTCGCTGGTCGAGCTCCACCATGCGTTGGTTCTTCACCAGGCGCCCGAGCGCCGCGACGATGACCGAGAGCGGCATCGGGTTGGTCGCGCGGAGCAGGGCCCCAAGCATTACCATGTTGGTGGCCCGCGGATCGCCCAGCTCGTCCGCTACCTGGGTGAAGTTCCGCGCCAAGGCGTGCACGTCATGGCGCGTGCAGTCCGAGGGAAACGCCTCGCCGTTGAAGATGAGCCATCCGCCGGGCTTCACCGCCGGCAAGAACTTGCGCAGCGATGGCTCGTTCATCGCGATCAGCACGTTGGGCCTCGAGACCAGCGGTGAATCGATCGACTTGTGCGACAGCCGCACTTGGCAATTCGAGGTGCCGGAGCGCATCTCGGGACCGTATGACGGCAGCCATGAAACTTCCAATCCCGCTTCGAGGCCTGCTTCCGCCAGCACCTCGCCCAGCAGTAGAACGCCCTGCCCCCCGAATCCGGCGATCTTGGCCTGCAGATCGAGTGCCGGATCGATCTCGAGGCGTTGGTGAAAAAGGGCGAGGACCGCTCGCTGACGAGTCTGTGTGAAAACTGTGGGACAGAGTGACGAGTCGACTGTGCTGCATCTTGGGACAGGCTCGCTCTGTCCACGCGGCGAATAGGCTTGGGTTGACAAGAGTGGATTTCGTGATCGCCTTGGGACAGAGGCGCCTGTCCCGGTCGGCCTTGTCGTGGGTCCGCTCGCTGACGCTCGCGGTTCAGTGCTGGAGTTTTCACACAGACTTTGACGGTCGCGGCTCTGAAGCGCTGGCTTCGCCGGCTCAGCAGTAGGGGCGGCGCCAGTCGATTCGGCAATCCCCAGAATCTCCGGAATGCGCTCCAAGGGAGGTGCGACGGCGGGCGAGGCGGGCGGCCTGGCGTCTTTCGTCCGATCGCAAAAGACGCCCGGCGGGAAGGTTTGCGTCATCTCATCGCGCACCCAGCGCTGCGCTTCCAACGGTTCCTTCTTCCAGATGGTTGGGCAGGGCGAGAGCACTTCCACGAGCGAAAAGCCTAAGCCTTTGACCTGGTTTTCAATGGCGCGATGAATCGCCTTGTCGGCCCGCGCAATTAGCTTGTTGTCCCCGAGCGCCACGCGCTCGATGTAGACTGGCGCCTGGAGGGTCGCCAACAGTTCGCTCATGTGAAGGGGATATCCTTCGTTCAGCGGGTCGCGCCCCAACGGACTCGTCAGGGTCTTCTGCCCCAGCAGCGTCGTGGGAGCCATTTGCCCGCCCGTCATTCCGTAAATCGCGTTGTTCACGAAAATGACCGTGATATTCTCGCCGCGATTTGCGGCGTGTAGAATTTCCGCCGAGCCGATCGCCGAAAGATCGCCATCGCCCTGATAGCTGATCACGATACTCTCCGGCCGGCTGCGTTTCACCGCGGTCGCCACGGCGGGTGCGCGTCCATGCGCCCCTTGGACGTTCCCTACGTCGAAGTAGTAGTAGGCAAATACGGAGCAGCCCACCGGACTGATCAGGATCGTTCTGTCCTGAATGCCGAGGCTGTCGATGGCCTTGGCAACCAGCTTGTGTACGATCCCGTGGCCGCAACCCGGGCAGTAATGGGTCTGGTGCTGCAACTCCGACTTGCGCGTGTAGACCGGAAAGAACGCCTTCGCCCTGGCATTCTTCACTACCAAGCCATCCGTGGCGCTAGGCATGGATCACCTCCTGTAACTCGGCTGCCTTCATGCGGAGCACATAGAGCAGCTCCTCCGCGGAAGGCACATTTCCGCCCATCCGGTTGTAGAAGGCAACGGGGCGTGTGCCTTCCAGGACCAGGCGCACGTCATCCACCATCTGGCCGTTGCTTAGCTCCACAACTAAGAAGAGGCTCGCCGTTAGGGCGGCCCGCTGGAAGGAAGTTATCGGGAATGGATAGAGTGTGATTGGCCGCAATACCCCGACACGCAAACCCTCCGCCCGAGCCTGCTCCGCCACGGACTCTAGAATCCGCGCGATGATGCCGTATCCCACCAGCACAATGTCAGCGTCCTCGGTGCGATAGTTCTCCGCGCGTACTTCCAGGCGCTCCACCTCGCGATACTTCGCCTCCAGCGCGCGGACGTGCGCTTCCATTTCATCCGGTTCCAGATGAATGGAAGTAACCAGGTTGCGGCGCGTTTCCTTTGTGCCGGTCACCGCCCACGGAGGAGGAGGCGTCTCGATAGCCTCGGCCGGAAATTCCACCGGCTCCATCATCTGACCGATGTAGCCGTCGGCCATCAGAACCACCGGATTCCGGTAGCGCTCGGCCAGCTCGAAAGCCAGCGCGGTGAGGTCTGCCATCTCCTGCACCGAATCCGGCGCCAGCACGATGGTGCGATAGTTGCCGTGGCCGCCGCCCTTGACCACCTGGTGATAATCGCTCTGATCGGGCGCGATGTTGCCCAGCCCCGGGCCCGCGCGGGTGATGTCCGCTATCACGCACGGCAACTCGGCTCCAGCCAGGTAGCTCACTCCTTCCTGCATGAGGCTGATCCCCGGACCGCTGGACGACGTCATGCATCGAACGCCTGCCGCCGCCGCGCCATATAGCATGTTGATGGCGGCCACTTCGCTCTCCGCCTGTAGGAATATCCCACCTACCTGCGGCAGATAAACGGCGGCCGATTCTGTAATCTCGCTCGCCGGTGTGATCGGGTACCCGTAAAATGCGCGGCATCCCGCCAACACCGCGCTACGAACAATGGCTTCATTCCCCTTCATGAGCTGACGCATTGGTAGGCTCCTTTCAGGCCGCGACCAGAACCGTAATCGCTCCCGGTTCGGGGCACACCAGGAAGCAGATTCCGCACCCGGTGCAGGCGTGCCCTTCGTACATCACTGGACGATAGCCATAACGATTCAACTTGTCCGTCAATTTCAAGGCCTTCGGCGGGCATGCGCCGATGCACAATGAGCAGCCTTTGCACTCATCGGAGTTCAGTTCGAGGTGCCCGCGATCGGTTTTAGTACTTGTCGCCTCGTCTTTCATCGCCCACTCCTCTCAAACCAGCAGGGCCGCGCGCGGCGACAACTGGTGCGCCCTGATCGCAGCTCTCTCCAACTCGTCCTGAAACTTTGGATTGGCAATCGCGATTAACGCTTCGGCGCGTTGCCGCAGCGTCTTCCCATGCAGGTATGCAATGCCGTGCTCGGTCACCACGTAGTGCACATCGGCGCGGCTGGTGACCACGCCAGCACCCGGACTCAACATGGGCACAATCCGCGAGAGTGCTCCATCCTTTGCGGTCGATGGCAGCGCGATGATCGGTATCCCGCCCTTCGAGCGCGCCGCGCCGCGAATAAAGTCCGTTTGTCCGCCGAATCCGCTGTAGGGTTTCGTCCCAATTGAGTCGGCGCATACCTGCCCCGTCACGTCCACTTCCATCGCGGAATTGATGGCGACCATTCGATCGTGCTGCGCGATGACGAACGGATCGTTAGTGTGCCGGATGGGATGAAACTCGAACATCGTATTCTCATGCAGGAACCTGAAGAGACGCTCGGTCCCCAGCACGAACCCGACCACTTGTTTTCCGCGATGCAGCGTCTTCCGGTCACCCGTCATCACGCCGGATTCGATCAGCGGTATGACGCCATCCGAGCACATCTCGCTATGGATGCCGAGATCGTGCCGGTCGCCTAGGCAGGAAAGAACGGCCTCCGGGATTCCGCCAATTCCGACTTGCAATGTCGCGCCATCGGGAATCAGCGATGATACGTTTCGAGCGATCCGCCTCTGGATATCGGTGGAAGGCTCCGGGTGCAACTCGACCAGCGGCCGCGATGTCTGTACGAACGCGGAAATCTTGCTGACGTGCAGGAAGCTATCGCCAAACGTCCGCGGCAGCCGAGTGTTCACTTCGGCGATGACGTGGCGGGCACAGCGTGCCGCGGTGAGGGTGCAATCGACTGAGGTGCCAAGGCTCACGAAACCATGGCGATCGGGCGGCGTCACCTGCATCAGAACCACGTCGAGCGGCATTGCGCCACTGGTTAGCAGATCCTCGATCTCGCTTAAGAAAATGGGGGTATAGTCGGCGCGGCCCTGCTGTACGGCTTCGCGCACATTGGGACCCATGAACAGGCCATTGTGACGGAAATGCCCATCGAACTCGGGGCGGGTGTAGCGGGCCTCGCCGAGCGTCATCATATGGACGACTTCGACGTCGCGAAGCTCCGGTCCTCGGTCGACCAAGGCCTCAACCAGAGGGAGAGGTGTGGCACACCCTGGTTCGATCCAAACGCGGTAGCCGGATCGTACGCAAGCCAGGGCTTGCCTGGCATCCCGGAGTTTCGGTAAAAACTCCTCTTGCCAAGTCATGGCACAAGCTCCTTGGGAATCGAACGGAGATTCCCGCCTAGGAGCAGAGCAATTGCCTATCCAGCTTCAAGGAGACGATAAGTGATTTTACTTCAATGGCTTAAAAGCGGCCCAAGCGGGAAGCGCACTGCCTGTGGGCGATGTAACCCACCTTAAGGTGGTGCTATAGCGCAGAACGGCTGTTAGGTGAAGGGCTCCTCGAGACCGCGTCACAAACAGCAACGTCGCGGATCGACGAGGCGTCGATCGCAGTCCGAGGGACTACCCTACAGACGGCTGCAAAGCGTAAGGCGAGTTTTCGAACTCATTGATTGTGCGGGTGATGAGCCGACCGGTTGCCAGACGAAGTACCTACTGGTGGGCGATTCGGAGTTCGTAGATGACCAGCCTGTCGGTCGAGGGTTTCGAAAGAATGACCGTAGACTGTGGCTGGCGAATGAAGGTTAAATCGCGGGCAATCAGCTTTCCTTGCGGACTGATTGCGGACGGGAGCTTTTCCGCCGGAGACAGGTTGCGCACACCCGAGTTCGAATCTTCGCACTCACCCCGTGCCTTGAAGAGCGCGTCGTCGCAGCGGGGGCGTAGGGTTGAATCCGGCTCTGGCGACGGCGCGGTCGCAACGGGGCCTGGATCGGAAGATTTGGCAGCAGGTTCAGGGTCCGTTGTCTTGGCAGGCGCCCGGAGGTCGGTCGGCGAGACAACAAAATAGGTCGTGTCGTAGCCGGGAATACCCTCGACGCGAAACCAACCGTCGCTGGTGGCGGGGATGATGTAATTGACTCCCGCGTGGACATGATTCT
This sequence comes from uncultured Acidobacteriaceae bacterium, assembly GCA_963771305.1. GTDB lineage: Bacteria > Acidobacteriota > Terriglobia > Bryobacterales > Bryobacteraceae > CAJCIT01. The sequence continues at coordinate 137,561 of CAVYTS010000024.1, forward strand.
CGCGGCCAGCGTCGTCCGTCGGGAACAGAACCGTAAGCCGGTTCTTTGTGTCGCGATTGACCACGTACAGGAAGCCGTCAGAATTGGTCTGAAAGCGGATTCGGATTAGATCTCCGGTAATGTACACGTGCTGCGGGCTCATCGCAACTGCTTTGTCGCCATCTTGCTTCTCGATGAAGACTTCGGTGCGGCTCGGCGGCGCAGGTTTCACCGGCTCGTCGGCTAAGGTCAGCATGAGTGCGAAGGCCCAAAGCGCCATGTTTCCGCCAGCCGCTCCGATCTCCGGCTATTTGTGCTTCAAAACCAAGTCGACCACTATGCGCGAGCCGTCAGCGCTTTTATTGACTACGTACATCGCCGTCTCCTGCTTCCTGGCGCCAGAGGCAGGAGCGTCTTTACTGGTCTTGGTAAACACCAAATCGCGATCGACCAATTTGATCGCGCTAATAACGTCATTGATTGAGGTGTCTGCCGCGGGCGCGCCTTTCTCGGCGTCTTTGCTCTGAGCTTCCACGACCAGGCTCTCGAAGTCCTGCACCTGCTTCTCGCTTAGCAAAACGAACAGCCGTTCTTGCCCCGCATGTTCATCAAACTCAAAGCTCGCCGGCGGTGACGGGATGATGTACTCTTTCCCCGGCTGGATCTGGTGTTGAGGACCACCCTCACCGTAGAGAGACGTCCAGGATCCGCTCGACCCTTGCAGAATCATATATAGATAACCCGGCTTGTTGGATTCGATACTCAGCCGGATCGAATCGTGCGCCTTAAAGGCGGTATCCGGAAGCACTTCCACCTGACCACCACCGGGTAGAGCCTTCAGGAGCGTGTAGCGCAGTCCGAGCGGCCCATTGCTGACGCCTGCTCTAGCGGCGTCCTGAGTAGTGGAGGAGGCCGTGGGCTTGGGCTGTCCCGTGGCATAAAACAGATCTCGAGCGTCCAGTTTGTCGCTCTGCGAGGCGGCAGCGGCCGCATTGGTTTGTGCCGTACATTCGAGCGTCAAAACGCCTAAAGAAACTAGCACAACGCAGACTGTGCGCATGGCCTTCTTACCTTCCTCGTACCAACTTGGATTCTACCCGACTTTGCGTACGTGAAAAGTTCGAGGTTTACCGCCAAGTGTATTCTTGCGGACATAAGGGAAATTAAGTGTTTACACTATGGTCGATCTGCGTTAGGCTTTATTGCGCCAACTTGGCGCCGAGGGGGCCGGTGAGGCTGCAGCGTTCCATACTTGCCGCTTGGTTGAGTATATTTACGGCGGTTACCGGGCTTGACCTGCCCGCTCTTTCCGCTCAGGAAGCAGCCAGCCCTACTGCGCAGGCCGATCATTCCGATCTTAAGATCGTCGTGATCTCGGGCGAGGATGGGGTAAACATCGTAAAAAAGAAGACCGCCGTTCAGCCCGTCGTGGAGGTCCGAGATAAGAATGATTTGCCGATCGCCGGGATCGCGGTCACGTTTTCCACGCCTTCCTTTGGACCAAGCGCGACATTCATGAACGGCACCCACAGCTTCACTGTTGTTACAAACGCCGCGGGCCGAGCGACAGTGACGGGCATGAAGCCGGTTGGGACGGGATCTTTCAAGATTTCGGTCAGTGCAACAGGCGCCGGAGTCGCCGGCACGGCAGTCATCGCACAATCCAACGCATTAACCGCAGCTGGCACCGCGGCCGGAGCCAGCACGGGATTGATTGTTGGCATCGTTGTCGGGGTGGCCGTCGCAGTGGGGGTTGGGCTTGGCGTTGGCTTGAGCCAAGGTGGGAAGCCTACCGGCACAGTCGGCGCAGGAACGGCGACAATTGGACCTCCGCACTAGAATCGAACTCGCTCAGCCGATCAATCGCTTATGAAGATACTGTGCCGATCTGCCAATTTACTCGCGGTTGTCCCGATCATGACCTTCGCGCAGTGGGTGCAACCTGATATCAGGCCGGTTACGCCCGGCCAACCCACGACCTCTGGAACGACATCCGTTACCGGGTTTCCGAACGCGGGTCCAATGACGGCACCTGTGTTGGGCTTCATTGCGGGTGATGGTCCAACGCAGGTGCGAGTGATTGTCGGCATCCCTGGTTCGGCATCCTTTACCACGGACATATCACTTTCGAGCTCCAAATCGAGAGTTTCCATTCCGCCCCTGCAGCAATATGTTCTCACTGAAACGGAGGTCCCCCAAGCCTTGACGGTCGTCGCGTTTAGCGGCGTCAATCCAGGCTCTCCGGCTCTAATCAGTGGTGCATTGCCGGGAGCGGACCTAGTTTCGTTCAGTCCTTCCGGAACTACGGCGGTGCTCTACTTCAGCGCTAGTCAGCGGCTGCAGGTCATTGCAGGCCTGCCGGCCCAGCCCATTGTTGCAAGGGATGTAGTCGTTTCGGGCTCGGTTGCTCCCTTCCGAACCATTGCCGTGAGCAACGATGCATCACTCGTGGTAGGTACGACCGTGGACACGGTCGTGGTCGTGGCGGCTTCCGGGCTCGCCCAACCGGTCTATGCCTCATCGAGTCTGGGGAATCTCGCGCTGATTCCCCAGACCGCCGACGCCATCGTTTGGGACTTCGGGACAGGGTCTTTAATACGGCTGCGCGGGCTCTCGGGTGCTGTAACCGATGAAATCATCGCCTCAAACCTTAGCTTTGGCGCCGATTCGAGTGTTCAGGTCCCCGGCAGTTCTCAATCGATTCTTGTCGCCGATCCTTCCAGCAATGCGGTTGTTTCGTTCGACTTGACCACGCATGCGGCTACACGAATCGCCACGGCTCGGCCGCCACGCTTACTCACCCCGTTGAGAGCGCCGAATATCTTCCTGCTTTCCGCTGACTCTAACACGTCGGCCTGGATTCTAGAAGTAAGCCAGACCGGCGCCAATAGTTATTTTGTAACGGAACAAAAGCGGCAACTCATTCGGGTACCGGAGTCATCGACAACGGCAGGTGGGCCACAATCGCCCGCAGAGTCCGGTCCGACCCACTCATGGGCATCGGCAGCCGCTGAGAAACAAGGAGCGAAAGCGCAGTGACAAAGAGCCTTTGTCGCGCGTTCGCGCTCTCCTCGATTCTTCTAGCCGCTAACCTTCTGGGGGCCACCGGGAACGTCATTCTGACGGGGCAAGACGTTGACTATCACGCGGCCCAACCTCCCGGTACGGATCCATCCTCGCCAGATGCGATGACAGAACTCGCTGCCATCGTGGCGACGGTACGCAGTGGATCGCCGAATCCATCCCTGCCAATCCTGATCCTGGCTCAACCGGGCGACACCTCGATTTCGCCGCCAAGCTCATATCTCGCGCAGGCGCTGGACAACATCGGCATTCCCGCATGCGTGTTGTCTATCTTTCAGCCTTTGAACTGCTATATCGTTGTGGACCCCACCACCCAACCGATACCCGAGTTCGCGGCGTTCCTGTATAGCGCGGTCGGTGTCGCTTCAGCCAATAGCGGTGGCAGTAACGGGGATAACTCCTCACAGGCGTCCATTGCGATCAACGCGGCGAGCGCGAACTTCCAATCCTTCATCAATGTTGGCGGAGGAGTGTTTGGCCTGTCATCGAAAGGAAGTCTAACCTATTACAACTTTCTAACGAACGCGCCGGCAACCTATACGATCGTTCCGGGACAGCCCGTCATTCCTGGATATCCCCCGGAGTTCCCGAATGGAGTTAACCAGGCGACAACCGAAGGTCTACAGGTTGGTATTCCCAAGAACTCAAATGTGAACGGCCACAATTTGTTCGCGTTGGACCTTTCCCCGGTTGGCTGGCAGACGCTGGAGACTTACACGGGGCAGGACACATACTACACTTTTGACCCCGTGACCAATCAACCGATCACGGTCGCACGGCTGCAACTGATGGTGGCGCCGCCCACTTCATTTGTTGCCAACATGGGTGTGAATCTCAGCGGGATGTTGTTAGCAGTGAGGGGAGACCCTCCCTACGGTTGGCAGATCAGCGGTCAACCTTCCTGGCTGACCATCAACCAGTCGACCGGAGCCATGTCCGGAACGCCCCCTGCTGGCGGCATTTTCAGCTTTACGGCTACCGTCACAGATAGCGGCTTTCCGGCAGCCAGCGCACAAGAGCAGATCACGATCACCGTGATAGCGAAATTAACCGTGGTTCCTCCGACGACGTTCGCGGGGATCGCAGGAATGCCCTTCAGTGCGACCTTGGCCGCAAGTGCCGGGACTTCTCCCTACAGCTGGCAGATCAGTGGTCAACCTTCCTGGCTGACCGTCAACCCGTCGACGGGCGTACTATCAGGAACGCCGCCGGCTGGTGGCTTTTTCAGCTTTACGGCTACCGTCACGGATAGCGCCGACCCTCCGGCGACAGCGCAAGCTGTGGTGACAATCACGGTTGCGGCGCAATTACAGGTAGTTCCACCTACGACGTTCAGCGGGGTAGTAGGAGTGCCGTTTAGTGGAAGCTTGTCGGCGACAGGCGGGATTTCTCCTTACCATTGGCAGGCCAGTGGTCAACCTTCCTGGCTGACCATCAACCCGGCCACGGGTGCCCTGTCAGGAACGCCCACAGCGGCCGGCCTTTTCAGTTTCACGGCGACAGTTACGGATAGCGGAGGAATAACCAAGACGATTCAGGCGCAGATTTCAGTAACGGTTGTATCTCAATTACAGATCGTTCCACCCACGACATTCGCGGGGATCGTAGGAGTACCCTTCAGTGGGGGCTTGGCGGCGACGAGCGGGACCCCTCCTTACCATTGGCAGGCCAGTGGTCGGCCTTCGTGGCTGACCATCAACTCGGCCACGGGTGCTTTGTCAGGAACGCCTGTGTCGGCCGGCGCTCTCGCTTTCGTCGTGACGGTCAGTGATAGCGGCATCCCCGCATCCACGGCGCAAGCCCAGGCAACGATAAACGTCGTATCTCAATTACAGATCGTCCCACCTACGACATTCACTGGGGTAATCGGAGTTCCATTTAGCGGGACCTTGGCGGCGACAGGCGGGACTTCTCCGTACTATTGGCAGACCACGGGTCAACCCTCCTGGCTGACCATCAACCCGACCACGGGTACGCTGTCGGGAGTACCGACAACAGCGGGCCCTTTCACTTTCGCAGTAACGGTCAGCGATAGCGGAGTGAGTGGTGGTAGTGCGGCAGCCGGCTCCAGAAGAGTCCTGGACGGCACCGGCGCATCCCCTCCCTTCCAAACAACTCAAGCGAACGTGACGGTGACGATTGCACCGGGGACGCTAATTGTTCCAGCGACGGCGATTTATACAGGGACAGTGGGGGCACCGTTTAGCGAACTCCTTTCTGCAAACGGGGGAACCAGACCGTACATCTGGCAAGCGAGCGGTCTGCCGCCCGGGTTAAGCCTTAGTTTGAGTGGCACCCTTTCCGGGACTCCCACCTCTGCCGGCACCTTCAACTTCACCGCGAACGTCTCCGACAGTACGCCGACTCCGCAGACGGGTGCAACGCTCGTTACGGTGACGATCAGTTCGCCTTACGTGCCCACCGACATCACACTGACTATTCAGTCTGCGACTGTGCAGCCGACGCTCGCCGTGTCTGCGACAAACACCTCCAGCAACGATTACACCGCTGTGCTCTCGATTACTCCTCCCAGCAACGCGGAGGTCCCGGGGCCCACGTTTGCGGCATCCTCAGCCAGGATGCTTTGCTTTGTGATCCCGGCGAACTCGTCCGGCCCCGTGACAATTCCCGATTTGGGCCAGTTCAGTGTCGGATCGGTGGCTGGTACTCTCAGCATCAAGATGACTGGCTTGAGCCTCGGTGGCGTTTGCAGCCCGAGTCAGGAGACGAGCCAGGGAGGGACTGACGTCGTCTTCGCTCTTCCCGAACCGGTTATGGCGACCCAGACTTTGCAACAATCAGTTCCGGTTATCACGTCAGTCGTCTTTACCGGTTCAGCCGGAAGCGGCATCACGGTTACGGTGATTGGATCCTCCAATACGCAAGAACTGGTTTCAGGGTCGTTCACATTTACTGCTCCGCAGGGAGATCAGCTGAACGGAGCCACGCAGACCGTTTCGCTGTCTAAAGCCTCGTCGGCGTGGTTTTCAACCAGCACGTATGGAGGTGCATTTGAGCTTACGCTCACCTTCCCGTACAACGGAAGTGCTTCGGCGTTCCCCACTGGTGTCTCGGTAATCTTAGTAAATTCAGTCGGGTCATCGTCGCCGGTTACAAACTCTCAGTAAGTGGCCGTCAGGATGGCAGATCGGAAACATTCGCTCGCTCACGCTCGCGGTTCCGTGCTCGAGTTTTTAGCTTCTTCTCCCAAGGCAAACTTATTTACTGTAGAATGGACTGGAATTGTTGAGTATTCATTGACGACGCGCCGGCAATACCACCCTATCAGCCAAACCATATGACCACGCCTTTCATCACGCTGCTGCTGTCGGCGTTATTAGCGCAAACCCCTGAAGCCCAGTCGGTGCCGCCGCAAGAGCCACAGGCAAGGGACCTTGTCGTGCGCACGAATGAAGTTGCTAAGCCGCTGACTGTCCCACGTGGCTATGCCTTGGTGGTCGGAGTTAGTAAGTACGAAAAACTCGATCCAAAGAACTATTTGCTCTATGCCGAAACTGACGCTGAGTCGGTTTACCGTGTTCTCATCAGCAAGGAGGGAGGGGCGTTCCCACCGGAAAACGTCCATAAACTGATTGGGCCTGACGCGACCAAGGCCAACTTTGCGCGCGAACTGGAACAGTGGCTGCCCTCGGTGGCGACAGACAACGACCGCGTCGTCGTCTACTTCGCCGGCCACGGATTCTCCCCTGGAAAAGGAAAAGGTTACCTCGCGCTGTACGATATCGATCCTAATAACTTCGAAGAGACGGGCTATCCGATGGCCCGATTGGGGTCCAAGTTACAAACGGTTAAGGCTCTCGACAAAGTCCTGCTAGTAGATGCCTGCCATTCGTCGAAGATTACGCGAGGCGAGGCCGAAGATGTCAACGGAGAAATCGGCCAGATCTCCCGCTCCTTCCTAACCTTCACCGCCGCGAGAGAAAACGAAAGTAGCTACGAAGATAGTTCACTGGCGGGAGGAGCGGGCTTGTTCACCTATTTCCTGGTCCGTGGGCTAAAGGGAGAGGCTGATCAGAACCCCTGCGATGGATACGTGACTGCTGACGAGTTGGTACAGTACGTCCGCGAAAACGTACGGCAATACTCCCAGCAACATGGCCGCACGCAGACTCCGGTGGAGTATGGTGACTTCCAACCACGCTTAGTCATGGCGTTGAGTCAGCGCTGTGGTTCTGGAAAGATTGCGTCGGAGCTGAAAGAAGGCAATCTGGTGGTGGAGGCAAATCTCGATGACACCGATGTCTACGTAGACGACGTTCTGATGGGGAAGGTGTCTCCCGGAACGCCACTCAAGGTTCCGGGTTTGGCTTCGGGGCTCCACGTTGTCACCGGCGTTCGCAAAGGGTATGAGAACGATTCAAAGCAGGTAGCGATCCTGCCGGGTCAGGACCAATCGGTGAAACTCCGCATTCAGTATCCACGCGAATACAAAAAGAAGTCACGTTTGCTGATGGAGGATGGCGAAAGACTGCTCTACAGCAAGAAGTCGGCTACCGATCTCACCCAAATCTACGGTACCCAATCCCAAAGCAGCGCGAGCCTGGAGCATGCGCGGGGGCTTTTCGAAGAAGCCACCGCCGAGGATGGCAACAATGCGCGAGCCTTCTACGATCTTGGACTAACGAATCTTTATTTATCCGATTCAGCCGCCAGCCTCAAGCATCTCAAAACCGCGGTAAAACTGGACCCCGCCTATGTCGAGGCACGCCAGCAACTGGCAGGTGAACTGATTGAGAGTGGTGATGCGGATGACGCCATCCGCCAGTTGACGACAGTTACACAACTTGAACGGGATAACTCGCAAGCCTACTCACTCCTGTCCCGAGCCTATTACGACAAAGAAGTTTGGGAGCAGTCCGTTGAGGCCGCCAGCCATTCGATCGCACTCTCTTCAAAGAACGAGCAGGCATATTTGTGGAGGGGCGCCGCGATTCGGCAGATGGCTGCGGCGGATAAGAACCCCGCGTCAAAAGCTAAGCAATACTTACAGGCTCGCCAGGATTTCCAGGAGTTTCTATCGCTCACGAAGATCTCGAATAATGCCTTATCGCAAGCCGCTTTTTATGGAATTGGCTTCGGGCTGGGCTCACGTTCGCATGCCGACCGGGAACAGTCCTACAAAGCCCAACGTTCCATCGCGTACATGGGCCTGTGCGACTGTGAGAACCATCTGAGAAACCCGGTCCGTGGGATTGAGTTTTGCCAGGAAGCCGTTCGATACGACGACAAAGATCCAATTGGCTACTTCCTGCTCGGCAACTCGTATCGCGATTATTTCAATACGAAAGCCGATCGGGAAACGCTTGTAAAGGCCAGGGAGAGTTATGCGCACATGCTGGCTCTCAATGCCGACCTGCAGGAATCAAGCTACGCCAAAAACTACATCGAACAAATTGATGTAATATTGCCCAAACTCAAGAAGTGACGCGGGGATTCCGCCGAAGGTGATCGCCGATTCCGAAGGGAACCGGGTCACTATTTCGGGATGATCCCGGTCAGCCGTCGGAGCGAAGCGACGCTGGTCCTCTGATTGTGATGAAGTGATCGGATTCGTCAAGAGCAATCCGGGGCGTAGCGGAGGACGGACGCCGCAAGCGAGGAAAGGGGCGCGGGAAAAGGACGCGATCAGCGCTCCGGTTGGTTTTTCTCAAGCTGTAGACTATTTTATGAACTGTGAACATGAGGATCTGGCGGTTCGGCGGAATGCTCCTGCTACTTGCCTCGCTGCAGAGCCTTGTTCGGTGTCACTGATTCGAAAGCTTTGAACGAAGAAGGCAGTGTCGGAGTCTAAGCTTTTCGCGTTCGAGCGGAACGGGCGAGTTGGATTCATCGACCGGAATGGAAAGATCGTCATCGATCCAGCGATTGTTGCTCCTATCGAGGATGTGGGTGATTTTTCGAACGGACTTGCGCGTGTTGATCATCAGGGATACGTTGACGAGACGGGGCGGTTCGCCATCAAGCAGGACTTTTGATGGGAGTACGATTTCTCGGACGGCTTAGCGCAAGTCCTGGTGGACGATCAAAGCCAAAATAGTCATTAAACCGGAGTTCGCCGAAGTAGGGCCGTTCGTCGATGGTCTCGCGAGCGCGGTGCTGGACGGCTACTGTCACGTGGCAACGTGGGATGGTGGCCGGAAGGGTACTCCGACTACCGGGTATCCTAGCGACTGCGGCAGGGCGCCGGCGGACGCAGTATCTCCGTGTAAGGTCGGCTTCTTCTATCCGGAAGGCCGTTTCGCAATCCAACCGCGCTTTGACGCAGCGCAAGATTTCCGGGAAAACTTGGCGGCCACTGAGATTGGCGGCGTCTGGGGCGTCATAGAAACGAACGGTGAGCGTCCGGTAAGCGTGCGTAGCCCGACCGGAACATGTAAATTCCGGCCGTATTTCAGTGCAGTTGGCCGAGGAACAGCCTGATTCCCATGTTGACATTGCGGTCCACCTTTGCTTGTCCAGCCGGGGTCGGCATGAGGTAGCCGCAGCTCTGGCATTCGTATAAGGCCACTCGTCCGACGTGGATCTGCTTGCCTTTCAGTTCGCCCTCCAGATGCACCGGGTAAGTCTTGATTCGCCGCACCAGGTCCGTCCCTTGGCACGCCTGGCATGCTGCGGGCTTACTGGATTTTGTCTGTCTGGGCATTATGGTTCCCTCTCGACGTTTGGCTGCCGTCAAGCCGCCTTCGCCAACGCGGCTGGCTCCAGCGCCGCACGATAGTTCCACGGCATCCACGCTGCCGGGTTTTCTTGGATCTCCGCGGCATGTTTCTGCAACTCGGTGAGATAGTCGAACGGATTGCCGCCGCACAACTCGCAAGTGTGGATCAGGCTCATGTACAGATCGCCCACGCGCGCCCCATTGCGCGTTTTATAGAATAGCCCGTTTTTGCGATTTAAAATCGCTTTCTTCAAGGCGCGCTCGACGATGTTGGAGTCCAGCGGCGCTCCCGGTTGGCGCAAAAACAAAGTCAGCTTCGGCCAATGGTTGAGTAGATACCGGATCGCCTTGCCCAGCCCTGAATTCGGTTCCACTTTATGTTCGTCCAACTGGCTCGCACCCCATTGGCGCAGTTGCTCCATCAGCGGACCGCTGCGCGCCTGATGATACTTGAGCCGCTCGTCCGGAGTCATCGCTTGCTCCCGCGCCGTATCGTCGTTGCCGTAAACCGCGCCCAGCGTCTCCAGCACATACCGGCATTCCGGAGTGAAGTTAGGCGCCACTTCGACAAAGTTCCTTCTGAGATGGGCGAGGCAGTTTCCCATCAGTGGCTCGATTGCCGGCGCTAGCTTCGGCGTGTTGCGAGAGAGTGCATCACACATTTGGATCGGCGGTGGCAGATCCGCTGCGCGCCGCTTCAGTACATCGGCCAGGTTCTCGCCCGCATGCTTGTCGCCGCTGAAGAACAGCGCCATGCGTCGACTTTCGGCCACCGCCACGATGCCCGTGGTAAACACCCCCGTGCGGTCCGCCGCCGTCTCCCGCTGCAGCGCCAGGATCCTCACTGCCGTGTCGTCGTTGTACAGCACGTCGCCCTGCGCCGCCTGCCGGATCAGTTCCTCATACACCGGCACGAGTGGCTTGGCCGCTTTGGCCACCAGGTCCCATTGTGTCGAACGCGGCAATGGAATGCCGAGGTTGGCTTGCAGCCCTTGCAGCCGGTAGAACGGAACGCCCGAACCATACTTCAACAGCGCCACCATGCTCGCCGCCGTCTCGTCGCGCTTGTCCTCGCCCATGCCGGCCGGCGGAGGCGCTTCGTACACCTCCTGGCACAGATTGCAGCGTAGCCGCTCCAACTCGTATACGGCCGCCTGTACCGGCGCTTGCCCCACGATCCGCACCCGCATCGCCGGCTCTTTCAGCCGATACACTTTCCCCTTTTCGCACTCCGGACACTTGTCCCCCGGCTTCAGCATGGGGTGCGCCACTTTCACTTTCTCCGCCCCTTCGAACGCGCGCGCCGGATTGCGCCCATGGCCTTTACGTTTCTTCTTCGGCGTGGCCGAATCTCCAGGCTCCGGCTTCACTCCCGCACGCTCCAGCACCACGCGCGTCTTCTCGGTCGTAGGCGGTTTCAACAACATCTGGCGCAGTTGACGCAGCGTCGCGTCCTTGTCTGCCAGCAGGCGCGCCATCTCCCCCAACGTTTCCACCGCTCCGCGCAACTTGCGGTGACCGTCCGCATTCAGCGTCTGATGGCACGCTCCATCCACCAGCGCTTCCAATTCCTGAATACTGATGTCGATGGTCTCCGGGTCCAGCTTCATCGTTTTCCTTCATTGGCTCAGTAACTGCCGGAACCGCCGGTGAAGTGGCAGAGCCAGCACCTGCTTGATGGACCGGTTCGGCCGCTTGCTCTGTGAATCCTTGCCCCGGCCGGTGGTTTTTCCCACCACGATCCAGTTCGCCGCCCGATAGCAGGTTCCGCGAAACCGCTCCGGATCGACGAAGGTCTCCAGCAGATGAATGGGATGGGCGTACATCCGCAGCCAGTCGCGCGGCGCTTGGCGCGCCATCCGCCCCAGAATATGCGAGGCAAGGTGCGGCACTCGCACCCACGGCAGAATCAGAAAGCGCGTGTTGTAAGCGATCAAGCGGATGTTTCGCCGCCTCGCCACTTGGTCCCAGCCGATGAAACGGTCGCGCGCGCCCAGATGCCGCGGCGCGCTCGACCAAGCCACACACGCGATCGCCTGCCCGCGCGCTTTGACCAGATACTTCAAGTGTTCACCCACCGGCTGCTCATAGCCCAGATAGTGGTACTGCTCCATCAGGCTGTTGAACAGCGGCTCTTCATCGCTGCGCCGCACCTGCACAATCTCCAGCGGCAGAAGATCATGCAGCGCGCCCCGCACCGGCCGGTTATCGGGCACTACCGGTTCCGGCCGACTGCGGAGCAGGAGCGGGTTCGGCGGGTGCGACCGCATCGGCGGCAGCACGATCTCGCCGCTGCGGTCGAGTATCAACAGCATGCCGCGGCACACCATGTCGCGCAGCGTTCCGTTGGACTGTTTCCAGTCCCATGCTTGGCACAACAAGCGAGACAGTTCACAGCGCCCGGCTGCGGGGTGGGCGACGATCAAGTCGCGAATGAAACCGACGTCGCCACCGGTGATTGTGCGGCCGCGGTATCTCCACTGCAGTTCCATGGCGAAGCAACAGTGTGACAAAATTTGCGCCCGAACGCAAGGCCCTGGCGCGATTTTTTTAACCCACCTTGCGCCACACCGGCGCTGCTTCCGTTTCCGGATTGCCCGCCGCCAGCAGCAGTTGCGCCTGGTGCGCCTGGAGCGTTTGCGCTGAGGTGCTTCCGCTGGGCCACCATTTAAAATGTCCTTTGCTCAAACGCTTGTGCGCCATCCAAAACCCTTGGCCGTCGTACACCAACGCACGGATGGCTGTCGCGCGGCGGCTGCGGAATAGGAACAGACATCCCGAGAACGGGTCGGCTTGGAGTTTCTCCCGGCACAGCGCGGCCAGCCCGTCGATACCTTTTCTTAGGTCCACCGGCTCGACCGCCACCAGGATGCGCATCTGCGGCGTGATCTGAATCATCGCTCGCTTTGCCGCCACGCGCGCAACAGTTGGCTCCAGTCCACGGCGCCCGAGTTGCCCTGCACCCGCAACAGTTCCACGCAATAGCCGGTCCCGGCCGGCGTGGGCGATAGTTCCACGAACTGCAGACGGGGGACGGGTGCAACCGGCGCTGGACTTCGCAGGCGTTTGCGCAGGTTGGCGTAGTCGATGGGCAGCGTGCGGGCCGTGCGATACAAGCCATGTTTGCGCGCCAGTCCGGCAGCCTCCGTCCAGAACTGTTCCGGCAACGGCGAGCGGCGCGGATGACTACTTCTCCATTCCGCCAGCCGACGTTGTAAATCAAGAAACTCTTCGGCGATTGGTGTTTGCTTTCGGGGCATCCCCCAAAATTACTCTGGCTGGCCAGTTCGAGTCACGCACGCTTGCCGGACGCTCACAACGAACGGAACGCTGGTCATCCCTCCCCGGTTTGAGCAAGTGCAATCATTTCGAGAAGGGCTGGCAGCCGTCAAGATAGATGGGAAGTGGGGATTCATCGATCGAGCCGGGCTCTTAAAGATTCCTCCGCGATTCGAAGGAGTCGAAGCGTTCTCGGATTCGCTCGCCATTGCTTAGGTCCGCGGACAGTTGTTCTACATCGATCGAAATGGCCAGACTAAAATCGCCGGGCCGTTTCGGGAAGCAACCCCTTTTGTCTATGGACTGGCTGCCGTCTTGCTCTGCGACAAGCACGTTGCATATATCGCCACACCGGTGAGACCGTCTTCGACTCACCCGGATTCCCAAGGTGACGCGGGGCACAATCTTCGGCATGTGAAAGCGTCGCTCTTTTACGGAACGTTTGGCAATGCTGGGCATTGATCGGTGTTCAAGTACCGACGGCATTCATCGAGGGTGAGGTTCCGATCGATGCGCGAACGCACCAGGCCAATGAGTTGAACCGGATCGATCATGTAGACTTGGACGGTTCGATCCTCAGCGGCTGAGGCGAGCCTGCCGCCGTCCGGCGACCAGGCCACGCTCATCACTTGCCCTTGATGTCCACGCAGGGTAAGCAGGTCGCGGCCCGTTCTCGCATCCCAGACTTTCTCTGTGCCGTCCCAGCTCGCGGTAGCCAGCTTGCTGCCATCGGGCGACCAGGCCACGCTCATAACGTAGCCTTGATGACCATGTAGACTCAATAACTCATGACCCGTGGCTGCCTCCCACACCTTGGCGCTGTTGTCTCCGCTCCCGGTAGCCAGCAGGCTTCCGTCCGGAGACCAAGCCACGCTCAGAACCGGACCGCGATGGCCGTGCAGACTCATCAGTTCGCGACCGGTCGCTGCGTTCCAGACTTTCGCAGTGGTGTCATCACAGGCCGTGGCTAACTTGCTGCCATCGCGCGACCAAGACACGCTCATAACGGGGCCTTGATGGCCGCGTAGGGTCAGCAATTCGCGGCCCGTAGCCGCATCCCAGACTTTCGCCGTGCCGTCCCTGCTCGCGGTGGCTAAGTTGGCGCCGTCCGGCGACCACTCTGAACCCATCACATACCCTTGGTGGCCCCGCAGCGTGAGTAACTCACGGCCAGTCGACGCCTCCCAAACTTTAGCGGTGCCATCCCAACTCGCCGTGGCGAGCTTACGGCCATCGGGCGACCACGCCGCGCCCATGACTGCGCTTTGGTGATTTCGCAGCGTCAGCAATTCGCGGCCCGTCGCGGCCTCCCAGATCTTCGCTGTTTTGTCTGCGCTGGACGTAGCCAGTTTGCCGGCATCCGGTGACCACGCCACTCCCAAAATCACGTTTTGATGGCCGCGCAGGGTAAGCAATTCTCGGGCCTCCGCCTCCCAGACCTTCGCCATGTGATCTGCACCCGACGTGGCAAACTTGTTGCTATCGGGCGACCAAGTCAGACTCCAAACGGGGCCATTATGTCCGCGCGCCGTCAGCATCTCGCGGCCCGTTCTTGCGTCCCACACTTTTGCTGTCCCGTCTCCACTCGCGGTACCCAGCCGATTGCCATCCGGCGACCAAGCAACGCTGAGAACCTGGTCTTGATGGCCACGTAGAGTAAGCAACTCGGTCCCAGTACCGGCATCCCACGTTTTCGCCGTGCGGTCCCAACTCGCGGTTGCCAGTTGGCTGCCATCCGGCGACCACGCCACCCTCTCGACTCGGGCCTGATGGCCGCGCAGGGTCAGCAGCTCGCGGCCTGTCACCGCATCCCAAACCTTCGCTGTTTTGTCACTGCTCGCGGTGGCCAGCTGGCTGCCATCCGGCGACCATGCAACGCTCAGAACCTGGTCTTGATGGCTGCGTAGCGACAGCAACTCGCGGCCCGTCCCCGTGTCCCAAACTTTCGCTGTGTTGTCCCTACTTGCTGTGGCTAGTTTGCTGCCATCAGGTGACCACGCCACGCTCATGACGTCGCCTAGATGGCCATAAACCGTAAGCAACTCACGCCCCGTTGCCGCGTCCCACACTTTCACCGCGTGGTCCTCACTCGCGGTGGCCAGTTTGCTGCCATCGGGTGACCATGCCGCGCTCTCAACCGATCTTAGATGGCCGTGCAACGTAAACAACTCCCTGCCGGTCGCCGCGTCCCATACTTTCGCCGTGTTGTCCTTACTCGCGGTGGCCAGCTTGCTGCCATCCGGCGACCACGCCACACTCCAGACCGAGTCTTGATGACCGTGCAGGGTGAGCCGGATTGCAGAGTGTAAGAGCGCCGCGTGCAAGAAGTCGGCCAGGCCGGGCACCATCGCACGCTGCTTTCCCCATGCGTACAGGCCGAGTATCAGGCTGCGCTGCGGGTCATCCCCTAAGCTAACCGCAGTCCACGCGGTAAGCTCCCGCGCTTCGGCCGCGTTCCTCAGTGCTCTTTCCCGGATTGAAATCCAGACAGCCAGAATGGCCAGCACTCCCACGAGCGTCGCGATGCCCGCTAGAATCCACACGCGGCGCCGCCGTTTTGCCTTCACGAGGCCCTCGCCGTGCGCCACCCAGGAATCGACTGACTCCAGCTCCGGCTCTTGCAGGTAGCGCAGGGTTGGTGGCCTTTGGCTGTTCCATTGGACACGCAGTTTCAACGCTGAATCGAGGGCTAGCCCAACCAGCGGCACCTTCTGCCGGGCGGATTGCACCAGGAAACGCAACTGGGCGGCTCGCTCAGTCTCCTGGCCAATCCAACCATTGAGCCGTGTCCATTGCCACATCACGCTCTCGTGCGGCAGATCCACCAGAGATTCGCCGGTCCCGTCCGAAGGCTTGAGCAAACCACGCGACTGAAACCCCTCAACAATCCCTCTGAGACGCTCCTGCCCTAAACTGGAAACCGCAGCACACTCCGCCAACGACCGCGCGCGGCGAACTGGTTTTTCACCAGTCCCCCGGTCGGTGATCCACTGGAAAACCAGCCGGATCTTTTCCTCCTCGGCTGGGAAACGACTCAGAACGCTCTCCGCCTCCTGGTTGATCGCGTTCTTCCAACCTCCCACGGCGGTGTAGTCCTGGTCGTTGAGCGGGTCGTTCGCACCCCGCGCACTCCAGTTCTCCCAGAGGCGCCGAAGCAGGTGCTGTAAGACCGGCAAATCATCGGGATCGTCCGCCGACTCATTGAGAAGCCGCTGCAAAAGTGAAGGCGTGATGCTGACGCCTTGCTCTTGCAACGGGCGTTCAATCGCTTCCTGCTGCTGGATTCGGGTCAGCCGGGGGACCAGATAGTAGCAGTCGTTTAGCGCTTCGGGCAGGCGCCTGAATTGGGCGCACTCGCCGAGGAAGTCGGTGCGCATGGTCAGCAGTATATAGATCGGGACCTCGCGCTGATCCACCGCATTCAAAAGGAGGTTGACGAATAAGGCAGCCGCGTTGCCGGCGTCTTGGCTAAGAGTTGCGGCGCGATAACTAAACAGCTCTTCGAACTGATCCACAATTAGCAGCAGATTCTCACCGGGCCGCAGGCTTTGCCGGGCATGTTCCACCAAGTCGAAAGAGGTTGCGGGCCAGTCCGGGCCCGCCTGGATGGTTTTTCGCAGGGCCTGAATCGGCGCATTCCCTGGAGTGATGGTTTCGATACGCCAACGGCCAGGCAGGCTTTGGGCAGCTCCGACGCGAAGCACGGGCTTAACCCCCGCCCTGACCAGCGAGCTCTTGCCACAGCCGGATACGCCGATCACTGCCAGCAGACGGCGTGAGGCGAGACGTTCTAGGATTTCTTCTATTTCTCTGTCTCGGCCGAAGAACAGTGCCGCCTCAGGCTCGTCGAAGGGAGCGAGGCCAGGAAAGGGATTGGTGAGGGCGGCTACGTCAGAGGCCATATCCGTCAGACGCTGTGCCCCGGCTGTATCAAACTGATGACCTGGTCAATGTCCCACAGTGCGTCGGGATGCTCGTGCCGTTTGGCCTCCAGGTCCGGAGGCGCGACAAACCAGTTGCGGGCCGCGGGGCTGTTGACCTGCTCCGCTTTCAAGCAGATCGGTTCCAAATGATCCCTCGCCGCCACCCCATAGTAGAAAAGAAGCCTTTGGCTGTGGGTCAGATAATTTCGCCACTTTCGCAAGCGTTCCATCGCTGTCATCCGGCCCGCGAGGAAGTCGGGCAAACCCACTTCGATCTTGCATCGTGCCAGGATCTGGTCCTTTATCTCCCGAGCTCCGTTGAGATCCGGCTCTTCGCAGACGAGCGCGAGTTGCACTTGCGCTTGGTTGGTGACGGGTCGTGCATGCGAGGCGATCTGCTCGTCAATGAGCGCCAGCAGTTCCTGATCGTTCTTGCCTTGCAGCTTTTGGTACCGCCCTGAAGCCACAGGCAGTTGCTGCTCGAATTCCTGAAGCCAGAACTGTTCGTCGTTGGTCAGAGTCTCGCCGAATGCCTGATAAAGGATCGTGGGCCCGGCGCAAACCTGCGCCGAGGTTTCGATCGCGTTCAAAGCCGCCTCATCAGCTCCGCCCACGAAGTGGACTGACAGCCCAGCGTCCTTCAGATTAGCTACCACTCCATTCTCGTCCTGAAACACGAGTAACGACTCAGGCACGGCGCGAAAGTGCCTCCGTTCGAGTTCCTTGCAGCACCAGTCGCGGAGTTTTTGAGGGCGTTCCCCGTCCGGTGCTTCGCCGACAAAAATGGGCTTGCAGCTTTGCCGTAGCCGTTCCAGGGCACTCTTAAGCTGCCCGGCGAGTTTGTAAATCTGGGCCTTCCACTCGGGCGAACCCGGCGCCAGCGGCGTTTGGCCGTCCGCGCTCAGAAACAAGAACCGCTGGGCATTCCGGTACAGCGCATCCAATCCTTGATCGTCGATGGGCCGGACCTGAATCGGGGCGAGACAGCTTTCGGGCGCCGCACCATTTGGACGCTGAGAAAAGAAGTCGGTGCGCTCCCGGTAGCACCAGCTGGACGTGAGGTAGCTCGGAGAGAGAATCGGGAGCAGCATCGCGCTTTCGCGCGCAGCCGCGGCGAGTTCAGCGGGAAAGCTTTGGCCCACCTCTAGTTCTCGTTTATCGAAATAGATGGATTCTTTCGCCGCGAATTTGCGGCCGATTAAGGCGCTTAACTCGGTCCCAAGCGCTCCTTGAAATTGCTCAACCCAGCCCTCACTGTTATTCTCGGTTGCGTAGCTGATAAACAGATCGAACCGGCAACTGGGCACGAAAGCCATGTGACTAGAGACGCCAGTTTACCACGGCTAGATAAACTTATCGCCGAATGTCAGAATTTGGTTGGTCCGGATGAGAGGACTCGAACCTCCACGAGTGTCACCGCACTAGAACCTGAATCTAATCGATAGTTCGGTGCCATCCCATTTGGATTGACTTAGGTCGGTTTCGAGTATGCGATTGGGTTGGATGGAGGGTCGCGGGTGGCACATTATGGCACAAGGAACGATAACGCGGGGCTCAACGGACTTGGAGGAACGGACTTGAAGGGCAAGGGAGGCAAAAAACCTTCGACCCTCTGCCTACACGCGGTGTGCTCATCCTCGATACGCCGGCAAAAACACTTCTGTCACGAAAGTTTCCAGAGTAGTCGGAGTCGTGTTCGCGGGAGAGCGCGGTTCGAGCATCTTCATGTGGCCCGAATTCAGCGCATCAGCCATCTCCAGTAACAGGTCCGCCATGTTGGATGACATCCCCATCTGCTCCAGCACCGGCTTCAACTGCGCCGCGGGCACCAGCTTATATGTAAGGTTCTCCTTGCCAATCGATGCACCCACGATCTTCGCAGTTCCGATGTAAGTTACGTCGCGGGGCCCTTGCAGTTCGCGCGTGCTTCTTCCGATGAAATCCAATTTCAATAAGGCTTCGGCGGCATAGGCGCCGATATCGCGCGTTGCGATCATTGGCAAGGGCAAGTCCTCCATGATTGGGCCGGCCATAGTTCCCATGGACTTAATCACACCGGCCTGGGACAGAATGTTTTCCATGAAGTAGCCGGCTCGCAGGAAGAGGGCATTCAACCCTGGAATTCCTTCGAGTTTCTTTTCCAGATTGTGCAAGCCGGCCACGGGACCGGTCCCACGCGATTTGTCCGCGCCGACGCTGCTCAGCACGACGGCATACTTTATCCCGTTTTCCCCAATCGCGGAGCGTAAGGCGTCGCTCACAATCTCCATATATGCGCGAACGTCCGGAGCACCGATATTGGGAGGGATCATCGCGTACACGGCCTTTGCGCCGGCAAACGCGTTCGTGAGAGCGCCCCCATTCGTCGCATCAGCGATGAATGATTCCGCACCCTTCCCGGTGAATTTCTCCAACCGCTTCGGGTCGCGCCCCACAACACGCACTTTCTGTCCTGCTTCGAGCAATCTCTCCGCTACCAAGCTTCCAGTGTTGCCTGTAGCTCCCGTAATCACGTACATGGCTTACTCCTCTCTATACAGCAAATTCTTCCGGACATATTGATGCTTGTCTGGCTTCCGGGGATTCGGGTTTGGCCGTCCCGCCGAAATAGACTCAATTGCGTCTATTTCGGTTTCTATCCCGTCATACAAGGTTCGAGACGTCTCCGGTGCTTCAATGATTCATCGCGGCATTGCGCCCCCGTCGTGGCCACCGACATCAGGGCTGACTCATTCCGCAGGGACTCCTCTAGCCCGCGCATAGTTGATACACTCAACGCTATTGTGGTCGGCGACAAACTCAAGCTGCAAGTCCGTGATGGTGCTCGCCCTGACGAAGAAGTCATGGTGCTTCAGGGAGTCCTGAATGCCGATACGGCTTTTCAACTTCGTGATTCCGTTCGCAAGAATGACTCCGCTACGCTGGTCGTTGACATGAGCCGAATCCGATATGTGGATTCCAGCGGCCTCGGCGTCCTGATCGGTTCGTACGTGTCGTTCGAACGGAATAGCAGGCGTCTGCTTCTAGCGGGCCTCAACGATCAGATCTGGGACTTGTTTCGGACGTGCAAGATCGATGACGTCTTCACGCGATACCCAACGGTCGCCGACGCCGAGCAGACCGTGCCGATATAGGCGTGTCGACCTCGCTCTGGCTCGCCGTGTACCACCCCTGAGCAGCATTCGGTCTCCGGATCTTGCCGTAGCTAGCGGCGCTCCTCGCCGAGTTTCTGCGGGCCCACGAGTTGGAGCATGTGACCCCAGTGCCCAATAACGTACTGAAAATGACCAGACGGCGGTTGCGGTCTAAGCGCGTTAGGCTCGGTAATCGCTACCAGAAATCTGCGGACGATCCAATTGGCATCGTCGGCAATTCTAGTTATTGCGGTAAGCGGCAGCCTTTCCTTCCCAACGGCCTACATAGACCACCGCTCCTGGCTTGGCGGCGCGCAGTTTGGCGGCCCCCTGTTCGCTTACAGACGTGCCTGTCAGGTCGACGTCGCGCAGCGCCGGCATGGCGATCAGTGCGGCCACTGCGTCGTCGTTAATGCGTGTGCAGCCCTGCACCTTTAGCTTTTCGAGTTTGTCCAGCTTCTTCATTTGTTCTAACCACTTCTCAGTCACGCTGAGGGTGCTGACCTCCCCCAGTTTGGCGCCTTCGACTCCCACCGTCGTGGAGGTGCAGCCAATCCGGAGTTCGCGAAGGTTCTTGAGTGCCAGCACGGCCTGAAGGCCAACCTCGGACATCGATATAGTCCAGACGTTTTTGTCGTTGCCCTGGCGGCCGCTCAGGTCCAGGTAATTCAGAGTCGTCATCTGGCGGAGAGCCTGCAAACCTGCATCGCCCAGTTCGTTACCGCCCATGGTTAGCTCTGTCAGGTTCGGCAGCACCGTAAGCCGCTCCAGGCCGACGTCGGTCATCAAGGTGGAACCCACGTTCAATGACTCGAGCGACCTAATTCCTGCAATGTGTTCCAGAGCGGTATCACCGGCTTTGGTGCCGTGCAGGTTCAGGCGTTTCAGTTTCTTCCAGTCTTTGATAGCCGCTACACCTTCGTCGGTGATGTATTCGGCGAAATAGAGATTGAAGTCGGTAATGCCGCGCAGATTCTTGATCTCCTGCAACCCTTGATCCGTAATGTGTGTCAGAGATAGATCAAGGACGCGCAGTCCAGAGTACTGGCTCAGGCGTCGCAAGTCGGCGTCGCCAACCCAGGTCCCCCGCAGGCTTACGCCGGTCACGCGGCCCTGGGAATTGCGTGTCACCGTTCCACCCAAGTCGCTGATCCACTGCATGTCCTCTTTGGTGGTGTCGGCGTATGCGGAAACGCCACATAGCAAGATGGTGAGCCAAACAACCGCTCTCATTGCCGGACCCTTCGATTCGGCAGAGCCGAATCACGATCGAACACGATCTTACAATCCGGCAAAGCTGTCTTCAGCGCTAGCATGCCCTTCTCCGTCACCAGCGTGTGATAGATGTTCAGCTCCCGCAAGCTGGTCATCGATTCCAGCATCAGCGCCCCTTGATCGGTAATGCTGGTGGCGTCCAAACTCAATTCCCGAAGCTTCGGCAGCGATTTGAGAGAGGCAATACCTTTGTCATCGAGAGACGTGTAGTCGAGTTTGGCGATCCGCAGATTCTTCAACTCGGCCAACGAGACGATGCCATCATCCGTGGTGCGTGTTCGATAGAGTTCAATCCGTTCCAACTGCTGCAAAGGCATTAGTGCAGCGAGCCCCGCATTGGTGATGCCTGTATAGTTCAGCTCCAATTCGCGCAGGTTGGTCAGCCCCGCGATGTACTTGAGGCCCGCGTCGGTGATTTCGGTGCTGCTTAGGTCCAGACTCTCCAGGCTACTCAGCTTTGAAAGGCTGCTCAATCCAGCGTCGGTTATGTCGAGGTATCGAAGGCTGAGGCTACGCAGTCCCGCCAGCAGGCTGAGATTAGACAGACCCCGATCGGCCACGTGTGAACCCGAAAGATCCAGATAGTGCAGGACATTGAGATCCTTCAGCTGCGAAAGGCCGGGCCCTTCCACCAGCGTTCCGGCCAAGCCAAGCGTTTCGAGCCGCTGTAAGGCAGAGAGCTTGGAAAGCCCCGTTGAGGATACGGTCGTGTTGCTGAGATTGAGTTCCTCGAGGCTGGTGAGGTGCTCTACAGACGACAAACCCAGGTCGGAGATCTGCGTCACCTGAAGCTCCAGCTTCTTGAGGTCATGAAGATTTTCGAGATACGCCAATTGCGCGTCGCTTAGGGACGTAGACGCCAAATTGATTCCTGTCAGATGACCGTCCGTGACTTCGGCACTTCCGCCTAACTGTTTCACCCAGGCGGCAATGGCCTGATCGGAGGAATCGGCAGGCCGGTTGGCTCCGGCGACTTTAGTTTTGGGAAGCGCCGGGCCATCGAAGCGAATCCTGATTCCTGGAAGTGCCGCGCGCAACGCCTCCACTCCATTACTGGTGACCCGGCTATAGCGTACGTCCACGTCGGTCAGATTCCTCAAAGATGCGAGCTTCGCGAGGCCCGAATTCGTGACGTGAGTCCGGTACAGGTTCAAGACCTCTAAAGACGGCATGCCCGAGAGAAAGTCCATGGACTCGTCCGGAACTTGGGCGCCCAGCAGGTTCAGCCTCCGCATCGATTTCAAGGCGCTGAGAGACTGAACCCCCTGCCCGGTGACGCGTGCTCCAGAGAGGTCGAGTTCTTCCAGATTGGTGAGGTCCTTCAGGTACTTGAGACCCTCGTCAGTGACGAGCGTGTCACGCAGCATCAAGCGCTTCAGGTTTTTCAGCCGGGCAAGTCCGGCCATGCCTTCGTCCGTAAACGGATTGTAGCTGAGGTCAAGGTCTGTCAACTCGGAAAAGACGGACAAATTCAGCTTGCGAAGGCTGCACTGCGAGCAGCGCAGCTGTCTCAAGCGAGACCAGCCCGCTAGTTTGCGAATGTCGTCGTCATCCACTTCAATTTCCGCGTCGAAATGCCATCCGAAAGCCAAGCGCTCCACCGTCGTCAGAGTGGCGAGGGATTCAAAAACGCCAGTCTTGTCTTCCTTGCCCCCGCCGGGATTCCAAATGGGTCCGGGGAGATACAACTCGCGCAAATGCATGAGACCCTCGAGTTTGCGCAGTTCCACCGGATGCATCACAGCGGCCGTCAGGTCGATACCAGAGATATGGAAGGCGCCCGTTGGAAGCTGCGAGACGTCGTGCAGCGGCTGGTCAGAGCCTTCCAGCAACACGCTGCCCTCCCATCGCAGCACCCATTCGGCGACCTCGCGTTCGGTTGCGCCATAGCCGGCAACGGCAAAGAGAAAGAAGGTTGCGAGTAACTGGCGCATCTCGCGATATTCTACTGGATATGCACCGCGAACGGACTGAACGACCGGATTCGGCCTGAGGAGTGTTACCTGTCGAGACTGCTGATTTTACTAGGTGTTTCCGGCTGTGCCCTGTGGGCGCAGAGCAGTGATTTCCAAACCACCCTTTATCCGATTCTGGAGAAGGCCAACTGCCGAGCATGCCACAATTCCGAGGGAGTCGCATCCGCCACGCGGTTGCATTTTCCCGAGTCCGATGCTCCAGCGGCTAAGATTGATGCGTTCGGAAACTCGCTGGTCGTCCTGATCGATCGCGATCAGCTGGAAAACTCGCTCTTGCTGAAGAAGCCGACTGCTCGCGTTCCCCATACTGGTGGCGAGCGAATTAAGCCTGGTAGCCCTGAAGAAACCGTCCTCAAGACGTGGATCGCTCAGCTTGCTCATTTGTCGGGCAGTGAACTGGCGGCCGCTCTGAAATATCGGGAGGTGGAAAACACCGGAAGCGGCGCCGCCGTGCAAGATGCCGAGCTACGCCGGTTGACCCATAGCCAGTACGACCACACGGTTCGCGATCTACTGGGCGACCAGACGGCACCGGCGATGCAGTTCCCACCGGAAGACTTTATCAACGGATTCCGCAACCAGTCGCGCGGGCAGAGCCTCTCTCCGGTGCTGGTGGAAGGCTACAGCAATGCGGCCGAGAAGCTGGCGAGTTCCGCATTTCGAGGCGGCGACACCCACGGACTGATTCCTTGCAAACCCTCCTTCCCGTGCCGGGCGCGTTTTGTCCGCGAGTTCGGACAGAAGGCCTTTCGTCGTCCTCTGGATGCCGGCGAGCAGCGGCGCTATGAAGCCTTGCTGGCGCAAGGAACGGATTTCATGAAAGGCGCGCAACTGGTGGTGGAAGCCATGTTGCAATCACCGAATTTTCTTTTTTGGCTCGATACAACAACTGATCCGCAATTGAAGCCCTGGGCAACAGCCAGCCGGCTCTCGTACTCGCTCTGGGACACGATGCCTGATGCCGAGCTGTTTGCCGCGGCCCGACGAGGCGAATTGGCTACCCCAGCCGGCCTGGAGAAACAGGCTCGCCGCATGCTGGCGGACCCTCGGGCGCATGAAGCGCTTGATGAGTTTGTAAGCCAGTGGCTGCGGTTCGATCGCCTGTTAACCGCCAGCAAGGACCGGCGCAAGTTCCCGTACTTTACCCGTGAAACGGCCCATGCGATGACGACCGAAGCCCGCACGTTCGCCTCAGACCTGGTTTGGAACGACGGCAACTTCATGACTCTTTTTACGGCCGACTACGGCTATGTCAGCCCCGAGCTGGCGCGTATCTATGGCGTGACCGCACCCGCTAAGGACTTCGACCGGGTTCCGTTTCCAGCCGATTCTGAGCGCGCAGGGATTTTAGGACAGGGCCTGTTTCTGGCCTTAACAGCCAAACCGGAAGATTCGTCACCGACCGCGCGCGGGCTATTTATTCGCGAGCAGTTTCTGTGCCAACATGTACCGGATCCACCGCCCGGAGTGAACACCAATCTACCGCCCGTAACCGAGGCCAAGCCGCAGACCAACCGCGACCGCATGTCGGAGCACACCACGAATTCGTCCTGCGCAGGTTGCCACAAGTTGATGGATGGCGTCGGCTTCGGACTCGAGAAGTTTGATGCGATCGGTGCGAAGCGGGAGCAACTGGTGCTGGAGTTTCGTAGCAAACACGCGGAGGAAGACGAAGAAGAAGGCAAGCATGTGGCCAAGCGGACCGTCACTCTGCCGCTGAATACCGCCGCATACGTGGCCGGTATTCCCGATTCGGACTTCACTTCGCCTCGTCAGCTCGGCGTGGTGTTGGCCAAGAGCTCGCAATGCCAGGAGTGCATCGTGAAGCAGTACTTCCGCTTCCAGGCGGGAAGAACGGATACGCCGGCAGATCGTCCGCTCATCCATTCGGTCTTCGATAACTTTCGCAATTCCGGTTTTAGATTTAAAGAGCTTATAGTGTCTTTAGTGGTGCTGAGAGAATTTCCCGGCGCCAGTGCGCCTCACAACACCCAACGCCAAGGAGATTTCGAGCGTGTCGCAGATAATCACAGATCGCGTTAGAACGTCCCGCCGATCGCTACTCAAAGGAATCACGGCAGCGGGCGCGCGGATTGCGATTGGTCTTCCGCCTCTAACGTCCATGTTCAACTCCATCGGGACCGCGTATGCGGCGAGTTCCGCCAGCGTGGCGGCCGGGGCTCCCGTGGCGGAGAAACCAATCGAGAGCCGCTTTGTTCTTTGGTTTAACGGGAACGGCATTCCGGAGCGCTATTGGATCCCATCGGAAGAGGGAACCGACTACAAATTGACACCTTGTCTGGCTCCCCTGGCAGCGTGGCGTAAAGATGTTCATGTGCTCAGCGGGGTGGACAATGCCGCCGCCAACGGAAAAGGCAACGGACACACCAACTCGATGAGCGGCTTGATGACTGGCATGGATTTCACCGGGCGCGGACCGAGCGGACCTTCGATCGACCAGATCATTGCGGCGAGGATTGGCGGCGATTCGCGCTTCCGATCGCTGCAGATCGGCGTGGCGCAGGAATCGTTCGGCGAGAGTATGCAGCGGAACATGAGTTGGGCCGGATACGAACGGGCGCTGCCGCCTGAGATGATTCCGCACCGGCTATTTGACCGCTTGTTCGGAGCGCGGGAAGAAGGCTGGGCGAACCGGAAGCGCAGCATTCTGGATACGGTGACGGCGGATGCGTCAGCGCTGCAAAAGACCCTGCCGGCCGATGACAAGACGCGCGTGGACGAGCATTTATCGAGTATCCGCGATCTGGAGCGTGCCATTGCGGGGTTGCCGCCGGAATACGCGCATGTGGATCCACCGGAGTTTGATGGCGACATGAAGGATTGGCCGCGAATCGCAAAATTGCAGAGCGATCTACTGGTGCAGGCGCTCTCCATGCGGCAGACGCGCGTCGCTTCGTACATGCTGACGAAGTGCCAGAGCCTGACGCGTTTTCCATGGCTTGGCTATACTTCGGCCCGGCATCATGATTACACGCACGCCGAAGGAAAGACTTCCGGGGCCGATGGCGCGGATGGCACGCACGTGCTCCGTGACATTTGCCGCTGGCACGTAGAGGAGTTTGCCTATCTGGTGGCGAAGCTTGAGTCGGTGCCGGAGGGCGACGGCAATTTGTTCGATCATACGACCCTGGTCTTCGTGCATGAGCACGCCGAAGCGAACCCGCATAAAAACAGCGGCCTGGCGATGATTGTCGCCGGGGGAAGCAAGAGTCTCGCCAAAGGCTCTCACACCCGAATCACCGGAACCGTGGGCGACGTCTATGTAACCGTGGCCGATGAGGTAGTGGGTGCCGGAATCGGAAAGTTTCCCACCGCTACGAAGAAGCTCGGAGCCTTGCTGGTCTAGGCCGGACCTTCACTCTTCGGTGCCGTTGAAACTTCGTTCTGGCTGGTGCTTGCCTTACCGATTTTCCGGTGCACTGGGCGATGCCGACATTCGCGTTCTCAGACGTGGACGGCGCTTCAGGGGCGTAAACCGCACTGGTAGACGGATGGGCTGTTCTCATTAGTTATCGCCAAAGCCTTCGCGACCAGTGCGGACCTAGGCACGAAACGCGCACTGGGGGTTGCACAGCCTGAATTACACGCCGGCGGACTTCAGCGCGGCCAACACACGGTCGTTCCGGAAGGGAACTCTTCGGATGCGAACGCCTGTGGCATCGTAGATCGCATTCGCGATAGCGGCGAGCATCGGTTTCAACGAAGCTTCGCCCGCCCCGTAGGGGGGCAGATCGGGGCGATTCGGATGGGGATCGCCATTGACCAGGATGATCTCGATACTTTCGGGCATGTCGGCGTGGCGAAGCGTCGGATGCGAGAGCCAATCCCGGCTCGTCACCTTCTCCGTATCGAATCGGACTTCCTCATAAAGGGCCCGGCTCAGGCCGTGAAGCGTACCGCATTCCACCGTGTGCCGCACACCGTCAGGATTTACAACGAAGCCGCAGTCGTGTGCGCAGACGAGGCGTTTGGCCCAGACGTGACCCGTCTCGCGATTGACTTCGACCTCCGCGATCTGCGCCACTACCGTCTCTCCGCGGTACGAGTAGGCGATGCCCCGGCCGCTGAGGATGTTCACTTTGCCGGCAGGTCTCGGAGAAGGCCTCGGATCCCAGCCGTACCCTTCCGCAGCAGCTTTCAAAACCGCAAGGGAACGTGCGCGACGAAATCCGCCGTCATCGTGGTCCCCGGCCTGAAGCATCTTCATGCGGAATAGCAGCGGATCTGTTTTCGCGGCCGCCGCTGCTTCGTCAATGAACGATTCAGCCGCAAACGTCGGTTGCGGGCCATTGGGATCTCGCAGGTTACCAGTGCGAAGCGGCGTCTCCCAGATCGTCGGTAGCCCAACCACCTCTCCGACCATTTTGCGATTCGGAATGGCGTACATGTCAGAGGGCATCGCTGCACTGCCCGCCCCAGGTTTTGCCGGCCTGATTCCCATCAGTTGCGCGATAAGTACGGTATCCGGTTCGTTATATCCGATGTGGTTGTAATCGCAGGAACGTGCCTGGTAGTCATAGGCGGCCAGATTCCCATCGGCATCTAGAGCTCCGCGCATCTTCACGAGAAAGGCGGGACTCTTCGTATCCCACGCCGTTTCCTCTTCTCTCATCCATTGCACGCGAACGGGCCGGCCCAGTTGGCGGGCAATCCAGGCGGCCTCAAAAGCCGCGTCCTCGGCAGCGGAGCGACCGAAACCCTGTGGTCCCATCATCCAAATGACGCGCACGCTGTCGTGGGGCATGCCGAGGAATGTTGCAATCCCTCGACGCATGCCATAGGACTTCATGTCGTTTGTATAGACGGTCATCTGACCGTTGGACGGATCGGCTAATGCGTGGGCGCCCGCAAAGGCAGTGTGCCCCTGGAACGGTATCTCGTATTCGGCCTCAATGATTTTGGCCGCGCCCGAAAAGGCCGTGTCGGGATCGCCCACCACCAGAGGTCCGGAAACGGGAGCGCGCGTCTCACGATCTGCCGCCGGTCGGGAGCCTGGGCTGGATTCGGACTCTGCGGCTCTGGGTAGGGTAATTGAAGGAGCCGAGCGCAAGTAGTTGAAAAGATTTTCGGATGTGGGAAAGGGGGCGACGGACGGCTTCTCCCACGTCGTCTTAAGCTGGCGAGCGGCCCGGATCGCATGCTCTTCGCGCTCGCAAACAACAGCCACGTAGTTTCCTTTGCTTACTACTTTAAGGAAGCCCGGGATGTTGGTCACCGAAGATTCATCGATACCGGTGAGCTTTGCGCACGCAAATGGAGGTTTGACGTTGCGCGCATGAACCATGCCCGGCAGCTTCACGTCCACTGCCCATTTCAGGGAGCCATCCACCTTGGCGGGAATATCATCACGCTGAACAGACTGGCCTGCGTATTTGAGCTCAGGGATGGATTTCGTTTGGGCTTTACCCGTCACCGAGTAGATGTCTTTTCCGGTGAGCGTGACATTGAACTTCTTTCCTGCGACCAGTTCGCCATAGGTGACGCGCCGATCGCCTGGATCGTTCTTTGCCGTGATGACAGCGTCATTCACGCCGAGTTGATCGACCGGCACTCCCAAGTGCGCTGACCCCATTTCCAGGAGGACTCGCCGCGCCTCGGCGGCTACGCGCCGCATCGGCCACGAGTCTCTCTCAATAGCCGTGGAGCCACCAGACCCCACCTGGTCAACAGTGATGTCCGTGCTGCCCATAATGCAGGTGGTCTTATCGAAGGCGATATCGAGTTCATCAGACATCAGCTGGCGGAAGGAAGTTCCCGTGCCCTGACCGGGATCCGTCTTACCCACATAGAAAGTGGCCGTGTTGTTCTCGTGAATGACGATCCAGGAATCCACTTGACGGAAGTCCGGATCATGATAGGGCCCGGATTGCCGTGCGGCGCCGTCGCTCTGCGAGTCGGCCTTGGTGAGTGTGGTTCCGCCGAACATGCCGAAGCTCACCGCAAGCAGTCCCGCACTTTTCAGGAATCCACGCCGATGTATGACCAGGACATCTTCGATGTTTTTCGGAATCGTTTCCGATGGCAGAACCGCCCTCGTCGGGTTCATGCCACCACCTCTTTTTCGGGACGGGCCGAAGCATCACCCATGTTTTTCATGGCGCGTTTGATTGCGGACTGAACTCGGTAGTAGCTCATGCATCGGCACAACGTGCCGTTCATGGTTTCACGGATTTGAGCGTCCGTTGGGTGTGGAGTCTTGTCCAGCAAGGCCTTCGCGGTCATAATCTGTCCGTTTTGACAGAATCCGCACTGTGGCGCCTGTTCATCGATCCAGGCCTGCTGGACGGGATCTAATCTGCCGTTCGACGAAAGGCCTTCCAGGGTCGTCACTTCGCTTTTCACTGAAGAAACAGGCGTAATGCAGGAAAAAACTGCCGCGCCGTTAATGACGACTTTACAGGCGCCGCACTGTCCGAGTCCGCACCCAAAGCGGGGACCATGCAGGTCGAGGTCATTGCGGAGGATGTACAGCAGCGGCGTGGAGGGATCCACATCCAGCGCGTGTGACCGTCCGTTCACCTTCAGTTCGATCTTGCTCACGATCCGTTACTCCTTGGCCTCCCTGAAGTGATTTCCCATTTACCTATCGTATCTATCGTCCCGCCACGTGCGACAGGTGAGGTAGACATCAATTCACTCACTTCCGCGCCATCGGTTATGTGTAGATCTACACATCGCGACCAGGCGTTCTTTATCCGCCGGCGGTAATACGGATACAAGGCCCCCGCGGGAAAGCCTTGAAAGGCCTAATAAACATACGTTTTGGGACTCTCGAAGCGAAAGTCTCTCTGTGTCTGCTCCTGAATCTCGGTCAGGGCATCCCGCTCGGCTTGTGCGTCCGCGGGTCGCTTTAGCTGAGTGTAAAGCTGGGCTAACTGCAGGTGGAAAGCGGAGGAATCCTGGAGAGCGGGGCGAAGGGGCATGAGCAAGCCAAGGGCATCCCCCGGACGGTTGATATGAGCGTAGGCGCGAGCCAAAGCGAGAGCTACCCAGGTATTCGAGTGATCCTGAGTCCAGGCTTTCCCCAAGTGGCCAACGGCCGAATTCCAATCTTCCTGCCCCAATTCCAACAAGCCAAGCTCGGCATTTGCAGGCGGATCCGAGGGATCCTTCGAAAGGGCCGCATTAAGGGCCGTGCGAGCTTCGGCGTCGTTTCCTTGTTTGACGTAGGCTCGCGCGAGGGCGACCAGCGCAGGCACCAAAGCGGTCTGCCGGGCCAGCGCCCTCTTGTAGGTATCAATGGCCGCTGATGTGTCCCCTCGAGCCTGTTGCACATCGCCCTCCGCCACCATCAGCAACGCGTGCGAGGGTTGTAGGGCCGCTGCCTGTTGCAGAATCTTTGCAGCGGTATCAACGTACTGCAACTGGAGCAGCTGCTCCGTCAGAGCGTACGCGATTTCGGGATTACCAGGCTCCGCACTATGCGCCCGCAGCAACCAGGGAATGCTCTTTCGGGTATTGCCTTCCGAAGCATAGTCCAAGCCGACACGGAAATAGGCGTTCACGTGTCCCGGATGCTGATCGATCGCTTCGAAGTAACATTTACGGGCTTGCTCAAACTCGCGCAAATGCGAGTAAGCCAACCCTAGATTGAAGTGGACGGCGTCATCCGCTTTGTCCTCCGGGATCGCCAGGAGATACTTCACCGCAGTTGCGTACATGCGATGCTCAGCAAACAAAGTGCCCAGCGAGAATAGGAGGGGGGGTGTCATCGCCGGCTGATCGGGAGCGAGAAGCTCATCAATCTGGCGGGTACGGCCGGTCTCTATCAGCGTCTGCGCCAACCACAAAACCAGGAGAGGATCACGCAGAGCTCCCGGCTGTTTTTCCACACCCATCTGCTCAAAGAGAGCGTAGGCAGGGGACCAGTCTTTCAACTCGATGTAAGAAGCCAGCAGATACTTCGTGGCTGCTTCGTTCGACGGGTCCAACGCGACTGCTCGGGCGAGAGCCGCGGCTGCCTGTTGCGGCTTCTTGTTGCGCAAGTAAGCAGCACCCAGCTCGGCCTGCAGCCGCGACGATTTGGGCTCCAGAGAAACGGCGGTTTTGAAGGCACTTTCAGCCGCCGCTGAGTCACCGGACATGCCATTGGCAGCGCCCACGAGTTCGTAGTAGGAACTCGACTCTGAGCATTGCTTCTGAAGGGGCGCCAATACCAGCTTCGCTTTCGCGGGATCGTTCTGCCGAAGTGCAGCCAGCGCAGGCGCCAAACTGTCGTCGCATCCGGCAGCAGCGATAGCCAATAGGAGAAAAGGCAGCATGAATGAAGCGGTGGGCGAGAACCTGCGACGTGCCCTTGAATAGATTCTAAAACGATAGCTGCCTGACGCCTCCCACAGACTCCTCAGTCAGATGTGAGATAGTCGCCGGATGGACCCCAGGATGTTCTCCCAACATCGAATCCGCCGGCGTCTCGGTATTACTCCCTACTGCTTCATTGCGGCTGCCATTCTCTGGATCGCCGCCTTCGTTGCCCGTGGAATGGATGGCGCGGGACGACAGGCCAGTGCGCCAACTGGGAGCGCGAAACCGGTGTTGCTTCTGATCCCGCACACCCATTGGGAGGGCGCCGTTTTCAAGACTCGAGAGGGCTATTTACAGGTGGGACTGCCCAACATTCTTGCGGCGTTGGGGATGTTGGAGCAGCACCCCGACTATCGATTCGTTCTGGATCAAGTCGCGTATATCAAGCCATTTCTCGAACGCTATCCCAACGAAGAGGCTAGCTTCCGGCAATTCCTGTCCGAAGGGCGGCTCCAAATAGCCGGAGCCACCGATGTTATGCACGACAACAATATGCCGTCGGGTGAATCCATCGCGCACCAGCTTCTCTTAGGCAAAACGTATTTTCGGGACAAGCTCAATTACGACGTCAACACCGGTTGGGCTCTCGATACCTTCGGACACAACGCACAGATGCCACAGTTACTGAAACTGGCTGGACTGCAATCTTATTGGTTCCAGCGGGGGGTGCCTGGAGTAGATACACCGTCTGAGTTTTGGTGGGAAGGAATTGACGGAACACGCGTTGCCGCTTTTTGGCTTCCGTTTGGCTATGGGAACTTCTTCGATGTTCCCAAGAGCCAGTTTGAGTTCGACGCGTTTGCCCGGCAACGTTTTGCTCAGTTGGACGCCTATTCGAAAGGGCCGGAGCGGATGTTGCTGGCCGGCAGTGACGTGGCTGCGCCGGAAGAAGATCTACCCGCGAAGGTGGCGAAGTTCAACGCGAATCCCACTGCACCCTTTCGTATCCGATTTGCCACACCGGCTGACTATGAGAAGGACGTCAG
This sequence comes from uncultured Acidobacteriaceae bacterium, assembly GCA_963771305.1. Classification (GTDB taxonomy): domain Bacteria; phylum Acidobacteriota; class Terriglobia; order Bryobacterales; family Bryobacteraceae; genus CAJCIT01. Next base: position 170,201 of record CAVYTS010000024.1, read on the forward strand.
CCAGCGGGCCGATCGTCAAATTGTTCGCGGTGAATTGAATCCGTTGTTTCAGGGCATATACAGCAGCAGGATCGAGTTGAAACAAATGATGCGGAGCATCGAGAGCCTGTTGCTGTCCGCCGAGAAGCTCCGCGTTATCAGCGACTGGTTGGGAGGGCGAAACGATCAGGGCGAGCTGCCAAGAGCGTGGGAGCCGTTGCTGTTCAATCAAACTCACGATCTTACCTCCGGTGTGATGGTGGATGACGTCTATGAAGACACGGTCAAGGGTTATAGCTTCTCCAGGCGGTTGGGAGAAGAGCTAGTTGGCAACGGGATGGATAGCTTGGCGTCGCGCGTAGATACCCGAGGTGAAGGTGTACCCGTCATTGTCTTTAACCCTCTCGGCTGGAAACGCACCGACGCTGCGCAGGTCAGTATTGGCTTTTCCGATAACCGATTTCAGGAGTTGGCTGTCGCGGATAGTGAAGGCCATGCCCTGCCCTTCCAACTTTCGAAAGTAACGCGATACGCCGATGGTGGCATACAGAGCGCGGACCTCGTGTTCATAGCGCGGGAAATCCCGGCGATGGGATACTCCATCTTCCATGTGGTCCCGAGGTCGGATGCGACACCAGACTCCATCCCGACGCCAACTGAGGAAGATGCGTCCGCCAGCAGGAAGGACGAAGCATCCATCGAAAACCGGCTTATACGCGCTCGCCTGAACTTATGGACGGGTGAGTTAATGAGTGTTGTCATGAAGGACGATGGTTGGGAAGCGCTGAAAGGTTCTGGGAACGTTGTCGCCAGGGAGGAAGACGGCGGCGATTTCTGGGAGCTGTACGGCACGCTGAACGGCGCGAGATTCCCTGCAATGACCAGGAAAGTAGGCCTTCCGAAACCCGAGCGAACCGTCTTGAGCAGTGAAGCCGTTGGCGGTAGCGGACACACCGAAAACGGGCCTGTCTTCGCTGAGTGCCGGGTGTCGCACCCCTTCGGCAAGAATGAGTTCACGTCAACACTGCGTCTTTACCGCGACGCCCGGAGGCTGGAAATTACGACGGAGATCGTGAATCAAGAACCTTTCGTCCGATACCGGGTCCTGTTCCCCACGGCGATCTCCGACGGAAAGAACACTCAGGAAATCCCGTTCGGCGCCATAGAACGCATCCAGGCGCAGGAGTTTCCCGCACAAAATTGGATGGACTTCAGTAACGATCTTCACGGACTGGCTGTGCTGAACCGGGGATTGCCGGGAAATAACGTCGCCCAGAGTGTGATGATGCTCTCACTGGCGCGTTCGTCCCGCCTGATTTCGTACGGCTACATCGGCGGATACGAACAGGGAGTGTCCTCAGACACGGGCCTTGAACTGGGTAAGCGTCTTACGTTTCACTACGCGCTCGTGCCGCATGCCGGAGATTGGCGTCAAGCGGAGATCTTTCGGGAAGGCCTCGAGTTTAACCACCCGCTTATCGCGAGAGTACTGGCGACCCACGCCGGCGATCTCCCGCCGCGATGGGGTTTTCTGAGCGTGCAGCCAAGGAACATCGTTCTCTCCGGCCTGAAGCCGGCAAGGAATGGAGATGTCCTGCTGCGGGTTTATGAAGCAACTGGAAAGCCCGTTCAAAACGGATTGATTACCTTCACCCCGCAATTGGTGTCTGCTTCAGAGAGCAATGTGGTAGAAGACGAAGGCGCGTCAGTCCGGATATCCGGAAATGCCATAGCATGCCATCTGCATCCGTTCGAGATCAAGAATTTCAGGCTGAAATTCAAAGCTGAGCGGCGGCCGTGAACCTGCGATCTACGCCGGCGAATGCAATTTCTTTCGTTTGTGCAAAGCAGCACGGAGTGCAACGGGAAACGCCCCGAAGAATGGGGGGTTCTCAACCGTGGCTGGCCGCAACTCAGGACGCGAAACTCCACTAACCAGATACTCGCCCTGAAGTTCACTGAGAAGAATCGGCTCGATGGTCCGCCAAGCGGCCGAGATTTGACCGCCGACCACGATTACTTCGGGCGCCAGACCGTGAGCTAATCCCTTAATGCCCCGTCCCAGGTAAGTCGCAGTGGTTGTCAATTCCCGGAGCGCCATCGCATTGCCCGATTGAGCCATTGCAATGAGCTCTTGCACCGAATTCACCCGGATTTTAGGGTTCCGATTTGACGCTGCAAATCGGGCGAGTGTTGCTGGATCAGAGGCGAGAGCCTCCCAACATCCAACACTGCCGCATGAACAGGTGGGCCCGGCGGGATCTAATGGAATGTGCCCGAACCCGCCCATCCCAATACGCGATCCACCGTAGACTTCCCCGTTTAGGATCAAACCGGTACCTATTCCTTCAACGACGAGGATAAACAGCATGCAATGGGCGCCCCATACCTCCGTCGGGCCGTACCAGAGTTCCGAAAGCGCAGCGGCATTCGCGTCGTTCTCAACATGAACGGGCAGATTCAACTTACTCTGAAGAATGGAGAGTATCGGGATATCACGCCAGCCGAGGTTCGGCGATCGAACGAGATGTCCGTCAACGCGATCGACGAGGCCAGGAATACTCACACCCACGCCAGCGAAGGTCGCGCGGCGGAAGCTGGTCTTTAGTTGAGCCGAGATGTCCTTGCCCAAGTTCGCGAGAAACTTATTGGCGTCGGATTCTGTATGTACGGTTCGTTGACTTAGAATTCTGCCGTTGAAATCACTGACTCCGTAAACCGTGTTGTGAACACCGATATTGATCCCGACAACGTAGGCCTTTTCGGAGTTGATTTGAAGATAAGTTGCCGGACGGCCTCCTCCAGAAGGGGCAGACTCGCCCTCATGGACAACGCCCGCCCGGAGCAGACGGCTAACGATGACTGATACTGTGCCCGCCCGCAATCCTGTTGCTTTGACGAGATCCGCCCGAGAGATGGGTTGCCGGTCCCGGATGACATGTAGCAGCCTGATCTCGTTCGTCTCTCGAACGTCTTCCACCGCCAACATGCGTAGTTTGTTAACGTCGTTTGTCCGCACGTCACACCTTTGAATATTAGACTATAGAACTGAAACTCCCGCGGTAAAACAGTTCCTGCTTGACGCGTATTGGTGCTTCGAATAGACTTTATATACGGCGAAGATAAAGCCCTCCTTCGAGTTCGAATGAAGGCGGGATCGCCTGAAACGGTCAAGCCGATTTCACTTCGAGAGATACGGACCGGCCCGAATGAGAGTCTTGGCAGTAGACGTCGGTGGAACCCATGTCTCGTGCGGTGCCGTAGACGGCAGCGAACTACTCCAGGTCACCACCATCGAGACCGACCCTCGCGGGAATCTATCTGATCTCCTTCCCGTCGTGGCCATGACGCTCCGACAAATGACAGATCAGATCGGCAACGGATTCACAGGAATCGGTTTCGGTTTTTGCGGCTTAGTTGACAGTGCGGTTGGTCGCATTGTCTCCACGAACCATAAGTATTCTGACGCGACCCAGCTTGATCTGACCTCCTGGGCGCGAAATGAATTTGGCTTACCATTGATCCTGGAAAATGACTCCCGTCTGGCTCTACTGGGCGAGCGTTACGCCGGCGCCGCGAGAAGTAGCGAGGACGTCGTCATGATGACTCTGGGCACGGGTATCGGTACGGCCGTCATCATGGGAGGATGCTTGATGCGAGGTAAACACTTTCAGGCCGGAGTCTTGGGTGGGCACTTAACCATCGTTCCCGGAGGCCGAACCTGCTCTTGCGGTGCCAAGGGTTGCTTCGAGGCAGAGGCGTCCACCTACGCTTTGCCGGACGTTTGTCGAACCTGGCCGGGCTTCGATCGAAGCGCTCTTGCCGAGGAGTCGAAGCTTGACTTTCTATCACTATTTCGCTGGGCGGATCAGGGCGACGTTGTTGCATCTCAAATCCGGTCGAGGTGCATTGATCTCTGGCAGGCATGCGCCCTATCGCTGGTTCACGCCTACGATCCCGAGTTACTGATACTTGGGGGCGGCGTGACGAAGAGTTCTTATCCCATTCTGAAGGCAATTCAGGGGCACATTCGTTCCTGCGCATGGACGCCGTGGGGCAAGGTACAAATTCGTGCTGCACAGCTAGGAAACAATGCAGCCATTTTTGGCGCTGCCCAGCTGTTTCGATCGCAATGAAGAGACATGGTTATGACAAATACCCGCACATCCAAGTCAACTCCGAACGGGGAGATTGCAGCTGCGGCTGGGAGGCAATCGCCAAAAGGCTCGGAGTGACAATAGCTCGAAGCGAGGCACTTGTATGTGTCGAATGCTATCCGGGAGTGTTCGAGGGAGATATAGAACGGGCACTACGCGAGTACTTTCCTCAGGCTGAGATAGTCCGCACGCGCGATTACCTGAAGTCTCCTTCCGAAATCGAGTCGATGCTGAGGCCCGACTTGACGGACGACCCAGTTTTCGGGCGCTTGACCACGTTGGAGGTGACTGACTTTGTCCGACCGAGCGAGATTGGGCATTTCAACAATTGCCCAAGACGGACCACCTTCGTCATGGGAACCGGGGCAGTAATTGTGGCGCCCCAGTGGGATGCCCTCGTCTACGCAGATTTGCCTAGATGGGAGATTCAACAACGGCAGCGAAGAGGAGAAATCAGCAGTCTGGGCTCGGATGACCTCGAAACGACAGCTGCAGAGAAGTATAAACGAGGCTTTTTTGTAGACTGGCGCATCGCTGACCGTTTGAAACAGCAGCTGTTCCCCAAGATCGATTTTCTCCTCGACACGACACGACTGGACGACGCGAAAATGATATCGGGCGCACTGTTCCGGCGGGCTTTGGCGGAAAGTGTAAATCGCCCTTTTCGGGTGAAACCCTTCTTCGATCCCGGCCCATGGGGGGGCCAGTGGATGCGAGAAGTTTGTGACTTAGCGGATGGGCCGCCGAACTATGCCTGGTGTTTCGATTGCGTTCCGGAAGAGAACAGCCTGGTGTTTGAATTCGGCGGCGAGCTCGTTGAAGTTCCGGCGATCGACCTGGTGTTTAGCCATCCCAGGGAACTACTTGGAGAAGCTGTTCATGCGCGATTTGGAACCGAGTTTCCTATCCGCTTCGACTTCCTCGACACGATGGCAGGCGGCAATTTGTCGATGCAAGTTCATCCACTGACTGAATACATCCAACAACACTTTGGCATGCACTACACGCAAGATGAAAGTTATTATCTTCTCGATGCCGGCGATGATGCCTGCGTCTATTTGGGTTTGCGTGAAGGTGTAGACCGTGTTGGACTGGTCTGTGACCTCCGGGCGGCACAAGCTGGTGGTCCAAGTTTTCCTGCCGAGAAATACGTCAATCGATGGCCGGCAAAGAAGCACGATCATTTTTTGATTCCGGCCGGGACGATTCACTGTTCAGGCCGGAACAGCATGGTATTGGAGATCAGCGCAACTCCTTACATCTTCACATTCAAATTGTGGGATTGGGGACGGCTAGGGCTCGATGGCCATCCACGCCCAATTCATCTGGACCACGGGATCTCCAACATCCAATGGGAGCGAACAACAGAATGGGTGAGGAAGGGGCTAATCAATCGCACGCAGGTACTTGCCGAAGGTGAAGGGTGGAGGGAAGAGCGTACCGGCCTGCACGAGCGAGAATTCATCGAAACGCGAAGACATTGGTTCACGACCCCTGTTCTTCATGACACAGACGGTGTTGTGAATGTACTGAATCTGGTTGAAGGGGCCGAGGTCGTCGTCGACAGCCCGAGCGGCAGATTCGACCCTTTTGTCGTGCATTATGCCGAAACCTTTATCGTGCCGGCCGCGGTCGGGGAGTATAGGATCAGTCCCACCCGTGACGATTCAAACCCTTTTGCAACGATAAAGGCTTTCGTACGCACCAAGGCTTAAGAAGAGGTGCGATGTTACCGGTCACTGTTGATGGCCTGACGTCGGGTTCTTAAAACGTTCGTCTCCGGGATGATGCTTTTTCCCCAGTTGAATCGCTTCCGTGGCGCGGTTTTCCATACCCAGTTGCCGGGCGCTAGCCGCAAGACCGAGGAGGCCGTCCGCGTTGAACGGGTCGGACTTCAGAAAATACGAGAATTGCGCGAGCGCGCGGTCGGGCTGTTTCTCTTCTAGCAGCATCTGCGCGAGCATCAATCGGTAATGACTTGCCGATGGCTCTATCTCCAGTAACTGCGTGATGGCGGAAGCTGCTTCTACCCTCTTGCCTTCTGTCTGATATTCCTCGATGAGCGCAAAACGAGGATCCAGGAACGTCGGTTCGATTTCTATCGCGTTCAGAAAGAGATCGATTGCTTTTGAAGAGGAGTGATCGCGCTGGGCGGCAACACCCGCCTGGAAGGCCGATACCGCTGCCTTAATGTGCGGGGGATCGGAATCGGCCCGGAGAAATCCGCCGATTGCCAAAATCACCAGAACGCCCTTCATCGGGTTTGCCCTTTGTCTGTCAGGGCCTCCGTCAGCCGCACGTCGCCCATCTCGGTCAGGGTGTTGGTCTTCGCGTCACGAAGCTGCTGAAAGAGAGCCTGCGCTTCGCTCGTCCTACCCAAGCTTTTGTAAGCGCGAGCGAGATTGTACTGCGCGCTTCGGGAGGACGGATCGTCCTTTAGCGCGAGCTCAAGATCGGCGGTCGCTTCTTTAACCTGATTCGACTCAAGGCGCAGTTTTCCACGTGATGTGCGGGCCGCTGTTGAGTGCGGGTTCAGTTCAATTGCGCGGTCTAGATATCGAAGCGCCAAGGCTGTATTTGCGGAATCGATCTTCAGCACACATTCTGACATTAGGTATTCGAGGTCCGAGTCTACGATCCCTTGTTTTTGGGCTGCCTCTAAGACAGAGGCAGCGTCGGAAAACTTGCCTTGCTTGTAATCCATAAGAGCGAGAAAGAACCGGGTGTCGGCTCGGCCTGGAGCGAGCTTTGCGGCAGTCGTGAAATCGGCATATGCCGCGTCTAACTGTCCGAGAAACGTGTAGGCGGCGCCACGAACGATGAACACCTCTGCCGACTCTGGAAACACCAGACTCGCCTTCGTGGCAACCTCGGCAGCTCGCTGGTAGTTTCCTCCTTCCGCGCAGACTGTGGTCAGATTCAAGTATGCTGACAGGTCGTTTGGGTTCTTCTCCGTTTCGATGGCCAGCACAGCGTAGGCTTGCTGATATAGGCCAAGTTTCGCGTAGGAGACAGCCAAAAGGTTGGCCGCCTTAGTGTCCAGACTGCCCGCTGACTGCAAGCTCGCCAGAACGTCAATGGCGCCGCGATAGTCAGTCAATTCGAATTTGCTGAGTGCGACCGCATACGCGTGAGTGGTTGGGTCGGGAACGTCGGGAGGCACACGGTCGAACATTTTCAGCGCGGCATCGAAGCGCCTGGCCCTACCGTAAAGCCAGCCAAGTTGAAAAGTCTGGATTGCGGAGAGATTGCTGCAGTATCTGACCTTATCCAAAGCATTCGCCGCCTCATCATATTGACGCTTGGCAAGCAGGCTAGTTACCTTATCGAAAGTTCCGGCGGCGTTGCAGCCGGAAGACTCCGGCGAAACCTGCGCACCCAGCGGTATCCATGCGAGCAGCAGCAATAGCAATGAAGCTGTCGATTTGATTCGCCTCGAAGCAAGGTGACATGCCGCGCAGGAATGCCGCAATAAAACGTATGCTACACGCACATTCGAAGGCGGCATTCCGATAGGGCTGTGCTCTGAGCTATCTTAGAACATCAATTTCAAGGCAAACTGAATGTTGCGCGGTGAACTGGCTGTGCTGCTGATTATTCCGAAGTTACCATCAGTGACTGTGCTGTCCGGCAAGCCGAAACTGGGATGGTTTAAGATGTTGAAAAACTCAGCCCGGAATTGAAGTGTCAGTCTTTCCGTCAGCGAGAAGTTCTTGTAGGTGCTAAAGTCAAAGTCTTTATATGCGGGTCCCGTCAGGTTGTTTCTGCCGAGGTTGCCGAAGGTATAGAGCGCAGGATTCGTAAAAGCGGCAGTGTTGAAGTATTCGTGAATGCTCTGATTGAAGCCCGTGTTCGGACCAATCTGTTCGCCGCGTTGACTTCCGCCACCGACGTTCGCAACATCGCCGCTGGCAAAGATAGTGTACGGCTGTCCGCTGTTCATCGTTAGGATCCAATTCACAACCCAATCGCCCAAAAATGCTTGCGTGGCTTTGTTGGACGTCGACAAGTATTTCTTGCCCTTCCCCACCGGCAGCTGATAGGAGCCGCTGAATACAAATAGTTGCGTTCGATTGAAATCAGACGGCGCATAGTCGCGCGCCAGATCATAGATGGTTTCTATGCTGCCCGATTGTCCCTCAGATTGAATATCCTGGGACTTCGACCAAGTGTACGAGGCCCTAAAACTGAGCCCGTTCGAGAACGACTGTTTTAGCTCTGCCTGAAGAGCGTTGTAAGTGGAGTTTCCGACATTCTCATCAAAAGAGAACGCTCCGCCGTACTGCGGATACGGTTGCCGGGCCGAGACCGGACCGGGCCCCGGGTAAAGGGCCGTATTGCCCGAGGGCTGAATAAACAAATGGCGGCCCAGCGAACCCACGTAATTGACGCTCAAGACCATGGATTGCGTCAATTGTTGTTCGACCCCGGCGTTATATTGCATGGCGTACGGAATTCTGTTCCGATTATCTGCGCCAAAAGCGACGTACGGCTGGTTAGGGTTGAAGAACGAACCATAAAGAGGCAAGTTGTTGTAATAAACGGTGGGCTGTGCCCGGTTCAGGTCTCCCAGTGAGACACCAACACCTTCCGGCCATGATATGCGGGGATCTTGTGCTTCCTGGACCAATGTGTTGTTGTGGTCATCGAACATGGCGAATGCGCTTCGAAACACGGTCGTCTTGCTGGCTCGATAGGCCACACCAAAACGCGGCTGCCAACCGTTGTATTGAGGATCGTAGTAAGTCTTGCGCACATTCGGCGTCGGATATAGGGGCGGCACAGCGCCGGACACCAGGAAGTTGCCTGTCAAGAGATTGAGGCCTGAGACGATTTTGCCGTAGCTTGGGGGCGCGACGTAGTCATACCGCAACCCGGCTGTTATGGTCAACTTCGATGACGCTTGCCACTGATCCTGAACGTACCCTCCGTACCAAAAGCCTTCCTCATTTGCAGACGTGTTTCCGAGGAATCCGAAGAGACTGTCAGGAAGTCCCAGCATGAAGCTCGCAACACCGAACCCGGTACCGTTTATGGCTCCGCCCTGCGAAGTGGCATTTTGGGTAAAGCTAGGACCCATTCCCCAGCCGTCATCGAAGCTGTGGATATGGTAAATCATGCCCCCGATGCCGATGGTGTGTTTGCCACGGACGATGGATAAATCACCGGTACCTTCGTTGTTGTATTGAGGGCCGAGCGGGATTGCGAACTGGCCTACACCCGTATAGCCATTCGATATTCCCATATTTGGGCCCAGAGCAATGCCGTTCTTTGGAGGCGCTAGTTGTTCAAAGTTAATTGAATTGATGAAGGCATTGCCGGAAGCACCATCGAACTGTCCGAAATTGGTGTTTGTCCAACCGTAATGAAAGTTGAAGACAGTCGTCGGGCCGAATAGGTGAGTGTAACCGATGGCCACCGTTTGGGCATAGTTGACCAGAGACTGCTGGTATGTCGGAAGGCCCTCAGGCCGCGTCAGCGTTGCGTTTGTGTAGTTGTACCGACCGAAAAGCGTGTCATTATCGCCGAACCGGTGATCGATTCTGATTCCCGTTTGATTGCTCGCCGTGTCATTTCCCCCCTGCCACTGGAGATTATTTAGAGCAGCCGGTCCGACGTTCAAGTTGGGCAATGGGTAGTATTTATTGAGCGTCAGGATGCTTGCCTGATTGAGCTGGCTGGTGGGGATGATGTTGTTCGAGTACGGATCGCGAATGATGATCGACGGGTTGGTTGGATCGGGACGGCTGGTGCTCGGATTGAAAATCTCATTGCTATAAAGAGGCCGGCCTAAACTGTCGGTCCCGATCTGAGGCCCTAGGATGGCAGAGAAGTCACCATTCCGCATGGCCTGTGTCGGCACGCTGGAGAAATAACTGAGACTTTGCGCAGATTGGAAGCCTTCCCAATATGCCTCAAACCAGGTGTTGTTCCTACCGTCGACTAATTTGGGGATAAGGATTGGGCCGCCGAAGGTAAGACCGTACTGATTTTGCCGATACGGTGGCTTGGTTGCATCAAAGAAATTACGCGCGTCAAGAACGTCGTTCCGGAAGAACTCCCAAAGGTGACCGTGAAACTCGTTCGTGCCCGATAGGCTGACTATGTTGATGTTTGCACCAGACGAGATGGAGAACTGTGCGTCGGTCATGTGAGACTGCACATTGAACTCCTGCAAAGCGTCGGGGGGCGGACTGATTGCCCAGGTGTCGGTATAGATGGCGTTGTTCAGCACGCCGTCCATTGTGAAGTTGTTTTGCTGGCCCCGCTGGCCGTTGACGGATGGGCTGATGGCGCCGGCCCCTTCTTTGACCGTAAACGCACTCTGCTGTCCGGATTCCTGCGGAGCAGCTCCAGGTGTAAGCAGCGTTAGCTGCGTGAAGTTGCGGCCATTCAGCGGCAAATCCACAATGGTCTGATGTTCGACAACGCTGCCGAGAGTGGCGTTTGTTGTGTTCAACGCGGGAGCCACGCCCGTGACTTCGACGGTCTGAGACACTGAGGCAACCGCGAGCTGGAAATCAAGGGTAGCGCTCTGGTTGACGAGAAGCTGAACGCCCGTGCGGTTCACGGTCGCCATCCCAGTCTTCTGAACAGTAACGTCGTATAAGCCGGGGGGCAACTGAGGGATCGTATAGGTGCCGTTATCTGCGGTGCTCGCCGTGCGTTGCACGCCGTGATCTTTATCTACGACCTGGACCTGGACACCCTGGACGGCCGCACCGGATGCATCCGTGATTGTTCCACCTATGGATCCGTTTGTAGTTTGGCTTACTGCCGAGCCAATGAGGAGGGAAGTGGCAAGAGCGGAACGAGCTAAAACCTGAATGAACCTCATAGCAGAGACTCCTAACCTGGGAGAAATACCTGGGCGAAGATACAACTTCACCTCGGCCTGAAACTAGCAGCTAGTAAGAAGATATAAGGCAGAATAGCGAACTGGTCAAGAACTTTTTTAAGGGCGTAGTAAAAGTCACAATGAGAGACAGGCACGGCGCGTCATTGCTCTGAACCGCTGGCGCGACCCGGCAATCAATTCGTTTCGATGCGGACGGTCAACACTTCGAACGGTTTGAATGTGAGGTGTATCACGCCATTTGCGACGGCCACGCTGCGCAGGTTGTCTTCAACTCCCGAGCACAGCTGGGCAGACCGCAGCGCTGCTTGTGGTAACACGATGGTGGTTTCTGCCGCTTGGCCCGCCGTCTCCTGCAGGCGCATAATTGTCCCTTTGCCATCCTGTGCTTTTTTCCAGGTAACCAGCGCGACGTCGTGACCGCCAATCGCCACGAAACTTGTTCCTGTGGCCGCCAGCGGCCGGGCCGGATTCCCGGCTTTATCTTGACTGACGACATAGTTCACTTCCGCGGGGCGCATCTCGTCAAACCCGAGATGAGTAAGGCCGCCGCCGTCAAGTCGAGATCCACTGGTGACAGCATACCGGAACACAAAGTCTCCCGACTGACCGGCGCGGTAATTCGTATGCCAGTAATTGTTCATCGCATAAGAGAAGATCGTTCCTGATGCTGGCTTGAACTCACCGGGCCATTTGCCACGATTGATATCTCCAAAGCTGGCAAGCGGCGTGTCCACCGGCACGATGCCGACGACTAGATTCGGGTCGCCGACGGCCATCCATTGCTGGACGTTAAACCACTCCAGACTCCCACCCTTCATGAGATTACGGGCCGGGTTGACCCAATCCTGTTGGGTGGCGAAGTGAAACTCAGGGTTTGTCGCGGCAACAGGGAACGAAATGTAGACTGCCTCCTTGTCGTTGGTGTAGTCCTTGTGGATACGAAAGCGAAACTCGATCTTTTTCTGATCGGTGAACAGAAGGATTTCCGTCTCGATCGACGGAGTATTAACGTTTGAGCTTGATAGACGGATCGATTGTCCCCAAGGAAGGTTCTCGACACCCAGCACTTTGCCGTGGGAAGAGGGGTGCACGGTCAGCTGACCGGGAGGCAGAGCCGGAAATGGATTGACGATCTGCGTGTCGCCATCGCCGCCGGTAACGTACAGATACTGGCCAAATCGGTAAGGGCTGCCCGAGTCCACGATTTCGCGTTGCAGTTGCTTGTCGAAAATACTCTTCACCGCACCGCTCTCGGGGTCCAGAGTGACCCGATAGAACGAGTTCTCCACGACAGAGTCGTTCGTCCGCACCGGTTCCGCCGGTCCGGTCTCACCGTACGAAATACTGAAGCATTTGTAGCCAACAGACGGCACATCTTTAGCGAGAAAGCGAACGTGGAGGAAATTCTGCCTTTGGTACAGAATCTCTAGCGGAACTTCTTTCTGGGTGGCGAGATCCACAAGCTTGGGATGTTCGAACAGATCGGCTTCCACAATGGCATCACGTTGCCAATTCAGAGAATTGAAAACAACCAAGGTGTTCTCCGGTATGTGAATCAGATCGGCCAGTTGGCTAAGCGACCGATTCATCACGTCCTCGATCTCGAGTGATGCCGAATCGGCGCGGCCGTCTTTCACCCTCAACTGCTTGACGGACTCGTCGTGGTCGGGCTGGGACACGGAGTTGTACGACAGCCATGTATGCTCGGCGAACAGAATGATGTTCCGCCAGATGCTGGCGAATGCATCGTTTGGTGGATTGAGATTGGGATCCACTGAGTGCGTCACACTTGAGAGCACTTCCGCGGAGAGAACGCGATTCTGATTCTGGCGGTCCTCGGTGGCGAAGTATGCATCGCTTCCTATTCCGTCCTCCCAGTACCCTCCACCGTCTCCCTTGACGGTTGGAAGGTCCTTTGCATTGTGCATCTCGACGTAATGAAAGAAGTCTGGAAAGGTCGTGTAATTCAGCTTGGGGAACGCGTACGCTTTGTTCCAGTCGCCGGCAAATGTCGCGGTTGACGGGAACAGGTCCGTGTTCTCCACCTGAGTGCCAAAGATGAGCGCCACGTCGGGTTTATAGGCTGGACCTGAGTAGGCCTGGAGATAGATCGGCAAGGACTCCCGCACCGCCTCCAGTTGCGGCGGGAGTCCAAAGAGCGTCTGAACCTGCATGTAGTGGCGTGAATACCAGAACAGAACCTTGTTGCCGTCGGGCCCCTCCCACCAAAACGGCGACTTTTCGTTCCAGTGATCGTAGTAAAAAACCGGGGCCCTGTCATTGTTAGAGGCTGCAACCAAATACTTCACGCCACTGGCGGCCAGAACGGACGGATAACTGCCTGAGTAGGTTGGAACGTCCGTGATGTTGGCGTATTCAAATGGAAGACCATAGCGGATTGAGAGGCGTTTGGATTCATACAAAGACTGATATAGCGTCTCAAGCGAGGCATACCCGGTAAGGAGATTGCAATACTGGACCGGCATGGCCATCTTGCCGCTGCGGATAAGGTCCAGAATCTCCTTCTGCTTAGCCTCGGGGCGTGTATTTAGGAACTGCTCGAGATTCCACGAGCCGTCCATCGAGAATCGGAAGTCAGGATATTCGTGAATGAGGTTCGCTGCTTGTGTCAGCACCCTGGCCTGGGTTTCTGCCACCTTGCCCTGGTAGTCGGTATAGCCCACATCGAGGTGAGTGTGAGGCACCACAAAGATGGTCCATTTTCGTTGCGCAACTAGAGTCGCTTTGATCGGAGGGCTGGATCCGCCTGCTACTCGAAGCTCCGCATCTACGGGTCCGGTCCATTCGGAAACGTCAAAAGAGACTCGCTCTTCGCCGAACTCTCCGCCGGCGAGTTTCGCGAGGTAGTGCTTGCCGTTGACCTGCAGATCCGCGGATCCGGCGTTCCATGAACCCGGGAAACGAATAAAGGCGTCTACGATCTCCGTTAAGCCCGCTCCACTCTGGCGGTAAAACAGTGTAGGCTCCATGTTCGCGCTAACCACCCTGGCACCTTTCTGCCGCCCGGCCGGCTCTTCCCGGAGCTGGAGGGCGTCGTAGCTGAGGCCGCCGATTTCCTTTTGCCCGGCGTTCGTCGAGGGGTCATCGACGCACGCGATTGAAAGTGTGTTTTCTCCCTTTTTGAGGAACGCCGCAGGAATGTCAATCTGCACCGTGCTCTGCGACTCGTGCGGGTCGAAAGCGTAACTAAAGTCGCTGCGTGAGTAACTCAGTTTGGGGTGTAGAAAGAACTTTCCCGAGTGGCCGTTGATGCCAATTTTCAGGGCTGGAATGCGAGGCTGGTCTATCAGTGCGGCGACTTTCAGAACATACGAGCCACCGACCGAATCGAGGGGAAACAGAATGCGATAGGTGCTTCCGGTTGCTTGGCTTGCCGGCCAGTCTTTCGCCGGGTCACTCGCACCGACCCGAAAGGCAACTGAATCCGAAGCACGACCCGCGAACTCAACCGGTGACTCGTCGAACTTCCCTATCTGCCAGATGGTTCGGTCTTGCGCACAGGCAGGAATTATTGGCAATAGCGCGAGCAGGCAGAGGCTCTTCCGAAATGGCAATGCTGAGAACGATGTCAGAAATAGCTCTAATTTCAGCGGGAGGAGGGGTGAAGCAGAGGAGATTGGCATTGGCTTGACCTGCAGTACAATAGCGACGGCGCTTTCTTAACGGTCACGATAAAGTCTATGAGCGGAAGCGCCTCTCTGTCAATAAGCATGCTCGACAGTTGCGCTGCTAGGGACGTCATCTTTTGCAAACACCATTGAACGGCACTGCTTCTTCGCAACCAGAACCATCTTCAGCGGACATAGGTGCGCTCATCATCTCGACCTTAGTTTCTGCTCTTGGTGGCTTCCTCTTTGGCTACGACAACATCGTGATCAGCGGCGCCATCGGCCACCTGGCAAAGTATTACGGACTGGATCCAGCGGGAGTAGGATGGGCCGCAGGCTGCGCGCTCATCGGATGTCTGCTTGGTTCTGCCGGCGCCGGGGTAATCGCGGACCGTGTGGGCCTGAAGCGCGCACTCTATGGCTGCGCGGTTTGTTTTGCTCTCTCCTCTCTTGGCCTATTGACCGCCTCGAGTTTCACTCAATACGTTCTTTGGCGCATCATCGGTGGTTTAGGAATCGGGTCGGCCTCCATTGTCGCTCCCATGTATATAGCCGAGATTGCCCCTGCGTTGGTGCGCGGCCGGCTAGTGGTGTTCTATCAATTCGGCATCGTAACTGGCATTCTCTGTTCGGTATTCATAAACATGCTGATTGAAAAGACTGGCGCTGAGACCTGGCAGATCGAGCACGGCTGGCGCTGGATGTTCGCTGCCGCCGCCATACCTGCAGTCATTTTCGCTATCGCCATTGCTTTCTCCCGCGAGAGTCCCCGGTGGCTCATGAAGGTGGGTCGGCAAAAGGAAGCGGACCTGGTCCTCGCGGCGATCAACGGTCCGACTGTGGCGGCCGCGGAGGGCGAGGCAATTCGGCAATCGCTTCGCGGGGAGCAAGGAGGCCTGAAAGAGCTGATCAATGGCCCCTATCGCCGGGCCTTGATAGTTGGATTCCTGCTGGCCGCCTTCTCCCAAACGAGTGGCATCACCAGCCTGTTGTCGTTCCTTCCGGAGGTTTTCAAGAGCGCCGGGCAAAACTCTTCGGACGCTTTCTTTCAATCAGTATTGGTCGGTGCTGTGAACCTCGCGTTTACGGTTTTAGCGATCTGGTTGGTGGATCGAGCCGGCCGTAAAACGCTTATCCTTTGGGGTACCTGCACCCAAGCCGTGGCCCTGGCGATTGTCGGCTGTCTCTATCTTGTTGGGGGCGCCGGCCGAGGAATTCTAGCTGGCCTCATGGCTTTTGTTGCAGGTCATGCCATCGGCAATGGCGCCGTGTGCTGGGTAATCATCTCGGAGATTTTCCCGACCAAAGTGCGCGGTGCAGCAATGTCGATCGCCACCACCGCAATCTGGGTATTCGCATACCTCGCGAACCAGTTC
Organism: uncultured Acidobacteriaceae bacterium; assembly: GCA_963771305.1. Classification (GTDB taxonomy): domain Bacteria; phylum Acidobacteriota; class Terriglobia; order Bryobacterales; family Bryobacteraceae; genus CAJCIT01. The sequence goes on from CAVYTS010000024.1 coordinate 186,201, forward strand.
TTCCCGATAATGCAAAGTCACTTTGGCAGTGATGGGACGTTCTTTGTTTTCGCTGCGATGGCGACTGCCGACTTCGTCTTTGTGCTTACTTTCGTTCCTGAGACAAAGGGTTATTCGTTGGAACAGATCGGCCGCCTGTGGTCACCGGGTAAGGCAGTGGAATCGACGTCTCCCTGAGGTCGGCGCCACTCTCTCAACGCTGCAAATCGACTGGAAGGAGCATCAAGCAATATCGATGAAACTGGGATTCGGCCTCTACCGGCACATGTTGACCCCTTCTCACCTTGCCTTTGCGAAACAAGTTGGGGCGACACATGTGATTGTTCATCTGGTTGACTACTTCAGGCAAGGCGGGTCCGCGAATCCGCGCCGGGATCAACCCACCGGAGAACTCGCAGGTTGGGGCCTCGCGGGCGATCCGGACCGCTTGTGGACTGTTGAAGAAATGTACGAGATCAAGAAACAGATTGAGCAGGCCGGGCTCAACTGGGAGGCGATCGAGAACTTTGATCCAGCGCACTGGTACGACGTCTTGCTGGATGGCCCCAGGAAACAGGCACAATTGGAAGGCCTCCGGACGACCATTCGGCGCGTGGGAGAGGTGGGGATTCCCATCATCGGTTACAACTTCAGCATTGCGGGAGTGGCAGGTCGTATCAACGGTCCGTTCGCTCGCGGGGGAGCTACCAGCGTAGGCATGGACGGCCCTTTGGAGGTGCCGATCCCGAACGGTATGGTTTGGAACATGACCTACGATCCCTCAGCTCCGCCTGGCTATCTGCCGGAAACAACTCACGACCAGTTGTGGGAGCGAGTTTCGGACTTTCTCAACGAGTGCCTTCCCACCGCCGAAGACTCGGGTGTCCGGCTGGCGGCTCACCCTGACGACCCGCCGACATCGACTTTGCGGGGCCAACCACGACTGGTCTATCGCCCCGACCTCTATCAGAAGCTCATTGACATTAACCAAAGCCCTTCAAATCAGTTGGAGTGTTGTGTGGGAACGCTTGCCGAGATGAAGGACGGCGATGTCTACGATGCCGTGGACCGATACAGCTCCCAGCGGCGCATCGCCTATGTTCACTTGAGGAATGTTCACGGCAAGGCCCCGCACTACAAGGAGACCCACATCGATGATGGCGTTGTGGACGTTCTTCGCATTCTTCGTATTCTGGCAAAGAACAATTTCTCGGGAGTGATCATTCCCGATCACGCTCCGCAGCTGACATGTGACGCGCCCTGGCACGCCGGCATGGCATTTGCCATGGGATATCTCCGCGCATGTTTGAAGAGCATTGAGGAGCAAGAGTCGTGATGGATTTTGAAAACAAGACGGCTATTGTTACCGGAACCACCGGCATCGGAAAAGCAATTACGATTCGCCTTGCCCGAGGAGGAGCTCGCGTCCTGGCATGCGGCATCGATGTCACCGCAAATATGGCGCTCGAAAAGGAGGCCATCGCGGAAAGGATCACGCTGGAGGTCAGGCAATGTGATGTGTCTTCTATCGACGCCGTTCAAGCAGCCGTCGAAAGGGCCGACGAGCTATCCGGCGGCATCGATATCCTCGTGAATTCCGCCGCAATACATCCCTATGGAACGGCGGTGGAAACGGACCTCGAGACGTGGAATCGGTGCCTCATGGTGAACGTCACGAGCATCTTTCTGTTCGCTCGATTCTGCGTTCCGGTGATGAAGCGGCGCGGAACCGGCGCGATTGTGAATGTCGCCTCCGTGCAAGGCCATGCGTGCCAGCGAGGTGTCACGGCGTACGCGACATCCAAAGGGGCGATTCTCAGCCTGACCCGAGCCCTGGCTCTTGACCACGCGGCCGATGGCATTCGAGTGAATTCCATTAGCCCTGGCTCCATCGCTACGCCGATGCTGGAACTAGCCGCTCGGACCTTCTCGCCTGAAGAGCCGGTAGAGGAGGCGTTCCGCCGTTTTGGCAAGGCGCACCCCATTGGGCGAGTCGGCACAGCAGAAGAAGTGGCCGAACTGGCTGCTTTCCTCGCTTCCGAGCGTGCCAGCTTTTGCACCGGCGGAGATTACCTGGTGGATGGAGGCCTCTTGGCCGGACTGTCTGTTAAATAAAATTGGAATGCGGTTTGTGACGCCACGAGAGGCCTGAAGGCGCTTTAGTCATAAAGGAGGAAATGTGACCGAGGTTGACGAGGCAGTATGTATCGCTCCGACGGGGGACCGTTGCGGAGAAGGTCCGGTCTGGCATTCGGGCGAACAAGCGATTTATTGGACCGATATCAACCGCTTCCTGATCCATCGACTTGATCCACAGGATGGCGCGGTCAAATCTTGGTTCTTCGATGAGCCCGTCACCACGCTCGCGCTTACGGACCGAGACGACACACTGGCTGTGGCGCTCGGTTCCCGATTGCTGTTTTGGAAGCCGGCGTCTGACGAAAGACGAGAGCAGGGGTTCCACTTACAGGGTTGGCCGGCAGTTCGCTTGAACGATGGGCGCGCTGATCCTCGTGGTTCGCTTTGGCTTGGCTCGATGCGAAACAACGTCAACCCGGACGGGTCGCCAGGCGAGGAGGCAGGCGGCTCCGACGGCGTTTTGCTTCGGATCGATCCGGATGGCAGCGTCAAGGAGTGGAAAAAAGACATCGGTATCGCAAACACCGTGGCTTGGAGCCCAGACCATAAGCGCTTCTATTTCGCAGACAGCCTCGACAACAGGATCTGGGCGTATTCCTACGACGAACAAACCGGAGCAATAGAGGGCGAACAGACCTTTCTGCATGGGTTTAAACGTGGGCTACCGGACGGTTCGGCAGTCGATAGCGAAGGCTATCTGTGGAATTGCCGTTACTCGGGTAAATGCATCGTTCGAGTTGCTTCGGATGGCCGGATTGATCGGGTCATTGAGATGCCGGTAACCAACATCACGAGCTGCACATTTGGCGGCCGAGATTTGAGGACGCTCTACATTACAACCGCAGCAAATGGAGCGCCACCCGAGGAGCGGCTGGCCGGAGGGCTATTCTCATTTCGCACCATTGCGCCTGGGCAACCGGAAAACCGATTCCGCGCTTTCGCGTGAATCGGGTGTCGCGCCCGTCGGCGAGACTTTTCAGGAGACCGGCACCTTGAAGGTTCGAGCGGTGACGAGCTCTTCTATCTCAAGCGCGTCTCCAAGCACTCGCACGTCCGCGGTGCCCCGAAAATCGGGCGGAACAGGGTGCAAGAAAGCCATGAATCGTTTGCTGACAGTGGAGCGCGCATCCAGCCACTCGTAAGCCGGTACGTCCCACACCTCATTGGAGCGAATGAGGGTCTTCATCGTGCCATGATGCGGCGTATTGCTGAACTCCATTCCGCGCGCTTGGGATTGGTCGTCGTTGTTCTCCCAGACGTTGAGCCAAGGAAACTCGCTACGCGGAAACACGTAGCCAAAGATTAGGGCAAACCGCGGATGAAAAGCGGTGAAGAATCCCCACTCGCGAGGCGGTTCCACCAGAAATGAATTAACCAGGTTGTTGTGCCGCAGCGGGGAGAAGCCGGTAAGATCGAGGCGGCGCGGTCCGAGCTGAGGATTCATTCCTTCGGGCCACGGAAAACTTGGGCCGCCGGCATCAGCAGTCACAAACCCGCGGGAGAGGGATGCGTCAAAACGGATCAAGCCGGCCTCGACGAACGGTGGCCCCATGGTTACGTGTTCGCACCACCCGAAGGGCCGGTCCCAGCTGCTTAGATTGGTGGCCTGGGATTCGACATGTAGCACATGTCCTCCGCCTCGGAACCTCCTTTGCAGCGTCATTGCAGACTCGTGTAGCTGAACTTCGAGGGTAATCTCGCCGGGCAGTTCCTGAATACAGTGCCATCGTCGGATGTTCGTTTCTCCGTGATATGTCATGTCGGCAGCGATCTCGGTTGCTGTCGGATTTCCCCAGAACGGGAAACAGAGATTGTGGCCTGCGAGGCCGGCCAGGAGACGCGCTTCAGGACCCCGCCCGTATAAATGACTGTGAATCGCAGGGTCATACGTATCAGAGTCGATGGTCGGGCGCGATTGGATCCAAAGCGGGTTTGTGCCACCGCCATCCTTGAGGATGATTTCTGCCAGATGGCCGCCACACTGAAGTATGCTCGCCCGGAGGAGTTCGGTTTCAATCGTCCAGGCGTTTCGGTTGGAGAAATACGTCGAAGGCATGGGAACGCCTTAAGATCACAAAACTAACCCGCGGGTGCGACCCAGCCAGCAACCGGCGCCCCACCGGTTCGCCGAGCAGTCAACCCGCCTCACGGGTTGACGGCGGACAACGTGGGCCTCTTTCACAAAGGACCGCCGATTAGACCCGACTCTGACTGAACCTAGCGGCGCCATTGGTGGCTATGAATCCCCATGTTATTAACAAAGGCGAGACGACATACGTCAGCCCACCTAACAAAGCTAAGCCAACAGCTAACGCAAACGGGATCCCAGCCCCGCCTTTCTACTGCGCCATAATTTAGGGTGGGTCACTCTGGCGGGCATGAAGAACTCCGAAGCCGTAGAAACTCTCCAAATCGATGCTCACGAGGTGCGCATTACGCACCCCGACAAATTGTATTTCTCCGCCGCAGCCAAAGTCAGCAAGCTTGACCTTGTCAATTACTTTCTCTCCATTGCGCCCGGTGCCCTCGGCGGCATTCGCGATCGCCCAATCGTCCTCAAACGCTTCGTAAACGGCGCCGAACAGGAACCCTTCTATCAAAAACGCGCACCGACCGATCTGCCCGCCTTTCTACGCACGGTCGAAATCTCCTTTCCATCCGGTCGTACCGCCGAGGAACTCGTTGTCGACAATCGGGCTGGCCTTGCGTGGATCGTTAACCTCGGCTGCATCGAACTTCATCCGCATCCCGTGCGCTCCCTCGATCTCAGCCATCCCGATCAACTGCGCATTGATCTTGATCCTGGCCCTGGCATCGATTGGAGCAACGTGCGCAAAGTCGCCCTCGAGGTCAGCGGCTTTCTTTCTGAAAACGGTCTTCGGGGTTGGCCCAAAACCAGCGGTTCTCGCGGCATGCACATCATTGTCTCCATCCAACCGCGCTGGACTTTCACGGAAGTCCGCCGCGCGGCGCTTGCCTTAGCCCGCGCCATCGAAAAGCGCATGCCCGGTATGGCGACTTCCAAATGGTGGAAAGAGGAACGTCACGGTGTCTTTCTGGACTACAACCAAAACGCCAAAGATCGCACTACCTGCTCAGCCTATTCTGTCCGTCCCGTCCCTGACGCCCGCGTCTCCACGCCCCTTCACTGGGATGAAGTGGCCGACTGCGAACCCAACGATTTCACGATCTTCACAGTCCCGGATCGCTACACGAAACTTGGTGACCCACACCAAAACATCGACCAGTCTCCCGGCTCTCTCGATAGACTCCTGGAACTCGCCGCAGCCGACGAAGCCGCCGGCTCAGGTGACGCTCCATGGCCGCCTCACTTCCGTAAGACGGATGGCGAAGCGCCGCGCGTCGCTCCATCACGCGCCAAATCCGCAGCCAAACCCAGGCGCGAAAAAATGCCTTTGCTGGTTGTCGCCCATTCGCCCGACAAAGAAGCTGCCATCGAAGGGTTGGAACGCTGGAAAGCAAAGCACGCAAAAGTTGTAGAACACCTTCTTCCCGAAGATATCCTGGTCGACTCTATGCGCGGCCGCTCCTCCACTTGGACGCGCATTCGCATCAATCTCAAGAATGTACCCGAAGCTCTTCGACCAGCCCAACAAACTCCGGACCCGGACGATGATCCCACCAGAGGATGGCGTGAATATCGTGCCGGAAAACGAGTTGTAAAGGGAAAGGTGCATTAAGGTTTGCGTTCCTTCAACGCAGTGGATTAACCGGCCGAGCCGAAAATTTGCGCCAGTTCGTGCGGAGGCACAACTTCTAACTGCGCATACGTGCAATCACGCGGGCTTTTATCGAACCGCCATCTTCGAAACTGTGCAATGTGCCGAAAGCGGTCGCGTTGCATGTGATCATACGCCACCTCCGCTACCAACTCGACACGCATCGGCTCCCACGAAAGATCTTTGCCGCTACTCCAGCGGCTCTGCGCTCCCGGAATCCGCTGTCCTGCGCCCAAAGCCGCCCACTCCTTCCATGGGTGGTCGTTCCGCGCGTTCTTCCGGTAGGGCTCCAAGAACTCTGCCAGCTCTCTTCTTGTCTCCACGGAAAAACTTGAACACACGCCCACATGCTGGAGTTTTTCGTCACTGTTAAACAGTCCCAGCAAAAGCGAGCCGACTCCACTCTCCACTTTCTTGTGCCACCGGAATCCAGCCACCACGCAATCGCAATCGCGCTCATGCTTCACCTTGAACATCGTGCGCTTGTTCGGTTCATAGACGCCGTCTGGTGACTTCGCCATCACGCCGTCGAGCCCCGCTCCCTCAAACCGCTTAAACCAATCCGCCGCAACACTGCGATCGATCGTCGCCGGCGTCAAGTGAATCGGGCGCTCTCACTGCGCTCAAAATATTCTGCAGCCTCTCTCGACGAGTTCGAAATGGCTCATTCCGCAAATCGCGAGCTCCCTCACAAAGCAGATCGAAAAACACCACTGCCGCCGGACTCTTCTCCGCCAGCAACTTGACTCGCGACGCCGCCGGATGCAACCGCAACTGCAATTCATCGAAATCGAGCGCGCCATTCTTGGCAATCACAATCTCGCCATCAGCCACATAGTGCGTGGGCAAACCGCGGCGCAACGGTTCGAGCAATTCGGGGAAATAACGGTTCAGCGGTTTCTCGTCCCGGCTTTGAATAAGGACTTCATCTCCGTCGCGAAACACAATCGCGCGAAAACCATCCCACTTCGGCTCGTAAATCCAATTTTCACCGACCGGCAATTCTTCAATTCGCTTCGCGAGCATCGGCAAAACCGGCGGACTCACGACAAGTTCCACCAGGTCATAATATCCTGCCTGTGAAAGGAGTTTGAGAAATTCATTTGCCCGCACCGCCGTCCCGTATCTTTCTTCTCTCTCCCGCAAAAGCCGGCGGACGCCGCTACTCCATCCTCACAAGCGACAAAGCCAGTTTCGAGCTTGCCCTCAAATTCCGTGCCGGGTCCGCCACGCTCGGCGAAATCTACAGCTTCATCAGCGGGTTGTATTTCAGAGGAAAAATTGCTTACGCAGCCGCTTTCGGCGCAGTTCCTCGGCAATCGTCAAATGCTTTGGTGATTGTGCCCGGCCTCGGTCTGCTCCCGCCCGAAACCGTCTTCAACCCGGAACAGCTCCGAGCCACCGCGCAAATCGAAGTGGACGAAGACAATCCCATCCACCACGACGCTCTGCTCGCCGCGGCAGGGTCACTCGACCGCGCCACGGGTCATCAATGCTCGTTCGTGCTTCTAGGAAGTGTGGCCAGCGCCAAGTACACAACGGCCCTGCTCAAAGTGCTCGACCACCGCCTGCTGTTTCCCGCCGAATTCGTCGGACGTGGCGATATGAGCCGCGGCGGTATCATGCTCCGCAGCGCAGCTTCAGGTGAGGAACTTACCTATATACCTGTAAACGGTGCGCAACTTCGAGGACCGCGCCCAGCGCGGCTCAATCCAAAGCAGCGGCCGAAGTACGACCCGTAGTTCGAGCGCGGAGGGCGGGACGCTCGGGTCAATAATTGTGTGGAGATATTAGAAGATGATCGGCAAAGAAACTCGATTACTAAGTGGTCCGCCCTACTTGCCGATAGACGCACTTTAAGGCATCCTCAATACGGCGTGCCATGGGGCCAGGATCGGTTGGTCCCTATTTTCTTGCGACACTCGCCATACGGCAGCAGAAACAGATGATCACGTTCCGCAACGCGGCCGAGATGCTCGATGTGTTCGGCGCCACGATTTTCTTTGGGACCGATACGCAACGGGAGAAAGGACCGGTGACGCACCAGGCGCGGTTCAACTTCATGCGCGAAGCACGCATTTGGTATTCAAGGGATCCGAACCGAGAGACGCCGCAGGGTGATTTTGAGAAAAGAATTGTGCTGAGTGATGAATTTTTTCGGGAAGTGACAACCCACTCGATTCCAACTGACCTTCAGGCGGCCCGAGCGCTGTCCTCTTCGCCAGCGGCGTTGGATCTGTTTATGTGGCTTTCGTATCGGTGCTTCACGGCCAAAGGGCCGGAGCGTGTGCCGATCTTCGGCGACTTCGGAGTGGCCGCTCAGCTTGGGAGCGTCGACTATGCACCGCCCCGTAAGTTCCGAGAGCGATTGGAAAGCTGGCTAAGACTGGTCCGAGCGTTATGACCGGAGTGCCCGGCTCAAATTGCGGAGGATGGCGATAACCTTCTTCTCACCGGCCGTGGCACTCGCGAGAAAGGGAGCATAAATGGAAAGCACATCCTTCGCACCCAACCTGGCTTTACGCCGTCGCATTCGCATGGGGGAAATCGACGCCGTGGTTTCGGTGCGCCTCGGTCCAACACGTGGACTAGGAAACTCGCAGCCCGCTTGTTTTAATCGGCAGGTGGCGATGTACCTGGCCAAGCACGTGGGCCGATGGAGCACGAAGATCATCGGTCGCTTTTACGACGGTCGCGATCACTCGACCGTTTGCTATGGCATTCAACGTATCGAAGCTCTGCGCGAGCGCGATCCCGACGTGGAGGCGCTCATCACGGATTTGATACGGCGGCTCTCCGGCGATGACTATTCGCTGACTTCAGCAACAGACGTCCAGAAAAAAGGCTCTCTGGGGAATACGAATCAACGAGAACTTGAGGCGCTCGCAGATCTGATTGCTGCCCTAGCAGCCCGTGGTAATAGTGAGATGGGCGGCCCGAAACATGTGACCTCGGAAATGTTCTGAGCGTCTATATGACATGGCAATGGGAACCCGTCGGAAGCGCGAACGGCAGCAGGATCTGTGGATCGCGACCAGCGATGTAGTCGAGACACCAGCCAACGTCTTTTACGACCGCCTGAATCAGATTCTGGATGAGCACAAGTTCGATGCCAAGGTGGAGAGACTGTGCCAGAAGTTTTACAAAAAGAGCGTATACGGTCGGCCCAGCCTGGCACCAGGTGTCTACTTTCGGTCGCTGCTGATCGGTTTTTTTGAGGGCCTCGATTCGGAGCGAGGGATCGCGTGGCGCACGGCCGACTCGCTGTCGTTACGGAAGTTCCTGGGCTACGCGCTGGATGAGGCAACGCCAGACCATTCCACGATTTCGCGCACGCGCCGATTATATTGGCTGGAGACGCACAAGGCAGTCTTCCGATGGGTGCTGAAGATCCTGGATGAAGAAGGACTGGTCAGCGGACGGACGGTATCGATCGATGCCACTACCCTGGAAGCCAATGCGGCTCTGAAGAGTATTGTGCGGCGGGACAACGGGCAAAGCTACAACGACTATCTGAAGGAACTGGCCAAGGCCGCCGGGATCGAGAATCCGACGCGCGAACAGTTGGCGTGACTGGATCGCAAGCGGAAGAAGAAGGGATCGAATCAGGAATGGACGAGTCCCAGCGACCCCGACGCCCGAATCACCAAGATGAAAGATGGACGGACGCATCTGGCCCACAAGGCTGAGCATGCTGTGGATTTGACCAGCGGAGCGCTGCTGGCGGTGACGCTGCAACCGGCCAATGAAGGCGATACGACTACGATCCACAAGACACTGGAAGAAGCGCAGGCCGCGGCCCGCGAGATCAATGACCAAGGAGTGGAAGAGGTGGTAGCGGACAAGGGCTATCACAGCGGCGCCGTGTTGATAGACGTACATGAGCAGCAAGTCCGAAGTTACATCCCCGAGCCGGAGCGTGGGCGGCGGAACTGGCAGGGTGAGGGGAAGGCGGAAGAGCAGAAGCGGACGTATGAGAATCGTCGGCGTGTGCGCGGCGACCGCAACAAGCGACTACAGAAACTGCGGAGCGAACTGACGGAGCGGAGCTTCGCGCACCTGTATGAGACCGGCGGAATGAGACGGGTCCACCTCCAGGGCCGGAAGAACATTCTGAAGCGTCTCCTGGTGCACGGAGCCGCGTTCAATCTCTCGTTGATCCTGCGCAAGACTATGGGAGTGGGAAAGCCCCGGCGGTTGCAGGGGCTTTCTTTGCAGCCTTTTATGCTGTTTGCTCGCATTTTTTCGTGGCTTTGGGTCACCTCCACGACCACGGAACTGAAGGCGGGTAACTTTGCGCTGCAAAGTACCTGTGCGATGCCCATGCCGGCGTCCGATTCAGGCATATATCAAGTGATTTGCTTCGGGCTGGCTGCCTGGAAAACACCTACTTCTGCCACGGGCAGCTAGTACTTAAACTGCTGGAAGAGAGAGCGGCTATATCCTAACGTTGATGAGTCAACGAAGCGAAGTCCTGAGTTGAACTCCTATAGAAGCCCAGCATCGTTAATCAGCTAAACATGATGAACGGACCACTGGTAGCCTGTCGTTCGCCATAAACAAACTGACTCGAAGGGCGTGCATTTGCCAGCGCATACGCGGGCGCATCAGTTGGAAAAGCACAGCTTTAACAGGGATGAACCGACCCGTGTGTAACATTGTTGCCTGGCATCAACAAGCTTCGGGCCGAACCATTCGGATCTCTCGCAGCTCTATGGAATGACAGAACCTTAGCAGGATGCTGAAAAAGGGGCAGTCAAAGCGGTCGGCCTTCTCATTTTTCGCTTCTTGACGCTATTTAAGGCTGATTGTAAGTTCCGCTGTGGGGGAGTATGTGCCCAAAGTCTGATTTTAGGGACTCCGGACACACTTCTCCCCCGGCTTATACGGATTGAACTGTCGGCGACAGCAGATTCCCCATGCGCACAAGGTTGTAAGCGGCGGCCGCAAAGGTGAACACCCATCCAACCTTGAAGACGCCCCGGTGCCGTGTCTTGCGCAACATCCCTACTGTCTTCATCCAGCCAAACACTTCCTCAATCCGCTTCCGTTTCCGTAGACTGACCTGGTAGCCGGCATGCCGGGTTGTGCGGCCGTCGATCGCGCTGCCGCCGGCTCGCTTGTGATTCTGCGACACGTGCGGAGTGGCCTTCATGCCGCGCATCTCCCGCACGAAGTCTTGGGTGTCGTATCCTTTGTCGGCGGCTACCGTGACCCGCTGCGTGCCTTCCAACCGCTCCACCATCAGCAGGGCTGCGTCCCGCTCCGCCGTCCCGTTGCATTGCAGCAGTTCGGTGTCTACCACCAGTCCATGCCGGTTCTCGATAATCACGTTGCCGCAGTAGGCCAACTTCGCCTCATGCCCGCCGCTCTTCCGCGCCAACCGTGAGTCGGCGTCGGTGGTCGATTCGTGAGTCTCATTACGGCGCTTCTCGCCATGAAAATCCACGCTTGGATTGCCGGGATCGTCCTTCGGCCTTGAGTCGCCGCCATCTTTTCTTTGAAAACTCTTTTGACTGGCCCAAGCCTCGATCAATGTCCCATCCACACTGAAGTGCTCATCGGAGAGCAGGTCGGCTGCCCGCGCCTGGCCCAGCACCTGGGCGAAGAACTTCTCGGCAATCTCGCCTTCCAGCAGCCGGTCGCGGTTCTTGCTGTACACCGTCGGCACCCAAACCGACTCATCCATGCTCAGACCGACGAACCAGCGGAACAGCAAGTTGTAGCTCAACTGCTCCATCAGCAGCCGCTCGCTGCGAATCGTATACAGGACTTGGATCAGCAGCGCCTTCAGCAATTTCTCTGGCGGGATGGACGGACGTCCTACCGCCGAGTACATCTCATCAAAGCAGGGGGAGAGCGCCTTCAAGGCGCTGTCAACCATCGGTCGAATTCGTCGCAACGGATGGTCCATCGGCACTCGTTCCTCTGGTGAAAGATAACTGAATGCTGTGCTTTGCTGGGTGTCTTGGCCGCGCATATCTTAAAACATTAAGACGTCAATCTGTTCTGGCCCGTAACACCCTATTAGCCTTTTTTCAGCATCCTGTTAGGCGCGGACATTATAGGCGAACCACGAGCATTCTTGCGTTCGACTAGCCCATTTTCTTCACCGCTCTCACGACGGTCCAGTTTCCGGGATATTAGGGGATGGCGGGGCCGATCACTCCGCCCAGTCCAGACGCGCCCAGAGATAAGCGGTGTACGCAAGGTTATCGAAGCGAAGCAAGCCCAAGCCTTCGGCTTCGAATTTCACCATCGAAGCGCGATTCCGCCAACCGGTTATGACCCTTTGCAGTTGGCCCGGCTTGAGATGAAAAGTTGCCTCACGCATCTCGGGTGCCCGTAGCGTTAGCACAATCTCGTGGTCGGTCGGATTGAGAATATCCGCCCGCAGCAGTGCCCGGGGAAAGGCAAACCTGAACTGTGCCTCATTCGCCTTCGGGTCGGCGAGACATAGGTTGAATGTGCTCATCCGGCCTCCCGGGGGGCAAACCTTCCACTGCCCCTCACCCCAATCGATGACCCCGCTGGGATACTGTCCTCGAAGCGCTACGTTCGCACCGATGTGGGGGTCGTCGAAATCGACGATCCGCGGCACAGGATCAGTCGATGTCCCTTGAACGTCGACGTCCCGTGACTGCTCGTGCCGGATCCTCAGCACATGACTTGCTTGGTCAAACTGAAAGCCTTCCTGCTTCAACTCAACCGGCACAGCCTTCGATGCGGGCTGGCGATTCAGCTTGCGTCCGCCCGACCATACGGATTCCGGAACAAAGTTCAACCGCAATACGTCAATCGAGACCGGGTCAAAGGTGGAGTAAGTGACCGATCCTTTCCCGTAAGCCATTTTGGTGACGACCGAACTCGAGCCTAAGAGATGCGATTCATCTGCTGGGGCCCACTCGGGCACCGCCCAGAAACCATCCATCAGCCGTCTTGGGCCATCGGAGAATTCATCCGTGAACCACCATTGATTACCAAAAGGAGCGTGCGCGCCCGCGGGCATGCCTTGGTAGTAGGTAACCCAGTTGAAGGACCGGAATGCTTCCTCGCGATATGAGGCATCACCGGTCTTCGCGTAGTAGAGCGCTTCGACCGCCGCCAGACGCGACGTGTGACTATCGCAGCACTCATTCGGCTGGCCGCAGCAGAACGATTTACCGTCACCTTGCTCGGTGGTGACGGTGGCGGCGTGGACGACGTACTTCGGCCATTTGGGCGTAGTCTTCACCCAGTCGATCAGCTTTCGCGCGTTCTCCTGCCAGGCGGGGTCCTTGTCGGGATTGAGCAGGACGTACCGCGCGTACTCCAGAGGAATCACCTGGTTCATATTTCCCATACTGGGTGTAACATCCTCGAAATATCCAACCCAGACGTTGTTCTTCATCGGGTATTGATGGAACCACTCCCAGGCACCTTTACGGGTAACCTTGTAATTCGCCACCGAGCCCAAGTTCAGGCGGATCAGCTCATCGAACAACATAATCGGTTCGACGACATTGGCCGAGTATGGCCCCATGCCCTTTGTCGATACCTTACCGTCGCGGGCATAACAACGAACCGGCCACGGTGAGTTGTTCGCGTCGCCTGCCTTATAGTTCTTCGAAAGCGCGTCGGCACAGCGGATCGCCTCCTGAAGATACACTGTGTTTCCGGTCATTTCATAGAAGCGCAGATAAGCATAGCCATCTTCGCCGACCACGTGAGGCTCAAGATAGTCCTCGCCGTGATGACTCCACCCGGTGTAACGCCGGTCGCCCGGATTAGCAGATGTGTAGGGTACGTGCGGCCAGACGTAGTCATCCGGTGTGAGGCCATTCTCGAGCTCGTAGTCCATGAAGTCTTGCAGAAACTCGACGGTATGAGCATCGCCTGTGTACGGATGGAGGCGCTCCAGGAACCCCTGCATCATGGCTCGCAGATAGGCAGTCGAATTCGCCCAATGGAAGTCGGGCTGCATTTCAAACGTGGAGCGATCAAAGTCGAAGCAGCAGTGGAAGTAGTAATAGCGCTGGCGATTGTATTGATCCCAGAGAAAACTCCACTGGGTCATGATGTGTGAGTTGTATGAGTAACCTGTATCCTCAGGCATCGGCCACGGCAGAAGTTTGTGCGATGCGTCGAGTTGCACGGGCCTCCCGGCGATGGTGGGCGCATCCACGGTCGAAGTCACCTGAAATGGCTCTTGCCCGACAAGGACAAGGCCAGCAACCAGCGGCAATATTAGGAAACACCAGTGATAACGGGTCATAAGCATCCTAAGTGGCGGAGAATACGAATGGCGAGCCATGCGCGAGTTCGTGGTACGTCGTAGCGGGAGCCTGAACCTTCAGCGCCGCACGAAACTGCGATGGGTTCGCGCAGTTATCAGGGAACATGTCGTAATGACAAGGAATTGCAACTTTCGGTTTCACGACCGAAACCAACTGTGCCGCTTCCCAGGCGGAGAGGTTGTTGAACCCGCCGTTGATGCAGGTGATGACGAGATCCGGCTGATGTTTGGTCACCGAATAGAGTAGCTCGTGATGGTCGGTGTCGCCGGTGATATAAATCTTGGGCCCGTTGCCGAACTGCAGAACAAAGCCCATGTGATTCAGATCGGTTGAATCCGTAGGTACCGCGAATGTTCCGGTGAGCCGCAGATCTTTGTGCTCGAGAACAGAGTCCGGCCAGGTTGCGGAGATACGGCCGGATTCCACACTGGCCTGTTCGAAAACTGAGCAGCTCGGGTGAGGGCCGGCGAACTTCATGATGTCCTTGTGAATCAGGTTTCGAATCGTCTCCGGGTCAGTGTGGTCCTGGTGGTTGTGGGTGCAGGCAAACACATCTACTTCCACTTCGTCCGGCGAGAGGACAATCGGAACTTGCCGCCTCAGGTTGACGGGGTATGGAAGGCTGGCGCAGCTGTCGGTGAGATACAGGTCAACGCTGCCCAATGTACCTTCGGGCGATTTAAAGATGAAGCTGTTCTGCCCGAACCACCACAGCCCAATACTGCCCTTGGGCACTGAGAACTCTTTGATCTGGCGTCTCAACGCATCACTCATAGCGGCCGGTTTTCTCCTGTCGAACTCAACTACGATGCCATGACTGAAATACGACTAATCCCGATTTAGACCCCTCTCTCGCAGCATGTCATCGAGAGTCGCCGGCTGCTGCCACGGTGTTGATCGCACTGTGCAGGTAAACTCTGCGCCGGGCTTTAGTACGAGATGTGTCTTGGCCGCGACAGCCTCGGAAAGTGTCACCGGGCAGCTGGTCCAGGGCTCGATCGCGGCCAGATAGTAACCTCGCCATCCACCATAGCTGAGCCACAGCCAAAGATAAGGACATACTTCGAGTGGAAACTCGAACAGCAGCCCCAGCTTTTTGTGCGGGTATTCGATGGCATACCAGCCGGCAGCCAAGTCGGTCGCGTAGTGACCGGCTGAGAATTCTCCGGGTTCCAACACCTCGCTCATATCCAGCGAACCCTCAGGGCTCTTGATGAATGGCCATTCGTATCTCTGTCCGGGCTTCCCGAGCAACGGGTGACTAGCTTGAGAGACAAGGCCCGTTCGCGCCGGAATGTGGAGAACGCAGCCTGGCTCGATCGCATAGGCCGGGTGCGTTCCCCAGATGAAGTCAATGGGAAGATGGCCGACGCTCTCAACACGAAACTCCATTTCCACTGAGTTCTGGCGGAGGCGGATGGTCTTTTCAGCTCTGATCGGACTAATAGGTCCGAAAGCAAACAACTTTGCCCAGGGCTCTTCTGATTCGGTGATGCAGGCGTCCACATTCCAGCTCACCGAACGCAGTTCGCCCAGGTTGGGATAGAGTTCACCATTATGCGTGCAAGCTTCGCAAGTAGGGAACCCGTCGTCCCAGCCACCGCACCAATAGTTGTCGAAATTGGCTTCGATGGGATATCGTTGGGGCCGCCTCCTCGGGTTGTGCCAGAGAAAGTTGTGCCCGCTTGGACGGTGAATCAAGTCAAAAAGCTTTGCCCCAACCTCGGGCAACACCGACACCTCGAGTTGGTCATTTCGCAAACGGATGGTGTTAAGATCGAGAGCCTCGGCCAACATATTTCAAGATCATACCTTTCGCAGCTTTTGTTCGGGAGAGCGCGGACTTAAGATTGGAGGGTATCGCAATGCAAAAACGCAGTTTCCGGAACGGGCGGCTTAGTGAACATGTGCTTCACGAAATGCAGCGTCTGATTATCGAAGAGTATCCAGCGCCCGGGTCTCGCCTGCCGAGGGAAGCGGAACTTGCGGAGAAGTTTCAAGTCAGTCGAATTGTGATCCGCGAAGCCATGAAGATCCTGGAGGATCGAGGAATGGTTGAAGTCCGCGCCGGCCGGGGCACACTCACCGTCGCGCCGAATCCCGATCGAGTGAAGGAATCGCTGCTCTGGCTGTTTCGCGATCAGCCGATGCCAACCAGCGCAGAAGTCGAGTCGATGGCCGAGTTACGGCAGGTGCTGGAAGAAACGAGCGCCAGCCTGGCGGCTGTCCGAGCCACTGCGGAGGATCTGAAGGAAATCGAAAGCGCTTTACGGGACATGGCGAAGGAGGGCGACGGGTTGGCACACACGATTGAAGCCGATCTGCGTTTCCATCGCGCCGTTATGCGCGCTGCCCATAATCCCTACCTCGAGATGGTGCTCGACCCCGTCATGTCCGTTTTTCTGCAGCAGATCAAGCTCACCGACAGCTTCAATACCGGTCTCGAGATGCATCGTCAGATTTTTCAAGAAATACGGGCCCGCAACTCCGTCGGGGCGCGGCAAGCCGTCCGTCGCCTCATGAAGAAGACCCTCGATGATTCCAGAAAGGTACTGAAGAGCTTCCGCTAGGACGATCTTGGTAAGCTGCCGGCTCATTCGAATCGGCTTGAAACCCCGCGAACGAGATGAAACTCGGGATTCTTCAGCGCGGTCCCGCTTGACGCTCGTCGGGCGGTGAACATATGATGTTCCGATGCTGCGGGTTCGTTGTCTATCTGCGGCGGAATGGGTTTACGTCGAGGAGTCCTCATGCGAATGGCAGTTTCATTGTTGCTTCTTTTGTTGTCCTCGCTCGACGCCCAAGAGCTGAAGTATGTGAATGCCCAGGTGACTTTTCACAAGCCGGTGCTGGATCAACAAGGAAAGCTGCTGGCCTGGTATGAACCTGAAAAGAACCTTGGTTACGACAAAGTCTTACGACTGGGTTGGGATTTCATTGAGCACAAGGTGCCGAACGACACCCGCACTCACACCGGGTTGAAGATCTATCTTATCAATTCGGTCATGGACGGTGCCACTCTCCAGGGCGACTACTGGCAACACAACCCGGCGATGGTGTACGCAGCGTTCGTGGATGGTGTGGTGGCCTGGTATCCGTATTCCGGGGACGAAGAAGCGATCATTGCGGTTCGGGGAATGCTCGACTATCAACTCGCCCATGGCACAACTCCCGCGGGCTGGGATTGGCCGAATGTTCCGTTCGCGACGTCCTGTGACGACCAGACCGAATACGGCCATTGCATCGAGAATATGCCGAAGGAATTCTATGGAGGCATTGAGACCGATAAGGTGGGTCAGCTGGGCGCCGGCTACGCGCTCTTCTATGAGATGACCGGCGACCGCAAGTATTTAGAAGCGGCCGTGCATTGCGCCGACGCCCTCGCGCGTCATGTTCGCGTGGGTGACGACGAGCACACACCCTGGCCGTTTCGTCTCGACGCGCGCACTGGCGTAACGTTGGCGCTGGAAGAATACGGGGGTGACGTTTCCTCGTCAGTCCGAATGTTCGACGAACTGATACGGCTCAAAGCGGGCGACACCGCAGCTTATCAAAAGGCCCGTGATGTGGCCTGGAACTGGGTACTTCAGAATCCTCTGAACAACCGGAGCAAGGCTTGGGATAAATGGTCAGGCTTCTTTGAGGACATTCCGCACATGACTGACAACGTGAATCAATTCCTGCCCGACATGACTGCGTACTACATCATGACGCGGGAGAATCCGGCATCGGTTGACCCCGAGTGGGTGACTCATGTCGGACACATGATCGATTGGGTGCGCCTGCGTTTCGGACGGGGACCGTTTCTCGGCGCATGGGCAATCGACGAGCAGGGCCCAGTCGACGGCCGAGGAGGGTGTTGTTCGCGTGCGGGACAAGGCAGCCATGGCGGAAGGTGGGCGGCAATCAATGCAATATATGCCGACCGAACAGGCGACGGCCAAGCGCATCAGGACGCTTTCCGCTCCCTGAACTATGCAACATATTTTGCCTCTTCCGAGGGGCTGATCGCCTGCTGCGGAGCTGACTACCATGCGCCCTATTGGTTTAGCGATGGTTACGCGGATTACCTACGGCACTTTAACTGGGCCATGGGTGCGCTTCCGGAACTCGCGCCGGTCGGGGAAAACCACGTTCTTCGCTCGTCGTCGGTCATTCAAAAAGTAAGCTACCGGCCGCAACGGATTTCCTACAAGACCTTTGGCTCCGGAGGTACACAGGTGCTACGGCTGAATTTCAAGCCGGTGCGTGTCAGTGCCGGAGGAGCAACCCTGGCCGAGCGCAAGGATCTCAAACAGCCGGGCTATACGGTGGAATCCGTTTCGCCGGGAGACTATGTGGTTCGAGTGAGGCACGAAGGTTCGCCCGACGTCGTTGTTGAGGGTAGATGAACGGCCTGGCTGTAACCTGGAGCCGATCCGTGGCTAAACACTCTAGAAAAGCCTTGACGCACATCGCCATTTGAACATATGATGTTTCATCTTGTCTTTGGGAGTGCCTATGTCTCAACGTCGTTTGAACCACATTTGGGGCAGTCTTTGGACCGGGCCCGCGTATCTTTCAGTGGTCGTCTTCATCCTCTTGCCTTTGGCCCCCTCGCTTGTGGCACAGATCAATACGGGAAAAATCAGTGGCATTGTGACCGATTCGGGCGGAGCCGTGATCGCGAACGCTACGCTTCGAGCTACCAATCAGGAAACCAGCATTGTTTCCACGGTTCAGACACAGGGGAATGGCAGCTATCTGATCAACTTTCTCATCCCTGGCCACTATACGGTGGAAGCAGAGACGCCCGGCTTTCAACGCAGCATTGAAAGAGGAGTAGAAGTTTCGGCGGGCGATACGGCGCGGGTGGACTTCTCGATGCGAATTGGCGAGGTTCGCCAATCGGTTGAGGTTGAGGCTCACCCGGTCGCAGTCAACACGGAAAGCGCTGAGCTTACCCAAACCTTCGGCTACAAGCAGCTCGATCAGTTACCGAACCTTGATCGCAACCCGTTATATCAGATGAATTTATTGCCGGGCGCAAACAACGGCGCTGGAAGCGGCAACTATGGGAGCAATGGCGGTGAAAACGGTTCTGCAATCGGACTGACCAGGCCCCAATTGGCCTCGATCGGCGGCGTAGACGCTAACGCGAATGGTGTCTACATCGAGGGAATCTTCAACCGCGAGCCGCAAAACGCATATGTCGGAGTCGTGCCGCCCATCGAAGGCATTCAGGAAGTTCAAGTATATGCCGGCAAGTACGATGCCGAGTACGGCTTCTCGGGAAGTACGGTCATCAATGTCGTCACCAAGTCGGGCACAAACGAATACCACGGTTCGGCGTTTGAATACCTACGCAACAATGCTACAGACGCGAATAACTACTTTGCGACGACGTCCAATCCGTTTCGTCGAAATCAATTCGGCGGCTCCTTGGGCGGCCCCGTTCTGAAGAACAGGCTCTTCTTCTTCGGCGACTTCCAAGGGACGAAGTTCTCAACCAGTACCAACGAATACACCAGCGCGCCCACCGCCGACATGTACAACGGAAACTTCTCGGAACTGTACTCGCTGACTCCTCCGCCGGGAGCCGACAACACGTACGGCCAGATCTACAACCCGTATTCCCGGGTCTTCGACAGCAACGGGAATGTGGTATCCGTCGCGCCTTTTGCCGGCAACATCATTCCGGCCAGCATGTTCGATCCGGCGGCTGCCAAGATGAATGCAGACAAAGTTTTCGGTGTCGCGAATCTGCCAGGGCTTACTAACAATCTCTATTACCTATACAGCAACAAACAGGATGCCTATGCCGGCGATGGCCGCATTGATTTCAACCAGTCGGAAAAGTATCGATGGATGTTCCGCTACTCGATCCTCGAGTCTCAAAACCTTAACTCGACTAACATTAATGAGTTCTTTCAGGATGGCCAGGCGAACTCGACCAGTATCAATCAGAATATGCAGCTCTCGTTCTTGAGCACTTTTAGCGCGACGCAAGCCAATGAAGCCCGAGTCGGCTATAACCGCACTCACGTCAACACTAACGCCAACTCACAGAACAAGGACTGGAACAACTACTACGGTATCCCGCTCGGCAATCTCGGCGATCCGAGTACCCAGGGCATCTTCGAAAATTCCTCGCTACCACCGATCTCCAATTTCGGCGCGCCGGATTGGGTTGCCTTCATCATAAGCAACACCATCGCAATGACGGACAATTACACATGGGTGAAAGGCAAGCATACATTCAAGTTTGGCGCCAACGCGAATCATATTGAGGACACTTCTGCCGATACCATCGGCGGCGATGATCCCAGGGGCTCGCTTGGATTCGACCCGGCGATGACCTCTTTTAATGGTGTTGCACCGCCTTTCGCCTATCCCAGCTTCTTACTAGGCACAATGACAAGTAGTGCACGCGCGCGCTTCGACAATGGCTGGCCCTATCAGACCCTTTGGCAGACCGCGTTCTACGCCCAGGACGATTTCAAGATCCTACCGAGTCTGACCCTCAACATTGGACTGCGTTATGAGCTGATTACGCGGCCGATCGAACGTTACAACCGGGAATCCAATTGGGACACGTCCACCAACCAACTCGTTTTGGCTACTCCGAGCAATCGCAGTCCCGCGCTCAACCTCGATAAAGGAGACTTCGGACCGCGGGTAGGCTTGGCTTGGACCCCCGACAACGGGAAGACGAGCATTCGAGCCGGGTACGGCATTTCCTACTGGCAAGCCTACTGGAGCGGTCCGCTTACGATCCTGGGTCTCGACTATCCAAACTACGCCAAAACACAGTATTTAACACCGAATAACTTGACACCAACATTGTCTCTTTCGAAAGACGGTTTGCCATTGGCCGCCGCCGTTTATGGTCCGTCGGGGCAACTGATCATCCCACCTTACGCCGTCATCCGCGGCACGGACATTAACTGGCAGAACCAGGAAGTGGCGCAAATGTCGTTCAACGTGCAACACCAGATAGGGCGAAACGTACTCGTGGACGTTGGCTATTTGGGGGTGCGGGGTCTTCATAACAACCACACGACGAACATCAACCAGGCCCCGCCTCAGCAGCCCGGCGTCGATTACAACACGGCTCGTCCACTGTATGGCGAATATCCTCAGATTGGAGATATTCCGATCCAGTATTCGAACGCCGCTACCTGGTACAACGCGCTTACTGCCCGTGTGACTATGCAGCCCTGGCATGGCTTCATGCTCCAGGCGAGCTACGCGTGGGCACGCAGTTTCGCGAACGGCAACAACATCGACCAAACTAACATTTGGCAATACTCAGGGCCGACTCAGCAGGATATCGCTAACACCTTCACCGCGCAGTTCAGCTATGAGTTTCCGGTAGGCCGCGGCAAGCAATTCCTGGGCAACGCAAACCGGGTAGTAGATGCGTTCCTCGGAGGCTGGCAGTACTCGGGGTTCCTGACTGTTCGCAGTGGCTTACGCTTCAATGTTACGTCCTCGGTCAGCTTGCTCAACAATGGCCAAAGCAACCAACCCAATCGCACTTGCAGCGGGAACGTCTCAAATGCGACTGTCAATAACTGGTTTAACACCAGTTGCTTCTCCGACGACCTGGTGGTCGACAGCTACGGCAATTCCGGTTTCTACCCGCTGCATACCGACGGCCTACAACAGTTGGACTCATCCTTGTTCAAAACCTTTTCTTTGACGGAGCGGGTCAAGTTGCAACTCCGTATCGACGCGTTCAATACCTTTAACCACCCCAACTTCAACGCGCCCGATGCAAACGTCGGCGATCCGACCATGGGCCAGATCTTCTCGACCTCGGTCGACAACCGCCGGATGCAATTCGGCCTGCGGCTTTTTTTCTAGGATTTGAAACACGGCCTCTCATGATCACTCAATGGAGCATACCGGCCTAAATGCGACTTGCCGATAAGGTGGCAGTTGTCACGGGCGCCGGCGCAGGCATCGGCCGCGCTATCGCTAGAGCATTTGCAGAAGAAGGAGCGAAAGTTGTTGTAGCCGATATCAATGGTGCCGCTGCCGTCGAGACCGAGAGCTTGATAATGGCAAACGGCGGCGTAGCCCTTGCGGTAACCACTGACGTGGCCGATTCGCAATCCGTCCAAGCGTTAGTAAATGCCACGCTGGAGCGGTTTCACGCGGTTCACGTCCTGATGAACAACGCCGCCATCCAGGTCAACAAGCGGATTGAGAACACTTCGCCCGAGGAGTGGGCGCGGCAGATGGCCGTCAACGTTGGCGGTGTGTTCCTTTGCTCAAAGTACTTCCTGCCGCATCTCCGCGCCACGCGCGGCTCAGTCGTCAACATGTCCTCGGTGAACGGCACGTTCGTCGAGCCCATGTGCGCCGGCTACTGCGCCACCAAGGCCGCGATTCTCGGCTTCACAAAGGCGCTGGCGATTGACCATGGTCGCGAAGGGATTCGGGTCAACGCAATTTGTCCCGGCTACATAGACGCGGGTCTTGCCGAAGGCTACTTTCTTGCGCAACCGAATCCGGACGCCGCCCGCGTGCAGGCAGGAAAACTGCACGCCCTGGGCCGAATCGGGAAACCCGGGGAGGTAGCTAGGGTGGCGGTCTTTCTGGCGAGTGATGATGCGTCGTTCATGACCGGCGCAGCGGTGGCAGTTGATGGAGGCTTTAGCTCCGGATTGCCACCAGGAGATTAACTATGCAGTTATCAGAGAGGCAGCTGAAGCTGCTCAAACGAACCTTCATTGACTACCATGCAACATCCGAGTTTCTCGAGCATCCGTTAGTTATAGAGCGAGCGGAAGGCCTTTACTACTGGGACACCGACGGCAAGCGCTACTTCGACGCAATCGGCGGAATCTTTGTCGCCGTGCTCGGTCACCGTCATCCGCGCGTTATGAAGGCCATGCGAGACCAGATGGACAAGGTTACGCTGGCGCCGCCGTTGCACAGCATCACGGACATCCTGCTCGATTTCGTCGAGAAGCTGGGCGACATATCGCCGGGCAACCTGAAGTATGTGAAGCCATATAGCGGCGGCTCGGAGGCCGTCGAATCGGCGCTGAAATTTGCCCGTCAATACTTCAAGCAGAGCGGGAGGCCGAACAAGCACAAGTTCATCAGCCGGTATTATGGCTATCACGGCGCGACGTTTGGGGGCATGGCCGCAAGCGGAAACGGGCCTAGAAAGTCCAAGTTCGAGCCGCAAGCGGGCGGCTTTTTGAAGGTGTTCCCGCCGAGCTACTACCGCGATCGCTTTCCGACTTGGGAAGAGGCGAACAGGTTTGCGGCCCGTAGTGTCGAAGACGTAATCGTGCACGAGGATCCTGGCACGGTTGCCGGAGTGCTGATCGAGCCCATCGGTAACACCGGCGGGATTATCACACCCACAGACGAGTACTTCCAGATTCTCCGCGAGACTTGTGACCAGTACGACGTCTTGTTGATCTTTGACGAGGTCATTACGGGTTTCGCTAAGACCGGAAATATGTTCGCCGCCCAGACCTTCGGCGTCACGCCGGACATCATCTGCACAGGCAAAGGAATATCGAGCGGCGCGATGCCGCTCGGCGCTATGATTGCTCGCGAGGATATGGCAGAAGCTTTCAAAGGAACGCCCGAAGAAGGCGTTCACTTTGCCCATGGCCATACGTTTGCCGGCAACCCGCTTGCCTGCGCGGTGGGACTGGCGGTGGTGGACGAGATCCTGGAGAAGGATCTGTGCACAAAGGCGCAACGGCTGGGCGACTATCTGCGCGACAAACTTACTTGCCTGAAGAAGTACGGCGTGGTTCGCGAGATCCGGGGAAAAGGTATTCTGCTAGGGGTCGAGCTGGTCAAAGATACGAAGAGTATGCAACCGTTTCCGGAGCTCGGAAATGAGCTAAAGAAGACCGCGCTTGAAAAGGGCATCATCCTGCGAGTTGATCCGAGCTGGTTTGCCGTTGCTCCTCCGCTGATTTCCGAGGAGCAGGACCTTGACGAAATGTGCGATCTCATCGACTCCAGTCTGCGCCTGGCGCTGGACAGGGTTGGGCGAAAATGAGCTCGAAACCAACCAAGTTGTTTGATTGGTTTCTGCTCCTATCCTGCAATCTGATGTGGGCCAGCCAGTTCGTGATGGTGAAACTGGTGCAGGAGCAGATGGGCCCACTCTTCGCCGTGACGTTTCCCATTGCCCTGTCCACGATTTTGCTTGTCTTCCTCGTGAAACGCGAGCCCAGTGTTCGCATCACCAAGCAGGACATTTGGAACTTCGTGCTACTCGGCATCGCCGGTCAGTTAGTGGCGCAATTGTTCATTACGTGGGGCGTCCGTTTTGCCCCTGCCTCTAACGCCGCGCTGCTGGCTCTAATCATGCCCATTTCCACGGCAGTGATGGCTCACTTCTTTCTAGGCGAGCATATGAGCACGATTCGGTGGATTAGTTTCGGATTGGCTTTGCTCGGTGTGCTGGCTTGTTCCGGCGTGGATTGGAGCGATCTGAACTTTGGGAAAGGTTACTTGGGTGGCAACTCGCTGATCTTCCTGAGCGTTCTCGGCAGTGCCTTCTACAATGCATACAGCAAGAAGGCGCTGGAGCGGCATTCCCCATTGCAGGTCTTGCTCTACAGTTACTATGCGCTGCTGCTGGTATTGCTGCCGATCACGGTCGCGATTGAGCCGAGCGGGTTCACGAACCTCTTTCATTACTCGACCACCGTTTGGATCGGCCTGGCGATTCTCGCCGTCTTCCAATACTTCCTTTCGATGGTCATCTTCCTGAACGTACTGACCCGCCTCGATGCCACGCAAGCGGCTCTCTCGAACTACCTCATCCCGTTTTTTGGGATTCTCATTGCGGCGATCGTGCTGCATGAGCACTTAACAGGCTTCATGATCGCCGGTGGATTGCTGGCGCTGGCGAGCACGTTGCTGATTACCGTATGGGACGACGCACCGCACTATGACGCGCCGCACGCCGAGGCCGTTGAGCCCAGCGAGCGGCCTGTCGCCTGAACTGATTGTTTCGAAAGACAACGAATGACGAAATGGATATTGAGACTTCTGCTTTTGCCGGTGGCATTGCCTATATTGAACGCCGGCACCGCCCCTGTCGTCATGTTGGGCAGCCACGAGGCGAAGTATGCCGATGACGGTTCTTTGATTCCTTGGACCTCCTGGTCTGACACGCTCGACCGCGAAATGAACTGGTACCTGCAGTGTCCCGTCGAGCACGGCTACCCGCGGTTCGTGTGGATGACGTTTATGGACGGCGAACATCAAGCCGATCCCAAACGCTTCGACTTCATTCCTTCTATGCAGAACGGCGTTGGCATCATTTCCTATCTGAAGTACTACAACTACACAGGGCGCAAGAATCCGAAGGTTGTCGAGTTCGCTCGCTACATGGGCGACTATCTGGTGAAGGAATCGCTTACGGCCGACTACCGGCAAGTACCCACGATTCACCCGCTCTACCGGCATTCGGGGCAAGTTCCCCGAGCCGGCCGATTCCGGGTCGCAAGACGACAAGCCGTACGAGGTACAACCCGACAAAGGGGGCATAGCCGGCTATGCACTAGCCAAACTGTACGAGGAAACCAAAGACCAGCGCTACCTCGATCAGGCGTTGCAGAACGCCCGTGTGCTTGCTACCAATATGCGGGCAGGCGATGCGACTCACTCGCCGTGGCCGTTTCGAGTCGACTACCGGACCGGCGCGGCGCGCGGTGAAGTCTCCGGTAACATGACCTTCAATCTTCGGCTTTTTGATGAGCTCATCGCACTGGGCTATCCGGAGTTTCAGAGACCGCGTTCTGAACTGTGGACATGGATCCTGACCTACCAGCTTCCGACGGCCAAGAAAGACGGCCGGCTATTCGTTGAGTTCTTCGAAGACCATCACTCCCAGAAGAACCGAACTGCATGGGCGCCGTTGGCCCTGGCACGCTATCTGGTCGAGAAGAAGGACACTCTCGATCCCGATTGGCAGACACACGCAAAGCTACTGATCGACTTTGTCAGCGTGACCTTCACAAGCGTCCATTTTGGAGTAGCAGTATGCGGCGAGCAGGATGAAGACCGAGACCCATGGGGGGGCATCAATTCCAGCTACGGCGCTGTACTTGCTCTCTACTCAGCCGCCACCGGCTCACCCGAGTACAAAAGGATCGCGCAGCAGGCTCTGACGTTTGCGCTCTACGCGGTGGACGCCGACGGGTGTCCGCGCGACTCGCTGCTCGGAAACCGCCGCGGCGGCTGGCAGGAAGACGCGCACACAGATAAGGTTCACAACATCGTTGATGCGCTGACGGCCTTTCCTGAGTGGGGGAAGTGAGCCATGGAAGGAGTTCTTTGCTTATCGCTGTGGGGGACGACGCTCCGACGACGTGACCCCTGCGCGCACTGATTTCTTAGCGGGATTTGTCCACACTTCCATTAGCGAAGGGAAACCATGAGCCTTACTTATCGCGCTTTAGTACTGTTGTCGCTGGTCGCCGCAGCGCTAGCCCAAGACCGGAAGGACTTTCCGGTTAATACCAGTCACATCGTTTATCACGATGTGAAGACGGATGCGACTGGCGCCATCGTGCCATGGTACAACCAGCGCCCATCCGTCGCCTACGATCATGATCTGCGTCTGGTCTGGAAGTTTTGGCTAGGCATGCGCACCTGTGGCGACCACATTCCGTATTACCTGCAGCACCAGGTCTGGAGCGAAAAGAAAGACGATGAGCGGGGCATTGGCGGCGATCAGATTCCCATGGCACTCGATTCCTGGAACCTGTTCTATGGCTACTTGGGCGATCCCGACCTGCACAGAAACATGGCCATGATGGTCGATTACTGGTTGGACCACGGCATGTCGGCACCAGACGTCCTCTATGCCAATCTGCCATATCCCTACGATCTCGCCGTTTGTTCGGGCACCTTCGACGGCGACATGCGCGCCGGCAAGGGATACCTGCAACCGGATAAAGCCGCGAGCTTCGGCAAAGAACTGGTAGTGCTTTATAAGATCACTGGGAATAGACACTACCTCGTCGCCGCGGTGAAGATTGCCGACACGCTCGTCGCCACTGTGAAGCCCGGTGATGCGGAGCAATCCCCGTGGCCTTTTCGCGTGCACGCCGAGACTGGCAAAGTAGCCGAAGACACACGCGACGGAAAGCTTTTCACCGCCGCTTACACCTCGAATTGGACGCTGGCGCTGCGTCTATTCAACGATTTACAAGACCTTCATGAAGGAAACGGCGCCGCCTACAAGAAGACCGCCGCGCTAGTGGAAACCTGGCTAAAAACGTACGCGATTCCCGCGAACAAGTGGGGGCCGTTCTTTGAAGATATTCCTACGGCAGACTACTCAGACACCGAAATCAACGCCGACACATTAGCTGCCTACATTCTCGAGCATCCGGCCTGGGGCGGCGACCGAAAGCAGCAGGCCGCGACGATTCTAAAATGGTCAGAAGACCGGCTTGGCAATCACAACTTCAGCGCTCTCCATGTCACACCCATCAATGAGCAAACGAAATATCTTGTGCCGGGCAACAGTCACACTTCGCGTCATGCCTCTGTAAAGTTGCTTTATTGCGAGAAGACCGGCGACTGCCGCGACCAAGAGCAAGAGATACGGCGTCTGAATTGGGCTACTTATTCAGTCAATGACGACGGGCGCAATCGTTACCCTAATGACGATATTTGGCTAACGGACGGTTACGGCGATTATGTACGCCACTATCTGCGTGCGATGGCGTCCCTGCCCAAGCTTTCTCCCGACGATCAAAACCATCTGCTGCGGACGTCCTCGGTAATCCAGAGGATCGAATACGGCTCAGCCGCGATCGCTTATCGGAAATTTGATGCCAGTTCCGAGGAGCTACTTAAGATCGGCGCCGGCTTCCCAGTGAGCGTTGTGGGAGGCAAGTTCAGTTGGAACCCCAAAACAAAAGTAATGATTGTTCACGCATCACGTAAAGAAGTCCGGATTGACCTCAAACCAGCCGGCAATTCTGCCCACCCAGATACGAGCATGCAAGCAAAGGTTCGGTAGTCACACTATCTTTCATCTTTAAAGTCAGGCACTCCGCTCCTCACGTCGGTGCTTATTTGCTTAAGGGAAGCCTTCCGACATTCGATTTCGTCCAGGGGTCGATC
Source organism: uncultured Acidobacteriaceae bacterium (assembly GCA_963771305.1). Lineage (GTDB taxonomy): Bacteria > Acidobacteriota > Terriglobia > Bryobacterales > Bryobacteraceae > CAJCIT01. Next base: position 214,450 of record CAVYTS010000024.1, read on the forward strand.
GGAGGCAGACCCTCGACGAGGTCACCTTGCTCCTGTCGTTCGCCGATATCATGTCTATGCTTGGGCCTCATGCTGCGATGCGTGTGTACCTGTGATGTAAGCCACCCAAGTAAGGAGTGGCTGCAATCTTCCCTTGACCTGCGACAGCCCGTGGGATCGGGCAATTTTTTGCCAACGCCAAGTGTGTTCTTGATCGCTGGTAATAGTCCAAGTACGATGCGAGCGTTCGTTTGAGATGGTGGGCATCGAGAATTACCAAATGGTTGAGGCATTCGCGGCGAATCGAGCCGATCAGCCGCTCCGCGACAGCATTCTGCCGGGACTCGCTGGCGCTGCCAGCACTTCTTGAATTTCTAAGGCCTGCAATTGTAGCCGAACAGCAGTGCCGTAAACGCGGTCGCGGTCACGAATTAGATATCTCGGCATATCCCGGTAGGCACAAGCTTCGATCACCTGCTGTGCAATCCATTCTGCCGTCGGATAATCCGTCACATGGAAGTGCAGGACCTCGCGCCGGCGATGGGCGATGACCACGAACACGAACAATACTTTGAGCGTAATCGTCGGTACAGTAAAGAAATCCACCGACACGATGTCCCCAGTGTGATTGCTCAGGAACCAGGCTGTAGTTCACGCCATTGTTGTAGTTCAGGAAGAACATCGGTTGGATCTGAAAACTGCCGCTCAGGGTGTTCAGCAGGCTGGTCGCCACGTCGTGCTCCGTGTAGCCGCCTTGATCGGCCTTGGTCCGGTCCACGTGCACATCAAATACCGGGTAGTCGTCCGGCTGTTGTATTCGTAGGTCCGCTAACCCAGGGACACGGCGCATCTCCTGCAGCATCCGGTTGGCGACTTTGCGGTTTCCCGGGCTGTCTGTGCCTTCAACCTGAACATCGATCGGCGCCGGCAGGCCGAAGTTAAGGATCTGTGTCACAATGTCAGCCGGCAAGAAAGAAAATGTTGTTCCGGGATACTCGGCCGGCAGTTTGGCCCGCAGTTGGCGGATTAGTCTGCTGTCGGATGATGGCCTTCTTTTAGTGAGACCATCACATCCGCGTCACTCGCCCCGATCGTCCCTGAAACCATGTGTAGCGTGTTCATCTGGCTGTACGGCATTCCAATGTTGTCGCTGATGGTGCCCAGCTCGTCCGCGGGAACTGTCTGGCGGATCGAGTTTTCGACCAGGTCGCAGAGGCGCGCCACTTCGTCAATCCGCAAACCGCTTTTTGCTTTCACGTGCAAGATGAACTGGCCGCTATCGGTATTTGGAAAGAAGTCCTGCCCGAGGAACGGGACCAGCGTGAACAAGCTAAAGCAGGCCAATAGGGCCAGAGGGATGAAGAGTCTGCGAAAGGTCACCAGCCGCGTCAACAAGACTCGATAGCTTTCACGAGCCGCCTCGAAGACGCGCTCGAAGCCGCGTTGAAAACGAACCAACGGGTTTCGTGAATAGCTAAAATGACTCTTCGCTTTTAGTAGGTACATAGCCGGTTGGAACCAGCGTCCGGGAAAGAACATACGACGCGAGCATCGCGAAGACAACTGCTTCCGAAAGCGGCACAAACAGATACTTCGCTACCCCGCCCAGGAAAAGCATGGGCAGGAATACGATGCAGATGCACAGCGTTGAGACCAGGGCCGGCGTTGCAATTTGGCCTGCACCCTCCAGGATCGCGCCGTGAAGATCGCGCCATTCTTCGAGAAAGCGCTCGATATTCTCAATCGTGACGGTAGCGTCGTCCACCAACACGCCCACCGCCAGCGCCAGGCCCCAGCGTCATGATGTTGATCGTCTGTCCCAGAGCGCCTAGCACAATGACCGAAGTAAGAATCGAAAGGGGAATGGAAAGGGCGATAATCAATGTGCTGCGCCAGCTTCCGAGGAAGAGCAGAATCATCAGGCCGGTCAGCGCCGCGGCAATGATCGCTTCGCGGATCACTCCGCTGACCGCACCACGGACAAAAATCGATTGATCGCCGAGCAGCTCAATCTTCAATTCCGGCGGCAGCGTCGTAGCTACCCGCGGGAGAAGTCTGCGGATGCCCGAAACCACATCCAGTGTCGATGCCGTGCCCGACTTGATAATGGACACCAAAACGCCGCGCCGGCCATCTTGACGAACCACGTTGGTTTGCGGGTGCAAACCCGTCGGCAACCGATGCCACATCGCGCAAATAGATAGTTGTGCCATTCACGTGTTTGATGGGCAGCGAGTTAAGCTCACTCACTTCGCGGGGGCTGGCATTTAGTCGAACGTCATATTCCGTCTCGCCAATCTTCGCCGTTCCTGAAGGGCTGGGTCCCCGGGGGGGCTGACGAAGCAGGAATTGCGAAGCCGCCCTGACCGGTGCCGTAAACCGTTACCGGGGCCGCACCTACCAGGAGATTGCTGTCTTCTTTCGCGAGCATTTGCAGATATCCGTCGCTCCCAGTACTGTCCATGATTTCGTGAAAAAGCGCGCCAAGCAAGCGCGAATTCGGCCAGCGCAGGTGCCCAAATCGCCAGCTGAGTCCTCGGTTGGCGCAACACCGACGCCGGTGGCACCGACTTCCGATGCTGTTCAGCCACCGTCGAAGAAGGCCGCTCGCGACACAATTCAAGCTGTCAGAGCGCAGCTGGTGGCCACTTCGAGGGAGCCTTCGCTCTTCGAATTCGAGCTCGAATCGCCGCTCGCTTCGGATCCGAAATCAGAGGACGAGTGACCAGAGGCGCTTGCTCTGGAACCGCGGCCGGGGCATCGAGCGGCGTGATCTTAGCCGAAGTTTGGGAATGGCAGCGATGGCAGAACACCCTTCATCAGCGGGCCGGCCCTCGTCAGCTTCCGCGTTCTAGTTGCTCGATGTAGACAGCGAAATCAGAGCGAGCTGCAGTCGTTCATGATTTGATCGAGGAAAAACACTCCCATTCTGATCCCGAAAATGATACCGGATCATGCCA
>CAVYTS010000025.1:0-487614 GCA_963771305.1 uncultured Acidobacteriaceae bacterium
ATGCCCAAAGGCCGGGTTTTCCCCGGCTGTCCGGGCTTGTCGATGTATACTCGCCGGACCAACGAAACACGATAGCTGCCGTTACGAAGTTCCTGTTCGATCTCGCCCAGAAACCGCGCTTCGCCATACTCCCGTATCTCGTCGATATCCACGTCGTCCACACCGGCTGCACCCTTGTTGGACTTCACCCGTCGCCAGGCCTCTTGCAAGATGTCCTGCCGACAGACCTTATCGTAGAGAAGCGTGAACCTCCTTTCCGGTTGTTGCTTGGCCACTCGGTATAGCGTCCTCTGCAGTTTGCGGGCAGGGTCAAGTCTCGCGGGCGCTTTGCGCTTGGCGAGGCGGGGCCGGGGTTGAGCTTTCCCTTGCGGGGGCATTCCGGCTGCCTTTCCCTGTTTTGGTCGCTCGATGAAAGTAGCGGCCCTTCCCTCCCTCCGGTTTTCCCGAAGTTCAACGGTACTGTGGCCACCTCCGATTCCCTGTCCGGTTTCGTTCCCGCGCTTTCGGGTTCTCCCCTTATACGCCTCCCTACCACTCGGAGTTTCCTCCGGCGGGCCGAACAGGGCCTCTCCGGTTGTGCTGATGCGCTGTCTTTGCGTGCTGCCGCCCTCTACACCGTCCCGGCGGGCCGGATTTACTCTCGCTGTATTCCGGTCCGTGGCAGGCTTCACCTCCAAGGGACAGGCTCGCCCCGGGAAAAGATCCAGCTGAATTGGCATGATTGCTGGTGGATTTGACGATGCTGTAACGGCGTTTACTTCTGTTGCGGCCCGCAAATTCGCCTCGCCCTCCTGCCAACAGGTGAGGGCTTTGTCGTCCCGCTTCTCCGTATCAGGTTGCCCCGCGACAGAGGGGACCAGGCTATCGGGTGAACGAGTCATTACCCGAGCTGATTCCTTTCATTCAGCAAGTACATCAACATCACGTCGGACACACCCCTTGAAATCCCAATGGCTTAACGGGCGGGAGGTAACAATGTTACACGCCGGATTGTTGAAGTAGTTCTGTTTACGATTCCCCGTCCAAGAATCTAGCGTCCTTTATCATTCACGACGGGGCTTGGCAAGGCAAACTACATTCGTCGGGCCCATTCAAAAGAATCGCGACTTTGGCGAACAAATTTCTGAGAACGCCGCTTCTGGACCAATATTCGCTAATCAAGTTGCTCAGTTTCTCAGTTCTGGCATTTCGAGCCGTGGGAAGTGAACACGGCCACACTCGCGAGGATTAACTTCCGGTGAATAACGAAGGCCGGATGACCAACGCGTTACCGGGTATGGTGGTGCGTCATTGAATCGGGGACGGGTCGCGGCTCAGAAAGCCGGTCCTCTCGAGATGGACCTGAACGCGACTCTTGGGAGTAATCTTCCAGATCGCCGTTTGGGGACGAGCAGGCCGGTGAACGGGCGCCCATTCGCAGTTCCATGGGACTTTCGGTATTCCTGCCAATTCCACTGCGATGAAAAAGGACTCGCCGTGACGGACACTGGGAGTCCTTGTCTTTCGGGTTTGTTCTCGCTGGTTACGGCGCGACGCTGAACCTCAGCGTCGGAGTCGCCGCCACACCGTCTACATACCAAGTCTGTGTGTAAGTACCGACGTTCGCTGACGTCCACGTACCGCTGACAGTAAAGGTGTTTCCATTGACGGGTCCGAAGGTGAAAGGCTCACCTCCGTTCTCAACCACCGACACCGGCTGGCGCGCATATCCGGTGCCCGTCACCGTCAGAGTGAACGAGTCGCCTACGTAGTAGGTTGTCGCGGTGCTGCCGGGTACTCTAAGGGTGACCGTCGGGGCCGGAAGCGTGAAGTTGAACAGCTCGAACAGGTCGCTGATGGCCGGGCTGTTATTGGGTGCGTACGGATTCGCGGTGCTCACGATTGGATTCGGGAAGTTGTCGCGGCTTCGGCTGGTCACCGGATTCAGAGTCCAGTTTCGTTCGATGAACTTGAGTACCGAGACATGGTCCGAATAGTTATGCGTAATGGTGCCCGGCGTCGTGAAGGGAGAAACGGCGATCATCGGAATACGCGTGCCGTCGCCAAAGTAATCCAGCGGCTGCACATAGCCGGAGTCATAATAACCGCCGCCCTCGTCAAAGGTGATCAGGATAGCAGTCTCATTCCATAGGACCTGGTTGGCCTGCACCGCCGACACAATCATCTGCGTGAAGCCTTCGAAAAGATTCAGTTTGGACGATGCGGGGTGGCCATCCACCAGTCCGCTCGGCTTCACAAACGAAACCGCCGGGAGCGTGTTGTTCTGAATGTCTGCGTAGAGATTGGCCGTATCCTGAATGTGCGCAGTCCGGATCGAGGCATTGGCCATGATCGACGTATCGTACTGGAACGGATTGCAAATGTTGCAGTATTCGTCGGTGTTGGCACCCATCGCACCGTAGTTGAGCTGGTACTTATCGTTTAGATAGTTGTCCCACTGGTCGCCGTAATATTTCCAGGAAATGTTCGAGGCGATCAGCGAGTCACCAATGCTCGGCACGGAGGAAGGCGGAATGGTGAACACGGTGTTGTTCGCATCGGTATCGGTGTACGCATTGCTGCCATCCCCGAAGTAGCCGGGATTGTAATTATTCAGCAGATAGTAATGGCCGGTCTCGCATTTCGGTTCGATGGGACGAACCAGTGACGACAGATAGTCCACGATTGGCGTGACACCCGGCTGGGTGGTATCGGAGCAGTTGGTGTAAGAGCCGCCGCCTGAAGAAGCTGATCCGTAAGAGCCAGCGCCATAGCCATCTTCGGTGTACCAGTTATTCGTGCCCGGGGCCGGATTCGGGTTCTCGACTTCATCCACGGTGCCGGCGTTGGGGGTGCCCTGCGCCACCAGCGTGTTGTGCGGAGGCATCGCCGGGTTGCCATTGCCATCGCTGAACCAGATGGCATCCCCGTGGCCCAGCATGATGTGGTTTGCGCCCGTGCCACCCAGTACGGACTGATGGAAGTTATCGCTCATCGCGTAGTTATTGGCGAGACTGGTGAAGTAAGGCGCATCGCCCTGCTGCACGTTGTAGAAGCCCATCGCGGTGGAACCCTCCCCAGTTGTTGTGGCGCCCTGGCTATAGTTCGTATTAAAGTTGGAAGGCTGTGCGGCGCCGTTCGTTCCGGCGCCTACTGTGACTTCCACCCACGGAAACAAAGTCGCGAGGCAACCCGACGGGTTTTCGAGATAAGCTTGGCTGGCGTTACAGTCGAGCTGTTGCCACATCTGGTAAAAACGATGGACCGGGCTGGCGGCGTATGAGTTGTAAGTAAATGTACTGCCGTTGGTCAGTTGGAAAGGACCAGCCGGCAACGAATTCACATCCGTAATTCGCGTATCGGGCACCTAACCACTTAATCCGGTTCCGCCCGAGACCAGATATTGGTAGTAATTCGACGGGAGGCCGTTTTCCGACTGCTGCGCGAGGGTGAGGCTATCGCCCTTCACGTAGGAATCTGTGGGCCCGCCGTTAAGCGGCGCCGGCAGAACATCGCCCGGGAACTCTGTCTGCGGAGGGCTCAATAGGAACGCATCCGGCGCCGCATCGGAAGCGGCCTTCTGCGCTGCCTTCCAGAAGTTCGGCCCGGGAGTTCCGTCGGCGTTGACGATTCCTTCCGAAAACAAATTCCAAACGCTTTGGCCGGTAACCGGCTGGTACGTGGCAAACACGTGGTCGAAGCTGCGGTTTTCGCCGATGATCACGATGACATGCTTGATCGGCGTAACGGTATTGTTATCGTTGCTCTGGGCTAACAGCGAGGTGAATGGCGCGAACTGCAATAGGGCGATGAGCACAAGCCCTTTACCGAGTGGCGGCATGGTGTTCGATCGAGATGTTGTCAAGGCTTTTCGTCTCCGTAAAGTCGCGGTCTGGTGCTGATTGGATACGACCGATACATTATGAAATACGCAAATTACAATCGAACATCGGATGGACAAATTTTGCGTTACTGTGCCGCGTTGACAGAAGCGTGCTCCCCGGGAACGGGAGGTTCTACGCGAATCAGTCCCATCATTCCGCCGTCCTCGTGTTCGAGAAGATGACAGTGATAGACAAACGTGCCGGCTGCGCTGGGGTCGCGAAAATCCATTCGCAGCCGGACGGACGGATAGACGAGCGATCGTCCGTTGTAATAAGGCACGTTCACCGTGTCGCGGAGGTAAGGCTCATTCACCGGCCTTCCCAGATAGTCAAGCAGGAGGAAATGCAACTGGTGAATGTGAAATGCATGCAGTTCATTGGACCGGTTTTCGATGATCCAGTCTTCCACTGTTCCTTGTTGCGCCACGATATTCGGAATTCCCGACTTCAGATCGAAGGCAACTGGTGTCTGGCCATCGACAGTGATAAAAAATTCCGTCGGGCCGGTGGGATTCGCGGGGTCGGCTGGCTTCTCGGAAAAGTAGAGCCGGCGGGTGCGGACAGGCTTTGCATCCCCCAGCCACGGGGCATCGGGAGGGTGTAAAGGCTTAGGGGAAGCGGCGAGTCTCGATCGCGGCTCCGGTGCTTCTTCCGAAGGGACGATTCTGGCAATGGCCCGATTGGGGTCGTTCTCCCCGGCGGGTCCTGTGTCCACACTTCTGGTCACCAAAAACCCCTGCGCCTTCGCGGGAGGGCCGGTCACAATAAACTCCACTCGACCGCCGGGCGGCACTCCGAGGTGTGTTTGCCGATTCACCGCATCTCCCGGTTTTCCGTTTTCGTTCAGTGGCACGCCGTCCAGGGCGACGAGGCCCAGAGGTTGCGGCTTGCGGTCAAACAACACTTCGAGATTGAGATACGTGATCGCCGACGCGTTTAACACCCGCCAGAGTTGGCGCTCTTCTGGTTTCATTTCCAACACTGCTGGAAGATAGTCCGGCCAGGGGACAGGGATAAAGTTGATGGAGAGATCTTTGGCGGGCTTCCCGAAGCCGGTGCCGTTATTAACCGCATCGCCGTCGCGATCTACCAGCATCGGGGGCAGAACCGGCTCGGATTTCGAGTGTGACACATCGGGATTGACGAGGTCGCGATCGCGGATCACCAGTACCCGTTCGGGCAGCCCCGACACCTCTTTGACCGCTCGTTCGATTCCTTCCACGATGATCGCGCCCGATGCGCCGCCCAGGACCTGCGCTTTACTGAACCCGTGAATGTGGGGGTGATACCAGTACAAGCCGGGCGGTTCATTCGCTGGAATGCGAAAGCGGTACTGAAACGGACGGTCGTCTGGCTGGATCGACGTGTTGAGCACGTCATCTTGATGGCATGTCGAGGGGATCGTCAATCCATGGAAGTGGAGGTTCGTCGACGTTGCGGTCATCAAACCGCTGACGCACGGATCTGTTTTCTTTTTTTCGCCCGTGTGAAGGTGATGATTCCCGGTTGGTGCAACGCCACCGAGGTCGGTCAGATCGTTCTTCAGGTTGAGAACCAGAAGATCGCCCGGATTCAGCCGCAGATTGGGCGACTCTTTTCCGTCCGGTGTCGAGTAGCAGTAACGAGTCGAACCATCCGCTTCCTTATAGTTATGCAGAGTCAGGTCGACCGTTAGTTCTCCATCGACACTTCGCAGATCTTCCGGTTCCGCGACGGTAGTTCCCGGCAATCTGGCCGCGCAGGTATTGTGCGAGATCTGGCCCGGTGCCCGCAAGGGGACGCGCTCGCTCGCCTGCTGCGCGAGGAGATCACCAAAACGTGCGGCGCCGCACACAGTAAACAGCGCAACGGCCAGCAACCTTCTCGCCGGTGAATTCTTTCGAGGAGCCATTCCTCTGAGTTGAATCGAATTCCGAGCGTCGGAGGTTGCAAACCCGTCACAACGGAATGTCTTTTTAATGAAATGTTGTTTTCTTCTATGCCTTGGACGACCTACGTTCGACTGGCCGCTGCTCACAGTCAGGTGAATTTCGCGAACGTGTACCTCTCCCGGATGGGTGCCTGAACGCGCTCTGCTGACTTGAATCTACCCGCGTCACGCCTGCCAATTGGCATTTAATCCGGCGAGACAAGATGATGGTGCCACCGAGCTGCTCAGCGGCCCAGCGGCTCCGTCAGTTGTGGAAAACACAGAATGACACCATTGGCGATGGTGCGAGCCGGAAGGTTCTGGGAAACTGGGGATTCACATGGGCCGTAGGCCAATTTCGGCCAAATGCCCCAAACCCCTTTTCAGATTGCCAACACGGATAGTGAATGATAAAGAACGCTTTTGTTCAGTATTGGGAAGGGGCGGCTACCAGATGCAATGTCCCGACGGCTGCCGACATATGCGATCCCCATTGAGAGGCTGTACTCCGAATCTAGGCGGTCAATGCCTCAAATGCGCTCTTCCGTTCCCGCTATGTCCGGCTGTGTGAAGGCGTCAGACTTCCCCCGACAGACGCCTTTCAGCCTGCCATCACTTCGTCCCTGCCGGGCGTGCCGTGTCACGCTCCCGAGATACGAAGTTCAAGAAAGGGTCCGGCTGCTCCGGGTGGATCGTCGGCGAATCTTACAATGGGATCAGCGGGTTGACCAGTTAGGTCCGCGGAGGTTGGCTTGTGATGGCCGGTAGAAGTGCCTCGCGATCGCAGGGCGCCCACTCTTCGGGTGCTTCACGCCTGGCAACCTGGCGTTATCAGTTAATATCGGCAGCGAAACTAACGCCCGCAACCACGGGCAGTTCCCGGAGGCAGCCGGCAAAATTGGTCAGCCGCGCTTCCCCAGACTTCCTATAGTTGACCGAGTCAACAGCGCATCTGCATGGTACGCTTGCTCGTATGATTTTGACCGGCGTCGCGATCGTGGTGCTATTGGTCCTGCTGTCCGGTCTGCGGATCGCTAGAGAATACCAGCGCGCGGTCGTGTTTCGATTGGGACGCTACACCGGGCTGCGCGGCCCTGGACTGTTCTGGCTGATTCCGCTAGGTATCGAAAACGAAACCCGCATCGACCTCCGGGTGGTCACCGCTCCTATCGAGCAGCAGGAAACCATCACGCGCGACAGCGTGACGGTGAAGGTGAACGCCGTACTCTGGTATCGCGTCAGCGATCCGCAGAAGGCCGTTCTAAATGTCGAGAATTTCCGCGTTGCCGTCCAGCAGGTAGCGCTCACGAGCCTGCGAAACGTAATCGGCCAGCATGATCTGGACGAAGTTCTGAAAGCGCGCGATCAGATCAACAGCATATTGAGCAAGAACGTGGTCGGGAATATCACTCCTTGGGGAGTCGCCGTCGAATTGCTGGAGATGAAGGACGTGGAAATTCCTCAGGACATGCAGCGCGTGATGGCCATGGAGGCTGAGGCGATGCGGGAGAAACGCGCCCGCATCATCAAAGCGGAGGCCGAACTGGAGGCCTCCAAGAAACTGGCGGAAGCAGCGCAGTTGATGGTCGGGAACCCCGCCGCGCTCGAGTTGCGCCGCATGCAGATGGTGGCCGAGGTGGGCGCGGAGAACAACAGCACTACTATAATCATGATGCCGGCCGAGTTTGTTCACATGGCGGGGAGTCTGTCAACGTTTCTGCAAGGGAGAGAAACCTCATCCGAGTCGGCCGCGAGCAACTTGTGAACTCGGCTGCGCGTGCCTGTTGCTGCGGACTTCGGCCTCCATAGGACTGATCGGCTACGGCGGAGGTCGCTGTGCCGAGCCCAGCGCTGCTGGCCAGCTCAGGTTACGCAGTGATATCCGAACCTGCAGTTGGCGTTAAGAGGTAATATCGCTAGCTATCTGTGACCCCGACAGGCGATAGACATGTTGGTTCGTGCGGGTTTCGATTCGATCCATACTAATCTGCGGTCCCATGTTGCACCAGATCAAAGACGAGAACTTTGCCGAAACCCGCTCTGTCTCTTGCTAGACCTGTCATCGCGGTAAGTACGAAACCTGAGTCGCAGCCTAAATAGGCGTCTCCGAGAGACTTGCATTCCTAACTTGCCGACACCATGATGCTGGTGATGTGAACTAACCGCGCGCGACGGGCCGCGACGTAGGATGCGCTGGCGTCTTCCAGAAAAGCGGGAAGGAAAGACTGCGATTCCGTCAGCGGCGCTTCCGCGCTGGTGAACGGCGCGCGGCTTTGCGGGTCACAAACTTATAGGCCATGCCGAGCAAGTCTCGCAGTGCATCGGGATTCACGCGAGACAAGCGAACCAGCACGGCGCTGTATCCGACGTAGTGGTCGGTCACGTAGTAAACAGCGGGGTCCGCATCGAGCAGCTCGGCGCGGTCATCGAAATCCACACGTACGATGAGCGATGCGGGTTCGGCCCGCACGGTGTCGAAGGTGATAGTGCTTCTGGGCATTGGTCAGCACTATTCTTAAAAACGATCCTCGCGTCTGTGAAGACCAAGATACGACGTTCGGGGATGCTCGCGCGGATGACGACCAAAAAGTCTCGGTCTGCCCGGCAATTTCCTGCGGTTTGGCAGCGGATCACAGACGGTAAGAGGACTTCCGACGACTGATGCTCCCAAATCATTGTATTGGCTAGGTTTAATCGCCTTTATTACCCTGACGGCATTCCCGGGCTGAGAGACATCGACGTCCGCCCCCCTGCGCTCGGTGGATGTCTGAAACCACTCCCTTCAGGCACTAGTGGAGGCCATCCAAAACCGGCACGTCTCCCTATTGTTCCTTGTCGCCGTGAGACAGCCAGTGGTTTTCAATCGGTGGATCGCCGACTCTCTAGGACAACTGGACTTGCGGACTACTGAACCTATAATCTTCGCTTCTACCTCGAGGCATATTGCCGAATCCCGATAGCGGTCTGATCAGCGCGCCTCAAAATTCGTACCTGGGGCCTGTGTCTGGCGGTGCGATTCCCTTCAAACGCAGATAGATTTCAGCTTTCCCAAGTCCATGGACGGCACGCGCGTATCCTTCCCAGAATATGTCGAATCTGGATCTTGACTCGCCTTTGAAAACAGCCATCTTGAACAAATCTGCATCATTCATCTGTTCCAATCCATCGATGCAATAGTCGTAGGCCACTGTCAAACTTTTCATTATCCCTGTCTTCGTCGAGTCCATAGGTCCATCAAATGCGGACTGAAACCGCTGCGGCGCGCGCGTGCCAAGAGCCCTAGCGCACGATAAGACGTTTACGAGCGCGACGTTCCCCAATTGGTCAGCGAACCCACTATCAGCATTGGGAGCCGTGAACGAGTAAGCACCTGCCGGCATCGCTTGTGCAACCGCGAGCGACAGGCTCTTCAAGACTCGCCAGTGCTTCATGAGGTCATTGACTAGAGTCTTGGTGGCATCTTCCGCATATAGGCCGTGGCTCAAGAAGAAACCCAGTGCACAGAGAGCAGTGAGCTGCATGGATATGCTTCGGTTTTTCGGACCGCACTTCATGGTTCGACCTGCCATTTCGAAGTTACTAGACTCATTCTCCCAACCAGACACAGATGTGGGGCTGCCAAGCGATGGCGCTGGTGGCCAAAGTTCTGAGCGGAAGATGACTCTGCTTGCAGACTCAACAGTCGCAAGCTAGGCCGAGGCGCGCCTGTGCCTTCCGCGGTCGGAGCCGACGTTCTAAACTCCACGGAGGCTCAACACCAAACCAATCGCCCACAGCACAAGACCGAGAGCCAGGAAGAATAGCTTTCCGCCTCGCAGCTGACCGGCCTTCGCCTGGGCGGCCGCGCTCAAGGCGCAGCAAATGAGTCCGGCTATTCCAAAAAGACGAAGTACGCTCAAGGCAAATCCTTTTCTCTGTTTTTAACCTACACACGATCCCTGGAACGAGCGCGCGATTCCAATGGTGGCTAGTCGATCGCACTGCACGAACACCGATTGAATCAATGACCGCATCCGTTCCGACCCATTCGTCCAGCTCACGATTCGGCAACGGAGCCAAACCATCCGATTCCGAACTGCGGCCGAAATGCTAGTAGTGTTCGGCACAGAAAAAGGGGGGAATGGTAGGCCATCTACTTCCGAACATTTTCATTGACGTTGGAGCGGCTATGCTGTTACCTCGCTGCGCGCGATGCTGGTGGATTAGGGAGATTAACTGCTAGGGCCGCGGCGGCCCAAGCGGTACCCGCCGCCGAAATCCATTGATCATGGCCATGTGGAAATCCGCTCTCGAAATAGGGCTGAAATTTCACTGCCCGGCTCTTCACGTACCACGAACCATCTTCCAACTGTGTGCGCCGCAGAAACTCGATACCTCGGCGGCATACCGGATCTGAGGTTGCCAGAGCAGAAACTTTGTTAAGAGCGTAGAGCGCCTGGCCGGTCGCGTACGCATCGCTGACGAATCCCGGTCGCTGCCCCCAACCGCCATCGTCGCGCTGAATCGTTATCAGTCCCCGGGTCAAATCCTTCAAATCCGCCGGACCAAGGCCGCTCCAATGGAGACCGAGCAATTGCATCGTACGCTCCTCCGTGACCTGCGGCGAAAAGGCGAGGAGCCAGGCGCGCGCGCGCTCGATACGGGGCGCAATCTCGGCCCGACGCCCTTCAGGGCTATATACCTGAAGACCGCGGATTGCCCGGGCAGTCTCAGTGACGGGCGATGTCATCGGGGGCCTGTTGACAAGGAAGGGCCACCAGCCGTCCTCTTGTTGTAATCCGATGATATGGTGAACCAGCGCATCGGTAACCTCGTCTGGCGTGTAGTGCTGGTCCGCCAGGCTGGCTAGCAGAGCTGTATTAGTCACAACCAAGCCGCGATGCTGGAGTAATGGTTCTGTCTCCGCTGCCCGTACAGTCATCACTTGCTTGATCGCGTCGGCGGATAGCTTCTCATTCACGCGCAAGCCCTTTTCGCGCGCCTCGGCAATCAGCATTCCAGTAAGGTACTGATGGTGACACGCGCCGCAGCCCGATTTGGCGAAGAATTGTGCGCCGCTTGCCTGGAGCAGTGCCACACTCTTCTCGACAGCCTCCCGAATAGGAGGAGGAGACCCAGGATTTGCGACCGGGCGACCGGCTGCCATGACGGAGGCTTCATCGCCCTTCACACCCGCCCCTCGCAGCAGTTTCACAATCGGCGTTTCCCCCCACAGGCCCGCCCACGCGAGTGCGGTCCGGCCGTTGTGGTCTTTCGCATTCACATCGGCACCTTTGGCCAGCAGAACGCGAACGGTTTCGACGTTCTGGGATTCGGCGGTAACAGCCAGCAGCAGCGGCGTCATTCCACGCATATCCGAGACGTTGACAGATGCGCCGGCATTGAGGAGGATGTTGACTTCTTCGGAATGGCCGCAAGAGGCGGCTGTCATGAGTGCCGTCAGTTCTCCCATATCCTGAATACCCGCCTTCACCGGAGGGTTGTGCTCGGATTTGAAGTTGACATCAGCGCCATAAGCAATCAGCATCTTCACCGCCTCCACATTTCCGCGCAAAGAAACATTGATCAAGGCAGATCCGAACTGCGCAGACTCATTGGGGTCGCCTCCTTTCGCCAACAATTGCCTGAGGATGGCTACATCGCCGGCGTCGGCCGCGGCTGCGATTGCCCCGCGATTCAAGGAATCCCGCACCCTTACGTCGGCGCCCGCCGCGAGCAGCTCCTTGACCGCATCGGCCGCTCCGACGGTTGCCGCTGCGGACATGAGTGCGGTGCGGCCGGAGTTCGCCCGGGCGTTGACGTCAACACCGCTCGCAATCAGCACTTGGACCTTTGCCGCGTCATGGGCGCCCCAGATCAGGGCAGTCGCCCCGAACTTGTTCTTCGCATTCGGATTGGCTCCTTTATCGAGCAGCAGTTTCATGCACTCCGAAGTCGAATATTGGGCTGCGTACATAAGTGGCGTGGCCCCGTGTTCGTCGCGCGCGTTAAGGTCCACACCTTCGCGCAAGAGATTCTGAACTTCAGACATGTCGCCGGCTCGAATGGAACGGAAGAGGCTCCCGTTAGTGATGTCCGTGCTGCTGAGGAGCACGGACGCACCTAGTATTGCAAGCGGCCGAATGTTCATCTTCATCCTCCATGTCGCTCTTACGGTATATTGCTTTCGACCATTCGCTCCTTGATTTATCACTGATTTGCTGCTGACCTCGCCTGATCTGCTAAGTGAATGGCGGGTCACAGGTTACCGGACGTCAAGATCGCGGGCAGCGAGATCGCTTTGCCCAGACTACGAACGGAGAGGCGATTCTAAGAAACAATCAGTTGACATGCGCGGACGGGGACGAGCAATTTGATACCCTCCGCTCGCCTTTTCTGGTAAACTCTGGCTTCAGCTCGGCTAACCCCAAATGCCCGCTGCCCCGCCCTCCCACATCGTCCGGTTCGGTGCGTTTGAACTAAACATTAAAGCCGGAGAACTAAACAAGAACAGGCGCAGGGTTCATCTGCAGGAGCAGCCCCTTCAGATTCTGAAGATGCTCCTCGAACATCCCGGCGAGGTGGTGACAATGGAGGCTATTCGCAGGAAGCTCTGGCCAAACAATACCGTCGTCGAGTTCGACAACAGCATTCACGCCGCCATTAAGAAGCTCCGCCTGGCATTAGGGGACTCAGCGGAAAAGCCACGTTATGTCGAGACGGTGGCGCGGCGCGGATACCGGTTGAGAGTGCCGGTGGAGTGGGTGGTGGCGCAACAGTCGGTTGGCGCACAGACTACGATCGCCGAGGGCGGCTTCCCGTCTCATACTAATTACGCCGCAAAACTGATTGGCAAGAAGGTTTCCCACTACCGCGTCCTGGAGATGCTGGGCGGCGGCGGCATGGGGCTGGTTTACAAAGCGGAAGACATCAAGCTAGGCCGCCGAGTCGCCTTGAAGTTCCTGCCGGAGGAACTGGCCAGTGACCCTCTGGCGCTCGAGCGTTTTGAGCGCGAGGCACGCGCGGCCTCAACGTTGGACCATCCGAACATTTGCACGATCTACGAAGTCGAAGAATATGAAAAGCGCCCCTTCATAGTGATGCAGTTGCTCGAGGGGCAGACGCTGCAGGAGCTGAATCAGAGCGGCATTCTTGTAAAGCCGTTACAGCTTGAAAAGCTGCTCGACCTGGCAATTCAAATTGTAGGCGGGCTGGACGCGGCGCACGGGAGGGGTATCATCCATCGCGACATCAAACCAGCGAACATCTTTATTACCCTTCGCGGCGAAGCCAAGATTCTGGACTTCGGATTGGCGCAACTGGATGGAGGGGAGGAGCTTGCCGCGCCGATGGGAGAAACAGGCCAGGCTCCTGACACGAGTCTCACGCGAACAGGCGTGGCGATGGGCACGGCGCCGTATATGTCGCCCGAGCAGGTGCGGGGCGAGCGGTTGGATGCTCGCACCGACCTATTTTCATTCGGCTTAGTGCTCTACGAAATGGCGACCGGACAGCCGGCATTCAGAGGCGAGACGGCGGCGACACTTCACGAGGCCATCGTGGCCGGCGTGCAGCCTCCGGTGCGGGAGTTGAGTTCCGAACTCCCGGCAAAGCTGGAAGGGATCATCAATAAGGCTCTTGAGAAGGACATTGAGAAGCGCTACCAAGCCGCCTCGGAAATCCTTGCTGATCTGAGATCGGCTGCCGAGGGTTTATCCCGTCAGAACCCAGCGTCCGGCCATCGCCTGCCGTTTTTCAAGCGCTTGGCACCCCAGGCTATGACCCGACAATGGTGGCTCGTTGCGGCTGCGAGCGTCTTGACCGTAATCGCGGTCGCCGGCGCCGTCTTCCGATTCACGAAACCCCAGGGGCCTTCCCTACCGGGCCTGCTCGATATGAAGCAGCAACAACTCACTGCCAATTCCAGCGAGAACGCGGTGGTGAGTGGCGCCGTTTCACCCGACGGCAAATACCTCGTCTACACCGACCTGAGTGGAATTCACATTAAGGTTATTGAGACGGGTGAAACCCAGACCGTTCCGCAACCAGATGCACTTAAGGAGAATCAGGTTGACTGGTTTATAGTCCCCTGGAATCCTAATGGCACAAGGTTTCTGGCCAATTCAAATCAGGCCGGGCGGCGTCCCAGCATCTGGACCGTCTCGCTGACGGGTGGAGCGCCACGCAAGCTTCGCGACGACGCCTACGCGTGGTCGCTTTCGCCGGACGGTTCTTCAGTGGCGTTTACGACCAACCCAGGTAGATTGGCGTCTTACTATCCCTGGCCGAACTACGGTTTTGGCGATCGTGAGATCTGGCTGATGGATGCTAACGGCGCACAGCCGCGCGAGCTTTTTGGGCTGGACGAGAACGGTGGTTTCGCCAATGTCCAATGGTCTCCAGATGGCCAGCGAGTGGCCTACCTAAAGTTCCACGAAGGAGCCGGCCGGTTCGACGTCGCCATGGAAAGCCGCAGTTTGAAAGGTGGGCCTGCCACCACCATGCTCTCTGAAGCGAAGCTGCAAGGGTTTCGCTGGTTGCCGGATGGACGGTTGATCTACTCATTGGCAGAATCGGACCCCAATGGAGGTAGTTGCAACTTCTGGGAAATGCCAATCGAGGCGCGGACGGGCCAACCCGGCGAACGAGCCAGGAGATTGACCAACTGGGCTGGATTCTACCTGGACAGTATGACTGCGACGGAAAGCGGCAAGCGGCTCGCATTCCGAAGGTTAAGGGCTCAAGGCGGCGCTTTTGTTGCCGAACTCGCAGCCACCGGCACGCGCATTACTACCCCACGCCACCTGACGGTGGCCGAGGAGTACGCTTTTCCAACAGCATGGACTGCCGATAGCAAGGCAGTTGTTTTCCTTGCCTATCACAACGGTCGATGGGGGATTTTCAAGCAGTCCCTAGATGAGGGTATGGCTGTACCCATCGCTATCGAACGCGAGAATGTGAATGCGTGGGCGCCGCGCTTGAGCCCGAATGGCGCTTGGATCCTCTATTTACGAGCGTCGAAAGAGGCTGGCCCTTCATCACCGGCCGATCTCATTCGCGTTCCTGTAACTGGTGGACCTCCGCAGTTGGTTTTCACAGGCTCCGTTCACGGATCGCATCACTGCGCAAGGTCGCCGTCGACCTTGTGCGCAATCGCCAGGCAGGCTTCCGATCGGAAGCAACTCATCTTTACGTCTTTCGACCCGGTAAAAGGCCGCGGCCGTGAGCTCGCCAGGTTTGACACCGACCCAACTGCCGACTACACCTGGGATCTTTCTCCCGACGGTACGCGCATCGCCATTCTCAAAGTCTCGGAAGAAAAAATCCACATTCTTTCTCTGAGTGGCAGGACGTCGCGGGAGGTCATCGTCAAGGGTTGGAAGCATGGGCAGTACTTGTACTGGGCGGCGGACGGGCAGGGGTTCTTTATCTCCGGCTCTACTCAACGAGGTGTAGTTCTGCTGCACCTAGATTTGCGCGGCAGAGCGCACTTCTTGTGGGAGCAGAAAGTTCGCAGCGACACCTCGTGGGCCGTGCCTTCGCCGGACGGTCGCCACTTGGCGATCATGGCCTCGACCTGGAATAGCAACATGTGGATGCTTGAAAAGTTTTGAAAGCTCCGGCGATACCCCATAAGCTATAGCCGGCCAAACTGGGTTGATTTCAGAGCGCTTAGGCTGAAGACGCAGGTTCAACCAGATTTGGCTGGTCAATTTACTGCAAACGGAAGCGATCCACTTGTCCGTCTAGCGGCTAAACCGCGGAACTGCCTGCCCTAGGCGCCGCGAGGTCTTCATTATGGGGAGGTTCATCGGATTAGGACTGATAAACATTTTTGTCGGGTAGGACGATGGCGCTTTGCGGGCTTCGAAATGATGCCGCGGTTTCCATCGCCCTCCCTAAAATTCCGTACGGCGGGTTGCCGAGTCGGCCCGCGGAATCGCACCGCGAGCCGCTCACAGAACCGTGCGTAAACCTCTCGATTTACACGGCTCGTGCGACCGAGAGAAGGCTGCCGCCTTCCGTTTAGCATGAGGGCTCTTCCTGTCTCCAGTTGACCCGAACAAACGTCGATCACCGGCTCCCTTGGCTCCGCGATCATTACAATCGCTTCAACGCTACTACGAAGCCGTCCGCCCCTGATCGGAGCATCGGTATTTCTGCCTCGCGGTTCTTCCGCTTGTGCATTTTTCCGTTAACATCTCCGAGCAAGTTCTCAAGTTCCATACAAAATGCCTGAATGAGATTCGCGCCTCCTATACACCGGACACCGCATGGCCAGTAAGTAAGGTTCCTTCCATGCTTATCCCTGGATCGGGGAAAGATCCTGGTTTCGATGTCATCTAACCGTATTTCGATGCTTCCTCAGAGGTTCATTCGCATTCGCCTCTCTCATTCACACCTGACGTGATCAAGCCACGCCTTTTAACTGTTACGTTCACGACCATGGTCTTTCGACATAAGCCGCTAACAGCGGTTTGAAGCCCCTTCTTACAAAGCGGCTCCGAAGGGCCCACCTTCATCATTCGTACAGCATAGACCTTGCGGTCTTTCTTGACACACTTCCCCGGTACGGCTTCAAGGCCGGAATATCAGACGCGGCCTTCCCAGCACGCTGGTTTGCCATCGCCCTTCGTACCCTCTGCTGCCATCGCTTTTCCCTGCTCTGTGTCAGGGACGATGCGCTTACAAGCACCTCCGTGCAAGCGGTCTCTCCGCTTTACCCCAGGGGCCCTCGCTCCGGTCCGGGTTATTCTGTCCCGGTCCATCAACGCTTACTCGACCCCATCCGCCCCACTCGCAGGCACATTCTGATTTCACCGTCTCGCGGCTTATACGAAATGCCATCGCTGTGCATGCCATTGGCATGCCTAGGCAACCCACGACTGGTTCTGAGCTTTCATCGCTGATCTTTCACAACATGTCGTCCTCTGAGACCACGGGGAATTCTGCGGCTGCATACACCCAGTTCCTTCACCACAGACAAGGGCCTTCAACTCCAGTTAACAGTTTCGGCATTCCCAAGATCCTCACACTCCGATTCTGGTGAGGGAGATTGTTTTCGAGGCTTAACTACGGTTCGCTTGCGCTACGACCTGCTGTTTTGCTGGCTCTCCTTGTCGGAGCAGACCGGATTTTCACCCAGCCCACGAGAACGTTTACTTCCGAGCTTCCGACGGTTTGGTCACCCGCTCCGTCGCCGGATATCTCTACAGTGCCAACTGGGAAATTTGCACCGGCAGGGCTTTCACCTGCTAGATCAACAACTAGCTTCACTGCACAAACCGGCCAATCTGTTTGCTCCGCAGCTTTCAGCGTAAGCGACTTAGAATCAGACAGATTGGCAGGTTTCAAAGCATCTGTCGGGTAGGACGATGGCGCTTTGCGGGCTTCGAATGATGCCGCGGTTTCCATCGCCCTCCCTAAAATTCCGTACGGCGGGTTGCCGAGTCGGCCCGCGGAATCGCACCGCGAGCCGCTCACAGAACCGTGCGTAAACCTCTCGATTTACACGGCTCGTGCGACCGAGAGAAGGCTGCCGCCTTCCGTTTAGCATGAGGGCTCTTCCTGTCTCCAGTTGACCCGAACCAAACGTCGATCACCGGCTCCCTTGGCTCCGCGATCATTACAATCGCTTCAACGCTGTCGGGTCGGAGGTGGCGCACTCAGTTGCCCGAGTGCTGGCCACCGTCCGCCGCCCAAACGGGGTGTGCGGTTTTCCCGCGCCCCGCTTTCACGAAGGCACAAACAACGAGACACGATTCCAACCCTATCGAGTGGGGCTGGCTCCGCCCCTGTCAGGTTGATCTGGTCCGCCAGTATCCTCGGATGATGATGTACGGGTTTTTCCCAAAAGGAACTGATCCACCTCATCGCCCTTACGCGCTGACTTCCCTTCTCTTTCCTCCTGCCTTCGTCTGCCGCCTTCCCCGACCCACTCCGGTCGCCGATTGCTCGGTCACACGGCTTTCACCGTGTTTGAAGTACTATTCGGCAGTCCGACTACTGACCGAGCATCGCTTCCCATTTCGCTTTCGCTTATAAGGTCGCTTATCCCCATACCGCGGGGAACTCTGCCAGTCCTCCTGAGGTCACGCATCACTCTTCTGTACCGCCATCCGCAAACACCTTGGTGCGGCGGGTGAATGAGTAACGCCTTCGCCTCCATAATGCAGGCTCGACCTTGCCCCGCCTTTGGCCGACCGGTTCATCTTCGGGGCAGCCCCCATCGATTACGGCCCGGTACTTCTCCTCATGCCCTTCGGATTCCACCTCGCGGTGGACACCCTGCCCTCCGGAGTCCTGCGAAATGGTGGCTCCAGGTCCGCCTTGTTCTGTTTCCGGCTTTCGCTTTCGTGCCCGTGTAGACGTCTCCATACCTTCCTTCCTTCTCCGGCCCGCGAGGCCATTACCCCCGCGTTCGGATATGGCGCTCCTCATTCGAGCGCCAGAGGGACTTCAACCCTCCTGAACAATGCGCTGCTCAGCGCACACTACGAAGCCGTCCGCCCCTGATCGGAGCATCGGTATTTCTGCCTCGCGGTTCTTCCGCTTGTGCATTTTTCCTTTAACATCTCCGAGCAAGTTCTCAAGTTCCATACAAAATGCCTGAATGAGATTCGCGCCTCCTATACACCGGACACCGCATGGCCAGTAAGTAAGGTTCCTTCCATGCTTATCCCTGGATCGGGGAAAGATCCTGGTTTCGATGTCATCTAACCGTATTTCGATGCTTCCTCAGAGGTTCATTCGCATTCGCCTCTCTCATTCACACCTGACGTGATCAAGCCACGCCTTTTAACTGTTACGTTCACGACCATGGTCTTTCGACATAAGCCGCTAACAGCGGTTTGAAGCCCCTTCTTACAAAGCGGCTCCGAAGGGCCCACCTTCATCATTCGTACAGCATAGACCTTGCGGTCTTTCTTGACACACTTCCCCGGTACGGCTTCAAGGCCGGAATTTCAGACGCGGCCTTCCCAGCACGCTGGTTTGCCATCGCCCTTCGTACCCTCTGCTGCCATCGCTTTTCCCTGCTCTGTGTCAGGGACGATGTGCTTTGAAACACCTCCGTGCAAGCGGTCTCTCCGCTTTACCCTAGGGGCCCTCGCTCCGGTCCGGGTTATTCTGTCCCGGTCCATCAACGCTTAGCTTAGTCGACCCCATCCGCTCCACTCGCGGGCACACCCTCGATGCATCACCGTTCCGGGCTCATGGTCATCAAGATTCCGAGCTGATGGCGATCGCTGTTCCGGGCTGATGCCGATCAAAAGTCGGCGGATCCCGGAACGACGATTGCGCACGGTCTGAAAAGCCGATCCTGACGAAAACGTGACAGACCCCGAAGCTTAAGTTAAGACCATCGGAGCTAGATCCGTCCGTCAGTTCGTCGCTTTAGCCGTGTAACATTGCGACTAAACAACCTTACTCAGCCATCGGGAAGTCCGACCGAAACCGCGCACTTGGTTTTTGTTCTCAGTGAGATCTAGTTTTGGACCATACGGGGTGCCCGGCATGGACAGGCATCGCCGGCTCGCACCGATCACGCTGAAAGCATTAAGAGATGATGCGTTCGATCACAGCGCCAGCTGGGTCGCAAAAGTTCGAAACGGTCCAGGGTGGGGAGCCTATTTGTTTCAATAACTTAGACTTCTTTGACTTGCCTTCCGTGGTACTCTCCCGCCTGAATATGCTCTGTAAGTGCTTGATTCTTCGTATGTGTGGGTGATTTCGTGCAGCTGCCGAAAGGCTTGTAAAGTCGAGAACTGAACAACCCTTCTGAAATGAACGCATTCCACGATCTTGAAGCCAAGAAGCTCGAGCCACTGTGGAGACTTTTGTGGGTGGTGCGCTTTAGGAATCTCTTCAAAGAAAACACGGGCGACGTGCTTCCGGCCGATCGGCTCGCATTAGCAATCGCTTTGTCTCATAATCACAGTTTGGCGCGTCTGACCGGCCGCGGAGACTGCATTGCAATACATTGAGGTCGAATACAACCAGGAGCTGAGGCCGCTTGAGGCCGTTCTGTCGCGCGTGAAGCAGCCGGGTGACTTTTTCGTCTGCGGCACCGCGGAGATGCCGATGCCAAGGGTGGAAGTCGAAGGTGCTGGAACGCTTTCGTTTCCCGTACCCGACGCGCAGATCGCGGCGATTGTGCGTCGCGCGAAACGGGCGCCTTACGGCAGGGGCCAGGAGACGATCGTCGATACGTCCGTACGCAAGGTGTGGCAGGTCGCTCCTGACAAGGTCAAACTCGGCGGAAAATCGTGGGCGGCGAACTTCGAG
Source organism: uncultured Acidobacteriaceae bacterium (assembly GCA_963771305.1). Lineage (GTDB taxonomy): Bacteria > Acidobacteriota > Terriglobia > Bryobacterales > Bryobacteraceae > CAJCIT01. The sequence goes on from CAVYTS010000025.1 coordinate 20,038, forward strand.
ACCATCCTTTCGAAAGTGAAGGCAGGGCTGGGATGTGAAGACGCAAGTACCTCCGCCGCGCTTTACAAGCTGCTTGTGTACGACCGTGGCGGCTTTTTTCTGGCGCACCGGGACACCGAGAAGGCCGATGGGATGTTCGGCACTCTCGTCGTGACGCTCCCCTCGACGTATCGCGGCGGCGCATTGCGGATTCGTCATGCGGACCGCGAGGTTACCGTCGATACCAACACCGTCGATCCCTCCGAACTTTCCTACGTAGCGTTCTATGCCGACTGCGAACACGAGGCTCTGCCCGTGCGGGAAGGCAATCGCATTTGCCTGGTTTACAACCTCGTTCAGAAGCAGTCGAAGACCAGGCATGGGATTCTGAAGGCGCCGGAATACGAATCGCAGATCGCGGAAGCTGCTGCGATCCTGGATCGATTTCTGCGAGCAACGGATGCTCCGGCGAAAATTGCATGGCTTCTCGATCATCAGTACAGTCCGGCAGGGCTTTCGTTTTCGGCGTTGAAGGGCGCCGACGCCGCAAAGGCCCGAGTCCTCGTGCAAGCGGCGGCGCGCGCGCAGTGCGCCGCGCACCTGGGAGTTGTCCACATCGGAGAGTCCGGAGCGGCCGAGCCGGAGGACGATTATTTCTATGGGTCGCGCAGGAATCGTTATCGGAACTACCACGACGAACACGAGGAAGACGACAATGAAGACATTGCAGACGATGAAGACGCGAGCTTCACTGTCGCCACGGTCGATGACACTTGGCAGTACGTGGACGAATGGCGGGGCACTGATGATCGTGTGGTGAAGTTTGGCCGAATTCCTATTACCGGCGGCGAGTTGCTTCCCGCGGGAGCGCTCGACCGGGAGCCTCCGGACGAGAAGCGGCTAACGGAAGCTTCGGGCAATGAAGGCGCAACCTACGAGCGGTCCTACCATCGCGCGGCGCTTGTCCTCTGGCGCCAGACCCGCTCTGTAGACGTGCTGCTTCAGGCTGGCGTTGTGGCCGCTCTGCCTTATTTGAAGCAGTTAGCAGCCAGGGGCAAGCGTGCGCTGCCAGAAGCGATCTCGGTTGCGGAACAAATATTGGAAGCATGGCCCGGCCATGAATACCGGTGGGATAGTTACTCGACCTTTAGAGAATGGCCAGGGCCGGCTGAGCGGACTGAGATGATTGTCGCGCTCACAAAGCTGAACGCGCCGGCATTGCTGGAGCGGTTTCTTAGGGAGGTAATCACTTCGAGCTATGACGGCTCGGAAAAGGCGCCGTTGCTCGCCTCAGTAAGCGCGCTCGGCGACGCTCATGCCGCCGCGGTTCTTTCCGGTCTGGTGTCGGCGCGGATGCCCGAGCGGCCGAACGAGTGTTCGGAGCTTCTGCTAGCCCTTAGCGAGAATCCTTCACTCTGTTTTCCGGAGGCCGCAGAGGCCGCGGTTGCCGCCCTCGAGTTCATCGGGACGCACGACAAAGGAACCGAAACCTTGGATTGGGGACCAGAGGAGCCGCAGCGCCTGCTCGACCCCCAATTCCTCGAAAACCTGCTCCGGGCATTACAGCGTTTCAAGGGCGGGACTCCCAGCGGCGCCGCCGCTGAGAAGATCGCCTCGCGGCCCGAAATCTACAGTCCCGTGACGCTGGTCGTTCCGGCGATCGAACGGATCTGTGCGGGACGCGGGCAACTGACAGCGGCGGTTGACAGCAGTGTTCGGCATCTGTGGACGAGCGCGGCGGAATTCCTGCTCCAGCGCAGCGAAATTCCCCCAAAGCCGCCATTGGACTGGCGTCTGAATATCGAACTCTCATGTTCCTGTCCGGATTGCCTGGGAACTACAAACTTTCGCTCGTGATCCCGCCGAACGTGTTCACCGTTTTCGTGTCAAGAAAGAGCGCCGACGCCACCTCCACAATACGATAGACAGACACTGGCTTGATATGACGCACGTGACCGAGCGTGCGGGTTCGCCTCAGACGCTGGTCTGTAAGAAAGACCGCCGAACCTTCGACCGGCGCATGAAGCAATACCAGGATGAGATCGCCGCGATGCTTAGGCTCGTGAGGCTGGCGCCCAAAGCCGGCGGCGCTGCTCTGTCCAAGAGAATGGAGGTCGCCGGGAAGCGCGCCGCTGATTTGAAGCAACGAGCAGCGCCGGCGAGGGACTGAAAGTGTCCCGCATTTTTCGACGAGATAAGCCAGTATGGCGCGGCTGAGATTTTCCACTTCCACGTTGGATGGCGAAGAGTTCGTCCCATGGCTTGCGTCCGCCGGTGAACTGGCTTACTGCCCCCATTCACCGCCGGAGAAAGATTACTATTTTCAATATTCTTGGGTCATTCCTGGAATATTTCACGCCGGTACGAGCGTACGACGGCATTTCTGGTTTGGCAGTCCATTTAAGGACAGTCCGGAGGTGAGACTGCTTTTCGCGTTCTGGAATAGGGCCAGGCGAGGGGAAGCTGATGCACTCTATTTGTCGAACGGCATGGCCTGGAGGGAGGGTGTAACGGCACCGCTGGCGGTTTACCGCCATTCTGGGGCTTCTTCCAGGACGGAATGTCTCGTCTTGATTCAGCACGGCAGCTATCTGATCTTAGATATAAAATCACAGCCCTACATCGATCGAGGCGAGGCCGTTCTCTACAGAGGTGTTCAGAATGCCGAAATATTCTTGCTCCGCAGACTGACAACTGCGGACATCCGCTTGCGGTTCATAAGCGTTCACGCCCGAAGCCTGGCGGATTCCGTCACCTCATTCAACGCTGTCCACTGCAATGTATCAAGAACGGAAACGGGATGGTTCAATGACCGGAGCTTTATGCTCGGCGACCTCTGCCTGAAGACAGGCCTCGAGCCGGCACCCTCGATCATGTCATTGCTTTGTTCTGGTTACGCGCTGGAGGAATGGTGAGCCGCCAGAAAGTTTGGATCCAACTACGTGAAATTGCGAACGCCGCTGTCGAACATTCGCATCACGACTTTCGTATGTAACGAGACCGAGGTCAAAATCATCGATCCCAACAAGATCGAGGTAATCGAGGCGGTTGGCTGCAAGATGCGGGAAGTGTGCATTTGAGGCCCCGGATTTGGGCATCGGTTGCTCTCGTCTGATCCGCCTCACGTATGACATGGTAAACTTTGGGTGAGAGGAAACGATGAGGACTAGGCGCAGCATCGCCGCGTTGTCAAAGGCCAAGAACATTTACTCAACCCGCGGGCATTCAGCCGAGAACGCCCGGGAGGCTCTCGCACAGGCCTTTTTAAAGCGATCCGTGAAAATGCTCGAACGCGTGAGTTCCTCCGCATCGTCGGAAGCCCTGAAATCTGCATTGTCCTCTCCAACGGATGTTGGCGGCGTCGCAACATTGCTTTCCGATCTTGCTCCACTGGATGTCGATGTCTCCTCAGTGGATCCGTTCGTGGAAGCAATGGCGCTGGGAGCAGCCATCAAGCGAGAGTTGTTAACCAGCAGCGGTGGAGGCCTCACGTCCAGTCAGGTATCGAGCGCTCTTGGCATCACCCGGCAAGCGGTCGATAAACGCCGTATTCGGAACGCTCTGCTAGCAGTGCCGAACGGATCCGGCGAGTACCTGTATCCAGCATGCCAGTTCACCTCGACGGGCGTGATTCCGGGCCTTGAGGACGTGCTTCGGGCGTTTCAGATTCGGAGTCCCTGGACTCAACTCTCAGCGCTGCTCGCACCCGCACCGGTGTTGGGGGGCAAGACCATCCTCGAAACGTTGAAATCTGGCGCCATCGAGAGAGCGATCGCCATAGCCGCCTCGTTTGGAGAACAGGCAGCATAAGGTGCATGACAGAGCGACCTAGCCTGCCGAGGCGCCTTCCATTAGGTCGTGTCCGAGCCGGAACCCGCTGGATGCGAATTCACGCGCAAGCCAGGAATGCGCTTTGGTTCGGCCCTGCCCGTGGCCAATCGCCGATACATCGGTTCGATGATGCTGCCGGCCAATTCCGCGTCTGCTACTTCGGAACCACCCTTGAGGTGTGCTTTGCCGAGACGTTCCTCCGTAATCCGCCCGTCAGAATTCTGGCACTTGATGATCTCGCCGGGCGGTCCGTCGCGACCGTGGATGTGCGCCGGGATCTGCGAATGGTGCCTGTTCACGGTTCGAGCCTCGCAAGATTGGGAGTGACAGCTGAACTGGCAACCGGAAACAATTATACGCTCTCGCAGCTTTGGTCCCGGGTCCTTTGGGAGCATAGTGATCAGCCTGACGGGATCCTCTATCGATCCCGCCACGATGATTCCGCGCTGTGTGTGGCCTTATTCGACCGCGCAAAAGATGCTTTGGCAATCGTTGGGGATTGTTCCCTGGCAGAAGATTCCAAACAGTTAGCGAGGCTCTTGAGGAGATATGGTTTGGCGCTGACGAACTGACAGAAATTCCGAGAATCTTGGACCCCACTCTGCCTACGGACGACGCGAAACGTTGAGTATAAAAACCCGACACCACCATTCCTAGAAATCGACCCGCCACCGGCCGCAATCACCGAGGTCCGGATGAAATTCCGAGAAAGATTGCCCGCCTGTCGTTCGCGGGCAAGCGAGGAGAAACCGAGCAATTGGACCTCGTATCGCTTCGTGCCGGGAAGGGTTCAAGTCCGCCTCCGAGATTCCGGCTCATGAGGGAGCCGAATCAAGAAAACGAGTTCGCTTGCGAAGCCATGCTGCGATACCGATCCAAACAGAATTGTGAACCGTGCCGGAAGCAGATTACCATCAGGTGGATACCATAATCGGCGCTGGCGTTCATGTCGACTCGGCGCGCCGGGGCCTCGACACCAGCAAGGAAGGAGCGATTAACGATTCGAAGGGGGCGGTCCGCAGTGTGGGGACTCTTGTGGGTGCTGTGTTTCAAAATAGCGCCAAATCGAGCATTCCTGCAGGCGTCAATCATTGATGAGTGTGCGACATAAAAATGACGGGATTGCGGGTGCCCCTTTTTTTGGGCCCGTATCTTTCAGTATATGATACTTTAAGGCAAGGAGGCTCCAATGCCAGACCCGTTACCAGCCTTGGTGGACAACAGGTCCACCCTGCTCCGTCGAATGGCCGAACTCGGCGACTTCCAGCCGGGTTCCATCACCAGTACGACCCGGCGCTGTGGCAGCCCCGCTTGCCATTGCGCCAAACCCAATGACCCCGGACACGGGCCGCACTGTCAACTCACTCAGAAAATCGATGGCAAGACGGTCACACAGCATCTGCCCTCTCCGGCAGCCGTCCGTAAGGCGGAGAGTGAAATCGCCGAGTTCCGCAAGTTCCAGACCCTGACGAGCGAGTTGGTCGATGTCAACCGAAAGATCTGCCGCTTGCGCCCGGTGGAGCAGAGCGGGCAGGCGGTCCAGGAAAAAAAACGGCGCAAGCAATCCAACAAGAAGTTGCCCGCGAAGTAGAGCGCTTCCTGCGGATTGTTTTTCAAGACCGCCGCAACCAGGACCGGCTCGACCTAGAAGCGGTCGAGACGGCTTTACGATCCGCCCTGCACCAGGCCGGGGCTTCCGCGCTGACGCAACTGCTACGATACGATCCGCCGGATGCAGACCACCAGACGATTCCTTGTCCGTGCGGCCGCTCGGCCCGCTACAAGGAATTGCGCTCGAAGACCGTGATGACCGTGCTGGGGCCGGTGGGACTGATCCGCCCTTACTACGCGTGCGCCCATTGCTCACAAGGCCAGCATCCGGTGGACGTCGAACTGGGCGTAGACAAGTTGGAATCCTCACCTGGCGTCAGACGCATGGAAGCCGTGGTGGGCAGTGAGATGCCGTTCGCCCCGGCCTGCGAGCCGATGAAACTATTGGCGGGTCTGGAGGTCACCGCCAAAGCCATCGAACGCTCCGCCGAGGCCATTGGCGCCGAGATCGCCCAGCGGGACCAACAGGAAATCAATCGCGCCAAACAGCTCGTCCTTCCCCTGGTTTCTAAACAGAACATTCCGAAAATGTATGTGCTGATGGACGGGGTCCAGGTCCCCGTGGTGGCCGCTGAAACTGAGGGGCGCGCGGGCCGGATCGAGGGTCAGCGCGCCCGCACACGCGAGTGTAAGCTCGGCTGCGTGTACACGCAAACGACCGTGGACGAACAGGGATGGCCCATCCGCGACCCGGACTCCACCACCTACGTGGGAGCCATCGAAACCGCCGAAGAGTTCGGCTTGCGCATCTATACGGAGGCCTGGCGTCAGGGAAGGGGTAGAACATTTTGACAAAGAAATGTTTTATCATATCTTTCAAGCAGATAGCGCTTGCTGGTGTCGAGTCGCGGTATTTGCAGATGCCAGAAATCTTCGAACCGCGCCAAAAGCTAGCGGACGTGACTTTGGCGATGGGACAACAGCACAACCCCGCGATCAGAGTGGTGCGGCCGACGGGTCCGGAGTGGGCTGAGATTCACCAGGAGTCTCCGGGTGGGCGGAAAGAGCACTGGAGGCATCGTGATCACCCACGAAACAGGGCAGTTCTACGGCAGACCTCTCGCGCAAAGGCTGTAGCCGATCCCAAGAGGGAGACCCTCGGCCCACTGCCTTCGATCGAATGGCCGGATGCGAATGGCTTCTATGCCGACCTGGTGTTGCGACAAGTGCGAGCGAGCTTGGGCGGCCGATCGGTAGTCGCACCAAGCGCTCGAACCAAGCCCCCCGTGCCCCTCAAAGGGCCTCTGACAGTCGCTGAAGTGGGAGGTGCTGGGGCGGTCCGCCAGCCATTCGAAACGCTGCTGACAGAACTGGCACGGCGCACGGTACAGCGAGCCACTTCGGTGGGAAGGTGCTGCTGATGGTCAAGATTCAAAGCACCCATCAGGAACGAACGGCTTACGTCTATGTTCGGCAATCGACGCCGATGCAGGTGATCGAACATCGAGAAAGCACCGAGCGCCAGTATCATCTGCGGGAACGGGCGATTGAGCTGGGTTGGCCAGCCAGCGGAGTGGAAGTCATCGATGAAGATCAAGGCCGTACGGGCAGCAGTTCGGCCCATCGCACGGGATTCCAACGACTGGTTTCAGAAGTGGGAATGGGAAAGGTCGGACTGGTGCTGATGTTGGAAGCTTCCCGACTGGCACGTAACAACAGCGATTGGTATCGGCTGATCGAGATCTGCGGAATCAGTGACACCTTGATAGGCGACGAGACAGCGGTGTATAGTCCTCGCGAGCCGAATGATCGTCTTTTGCTCGGAGTGAAAGGGACAATTTCGGAGGCGGAACTATTTACGTTGCGCACTCGCTTGTACGAGGGCCGCTGGAATAAGGCGCGCAAGGGCCTGTTGCAGTTTGCTTTGCCGACCGGGTATGTGAGGGGCCCGGACGGGGGTTGGGAACTGGATCCCAATAGCAAAGTACGTGAACGGCTCGGCTATGTGTTCGAATTATTCCGTCGCCATGGCGTTGCTCGGAAGGTGGTACGCGATCTGAGGCAGCAAGGATTGGATTTACCGACGCGTGCCGTCAGCCGCGAAGGGTATGGTTCGCTGCTCTGGAAAACGGCTACCCTGAGTACAGTCGTTCGCATCTTGCACAACCCAGCCTATACCGGAGCTTACGTGTTCGATCGTTGGGACTATTCCGGACCGCGCCGCTCTTCGAAGAGCGGCAAAGCGTTGCCGCATCTGCTTTCCGTGGCACAATGGCCGGTGAACTTGCTGGATCATCATCCCGCCTACCTGGAGTGGGGAGAATTCGTGAAGAACCAGGAGCGATTACGGCAAAACTGGAGCCGCGAAGGCAGCCGCGGAGTGGAACGAGAAGGCAATGCCATGCTGCAGGGGATTGCCGTCTGTGGCGTCTGCGGCCATAAGATGACAGTTCAGCATCGCGCCAGAAGAGAAGGCAGATCGTCCAGCTATGTCTGTCAGCAGGGCTACCAGTACGGTGACCACTCCGGCGTGTGTCAGACGATGAGCTCTCGTCCTGTAGACGCGGCGGTGGCCGAGGCCTTCTTGGAGGCGGCGTCTCCCACCAGCCTGCAAGTGGCCGTGCGGGTATTGGATCAGATCGAGCAGGATCTGATGGCTCGGCGACGACAGCAGAACATGCAGTTGGAACAAGCGCGCTACGAGGCGCGGCTGGCGGAACGGCAATATGATGCCGTGGACCCGTCGAACCGTCTGGTAGCAGCGGAGCTGGAGCGGCGGTGGAATGAGAAGTTAGAGCGGGCGGCCCAGCTGGAAAAGGCTTTTACTCAGGCAGAGGAGGAAGCCCAGTGGCGACTTTCCACCGAGGAGCGAGCCGCCATCACCCAGTTATCTGGCGACCTACCGGCGGTCTGGCATGCGGAGACCACCACTAACCAAGATCGGAAACGGCTGTTGCGCATGGCGATTGAATCCGTGCAACTCGATGGAATTAGTGTTCCTGGTGAGATCGAAATGCAAATTCGCTGGCGCTCCGGAGTGATCACACGATCAACCGTGAAGCGACCCATGCCGGGAGAGTGGTCTCTGAAAACGCCGCAGGAAGCGGTCGCCAGGATTCATCGCTTGGCCGGGAAATACGGCTACGCCGAGATCGCTGACCAGCTCAATCGAGCCGGCTTCCGCACTGCTTTCGGGCGCCGCTTCACCTACCACACAGTCTGTTACATCTGCCGTCGTGATGGAATCGCACCTGGCCGAAAGCGGGCGGACTCTGCCGCCACGGTGCTTCCGAATGCTGTTGACCAACCGAAAAGTTAAACTAGGGGTGCTTTGTGAATCAGGTCTATTTAATCCGAGCAGGAGACGATCGTTGAAATTGGTCGGATCGTAGAGACCCTCCTCATCCAGGATCAGGGTGTCGGTGAGCGCACATATTTCCAGCAACCGATGCCAATCGCTCGAATTGCGGGCTAGGCGAGAGACTTCCAGGCCGATCACGAGGCCGGCACGACCCAGGCACACCTCACTCACGAGCCTCTGGAAACCCTCGCGATCCGCTGCCAGAGCGGCGGAGTGTCCCAAGTCGCTGTCGATGAGCACGATGCGATCAGCATGCCAGCCGAGTGCGGTGGCGCGCTGCCGGAGAGCGTACTGGCGCTTGGTGCTCTCTGTGTTCTCCAGAACCTGCCGCGGCGTGGACTGACGGATATAGAGATAGGCGCTCCGTTCCAAGTGCCCAGCGTTTACTTTGTGCATGTCGCCTTGCATAGAGTCGTCTCCATTGGGTGACTGAGAAGGATTCCTGCCAGGATAACGGCCGCTTGGGAGCGCACGTCGCAGGGCAGGGAGCTGACAGCGTTCACCGGTTGTGCTGGTTTCCCGAATGGCGATGGGACAGAGGCGACCACACATACGGAGGCCCGCATCCAGGCGGTCATTCCTTGGCGGAGCAAGAGGATGAGACCGAAGCCACTGCCGGCGGCCTGACTCAGCGCGTCGTTTCGCAATTGCTCGTAACGAACCGCCCAATCCTCCCCGGCAACGGACTGGGGCAGCGCTTCTTTCACGGCGTTTTTTTTTGACTGCGCACCAAAGCGCGTTCGATGCTGCGTGGATGAACCGTGATGCCATAACGGTCCTGGATGCGCGAAGCCAGAGCCGCCGGGCGTAAAGAGGGATCTTCCTGACGGAGCTGGCGGAGAAATGCGAGCACCTCGGCGGTGAGCTTGTGAGCTTGCTTGGGCCCCCGCTTCTGGGGCATCAGCGCCGGCAGGCCGCCTCGTTGGAAAGTCTCCAGCGCCTGGTAAAAGGAAGGCCGTGAGAACCCGAAAGCGGCTGCCGACCGGTTCACCGGCAGGCCCTCGGTTTCGACCCGGCGCAGCATTTCGTACTTGACCTGAACGAGGTCGCGGGAATCGAAAAACTCGCGGGTTTGAAACAGTTCGTCGGTGACCTGCTCGGGATGGGGATTCAAGCAGCCCTGTCGGCGAAGGGCCAAGGATTTGGGATCGGGGTTCGGTTTCTTGGGCATAGGGCGATAGTGTAAATATAATTATGATCACTTAAATCCTTCCAGTCAACCTCGAATACAGGTCGTCGTGCGAGACAATAGCACCTATATAGACATTAAACGATATGCTGATCGCATCTCGACTGGCAGAACAGGGGCCATGCGGCATTATTTCTTTAACAGTAACGGCGTAGTTTACTTTACACAAATCATGCGCGTGCATGCCGGCAACCCCCTCATCTGTCCTGCCACTGCCGGCGTACCTCGCGACGCTCCACACCGTGCAGCCACGGAAACAGGGCATCAATATGCATCGGGTGGCCTCGGCGGTGGTTTCCCTTGCGTGGTCGGCTGATCTCGCGACCAGCGGGCACTTGGCGGACCTTGCGGAGTCGCAGATTCCGGGCGCGGGGCACGACCGCCGAGGACACCGACGCGGCCCATGTCCTCAGCCTTTTTGTTAAATAGATAGGCGCTTCCAAAGCCCATGGTTCGAGTTCCTCCCGCCTGATATTCATTGATCGAGAGGCACCCCAAAGTCCAGGTAATTCGCACGCCACGCTCGTGCTCATGCCTGTAACTCCCTTATCTGTTCTGCCAGTCGGATCAGGTCCTCCAGACGGAAGTAGGCTCTGCCTACAGCCGCAATAACAAACGGATCCGGAGCCGCCAGGCTGGTCCAACGGGCCGGCAAAAAGCGCATGCGACCGTCCGGCTCTCGGTAAAAGACACGTTCCTCACCGAATTCTCTGTTCTGAGCCACCAATTCAAAGGTCTGTCCACTCAACGGATGATACGGGTGGATCACACTGAAACTTGGGGGCTCATCGTTCGCCCCAAGTGCATTTGCTCGTCTCCATGGACGCCACCGGATGGCAGAAACACACCGTTCGCGGTTTCGTTAGCATTCTCGGCAGCAAGGGTGGCGAGACGATCGAATCGTCGAAGAACGTCGCCGGCGAGAGGACCTACAGAATCGCAAAGTAGCCCACCCTGGTCCGACCAAACGCCGCTCCTGGCGCAGCCCGGGGCGGCGTTTCTGCTTGTGTAGCGGGAAGGAATAGCCAACGTCTCGCCACAGTCGCGCAACGTGGCGTCGTCGGACCCCCGGCGGACCATTGGCGCACCCCGGTGCCTCGCGCGTTTGGGCGATAACTCGGAGTAAGTGACGTCACGGACCGGTCACGTCACTGAAAAGGGGTGGATTTTGGTCGAAATTCGACACGCGGTGGTCCTCACAAGCCGCATGCCATGCCCCGCAAGTGCATCATTTGCTTGACGTTGCTGGCGGTTAGGCGAATGGATCGTCCTGTAGCGGAAATAGCCGGGTGCCCGGACAAAACCCTTTAGGGATTCTTAATCGTAGAAAAGAACGCCCCCGGCCTCGGAGGAGAGGATAACTGGGGGCGTTTTCCGCTTTTCAGCCCGGTCCGCAACCATAGCGTCCCGGCAGCTCAGTTTAAGAGATGTTAACAGCATGACACTTCTCTTAATACTGGTGTTTACTCTAGGAGTGGGTAACAGGCCGACTCGACGATTGCGGCGCGGTTTGGGCGTGGCGATTCCAAAGGGCTTCTATTAAGTCCTCAAACATTCGAAACCGCAAATGTTCTGGGGCTTCTCGCCTAGAACGGCCACCGTTCGCGCAGAAACGCGCCTGTTTCAGTTAGGTGCACGCCGTTTCGCGCTCACGCGCAGCGTTCCAGTGCCAAGAGCGCCGCATGATTTTACGAAACCGTTACAGCGTTTCGATTATTGATCTGGGTCTCCGGATCAGACTGGGCGTAGTGGCTCGTTAATCAAGCCCAGAAAGCTGAACGACAATGTCTTTTTTCACTGGACTCGTGATGTACTACCTGCTCCTGTGGTGCTTCATTGGAATATTGCTGTTTACTTGGCAGGAAATGTCCCGCTCTGGCAAGGCCAAACACCCAGAAGGGAAAAAGGGCATGCACCGCTAGCCCCTCGGCTCCGTTCCCGTTCTGGCTGAATGCAGGACAGTTTTGGCGCCGCCGCGCGCTAGCGCGTAGCCCGCGCAGATTGGTTCTGCTTCAGGACTCGTGCCACAGACTCGAGGCGCCAGGCCGTGCCCCGCCGCGTTCGGTAAGCTCGATGGTTCAGCGCAGCGGCGATCCCGCGCAAGGCCATTCCATCGGTGCGCAAACGCCGGATCTCCGCCAGCGCCTGCTGCTCGCCAGGATCCGCTTCCAGGTGCTGCCCATCATGCGCGAGTCGGTAACCGAACGCCAAATTGCCAACCCGCTCGCCCTTGCCGCGCTTGTGGCTCAGAGCGTCGCGCGTGCGTTCGCCGATAGCTTCCCGCTCCCATTGGGAAACGGCGGTCATGATGTTCAGCACCAGCCGCCCTGCGGCCGATCCGGTGTCGAGCGACTCCGCGACCGACACGAGGGGCACGCCGCGGCGCTCGAAGCGCTCCAGCAGCGTGCACAGGTCCTTAACGCTTCGGGTGAGCCGATCTAGTTTGGCCACGATCACTGCTTGCACGGCGCCCGAGTCAACGAGCGCCAGCAGCCGCGTCATGCCGGGCCGGTTCAGGCTCTTGGCAGACTCGCCGCCGTCGACGATAACGTCCATCAACTCGCCACCCTGAACCACCGCCATGGCGCGAATCTTCTCGGCCTGAGCATCGAGGGATACGCCTCGATCGGCCTGCTTTTCCGTAGATACGCGAATGTAGCCAACTGTTTTCATCAGTGACATGGTGTGCCATGAGCGCAGCGGAATTCAAGTGAATTGGAAGCCCAGTAGCCCGGGCCGGTTAGTTAGGTAGTCTCCGGGTGGCCGCCCTTCGTTCTCAGAACCCAGCGTTTGGAATCACGAGCAGCCAGAAGTCCGAGATGACTATGCGTCCGGTGGATTACCGGACACTAACCCGTTTCACGCACGGGAGGAATTCGTGGGAGCGCGCGAGCGCCTCCTGAGGAATTGCTCGTCGAAGTCAGAACGCAGACTTCCATTCAGGACGAAACAAGTCGGTCTGGCGAATTCCACGGCTTCTCACAGAAGGCCCCCTCGCGGGAGCTGGGCGCGGCGCTGAAACTGAGTCTGCGCAACAGCGGCAAACTCTCAGCGGCCAGCGGCAGTAGCTTCGTTTGACACCCGCAGCCGCGGCGGCACGAAAGGCTCGAGTTACCGTGCGGCGACACTTGCCATTGTTGATTGCGCTGTTGGCGGCCAGTCGGTCCGCCCGGCCCTACTCGGTTCTTTTGCACGAAGCCTTGGTGGATGCGCCGTGGGATGTTTCGATCAAGTCCGTAGTACTGACTCGTTTCCCCAAAGCCACGCCTGAAGACCTGAACGCTGCCCATGCCTACGCGCGGACGGCGGTTCGATCATTCAGGATCCGGGTTAAGTCGCCGCTTGGAAACTAGCTAGTGCGTGAGGTCGCCGAAGAACTTGCTTCTGTATAGGTAAGCTCATATGACTACTCCGATTGCTCAAAAAGTATATCGGTACTCGACTCTGAGAATGTCGTCATACCAAGCCGCAGACGTAAGCGGTCTTCCGTAACCGATGTAGACCGAGTTGTGGTTTCCGAATGACATACGAGCGCCTAATTTTAAATTGACGATATTTGTGCCGCCGGCGTTTGATGGGACGCCGGAGCCAGTCTCCTGTCCTCCCGTAACGTTCCAACCTACCAATTCAATGACCGCGGCAAGCCGGAACTGCTCGCTGTTAATAAGGCGATAGCTTGGTCCCAGCCCATAGAAGAAAATGTTACCTGCGAACCCCTGGGAACCCGCCGTTGGAGCTCCCGCGGATCCCCCGATTGGAAGCCAGCCTCCCAGTTCACCCTCCAGCTCGAATTTCTGGGAAAACCGCTGATAATAAAGCAGCGCCGGTTCAAGGCTCCAGTGGTTCGTGCCCAATCCGTGCGATGCGGATCCGGAAGGGAAATAGCTCGTCAACTGCGCAGTGAGGTAACGAGTAGGGGAAGCGAGCAAAGCGAATTTCAGGCCAGCCTCGACGTCACTAATGCCGGCACCATTGGAGAAGGCGACTGTAGCGCCTGGTGATCCAGGAGCCGCCACACCCTGAGGCTGAAGCCAGCGGAAAGGGACTAGGACGAATGTCGAGAAACGGCTGTTACCCCTCGGGGCATATTCCCCCATGAAGGACAGCTCCTGGAAGTTTACGTCTTTGGGTATGCCTGACGTTGTTCCTGGCCCTGGGCCCGGCGCATTTGGGTCGGAGTCGGGAGGTCCTTTTACTAAAAAAGGATTCCGGAAGCAGCCGCATTTACCGTAGATGAACTCGGCGCGATCCGGGAATGCATCGTTGAAGGCTGCATCAAAGCGAATTCTGACTTCGGAGCCCACGATGGCGTTTTCGATATAGCCGACCATACTCGCATCAATGGTTGGCCGCTTGATCTCCGGCGGCTTGCTGGGTTGAGGCGGCTTCTTTTTCTGCGCTTCGGCTGGTTTTGACTGCTGGTTAGACGCACTCGCGGACTGGCTACTGCCCGCGTCGACATCGGCTAATGGCGCATCATTTAATAAAAGGAGCTGGCTTCTAGGAAGGTTGGCATCACTTTGCTGAGCGGTAGCTGCCACCGCGAAAAACACCAAGAGGAGCCAAGACAAATGTTTCACGAAGGTTTCCTTTCGCGCTACTATTTCCTTCGGGGGTGCTTGCCGAGCTTCTTTTGCAATTCCTCTCTCAATTCTCGATAAGCCTGTGTGAGAGTCGTACTATCCGCTGCCGGGAGTTCGGGTAGCATCTGCGCCAGTTTCTCAAGCGCCGCCTCAGCCTCATTCAAATCGCCCGACTCAAGACTTCTCTTTGCAATTTCCAAGTAGTTTATACCTAAATCGAGGATAATGACATGGAAAACCGGGTGGCCCTGGACACTTTTGTCGCGATTCAATCTTTTTAAGACCTCGAATAACCTGTCGGACTCGGTTTTCGCTTCGTTGGAACCCTGCGCCCCTAATATCTCGGTACGAAGTTGCAGAGTTTTGAGTAGCTCTATGGATAGGGAAGGGGCAGGGTTGACGAGCGCCAGGAGAATGTCCAGAGCCTTATGATTCTTCTCGATAGCCTGGTCGAGTTCATTCTCGGCCATCAGCAATCTCGCCTGATTGTCCAGGTACTCGGCAAGTTCAAACTGAAATTGCCGATTGCCCGGTTGCGCGCTGCTCAATGCTTCAGCCAGATTGACGGCCCGCCCGTAAAGCCTTTCAGCCATCTTTGGATTTGTGCCTTTTATCATGTTCGCCAGATTGCTGTAAACGCGTGCTAGCTCCTCGTGCGGCCCTGGAGTTGTTCCCGGGTTTGAGGCCGTCGCCGGCTCCCGGGTCAAAGGCTCAAGCAAGGCAATTGCGGCCCGAGAGTCTGACACTGCCCCATCTTCGTTCTTTTCGTCGTGTCGAATGATTCCGCGGTTGTAATAGGTGCGAGCCAGTTCCTGCTGATACAGGGAGTTCGTTGGCTCCTGGTCGTGCAATTGCTTTTGCAATGCCAGGGCTTCATCGTATTGCCTCTCTCCGTCGGAGAGGCTGTAAGCTGCCGCGTCCGGCGATTCTTCCCGCCAAATGCGCAGGGTTTCCCCCAGCCAGTTGTGGGCGTAAGCCAGCGCCTGGCGGTATTCTTTGCTGCCGGGGTGATCCTTAACTAAGGCTTCAAAACGAGAAATCGCTTCCTTGTAGTCCTGGACGGCCTCTTCGTGCTTTTCCATCAAACGGTTAATGTCTCCCAGTCTGGAGTGTGCCAAGGCCACCTCGCTACGGAGTCCCTGGTCGTGTGAGTCCCGCTTGGCGAAACCGGCATAGAACCCTGCTGCCTTGCCCAATAGTTCTTTCCGGAACTCCTCCAACTCGGGCACATCGCCTGCGGCTCGCGCTTGCTGACGCCCGGCGGACGACAGGCTCTCGTCCACGGCGTTCTTCGCTTGTTGCAGGTTTGCTTCGGCACGGTTCTTTTCCCAGATGGCCACAAAAGCCAGAGAAAGCGCTATTGCAGCCAGGAGTCCCAGAATGCCGGCAACCCACTGAGTCTGCTTGAGCTTTCTCTTCCGTGCTCTTTCCTGCTCGGTGGCAAGGCGGTCCCGCTCGAGCCGGCTGCGGTCCAGATACTCCATCGCCTGGGTAAACGAAGAATCATAGCGCTCCGCCCATGCAGCGCTTGGCTGAAAAATCCGCCGCCACTCCAACATGAGCGCAAGCTCGGGGTCCGTCATCAACCCGGCCAAGCCTTTGGCTTGCAAGAGCGCGTTTTGAACCAGACGACGGTATTTTCCCGCCGACTCAGCTTCGCGTTCGACCCAGCCTCTCAGCCGATTCCAGACTCGCATCAAGCTTTCGTGGGAGATGTCGACGATGGTGTCTGGCTCCAGCGACTCCGGAGAAGGCGGCATCAGAAATGAACAGCTCGGAGCGCGAAAGACGTCGAGGACCGCGGCCACGTCAGCCGGGCTTGCGTTGGTGATGGCGCAGAGATTTGCAAAGCCGGTTGGGCGGCGAATTCCACGAGCGTCGTTGCCCCTGTCGGTGAGGGCCTGAAAGATCACTTCGCAAGTCTTTTTCCGGTGCTCAGAGGTCAGGTCCGCAAAGGCTTCTTCAGCGTGCTGGTCGAGCGCGTGTGCCATGGTACCGATCGCCTGGTAGTAAGAAAGGGAAATGGGTTCGTTGCCATGCCGCTCGCGTTGCCACTGTGCCCAGGTGCGGTTCAGGGCATGCTGAAGTATCGGGAGTTGGTCAGGATTGTCGCCCACATCGTTGACCAGCCGGGTGAGAAGAACGGGACTGATTTCTCCGCCACCGACCATGATGGGCCCGCTGATAGCGGTTCTTCTCTCTTCTCGCGTAAGACGAGGGACCAGGTATTGTCCTTTATTGATGGCTTCGGGAAGTCCGGGGAAACGCGCACAGTCGCCAAGGAAGTCGGAGCGCATGGTCAGGACCACGTAAATCGGGTGTTCCGATTTGGCGGCCTGCAGTAGCAGATTTACGAACGCAACCGATGCCTCCTGCATTGGATATGGCTCGTTGTGGGCAACGGGAGTCTGGGTTTTCGCGTAGCGGAATAGTTCCTCGAACTGATCAACGATCAACAGCAGATTTGCCCGACCAGCGAGTTGCGCCTGCTCGAAAAGGTCGACCACACCTAGGTCGCTCATCTCCAGAGTTGCTTCGATCAGCTCTTCCAGGTTGGCGCTGCCGGCTTCGAGCCCGCACACCTCGGACGGGGCCAAGGACCGTGCCAAGGCCCTAATTGGATCGCCGCCGGGCCGGAACTGCGCCATACGCCATGCCGAACCGGCTCCGGCCATCACTCCACGGTGCAGGACCGGCCTCAAACCGCAGTTCACAAGCGACGACTTTCCGCTGCCGGAGGTACCAACCACGGCGAGAAAGCGCGTGGCCGCCAGCTTGTCCACCATCACGTCGACTTGGCTTTCCCGGCCAAAGAAGAGATACTCCTCTTCCTCGCGGAACGGTCGTAATCCCGGAAACGGGTTTATGAGACCGGTGCCAGTCGGGGTGCTCATGCGGCAGAGCTGCCTTCCACGGCATCGACGAACTTCATCATTTCCGAGTCCGAGAAACCTTGAAATCCGTTAATCAGGTTGGGCTCTTCTAGCTCGATAAGTTCCCTCTTGCACTCAGTAATCGGCTCTGCCAGATAAATGAAGCTGGCCAACAGAGGCTTAGCACAGCGGTATGCGCAAGCCTTTTTCAGTTCATTGTCCATAGAGCGCTTCCACGACTCGTCACCGTGGCCGTAAAAGAGAATCACCGCGTCGCACCCGGCAAGAAGGTCTTGGTTGTTCTGGCAAATAGCGGCGGCATCGCCTTCGAAGAGCGGTATTTGCACGTCGCATCGCCGGCTCTTGAGGAACTTGCGCAAGGGAATGGTCGCGTGCCGGTCCGGCTCATCGCAGATCAAGTAAACCAGCTTGTTCCCCCGGTTTTCAAGAGGTGGTGGTTCCGGCTTTTGCAGCTTCTTGAGTGCGGTGCGCACAACTTCCTTCAGATCTTCTGTGTCCCCCGTAACTAAGTCCGCGCCCGTTTGAAGCTCCGCATCTGTCAAAAGCCTCTCGATAAACTCCTGTTGGGCCGAAGACTGTGACCTAGTCCCTTCCGGCAGCGAAATGATTCGGCGCAAGTTCCCCTTCTTGCAGCGCCGGATCGCCAACTCATTCTGCAAGATGGTCACAGACTTGTCGGTGGGCCCATCGGGAACGACGCCATACCTTGCACCCACTAGGTGAATGGAGAGATCGCATCGGGCCAGGAATCCTTCGACCGCGGCTATGTATTCCTCTTCTGACCTGGGCAGTTCAGTGTCGGGGAATACTGAGAAGCCATGAAGTCGCAACTGTGATTCCAGGGCCTCACGAGCGTCGCGACGATCAAAACTGCACTCAGCAAGATAAATAGCCAACTTCGGGGTTCCCGAACCGGCAGGTTCGCCGAGTTTGCCGACTGCAGCCCTGGGAGACTCGATCTTCTTGATCAACTGCGCAACGTCGAAGGCCAGTTTGGCTAACTTGAGATTGTATTTCCGCTCGAACTCCTCACCATATGCGGAATCCAACTCGAGGGGCACTTGCTGTTCATCGAACTCATAAAAGGCGTATCCCAGCGCCTCCCTCATCACCTGTGGTAGCGCCACTTGATCGTCAGTTGGCATTTTGATGACCTTCAAGACACGAGATTTGTTGCCGACGACCAGTCCTCCGGTTTGCTCCGCACACTTGCAAAATTCGTTTACTTCACGGATGCACCACTCTGACTCTGCATAGCGCGGAGTCAGAATGGAGATCAGAAGCTCCGTCTTGGGGAATTGTTCAATGATTTCGTCTGCGAAGATGTCGTTGCCGCAGAGTTTCGAATCTCTCCAGATCTCCGCCTTACGGCCAATTCTCATGCTGAGCATGCACGAGAGGGTGTTGTGGAAATGGGTAATCCATCCTTCTTGATGTTCTGTGAGGGGGACATTGTCAATATGTGCGTAACTGATGAATGCGTGACGCTGAAAGTCCATATCGCTCACCTCACTGTTTGCTTTAGACCCGATAGCCTGTGGCGCGGCCACGTGTATTTCCGGCCGCTCGTGTGCTGACTGATTTGCATTGAACGGATTGTACTGGTTTCTCCGATTGAACCACGAGCACCTGCGCGACCCCACCCCGTCTTGCGGACTGCGGTGGGAGCTTACATCCCCGTAAACGTCGTCGCGATCAAGGAACCCGGGACAGACTCCGCATTTACCAGGTTTCGCGTCATGTGCCGCCCTTGCGTGGACTCATTCGGTAGCATGCTAACAGCCTACAAACGCTGAAGTTGTTGCAAATTTCGCAGATTAAGGCTGAAAAGGTCGTCTTATCGTCGGTCCGGTACGAGTAATCCGGTACGAGTCTACTTGGGCGGGAACGCCGTTCCAACGGTCATTATTGCGGTAAGCCGAGAACCTGCTCGCGCTCCAAGGCGGGTCGGGTAGACATCCCTTCCCAATCGACGCATAGTTAAATCAGGGCCCGGTTCGACAGGCCAGCGCAAAGCGCACCCTTCGAAAGATCCTGAATTCCAGTTGTAGGTGCAGGGATGAACGATCTTGTGGTGTGCTCATGGCCCATTGATAGGGTGATTCCCTACGCTCGGAACAGCCGTAAGATCCCGGAGCGCGCGGTAGACAAGGTCGCCGCATCGATCAAGGAATTCGGCTGGCGCGTTCCGATCGTTGTCGATAAACGCGGCGTGATCATCTGCGGTCACACGCGGCTGCTGGCAGCAAAGAAGCTTGGCCTCCAGCAGGTCCCGGTGCACATTGCTGACAATCTGACGCCCGCTCAGGTCAAAGCCTACCGGCTGATGGACAATCGCAGCCATCAAGGGACGGATTGGGATTTGGAATTGCTCGGGCCGGAGCTTGAGGAACTGCAGGGGCTCGAGTTCAATCTGGAATTAACCGGTTTCGACGGTCGCGAGATCGACGAATTCCTTTCAGACCCCGGTGACGACGACCGCGCCAATGCTGCGCCCCCGGTGCCGGAGAATCCCGTTGCGAAACTTGGCGACCTGTGGCTGTTGGGGAAGCATCGCCTCGTCTGTGGGGACTGCACGCAGGCCGATGTTGTCACGCAGTTGCTCGGCCCGGTGAAACCACAGCTGATGGTGACGGACCCGCCCTACGGGATCGAACTCGACTCCGAGTGGCGCGATCGGGCTGGGCTCAATGGCTGCGGGCCGGCTGAAGGGAGCTACATGAAGCATGCACCGCCGGCCACACCAATACATCGATCTCGTCCGATACCCGGGCCGATTGGTCGGAAGCCTTCGCTCTCGTGCCCGACCTTCAGGTGGGCTACGTGTGGCACGCTTCGAAATCTACGAGCGAAGTCCTCGCCGGGCTGTTACGCATCGGCTTTCTACACCACCAGCAGATTATCTGGAATAAGGGTAGGGCCGTCCTCACGCGAACGCCATACTGGTTCTCCCACGAGCCGTGCTGGTTCGTGAGAAAGAAGAACGCGCCATGGTACGGCAAGCCCGGGGAAAACACGACCGTGTGGGATTCACCTTCCCCGAAATTCATCATGGGCGGATCTAAAGAGGAGAAATGCGACCACCCCACGCAGAAACCAATAGAACTGATGCGCCGGCCAATCTTGAATCACACTAAGCGTGGAGAGCCGGTCTATGATCCATTTCTCGGCAGCGGGACCACGCTCATCGCGGCTGAGCTGACGGGACGTGCCTGTTACGGAATCGAACTGGATCCTAAGTATGTGGACGTCATCATTGAGCGCTGGCAGAACTTCATGGGCGAGCAGGCAACGCTCGGCGGCCAGACGTTCGCGCAGGTCAAGGACGCGAGGCTGGGAGTCGCAGCGTGAATGGACCGTTGCCGCCGCGAGATCGCGGAAATCGAAGCGCTGATCCGGGCCGGCCATCCCGATCTCCAGGGATTACTGCTTGGGCTTTCGGACTGGAGTGCCGAGTTACGCCTGCTAGGAAAGAAGTGACTCACGGCACGGCCTGAAACGAAGATCGATCTCGCTGAACTCGAAAAACTCTGCACGATGCAATGCACCGATGAAGAGATCGCGGCGTTCTTCGGTGTGAGCAAGAAAACAATCGAGCGCCGACGGAAAGTGGCGCGGTACCGCGAGATCATGGACAACGCCAAGGCCAAGGGGCGGGTTTCGGTGCGCCGCTATCTGTTTCGCTTGGCCGCCAACAGCAACGTCGCGGCGGCGATCTTCTTGTCGAAGAATCTGTTGGGTTACAGAGACGTGTTGAGCAATGAGCACAGTGGTCCGGCGCAAGCGCCTCTGACGATTACGGTCAAGCGGGACGATATTCCGTGAAGGCACAGTGACGCGGTTTGTGGGAACCGATTTCCTCCGGCCCGCTCCGCTTCAGCAGCGAAACATGGACAGGCTTGGCTCGTGATACCTTGGACCGCGGCCCCTCACCCGCCGCATGGTTTTGTATGAGGGTTTTGTATGGAGCATCGCCTCGCTCTTCTTCTCTGTGCCGTGCCCTTCATCTGCGTGGGGCAAGTCACGTTCACCGGATCACCGGATCCGTTCACTGCCACCGGTAATGGCATCGGGCAGATTACGTTGATGTGGTCGGCCCCGGGCGTGTCGACCACGGAGGTCCACGTGTTTTCGTCCAGCGGACCGCTGTTCGCCCGCGGCGCGAGTTCCGGCTCGGCCACAACGGGCGATTGGGTCACCAACGGGATGACCTTCTTTTTGCAAGATGTGAGCGCGTCGACACCCGGGACGACGCTGGCCACCTACACGGCGCATTCGGCCAGCACAGCCGGTTTGCCGCCCAACACGAACCTGCTGATCTCGATGAACAACGGCCAACAGTTGTTCTATAACGCCACCGGCCCAACATTGCTTGAGGTTCATCTCTTCGTCCCGTCCGGACCTTTGCTCGCTCGCATCGGACCGGGACAAGGCATGGTGAACACCGGTCCCTGGGTCTTCAATGGCATGCGCTTCTACTTGCAGGACGTCTCACACGGCAATCCGCTGACGTATCACTATACGGTGGCCACGGCCATTGCCTCGGTCAACACAACTCAGCCCAGCACATCTGGGGTGATCTTTGGCCCGACCCCCGGGATTGTGCCCGACCCTGACGGTACTGGTTTTGGGAGCGCCGGCCTCTACTGGAATGCGCCCGGAACAACAGTGTTACAAGTCCGCGTCGGCGCACCAAATGGTCCGCTGTTCGCCGAGACGGGCAGTTACGGTTTTGGCGATATGACGGGCTGGGTCACCGCCGGCCTCGTCCTCTATCTTCAGAACGCTTCGTCCGGAGATCCCACATCGGCCGCGAACACGCTCGCCATTTCGACCGTTGATCTGCGGCCGGGGACTCAACCCTACGTAGCCTTCGCCACAACAAGCTACGGCGTGGAATTCTACAGCCGCGATTCGGGTTATCTGCTTGGCCTGCTCTATCTTCCAGCCTCCGTATCGGTTCGGGATCTAAAGACGACACCCGATGGGACGCAGCTGTATGTTGGGGGCAGCGACGGCAATATCTATGTGATTGATCCGTCCACCTTGACCATCACAATCACGATCCGACTGGCTGCGACTTTTGCCCACGGGATCGACTCATTCCTGTGGATCAAAAACCAACAGGGCGCAGACCTAATATTAATTGGCCCCGACCCGGTCACCGGTAACCTTTATGTTGTCGATCCGACCGTAGGCTCGATCACTAACACAATCGTTTGCAATTGCCCCATTTCCACCGCCACCTATGATCCGTTCAATCGTACAACCTATTTGACGCCCCCCGCCTTCTTAACGACGCCTGTTGTGGTTCAAACGCTGACTTCAGATCTTGCCATGGGGCCGAGTCTCAATCTTGCACCGCCAGCCAGCAGTGACCCCTCTGGGGCGTCGCTCCAGATCGTTCCCTTGAATAGCGGAGCCCAGGGGCAGCTACTGCTCAACTGGAGGTTCGACCCAGCCGGCATCGGTATTTTTCCCGCCTATTCGAGCCTGATTCATGATCTTGCCACGGGCGTGGAGACCGACCCTGGACTAAATCCTTCGATTAGCGATCAGCAATCCGGGCCAACGGGATTTGTCCAGGTGCCTGGCTCCTCCTCGGACGGGCACTCCGTCTATTCTCAGGCGATCGAGCGGTTTGTGATAAGTATCTCAGCTCCCACCTATGGACTCACCTATGGACCCGTGTCGCTATACCAGCTCACGGAAGCGGCTGGCGGTGCGCCCGTCCTTTCTCAACTGGCGACTACAACGAACCTTCCTGCGGGTGACGTCCTCTTGCCGGCGATTGCATATGACGCCCAATTCGTCTATCTGCAGTGGCAAGCGGTCGCTTCTTTCGAGTTCTTTTATGCCGAAGGCCCTGTCTACATCTACAAGGCCGATCCAAGGACGTTGCAGCCGGTTGGCGGCATCAACTTCATAAACACCGGAAGCAACACCGGAAGCACTGGCGCTCAGGGCCTTACTCTCGCCCTGGGCTCGTATGTTCTCACTGATTGCACTAACGCCCCGACGGGTCCCTTCTGTTCCCCGTAGGGCAGCGTAGCCATGCACTACTCACCGACCGACTCGCCGCCCCGACTTTGCAAGGCGATGTCCCCCCTTAACCAAACTGTCGTTCTCGGAATTTGGATCAGCGCCGATTTGGCGCGAATGTCAGCGGAAGCTGACGCAAGGCTGGAAGGATCTTCGACGGTCCCTCCAAAATATCCTGATCGATCTGCAATCATTGACGTTGATCGACTTCCATTTGCTCTTCGGATCGGTCGGCAATCCGCTTGTTTCCTTGCTTCGTGCTCAAATTCACCTGGAACGGCGAAGCCGGAATTGCCGCAGACGCCAAGGACCTGCCCGAATTGCGTGGCCGAATGTAGACAGAACTCGCCCGGTACCTTACCCCAAAACGCAAGGCTGTCGAAGTGAAGGGGAGAGTTCGGAGCCACGGAATATTCGGGCGGGCGATGGCACTAGCTTAGCTAGAGTTTTAAGTAACGAAGCAGTTTTTGGCGCGCGCGAGCGATTCCAATGGCCGCTCGAACCGCCCGAGACCCCTGTAGCTGGTGATGTTCGCTCTGCAGTCGATTGTAGTCGTCGACCGCCTGCTGAGTCTTTGCTTCCAGATGATCGATGTGGAGTTGAGCCTTCACTCGTTCTGCCTCTAGCTGGTTATGCTCGCTCTCCAGCTGGTGATAGTCTTCAACTGCCTTCCGTGTTTTTGCCTCCAAATGATCGATGTGGAGTTGAGCCTTCTCTCGGAGATCATCATCGTGCGCGCGCAGCAGCTCGAGTTCGGAGACACGCCGGCCGCGCTCAGCCAGCACCCGGCGAACGGCGTCGAGCTTCGACGGAACCTCGTCCTGAAGGATCGGCAGCGGGCCCGCAACTCTCCTACCCGCTACCTCGACAAGCAAGGCCCTGGCGTCTTCTTGAGGGGGTGGTGAAGCGGCCTTCCCTTCGCGCCACGAGCACCAATTTCGCGAACAGCCGGATGCCATGTAACGGCCTGCGATCATATCGGCCCGTTTGGCTACAGCCCGCGGCGAGTTCCAGATGTTTGGGAGCGCAGCCTCATAGAGATTGCCGACAGGCTCTGCTAGAAAACAGAGATGAACGTCTCCGTTCTCAGCCACAAACATTGTGGTCCAAGGATTCGGACACAGCTCAAACGCGCCGGATGGCGCCGGACGGGGCACAACGGCGTTGGGCTCGTTGTGCTTGGCGGTTTCCGGACTCGGTTCTTCCGACGCGCCACGTGGATTAAGCGGTTTGGGCCCGAACTGCTTCGCCTTTGCTACTGCCAAGTCATCGCTGTCGGGATACAGACCATTCTCCTGCTCTTCCAGGAAGGCGGCATCAAGTCCGCGTGCTTCGAACAGCGACTGCAGTCCACTGATGCGCACCATGCGGAAATGTCGACGCGCCCGCATCAGTATTCCGCGAAGGATGGAATGGAGTTCGGCGATTTCAACCGGATCAGCGATCACTTCGTCACGAACCAAGTTGGGCTCGCGGCGGGAATTCTCACGATTGATTTCGGGGGTTTGGAGTGTAACGTCTATGAAGCCGTACTCGGCCATGAGTTCGAAGTAACGTGGGATTTCGCGAAAATTCGAGCGCAAGACGACAAAAAAGGAATCGAGGTGGGGTAATTGCGTGCCGAGCCGCTGCTTCCAATTCTGAATGCGGCGAGCATTAGCCAGAACGCAATTCAGATCCGCCCCGCGCCGCATTCTGGCATAGGTTTCCGGCGTTCCACCATCAATTGATATCGTCACGTTTTGGAATGGAGTACGGACTATTCGCTCCGCCCAAGCCTCGTCGATGAGAGTGCCGTTGGTGCTGATGCTCAACAATGGTCGACTCACTGTGGCCGCGACATCATCGACAAGCTCCCGGAAGCCTTGGTAGGCGAGAGCCTCACCGCCCTGGACACGCAACGTCGACAGGTAAGGGTAGATTCCCATAAACTCCCTCCTCAATTGATGAGCAATCTCAGGAGGCTTCAACAGGTTGTCGACGTTTTTTGCCTGATAACAATGCGGACAGTCAATGTTGCAGGCGTTCCCCAGCACGAGACCGAGAAAACGCGGCTGCGAGCGCAGGTAGACGTGCTGAAGCAGGTATTCGGCCTGACTTAGGCGGAGGTTTTCCTCCAAAAGCCGCTTCTCTGAATCACCGGTCATCCGTTTGGACTCCCTGGGCTTCGGTCAGTTTATCGCACGTAGCTAACCGTCGTTCCGTCTTCGGCTGAACCGCCGCACTTGCAGCGAGGCCGTGCCGCGAATCGCACCTCTAGTTTCATACGGATCGCTCGACCGGGATGGATGAGACTCCTAAAATACATTCATGAAGCCAACATGCGGGCCTATATGTGGCAGAAGCTCAAAGATTGGCTGATACGTGGCGCCATTCCCGACGATCAGCGGCTCGAATTGGACCTGACCGGACCCGGGTTCCGCCACAACAACCGGGATCAGCTGGTACTCGAATCGAAGGAAGACATGGCCAAGCGCGGACTGGCAAGCCCCGACGACGGCGACGCACTGGCGTTAACATTTGCTCGGGCAGTCGCGCCGGTAACGCCGGTTAAGAGATTGGAACGTTTCCCGGTCCCGTTTTCTTCCTTCGGCTATGCGCCGTTTGCATAGTGCCGGGCCGAGGAGCGGCGTCGTCAGGCGTTTTGGCGGCGCGCGATCATGGGGTTCTCACGTCAGAGGGCCAGGGCATCAAGAAACTGCGTAAGGGCGGTTACGCTGACGCAACCAAACTTTTTATACAGCCGGACCATTTCGATGGATTCACAGACAGGCCTGACATATACTGATCGCTCCCAGAACGGCCTGCTTATGCGTTGCCCTCGTTGCGGCTCAATGGATGTCAAGCCTTCCAGGTTCCGCTGGTATGACGTCCTCTTTTCTCTGGTATGAAGAAGGCCATTTCGGTGCCTGAGCTGTTTCTCACGCTTTCATCGCAGACCAGTCACGTACTCCTCTAGAGACTAGTGGCCTGTCACGCCCCTTCGGATCGCACACAATGACGCGCCAAAGGAATGAAAACTCAGCGCTCAATCTGTCTTAGTACCAAGTAACCGCAGCAGGCCGCGATTTGATTTAGCTTTCCCGCACTGGCCCGTCTCAGAACCGACCGGTTATCGATAGAGTCCTGGCGCTCCTCGCTTGTGCAAAACAGATAGCCTCTATCCCCGAGGATAGCGACTCCACTTGAACGTAGTCATGGCTCCCGGCCTAGAACTTCAGAGCAACTCTTATCGACACTCCTCGATCGGTTCTGGTCCTTACAGTATTGCAAGAAAAGTAAGTCCAGCAGCATCTGGTGGTGTAATATGCCTTCACACTGCGCGACGGCGTGGGGCCGTCTGCCTCGAACAGCCGCTCGCGTCCTGGCTTGGTTACAAGCTTGCTCGACTGATAAGCACAGTCAGTTCTCTCTGGCTGGAAAGGATTGCTATGAAAACCGATTCCACGAGACCGGATTCCCAGGCAGTAGGTCCCCGCTGTCCTGCCAAATCTCTACGAAGGCGTGAGGGCTCAACGTTTGAGTCCTGCGAGGCATGGCATCTCAACAGATGGCGTGCATGCCTGCTGCTGATCGCGATCACACTATGGCTGTCGCCCGTAGCAAGCTGGTCTCAAGCGCCAGCGCCGCCGCCAACTCTGACGTTGAAGGAGGGATTTTATTCGCCCCAGCACCGGCAGGAAGCGATCAAGAACGCCTTGATCTTCACGGCCAAGAACATCCCTGAGGTCGACATCATGGCCGGTCCCGTGCAGGGGGACAAACTCTTCCAGTTCCATTACAACGACAAAGTGACCTGTGAGTTTGTAGAGCCAGGATCCCAGATGGGCGGCAACACTCCTAAGTTTTTGTGCAGAATAATGCGGGTAGAGAGTACAGATGCAACTGTTCAAGCCCCGACCGCAGACATGAAGGAAGAGCCGGTCAAGGTGAAGTTCGGCTCCGACAACAGGGAAGTCTATGCGGAAATTGCCTCCAGTCGACTGCTCTGGGCCTTGGGCTTCTACACAGACGCCTGGTTTCCGATTCGCGTGGACTGCACGAATTGCCCATCGGACCCCGAGTCGGGTAAAGGAACGGTAGGCGATCAAACCTATCCGCAGGCATCAATCGTCAGAAAATACGATGGTAAGAAGATGTATGAAATAGGAAAAGACGACGAGGGTTGGAGCTGGAAAGAAATGGAGGAACTCAATGGCCGCCCTAACTACGAGAAAGACGGCCTTCGATTGATGGCGGCGTTTATCAGCCACAGCGACAACAAGCCGCCCCAACAGCGCCTGATCTGCAACGGCGTCAGCATAGACCCCAGCGCACAGCCGGTTAAGACGACATGCAAAGAATCGAAACTGGTGGTGCAGGATGTAGGTGCGACGTTTGGCGGTGGCGGCATATTCACCGATAACGCAACCGCGAAGGTGAACCTTCAGAAGTGGTCGAATAAGCCGGTTTGGGAGAAGGCCGGCTCTAGCTCTAACAACCAACAACCGCCTGTTTGCCAGGCTCAACTGCACAAGAGCGCAACCGCAACAGACGGCCTTAACAACCCGACCATCAGCGAAGAGGGCCGTCGGTTCGCGGCCGGTTTGCTATGTCAGCTATCGGACCGCCAGATCGAGGACCTGTTCAAGGCTGCACGGGTCGCCGAGATGCCGGAGCACCATAATGGCGACGGGAGCTTCAAGCAGGGGCAATCGGAAGAAGAGATCGTGCAACAGTGGGTTACTGTGTTCAAGCAGAAGCGCGAAGATGTCGCCGGTGCGCGCTGCCAATGGAACAATCAGCCTGCGGATTTGTCGGTTATCGACAATCCGGCGGGGCTTTCGACGGTGCCGAATTTCTGTACGGCGCATCCGCATTAGCGCACGCTCTGCCTACGTGCGGCGGCTGATACCGGCGGCGCCGCTAACGGTGTCAGGGCGACGGCAACAATTGAATGGATCTCCGGGTGAACCTAAGTCTCCCGGTACAGTAGCAGGAGTCGAATATGAGAGCCACAGGTACGCAGCCAGCATTTGAGCAGGTCGATGATTCCAAGAGCCTGTCGCAGTTGATCCGGAGCAATGCGCCATCTTACTGGAGCTACATGAAGAAGGAGGCAGACCTGGAGCGTCTGCAGAATTACTTGTGTTTCGAGGGCACGATTGCCGGCGACCCGCACCTGGGCAACTTCGGTCCACTTCCGCTCCGGACGGTGCAGGGCGGCCGGATCATGAAGTTTGTCAACATCGACTTCGACGATTGCGGCCGCGGACCCTTCGTGCTGGACTATGTGCGGTATGTGATCGCGATTAAGGCACAGAGCCAGGAGACCAAGGAGCGTAATTTGTTGGGCGCCTACATTTCAGGGCTTGAGGGGAAGAAGGTGTCGGCGCCCGCAAAGGTGCAGGAATTCCTTGACATGAACGTGGCTGACTACGACGAAATGTCCTCGAGATACGTGGCGAAGAAGTCGACCGACGCCGGGTTCAAGTACAAGGAAGGCGAAGTCGAGCCCTACGACGGCAATGTCAGCCCGGGCGCTCTCAAGAGGTTCTTCCACCCGGAGAAGGTTGTGGCCCTTGCCAAGCGCTTCGAAGATCGCGGCGGAAGCGCGGACGAACTCCGGATTTGGGTGCTGGTGCAAGGAGACGGCCCAAAACGGCGCATAATTGAGCTAAAGGAGTACGGCGAGCCGGGGACGGCGCGTTACCGACAGCAGGCTCCCGTGAAACAGTGGCTAGCTGAGATTCGGGATGCTTTTTGGCCGGGGTTAGTAGGGACGGAATATGACCTCATCGCCCTGCAGGGCAAGTTGTTTTGGATTCGGGACAAGCGGGTTTCACTCATCAACGTGCCGTATTCAAACCAAACGAAGCACGACCGGGAGTTCGTAGTCGATCTCGCGCTCTACGACGCGAATATTCTCGGGATGGCCCATGGCAACCAAGCCCAGTCGGAGGAATATCTGCGTGCTGTCCAGAAAGATCCCGATGAATTCCACAATGCGACCAAAAGCATTGGGGGAACTTACCTCAAGCTCGCACAGGAGGCCCTGG
Organism: uncultured Acidobacteriaceae bacterium; assembly: GCA_963771305.1. GTDB lineage: Bacteria > Acidobacteriota > Terriglobia > Bryobacterales > Bryobacteraceae > CAJCIT01. The sequence continues at coordinate 49,506 of CAVYTS010000025.1, forward strand.
ACCGTAGAAAGTCCTCTAGCCACGCGGTCCGTTAGCAATCTTGATACCTTAGACGGGGTGGGTTTCTGCGTCACCCTGAAACTCGCGGGATTATTCTCGCTGTTGATCTCGGACCAGCGCCATCCTGAGGAGTAGCAGTGCACAGACAGTCGCGATCTTACATCACAGATTCCACTTTGAAGGGTTGAATCTTCAAGCCTCGGTGGGATGCGGCTGCAAAGGAAGAAACCAATGATGACGTGGCGCAATGGCGTGCTGTTGGCGACGATTTTCCTGGCAGCAGCACTTGCGTTGGCTACGGGCGAACGCGGGACCTATTCGTCGACCCCCTCAGCGGAACTGCGACAACAAGTTAGTCTTCCTTTCCGTTTTGTGGCCTTTGGGGATACTCGTTTCACGCACTCCACCAGCGAGCAGGTCTCCAATGCACAGGTTCGTCAGGCCATTGTGCACGCGATCACCAAGGAGAAACCCTCTTTCATTTCCATCGGAGGTGACATCGTTTACAAGGGCGACGACGTCGGCGACTGGAGAGTTTGGGATGAGGAAACCCGGGCGTGGAGAGAGGACAAACTAACTGTTTACCCGGCGCTGGGCAATCATGATCTGCATGGCAACGAAACCACCGCGCTGGCAAACTATTTCAAGCGCTTCCCTGACTTGAATGGCAGCCGATACTACACAGTGCGCCTGGCGAATTGTTTGATGCTCGTGCTGGACAGCGTGCGGGCCGAAACCGCAGGTCCGCAGGGCGAGTGGTTCAAGCACGAATTGCAGAGCGTTCCGGGCGATGTGGCTTTCGTCATCATCGTGCTCCATCATCCGCCCTACACGAGTTCTTCCGATGCGGAAAAATACGGCGGGGGGCACTCGGCACGATCCATGGAGAAAGACCTATCCAAGCTCATCGAAGATCAGCAGCTTGGCAGTCGCGCCCGCTTTGTGGTCTTCTCCGGACACGTTCATAACTACGAACGCCACCAGCATGGCGGCGTAACCTACTTCGTGACCGGAGGAGGCGGAGCGCATGCGTATCCGATAGAGCGCGACCCAGGCGATCTGTTTCAGAGCACAGCTGTCAACTACCATTACTTGGTCGCCGAGGTGTCCGCGCAAAGTATGAAAATCACGATGAAGCGGGTCGAGATCGTGGGCGGCAAAGAGGTCTGGACACAGCCAGATTCCGTGGCCATTCCTGTTCCAACGGGGCAGGCTGAGAGATTCCGCCACTGAACAATTAGTTACCTTTTCCGCGCCCTGTGGGCCGCAATAATTCGATCCCGGAATTTATGCAGCCTTTCGCCACCAATACTCATGATGCAAGCCCAGAATTGGCTTGGCTATCGCTTCCGAGGACGAAAACGGCGCATAGCGCGATCGCAAGCAGGCAAAGCCGTTCGAACGACGGAGGGAATACCTGGACCGAGGGAACGATGCGGCCCGGCTTCCGCCATTCCCCCGGTCATTTGACTCGCAGGAAATGTACATGACAGCAACAGGGGTGGCACCGGCTCGTTTAGAGGCCAGCGACCGTTGGGTCCAACTGCGAAACGGGGGCAGTCATCGTATGTTTCCGGCGAGTAGCTTCATCCGCCTTCAGTCAGATGGCTGTGCTCCCGTCTTAGAACCGCGGCGGAATCAGCGAACCGCACGCGAGCCGCTTGCCTTTCTGATCGAGGACTACAGCCTTTCCGCTCACCGCGTTCGGGCTTTCGTTCAGTGCAAGACCCGCAAGCGTGCGATCGAGATGCCCGGCCCCATCTCCTCCGGCGGTACCGCTTCCTAGATCGCCTCCCTTTACCGGATCGCCTGCCTTCATGGCATCATCTCGGCGGCCTTCAGGTAGAGGAACACAGAAATCGGAGTGAATGTCGGACGAAGCTACAGTAGCGGTTTGGTGATTGGGCGCAAGCAATCGCGAAAGAATGGGGTCCGGCATGGGGCCTTCCCGAACTGCGTGAGCGTGTCGGAGCCCTCCCACCAGATCTTCATATTCCTGACAACCTGCGGTGTAAGCAAAAGCCTGTCATCGGAAACTTCACTTCGGCAAGGACGATTCAAGTCAAACCTAACCCCGCCGAAAACGGGGAAGGGACATCCAGGCCTTCATGGTTTGAATGCCGCTCCGATGTCAGCGTTGACTAGGCTCGGACGGAGGCCTCGCTGTAAGGACACGCAGTGTCTTCGCGGCACGGGTGGTACCCCGCGGCTTCCGATAACACCAGATATCGCTCCCACATTTGGAACCCGACGAAGGCGTGTTTGCCCGTTCAACGGCCGGGGTCTCCTCGAGGCCCACGGGTAGCGTAACGCCTCTAGGATCGAGAGGCCCTTGGTGCTTGCCACTCTGCTGCGGATTCGGAGGTCGACGTTCGCCGCCTTCGGCGGATGGCACAACCTGTCACGACCGCGAGACCAACCAAGCCGAACGTCAGGGGTTCTGGTACCGCGCTAGCCACTGGGCCAGTGGTCAACAGTCCATCTAGAACAAAGCCGGTGGGGTCTCCACACGCGGGACACGCGGGGATTGGATCGTTGAAGACATAAGCAGTCAGCGTCAACGAACCATCGCCGTTCAGATCGCTGGCGTTGAATGGAATCGAGGTGTTGCAAGTGTACGGATTCGTGCCTCCCGCCGAAGACGGGTTCGGGGTATCCGAGCAACCCAGCGGGTTAAAGCCCGTTCCGTTCGTGGAGCTGCCACCGTTCCAGATCTGAGCGGGTTCATTTCCGGCAAACAAATTCACCCGGTTGTCGGCGCCAAAGACGAACGACAAGTGCCCGGAGGTAGCGCCAAGCGTCGCCGCCGACACCGTGAGAGTATATGTCCAAGTGTCACCGGTCGGGTTCATGAGCGTGTTCGCGCAACCCTTGCCTGGCGTCTGTCCGACAACGCAACCGGTGGAGGCTACTGAGTCAAAGGATACCCAGCTTGATCCCGTCGGCGCCGGAGCCCAGGTTCCATTGGGCGAAACCGAAACCGCGGCGATGTTGCCGGTCGCGGGAATAAAGACCTGCCAGCTGGCTGTCCCCGTATCGATGTTGATACTTGCGCCAGAGGCGGTCACCACTGCGGCCATCGCCAGGGCACAACCCGAGAGTCTCCTAATCAAATTTTGCCCCATGTAATTAGTTAGAACAAACATCTCGCGAGTGTAACATATCAAACAATCCGGGCGAAGCGGCTCGTGGCTATCGGTACCGTGTGAAATGTCCGGTCAACTAGCAAGTGATATGTTCGGTCAGACCGCGCACGCCTCGACGGACGACTGCTTCCCGCGCCGCTGGTCCGCCCGAAGCCCGAGAGATAGCTGGCGATAATAACGTGCCGCAGATTTAGCTCCAGCGCGTTGCATCGCCGGATCCGAGACGCTAACGGTACTTCCTGGTCCTTTAGACTTGGAGGGTAACGGCAGTAGGGTGAACCAGGAGCTGTTTTGGGGACGCTGACATTGAACGCGGAAGGCTCGGCGTCAATCCGTTCGAGGCCCCGGTGATCGAAATGAAAGGAAGAACAAGGGTGCGAACGAAGACCCTCGCCGTGTCCGTGCTGGCCACGATGTCGATGACCGTCGGATGCATCCGGGCGCTCGGAGACCAATGCAGTAACGTTCGCGCCCAGATCATCGACCGCTCTTCCCCTGAAGGCTGCACCAGTCCGCTCAAGGTATGCTTGGCCGGCACTGTCAAGGGCAACCATGGACTCACTGGAACGACATACTTTGTGCTCGATGGAGTTGCGCCCGCCCCTTCCGCCGCAGCTGGCTTCAAATCCACCACAGGAACCTTCATCTACACGACCAAGGTAGGGACCCTCACCGTTCGCGAAACCGGCAGCGGTAAACTCTCCGGCCACCCTTCGAGTGGGTATGGCAGCGGAGTTCAAGAAGTTATCAGTGGCACTGGAAAATTCGCCGGCCTATACGGCATCCTCTACGTGTCCCAAAAGGACATGCTCGGCACGTTCTTTAGCGACGTTAGGGGACAACTCTGTAGAGGTGCCAGACCAGCAGCCGCTGACTTACCCAAGAAGGGTACCGAGCCGGCCCACTGAAATGAAAGGTCTGCTGCGCGTCCCTCGCAGAGGTATTGCCGATAATACAAATTAACGTCCCTTGTCTCGCTTTGACACATCGGATTTCTCAAGCCGGACTATTTGCGTCCACCCCGGTGACACCGGTTTGCGCTGGTTTAGCATCCATTCCTGACGGTCGAGCTTCAGCGCCGTCCGCCAGGACTCGTTCTCTGAGCATAGGCGAATAGCCCTTGCTGCCTGGCGAGAAGCGAGTTGTGCCCGAAACCTCTGTGTGGATTGCAAATGCCGATATTTCTGCAGCCACAGCCCCGGTGCCTGAATGCATTCATGATTGTCTGCGTTTCGTGATCGAAAGCGGAAGGTTGTCATGCCCCGCACCTCAACCTAACGCCCTCGCCGTGCTTCCCGCCTGGACACTCATCCGCGAGCATGGCAATCGATATGAAATAAGGCGTTCTTGCCTGTGGCAAAAAAGAGCTTCGCGGCCTAAGCTCGAATTGAGCGAATCTTCGCTCCAAGGAGATTTGAAAATGCCTACGGTTGCTCTGTTTGTACGCCTGGAGGCAAAGTCCGGGAAGGAAGATGAGGTCGCCGCGTTCCTGAGGCAAGGCCTCCAACTCGCGAATGAGGAGGCGACGACGCCGGTCTGGTTCGCGTTGCGATTGGGACCAACGACGTTTGCCATATTTGACGCATTCAATGATGACGCAGGACGGCAGAATCATCTCAACGGAGCGATTGCGAAGGCTCTGATGGCTCAGGCTCCGAACTTGCTGGCAGCGCCTCCGGTGATTGAGCAGTTGGATGTATTGGGCGCCAAGCTTCCGATATAAACGGGGCGCCTTAAGAGCGAACGCGGAGATCTGCCTCATCAGGAAGTCGCGCAGGTCGCTTGGCTGGTTTGTTGGCATGTCGCGGAAGTGGCTTCGCGGCCGGGTTCGAGAATACCGATATCACGTCTTATCGTTCCGAATTCGGTCGCACTACTGGAACTGCGCCCGGGGTTGCTGGCTGGTGGGTTGGCTGCTCTCGCCGAGCATTGCGTCATGATCAAGTTGAGAGTCGAATGCAGTTGCTCCACAAATTGGCCAGATTCGGGAGAAAATCGCCCGGGGGGAAATGGGAGTCAATCAAGGACACCGTTCGCTACCAGGTTGTCCACCCTGTCCGCTTGAAAGCCAATACGGCCCTTCTGAACCGGGGCTGGAGAATTCCTCACATGGGGAACGATCGAACCGCATATGTGATCGGACTCTTTGGCACCGGGCGCTGGTACATCAATACGTTGTTACTCTATAACATCGGTGAAAGGGCCGGCTACTTCAGGGATACACTCCAGTTCCATCCTGGTCCCACATCGATGATCTACAGCGGCCACGCCACGCTGAAATACGTTAGCCGAATGCAGTATCAGCCGGACGCAGCCAACCGCATTTTAGAGTCAGTCCGGTCAGGTTCGGCCGATTTGATTTTTATCTATCGTCATCCCCTCGATTCGCTGCTGACCAACTGGGTTTGGTGGCGCACCTACCTCCGCGAAAACAGGTCGGTCCTCGGCATTCCTGACGTCTATAAAGACACCAGCGACTTTTGCGCGGATCTGAGCCAGAACTTTTCTGAGTTTGAAGCGTTTGCCTGCGGCGACCTCAAGTTTTTCGCCGGCGCTCCGGGGCCACCCTTTCTCTCTTTCGCCGAATTTGTTGAGGAAACCGAGCTATACCTGCGCGCCGCCACCCTTCCGTTGCGCCTGGAGGACTTTGCGATAGATCCGCTTGCCGGGTTTCTCCGGATCGCTGGGGTCATGTCGGTTAAGCTGGTTCTGAACCGGCTGCGAGTAGTGCCTCCCAGGGCAACGCCTTACGGCCATCTAACCGTCAGGGACAGCGTCCCACGGTTTAGAGATTTCATTGAGAGGGTGGACGCACTAACCAAACGCCGTGTTGAGATGCTCGGTTATCGTCTGGGCTATTCAAACGAGGGCCGGATAGCTAACCGATAAGGGACGATAACGTTCAAGGAGGAAGGAACAGGATCGTCAAGAGGGTTGTTGTGGCCTGCTGGCGCCACTGCTATGATCTTGCCAGTTTCTAGGGCGGGCTTGGGTACCTCTACGTCGCTAAGGCGTAGTCAAGTATCCCGAAAGGGTAGCGAAAAGGTTCATCTCTCCGACTTGTGCAGTGGACTAGGCATCGAGTCCGATTGTAAACTGTACGCTACTCCCGTCCGCACAGAACGTCACGTCTGCGCAGTAAGCACGAGTTGGTGATTGTTAACTGGCGAAGAACCCGGTGCTGTGGAGCTGGTTGTCAGGCGCACCTGCACCGCAATGTTCGCCTGCACGGCAATGTGAAAGTCACGTGCCGAATCACCCACCGCTGGCCTGTGGGAATGGGCACGTTTACAATTGCCGTTAACTCCGCTTTCCCAGTCGCAGGATCCGTCGAAGGCGTGAAATTGACCGTGCCCGCGGCCGCCATGCGGGTGTAGGAAGTATTTGCCATTGTCGTTTTTTCGGTCCTTCTGGGACGACGCGCGGCATTCTAGCCACTGCGCCTCGTTGCCCTCCAAACCAAAACGCGTGAGAACATCGGTATCAACAAAAACCCGGCTTACTCTTTGAGGCATCCTTCGCCTGTTGCCGGTAAGGCGCCTGGGCAGAGGAGTGTCCCAGAATGAGAGTGCGCCGCCCCGGTCAGACATGCGAGGATGCACTGCGGCGACAGTGGAATTGATGATGGCTCGATCAGTTCAGTTTTCTTTCGACCCAGCCGGCCCAGTCCACGAGGCGACCTCGGCTTCCCTTCGGGCCGACAACCTCGGTTAAGAAAATGTCGCGGGGCGTGGCGCATTCTTTTGCGCCTTTCGCGCCCATTTAGGTGACCGGCCTTTGTGAGCTGAAAAACACTGGCTGCAAATCACCTCCGGGATACACGAAACCTTCTCGAGAATGCCTTCAAAGCTTGGCAAAGGGGAGCTATGATTGTGCATTCGATCCGGCGCTGCCAGCAGCTAGAGCGAGTCGGACGAGCGGGTAGCAGGTGCTCTATGAACAATGACCGGGAAGAGTGGGGAGTCCTTGAGTCGCTGTATCTCAAGGGCGAACAACTGACGGCGGCTGAGCGCGAAGTGCTGCTTCAAGAGCGCAACGCGAGCGAACATTTGCGGAGCCGGCTGTGGGCGCTGTGGCGGCAAGGCGACCGCACCGAGAGCATTCTAGCTGCCAACGTTCTTTCTAACTTCACGGTGTTCGCGGACGGGAGAACCGCCGAAGCCATTCGGTACCAGCCTGGGCAACTGGTGGCGAGGCGATTTGAGGTTCACGAGTTCCTGGGCGAGGGCGGAATGGGCTCTGTGTACTGAGCCCGCGACACGACGCTCGGCCGAGAAGTAGCGCTGAAGATATTGCAATGGTCGGGCGTTGGGGAAGAGATCCGGCTGCGGGCCGACCGGGAAGCGCATATTATCTCGGCCTTGAATCATCCGGGAATCTGCACGCTGCATGACATGTACTGGGACCGAACGACGCCGATCCTGGTGATGGAGTGTTTGCAGGGCGAGACGCTGGACCAGCGGCTAACGCGCAGTCGACTAACGCAGGAAGCGTTTCGCACGATTGGCCTGCAGATTTGCGAAGCGCTCACTTATGCGCACGAACGCCGCGTTTTGCACGGCGACTTGAAACCGGCCAATATCATGCTGACGGAGCGCGGCGCAGTGCTGCTGGATTTCGGGCTGTCGCGCAGCATCGGCGAGCCGGCGGTGGGCGCAAAAGAAGATGGGCAGGCGGCCTCGCATGCTTTCCCTCGGGGTTGGGTTGCTGGAACGCCGGCTTACATGAGTCCGGAGCAGATACGAGGAGAGCAGCTGGATGCGAGGTCGGATGTTTTCAGCCTGGGCTGCGTGCTCCACAAAATGGCAAGCGGCAGAGGCCCGTTTCACAGAAACTCCACGGAAGATACATTTCAGGCGATTCTCAAGGCCGCGCCGGAACCACCGCCCGCGCAACTTGCGGGCGTGCCAAGGCGGGTTCGTTCGCTGATCGCGAAGTGCCTGCGGTTAGAACCGGCAGACAGATTTCAAAGCGTGGCGGAGGTTACGAAGAGCCTTCGCCGTGCGACGTCGTCAAGAGTCAGGGCACGGCTGACGGTGGCCGGAGTGGTTCTGCTTGTTGCGGCGATGGGAAGTGCGGTGTGGTTCGGCACGAGGCGTGAGGATCCGCCGTTGGTCGCTCGCCAATTCACATTCGACGACGGGCAGGCTGATGACCCTGCCTTCTCTCCGGACGGGGAGATGCTGGCATTCGGATCCGATCGCGGTGGCAAGAATCACGAAAGCATCTGGATCCAGCAGGTCGATGGCTCCCGGCCAGTCCAGTTGACGGATGGCGAATACGACGAGGTGGTCCCCGCTTTCTCGGCCGACGGAACCACGATCGCTTTTACGTCGTTTCGCCCCGATGGGCCGAGCATCTATGTCGTGCCCGCGACGGGGGGGATGCCGCAGTTGCTGGCGAAAGGCGGGCGGTTTGCGCGGTACTCGCCCGATGGCAAATGGATCGCATTCATTAAACCGATTAACTTTTCCCATGCCGAGCTGGTCGTGATGCCAGCGTCCGGAGGCACGCCCAGGAAGATCGCGAAGGTCAATCCCACGTCTGCGCCAGTCTGGAGCTCCGACAGTTCAGCTGTAATTTCGGCGGGGTACTCGGGAGCCAGCCTCAGTCTCGCCTATTTAGACGCTCAGCTGTTCGATTGGTTCGCGGTTCCCGTTGACGGGAGGCCGGCGATGCCGCTTAAGATACGAAGAGTCTTTTCCGGTGAACCCAATGAAGCATTGCCTGTGGCTTGGCAAGGAGAACGGCTCATTTGCCTTACCTGGGTAGGTGGGAGCAGCAGTCTCTGGGAACTGCGCGTTCGTAGAGAACAAGCGTGGCACCTAGAGTCTAAGCCTAAGCTCCTTCGGGCCGACGTTAAACCTAGCGGGTTAGCATCATTGGTTGGGCGTCGCTTGGCGTTCACGGCAGGTGACTGGCATCGAAGCGTTGGGATGTTGCGACTTGACCCCAATGCGCCGAAGTCCTTGGCACATCTGGAACGAGCTCCCGGCATGATGAATGCCCAATTGTGGGATACTTCACCAGACGGACGCGAGTTGGCATACTTTCGATATCCGGACCAACTTGGATCGTATCTCCGAAACTTGGGCACAGGTGAGGAGCGGCGTCTTGAGGTTCCTGGCAAGAGCATTATTGCGTCGTATCTGTCCAAGCGACCGAAGATGCTCGTTGTGGCCGGCTCCCCATCGGCCTCCTACCGTGATTCCACTACGTACCTGATGGACACTGTGGGCGGGAAGAGGGACATCCTTTGCACTGGATGTGATTCTCCACAGTCGTCTCCAGACGGAAGGTGGATTTTTGTGAAGCGATTTGACGACCCTCAAAGCATTCTTTTGACTTCGAGCGGCGAGCGATACCTGGACGTCTTGGACGATTCTCAAAACGTCCAGTCAGTTCGTTTTTCCGCCGATGGGAAATGGATTGCATTTCGCTACTCGAAGGACCAGCGAAATGGAAGACTCTATGCGGCGCCCTTCCGAGGCGCAACTCCCGTTCCAAAGGCAGACTGGGTCCTATTGACGCGCGATGAGGGGGAGTACGGACGTCCTGGATGGTCGCCGGACGGGCGTGTCGTTTATTATTCCTCAAAGCAGGACGGATACCGATGCCTGTACGCACGGAGACTTGATGTGTCCAAGAAACAAGCACTAGGGGAACCGATTGCGATCTACCATGCGCACGGCACGCCCTCTATTCCGGATGACTACGATGCTCTTTCTGTTGCTCGCGACAAGCTTGTGTTTGAAATTGGCGACGGCAGAACCAACATCTGGCTGGCGGAGCTTCCGCCAGAGTAGGGATTGGGAGATGCGTTCATCGAGTTCGCCGATGCGCCCTGATGCGATTGGCCGACGCCAACGTGAATATCGGTGTATCCTGCGGAGAATATGGAGTGCGCGGGAGAAGTCACGCTCATGCTGCAACGCCTTCTGGTGGGTGATCCGGGTGCTTGGAATGCGCTGTATGAGCTGCTCTACTCCTACGGCGAATCGCGCGGGCGCAAATGCGTAACGAGCACTGCGCCTTTTCCTTACAGCCGACCGCTCTGGTGAACGAAGCGTATTTCGGCTGGCGGGCGCGGAGTTGGATATGGAGAGAGCAGAGGACAGTTCATGGCGGTGGTCGCGCAAGTGATGCGGCGAATCCTGGTGGACCATGCGCGAGCCCGAAGATCAGAAAAGCGCGGCGCCGGGTTGGGGCGGTTGAACTGGACAAAGGCGTAGCCCGAACGCTTCCTAAACCCGAGCATGTGCTTGCGCTTGACGAAGCTCTTGACCGGCTTCAGGAATTGGATGAACGAAAGTGCCACGTGGTGGAGCTCCGGTATTTCGAAGCTGTACGGGAGAGGAGACTGCCGCCGCGCTGGGAGTCAACCGCCAGACGGTGACGCGCGACTGCGGTTCGAGCGCGCCTTTCTGTTGGATGCGATGCAGAGCACGCGCAACGAAGAGTAAGGTTGCCACATGAACACGGACCGGAAAGAGTGGGGAGCCCTTGAGTCGCGGGCGAATGGGGTCAGCGGCACGCGGGCAGGGCGCGCGTACAACCAAACCATCAGAATCCCAACTGCAAACTTGGCGTGGATGGAACGTGGATCAGCCCGTGGGAGTTTTCTCCAGTGCTCGAAAAGCCGACGTACAGGCGTCATCCAAAACACGCGATGGCCGGTGTACTCGAAGACGTTGACGATCACGCCGGCTGCTAAAGCCGCCCGATATTACACGCTCCCAGTTGGCTCGACCCACTGAGGGATCGGAGTCCATTGTCATGGATGGGACCTCGGTTTCAGTGGCCCTGCGATTCGGCCCGCAAGACGGAATGCATAAAACGAACGCATGGGAAAAGTATCACATCGTTATTCAAAGCGGGTTCAGCACGGCGACGCTTCAGAACGGAAACTGGCCCCGGCAGCCTGCCGCGAACCTCAGAGCCACTCTCTCATTTTGAGATGCATCGCTTGGCCGCCCAAGCATGACGCTGTCGAAACGGAGAGAGCGCGTCTTTTCGTCCAAGGCCTGCTCGCGCTGGCAGTTTACCGAACTATACTGCGAATCAATGGTTTACCGGTGTCTCCTGCGCGTTGAGACTCCAGAATTTCCTTCGTGTAGCGCTTGGGGAGCCAAAAGAATCATCAGTCAGTTACGGGCCTCTCCATCCGGCTTCGATTTTAGGTCAAAGGGATTGTCAAAGGACCCCTGAGGGTTTTGCCCTTCCGACTTCGTGGCGTTCCGCTCCGAACCGGACGCGGATATGCTCTCCATTGCGCCTCGCAGCGCAGCGTGTCCAATGTGACCATAGCGCTTCGCCATTCGGACTGTAGTCGCCGTACTCCAGCCCATAATCCTCGCAATCAGTGGGAAGGGTGCGCCCGCCGTGGTCCGCAAAAATCCGGAACGTATTGAAAAAGCGAGCGTGAAGCTGTGAGAAAATTTCCGAGTGCCAGGCATAAAGAAGCAACTGGGCAAGCTGGCGAAGGCGTTGAAGATCGTAGCTGCAGACGGATCTGCTTTCAGTTTGAGACTCTTTCGTAGTCGTGCGACGCTTTGCCGCCGAGAACGTCTTTCTTCGTAGGCAACTGGCTCTGTTCCAAGAGCACGAGCAGAAAGCCCAGCGGACCACAGCGGCTGATCGCTTCACTTTGAGCACGTCGGCGCGCTCATCGTCAAGCCGGCCACCTTGATCGGCTGGCATCGGAACACTTTTCGGCGGTTTTGGCGATGGAAGTCGCGACCGGTAGGCAGGCCTCCGTTATCGGGCAGCTTGAGAGAGGTGATTCGCCAGATGGCCGCCGAGAATCCCAACTGGTGCGAAGAGCGGATCGCCGACGAATTGCTGCTCAAGCTGGGTCTACGCGTTTCACCGCGCACAGTGGCTAACTATGTGAAACGACAGCCGGGGCCACGAGGATCCAAGGATCAGCGCTGGTCCACTTTCATGCGGAACCAGGCGCAAGCGATCGTAGCCTGCGATTTCTTTGTGTCAGTTACCGTGAATTTGCAAGTCCTTTATGTTTTCGTGGTGATGGAAATCGGATCGCGGCGTCTCCTCCCCTTTAATGTCAGCGATCATCCCACGGCTGAGTGGACCGTCCAGCAGTTGCGCGAGACCTTGCCCGGTGATCACCCGTATGGCTTCTTGGTTCATGATCGGCACAGCAGCTTTTCGGCTGAACTCGACAAACAAGTGGAAACCTTCGGCGTCAAAGTCATCCGAACTCCGGTGCGGACGCCGACGGCGAATGCTTATTGCGAACGCTTGATCGGAAGTATAAGACGGGAATGCTTAGATTACGTGATCCCTGTCAACGAATGGCACTTGCGACGAATCCTTCGAGAGTGGATGACGCATTATAACGGCGGACGGCCGCATCGAGCGCTCGGCCCCGGAATACCGGATCGGCCCAACAAGATTTCGCTTGTTAGGCCTCGTGGATAAATAAGTGCTCCAGTTGTGATATCGTGGACTGGTGGCTGCCTCCCTGGGTCCAGAGCGGAGTATTGAGCAGCGTTATAAGGGCCTTTCCCCGGTCCTGAACGAACAGGCGCTGCGGCGGTTTGCGGCTACGGAAGCGCAGGCGTTTGGTCGAGGTGGAGTGAGCGCGGTTTCGCGAATTACCGGAATCGCTCGGAGCACGATCAGTCGCGGGATGAAGGAGATCGCTGAATCGCGGCAAGTGGAAGCCGGGCGAATCCGCAAGCCGGGCGGTGGACGCAAGGCAAAACTCACCGAGGACTCAACGTTACTCGCCGATCTTGGACAACTGGTGGAACCGGCGACGCGCGGCGATCCAATGCGACCGCTGAGATGGACCTCTAAAAGTCTGCGACACTTGTCCGAGGCACTGCGAAGTCTGGGGCATTCGGTTTGCCCTCACGTGATTGCCGACGGCTTGCGCAAACTGGGATTCAGTCTGCAGGCCAACAGCAAGATGCGGGAAGGGAGCAGCCACGTGGATCGGAACGCGCAGTTTCAGTACATCAGCGATCAGGCCAAGGCGTTTCTGGCGGCTGGTGAGCCCGTAATTTCTGTCGACACCAAGAAGAAAGAGTTGGTAGGCAATTTCAAAAACCACGGTCGCGAATGGCATCCCAAAGGAAAACCAGATGCGGTCAATGTACATGACTTTATCGATCCGAAACTGGGGCGGGCGATCCCGTACGGGATCTACGACATCGGCGACAACAAGGGCTGGGTCAGCGTTGGCACCGATCACGATACCGCCAGTTTCGCCGTTCACGCGATTGGCCGCTGGTGGTTGAGCATGGGACAAAGCCGCTATCCCGACGCCACACGACTGCTGGTGACTGCCGATGGCGGCGGTAGCAACGGACATCGTGTCCGCCTCTGGAAAGTAGAACTACAGGCGCTAGCCAACACCCTTCGCGTTCCCATCACGGTCTGCCATCTGCCCCCGGGCACCAGCAAATGGAACAAGATCGAACATCGCCTCTTCTCGTTTCTCACCATTAACTGGCGTGGAAAACCCCTGCGGAGTTTTCAGACCATCGTTCAACTCATCGCAGCAACGACGACCACCACTGGGCTGACCGTCCGCGCCGAACTGGACGAAAACAAATATCCCAAAGGCGTCAAAACTTCCGATGCCAAATTCGCCGCCATCAATATCGCGCGCCACCCGTTCCACGGGGACTGGAACTATTCCATTTCCCCACAGACATAATGAAGCTGTTATTTATGCACAATGCCTTAGTGGCCGCCGTCACGAGATTCCCTGCCGGTGTCCGACTCGCCTCGAAGTCGATTCTCGCCGGCGTTCATCACGAGTATCAATGGGAGCAGAGGGCTGCCTGAGCAAATTTTTGCGGACCACAGGCTGGCATCCATCGTAGAGTTGTCAATACCTGTAGCGTGATCCTGCCGCGCCAGCCCGAAGTCGAGGATCTTCACGCGCCCGTCGCGTGTCACCATAATGTTGCCCGGTTTCAAATCGCGATGCACCACGCCTGCCACGTGCGCTGCCGCAAGTCCATCGCAAATCTGCGTGCTCACTTCAATGAGCTTCCGGAGCGGGAGTGGCCCGCGCTGGATGACGCGCGCCAATGTCTCGCCTTCAACCAACTCGGAAACAATAAACGACACCCCGGCATCGTGCCCGAATTCATGGACGCTGACGATATTGGGATGGTTCAGTGCGCTGGCGGCCCGTGCCTCGCGCTCAAAACGTGCAATCCGGTCACGGTCACCGGCAAAACCAGGCGGCAGCGTCTTGATGGCAACTTCGCGCTTCAAGCGCAGATCGCGGGCGCGGTAGACCTCGCCCATCCTGTAGGGTCGAGGACTGGCGCGGTGCTCCGAAGAACCCGGTCGGGATGGAGCTCGGGCGCGCCAGCTGTAGGTGGAGGGTTACCAGCCCCGCCCTTGCGGTTGCGGGATGGGTTCACAGTTCCACCATGGCTACGGTTCCCGAGGCCCCCCTATAATCCCGGACGGCCGGGTTTCCCAGGTCCGGTTTGAAACCTTGGCTTTCTTCCGTGGGCCTTCCCAGTTGAGAGAGGTTGAAGCGCTGGCTCGCATCCACCCCTGCCCTTCCTGGTTTACCCGCAGCCTCGTCTCTAGGCCAGCCTGAGCGTTGCGCCGGTTTTATCAAGCCGGCCGCCCACCCTGACGTAGAAACCGCCAAGTGTCCAGAGTCGCTTCGCCCCATCTTGGTGTTACCTCCATTGGAGAGACGTGTCCCGCCTCTTCTGAGGGCATTACCCCTCCGTCATCGCTACTACCAACTCGTGCGCCAAACCCATCTGGCTTTCCTCTCCTTCGACTTTTGGTCTCGTTTGAGGAAGCTTTGCAGGTTGCTACCAGCCCCTGCTGCCAGCGGGTCCTTCCCGACGTTATCTCTGAGAATCTTTCCTGCGATGCCTGGGCCCCTATCACGACGGTTGGCAGATTGCACATACCTGGTTCTTCCTCTGCCACAGCGGCCTTCCCCACTGGAAAATGGGTCGGCTTACCGTAACTTTCCGCTTTAAGCGACTTCACAGCGGGGCGGGTTTTCGAGATTGCAGCCATTTCTTTATGTTCAAGCCTCACAGTTTGCTCGCCACCCTGATCGCTCCTACCACGACGGTTTCCCGCAGGGCAGTTGGTGACTTTTACATCCGGGCAGAACGTGCTTTGTTACCTCCGCACGCACCGAATATGCTAGCTGTCTGACTACAGGTAATTGACAGCACAGGGGCTTTCACCCTGCAAAATTCTCAGCCTTATCGGCCGCTCCTTTCCAGCCCCCGCCACGCCGCCGCGACCGATCAGCGCAACGATCTCAAAATTGCCGAGCTTGTCTCCTGGCTTCAGCGCGGGCGGGCGTTCTTCGATGGAAGAAAGCGGCGAACCATCCAGCAGCGGGTCGCCGGAGTCAGCGGCCTTCAGCAGCGATTCGACCTCAGCGCGAAGTTCGGGGTCAGCCGGACACGCTTGCCGCAGAAAGTTGGCGCGCTCGTCTGCAGGCCGCTGCTGCGCAGCCTCGAACAACGCTTCGACTTGTTTCCAGCGCTCAACTTGCACTGCGGGCCTCGCGGGCCAGTTTACGTTTCAACCACGTCCTGGCTGAACCCCAGTCATTGATGATTGTATTGTTGCGCACCCTGCAGCCTGATGCTCATGTTTCCGGGCAACAGCCAAGGCACCAGCAACACTACTCGCGGTCTGGCGTTGAGAAAGGGCGGCCGAATGCCGAACGATATGAGGTATTATCGCTAGCTGAGGCCGCTAGAGCCGCGCTTCTTAGTTGTGGCTTTCTTCCTTTGCGGCTTTTGTCGCTCCTGGCCTGTGGCATGTCAATGGTGGGCTTTACCTTGAGCCTCTACCATCCTCTCGACTTACCCATATTGAGGCGAAATTAGCGCTGCCGCGTTCACGAGTCACTTCGCGTTGACGCCGGCTATAGCAGCGGGAAGCGCAGATCGGTTTGGTAGGGTTTTATTAGATGTCATGTGCAGACCGCGACTCGTTGCGTCTGGAGCATCGGGCCGCCGTCCAGAATTTTCGGGCTTCCATCTGCGACCTAGTCGCACTTGTTGACAATTCGGCCACGGACTCAGATTTCGATCTGGCTCATCTGCGAATAAGAGCTGTCCGCGGCACTTGCGAGGTGACACGGGCTGCCCTCGAGCATCATCAGGCACTACATGGGTGCTGAAATTGGATCGGGATAGGGGGAAGCTTCGCGGCTCCCCTCCTCCCACACCACCGTGCGTACGGGTCCGTACACGGCGGTTCGAGTCGGTTACGCTAACACTCCTCGAACAATGAGGGAAGTCCGAGCGATTTGAAGTAAGCGTTAGAAAGCCCTACGCAGAGGGCCGTGGCCTTCGCGAGATACCAGGGGCCGCGACCGCTGCCGGCGGTATTGCTCGCCAGCCGCTCCCGTACCCCCAGTTCCAACAGAGCCGCTCGGCGACGGCGCGGAGTTTTCCACTGCCGCCACATAGCTGCCCTGAGGCGCAGCCGGACCCAGCGGGTCAAGCCGATCAACACTTCAGGCGTTTCGCAGAATCCGAAATAGCTGCGCCAGCCCCGCATATATGGTGCCAGTTCCTCCATCGTCGTCTCCATGCTGACGCCTTTGGCCCGTCGCGTGATCTCCCGGATTCGCCGCTTGAACCGATCCATGGCCTTACGCGCAATCACGCGCTTGACCTCCGGACCGGCCGTAAAGCTGAACCCGAGAAACTTCCGTTCCTGCGGTCGTGCCACCGCACTCTTCGTCTCATTCACCTTGAGCTTGAGCTTTTGCGTGATGAATTGCGTAACGCTCTCCATCACCCGTTGCCCCGCCCGCTCGCTGCTGACGTAGATATTGCAGTCGTCCGCGTATCGAACGAAGCGATGGCCCCGGCGCTCCAACTCCCGGTCGAGTTCGTCGAGCACGAGGTTACTGAGCAGTGGTGAAAGTGGGCCTCCTTGTGGAGTCCCTTCTACGCTTGGGCTGACCAACCCGTTCTCCATCACCCCGGCATTCAAGAATGCCCGGATGAGTTTCAGCAGCCGCTTGTCCTCGACCCGTTTGGCGATCTGACCCATCAGTTTGTCGTGATTGACCCGATCGAAGAATTTCTCCAGATCAAAATCAACGCACCAGCCGTGGCCGTCGGCGATATACTGCTGCGCCCGTGCCACCGCCTGATGAGCCGACCGTCCCGGTCGGAACCCATAGCTGTGATCGGAAAACGTCCGGTCCCACCGCCTCTGCAGAACCTGCAACACCGCCTGTTGGATAAATCGATCCAACGCCGAAGGAATGCCAAGTTTTCGCACCCCTCCATCCGGCTTGGGGATTTCCACCCGTCTCACCGGTTTCGGTTCATAGGTTCCATTCAACAGTTGTTCCCGGATGGTTGGCCAGTGCTGTTTCAGGAAGTCCTTCAATCCGACGACGGTCATCCCGTCGACGCCCGGACTTCCTTTATTGGCCTTCACCTGCCGCAATGCTGCCTTCAGGTTTTCTCGCTCACATACTGCCTCCATCAATCGATTCGTGCTAGCTGGGTTTTCGGTCCCATTCGTCGCCCCGGACGGTTCAATCTCTTCCCTTCCCGCCTCTCGGGCTTCACCCGTCGGCTCCGATGAGAAGTCCAGTTCCCTCTGGATATTCCGCTGCTTGTCGTCCTTGAGACTCATGGCCTACTGGCCTCTCCTTCTCGTTCGGGCCTTCGGCCATCGTTCCCGGCTTGGCCTATCCATTGCTCCGCCTTTCGGCTTTCGGAGTGCCTCACTATCCTTGCCGACGTCATGACCTACTATGCCCTCTGCTGACTTCTGCTCCGCGGTCAGGCCGCCTTTCGACAGCCTCAGTCGCCGAAGCGACACAAAGCAGATCTCCTGAGGTAAGTTCAGCTGCCTTCCGTGCACAGTCGCCGAATCTACGCTTCGCATCCTTGATGGATATGGACTTTGCGGTAAGTCGCCCGCTCGTCCGACGCTAACGCCTTCTATCCGGTTCTTGTCCATCGACTCGCACATTTGATCCATGCTTCTTTCAGACCCCGCCTCGCGGCGGTAGCCCTTGCATTATCACTAGCCCTTCACCTCCATCAGGTTGGGCCGGGACTTTCACCCTTAAGCTGCTGAACATGCTCAGCACACAACGTAGCCCGCTACCGCGGGTTGTAATGGCTACTTTGACTTTTGGCCCGGCGGACAGCGGCTTAGATACGCAATTAGGAGCACAGCGTCCTTGGCCCGACTTCCCTCAGAACTTCTCCGTTATGTTGCGCGCTCAGGCCTTCAGGGCGTCGGTTTGATTCACTAGTCCAGTTGGACTTTGGGCAAAGACCAGCATTCACGGAGGATTTGAATGCAACCATCCATATCGAGGGCCAGGCCCCATCTGGAGCATGCGATTCCGCCGAGCGGAAGGCGCTCGTCCACTGTTCCCGCTCCGTCCCGGTGCCTACCTGGCCGCGATTACGTGGCCAATCTCTACGCCAATGATTTCGCCGGAGATCACTAATTCAACACGCCGGTTTTGTTGCCGGCCTGCTGCCGTTTCGTTCGTCGCTGTGGGCTGAGTCTTGCCAAAGCCTTTCGTGGTCACCGATTCCTGCTGCATCCCCGCGGAGGTCAAATAGTCGCGCACTGCCGAACCGCGTTCCTCAGAAAGCTGCTGGTTGTAATCATCGCCGCCCACATTGTCGGTATGGCCTTCCACATCCAGCCGCAGCCCCGGATGACCCTCCACGATACCGGCCACTCTAGCGAGTTTCTCCCGCGCTTCAGGGCGTAATGAGTACTTGCCCGTGTCGAAGAGGACATCCGACATATTCACGATCAACCCGCGAGCCGTGTCGCGAGTTTGAAGAATCGCGTTGAACTGCACCAACAGCTGGGCGCGCAGTTCCGCTTTCTCAGCCTCGGCCGCTGACTTGTCTTTAGTGGCCGATCGAGGTCGTTCAGGGTGGCAGCCAATTTCGCGTCGTTCTCCTGTTTCAGACGATCTGCTGCGGTCTGCGCAGCGGCTCGCTGAAGGTCGTTCTCACGACGTAAGCGGTCGGCATCGGTTTGGGCCGCCATCATTTGTGCGTCCGTGTTCAGCTTGGTTTCGGCCGTGTCGAGTTCGGCCTTGGTCTTTGCCTCGGCCGCCTCTCGCCTCACCCGGTCCGTTTCGGACTGCGCAGCGGCGCGTCCGTTCTCGGCGCTCAATTCCCGGTTCACGCCGGCCTGGCGTTCGGCGGTTATCCGTTCTTCATCCTGACGCTTCTCCGCAATGGCCCGTGCATCTTCAGCCATCTGCACAGCCTGCCGTGAGGTCACGGTCACCAGCTTGGATCCTTCATTCTCTGCCCGGTACGCCTCGGCCTGTTTCAAGTTGCTTTCCGCCTTCTGAAACGTCTCGGCGGCATATTGGTCCGCGCCGCTCGAGCGCGCAATTTGAACGGCATTGCGTGCTTCGTAGAGTTCCAGCGGCATCTTACGGTTGAGCTTTAGATCGAGGACGTTCGCCAGATGTTCATATTGACCTCTCTCCAGCAGTTCGTACTTGGCGTCGATTACCTCGACTTGCCCCTCGGTGTCTGGGCGAACTTCGTTTTCCATCACGACGACGTTGCTTGGCCGCGACACCGCGAAGTACGGTTCGGCCGTCACGATCAGGCCGAACGTTTGCAGTTCCGTGGTCACCTTCAGCTTCGCGCTGGTTCTATCGCGAAGGATTTCGCCGAGATTGGAAGTACGGCCTTCCGGGGTAATTGCCCACAACACATAGGTCAGATACTCGTCGCCAAATTGAATAGCCTCCGGCAAATCGCGGAACTCTACCTCGATTTCGGTGTAGCCCTTCTTGCCCTCTATCTTGGCCTCACCGTGGGCACTCGGCATAAGACGCGTACCGGCGAAGTCGATCTTGGTGGATCCCCGATGCTTATAACTGATCGCCTTGGTGCTCCCTTCGATCACCGTCGTCCGGTAAATGGGCGTGAGCCCATCTCCGGTCCGTCTGGCATTCTCGTTGTTTCCCTGCACCGGCGCCTGGGCCGAGAGAACACCACTTACCAAGAGAAATACGCCGAGAAGTCCCGTCGCACATCTTCCTACATTTTGTGTTTTCATAGTCGGTTTGTTGGTTCGCACTGATTTCCAGCGCCAACAGATTCCTTAAGAGCAGGTGCCGCACCGATTCATGGAGCTGTTGAATACGTTGGGCCGAGACTCGGGTTTAGAGGGCGCGAACGAGGCGAAACGAGGCTTGATAACTAACCGCCTGTGGTCATATGACCGCCAGCGGTCATGCCTAACGGGGTAAGCGCGGCGGCCTGCGTTGTGTCAAGCGGAGTCAGTCGGGGAGAGTCAAGGTAGAGACGCACCGCTTTAACCGAACGAGTACCCCCCGGGGGACACCGCTTAACCGAATTGTTGGAGTCGTCGCAGAGTCTAAGTGCGTGACAGTTTAATTTGTACTGTCGTCGTTGCAGTGGCGTTGTGAAGCAGTCCTGAGCCGCCATCTGGAACCTCCTTATTTGTCAGACACCTCCGTGAGTGGTACTCCGAGTGCCTATATGAAGACCGCAAGCATTCAAGACGGTGGAACTGATTATGGATAGACAATTCGATGCCGGAAACTTCCCAACCAATCTGGACCTGAGCAAGGTCGACCCGAACTTAATTGAAGAACTGCAGAGGCTATCTGTTCTCCAGTTGGAGCGAGTGGAGGTTTCTCTAAAACGACCAACCGAGACTGACCGATACGAACATCCGGTTTAGCGGTCCTAACGACAAATCCGCTCGAACTGCATCTAGGCATGCTGCTCCGCCTCACTGGATTTGCAGTCTAGGAGACACCCGATATCTGGTGTTATCGTTAGCTATCCACAAACCTGGAGGATAACCTTATGGCCGCACCCCCGACGAAGATCATGATCATTCGCCACGCTGAAAAGCCCCCGAATAAGCCGAACAATACAGGGCCGTGGGATGTACTCGCGGACGGACAGAGTGGATCAGGAAAGTCCCTGATCGTCCAAGGATGGCAAAGGGCAGGAGCGCTGAATGCGTTCTTTATACCGTACCAGGTAAGCCCGGCCAATTCCGCGATTGCAACCCCGGACTATATTTACGCCGCCACCCCAGACGGCGAGAGCCAGCGCCCTTGGGAGACGGTTACGCCTCTCGCGGACCGGCTCAAGTACGCGATGAACACGCCCCAATTCAATACTGATTTCGCGATTGGCGGTGGCGAAGTGCAGATGGTTCAAAGTGTACTCAGCCTGAGTGGTACGGTCCTCATTTGCTGGGAGCACAAGAACATCATGCCTAACATCATGCAGGCGATTAACAACGCGATTCCCATCGGAAATTATGGCTCAATCTCAGCGGCTTGGCCTGACGTCTTCTATCTTGTGTGGGTACTCGATCTCAATGCCAGCAGCTACACATGGAGTTCGCAAAACCAGAGCTTGATTGCGGGCGACATGACCTGACGATTCCCGGTAGGCAACTTATTCAGGCTCAGGCGAGGCGCGAGCTTTGCAGTGTAGAGGAACCGGCGACTACGCAGAAGAGGAGAGTCATATGGCAGTTTCGTTTGAGAAAGACATCAAGCCTTTATTCCGACCGATAGACGTGAAGCACATGAAACCCTCTAAGGTTCTGCTTGATGACTACGCATACATGTCGGACCCCACAGACGGTCATAAGCATGCGGCCGATGTCGGCGACTATCTCACAGGAAAGAAGGAGCCCAGAATGCCCCCTGGTGGTCCATTCTGGTCAGCGGAACAACTCGCACTGTACGCTCAGTGGATGAGCGAAGGCTTTCAGCCGTAAACGGAGCGAACTTAATGAAGGGGCGCCAGCGCGCGACCCCCGCAGGTATTCCCCCGCCCGTTAGCACCGGCGCACCGGCGCCACACGGGCGCGTTTCAGTGCGAAAGGTAGCTACTCTAGATGGCGAGGCCTTGGAACATTTGCGGCTTCGAATGTTCGCGCCCTCTAACCGAGCGCCGCTGCGACGGCGTTCGCCAGCATCCCGGCGCTATCGTCCGAGCCCAACTCCCAGATCATCACGCCGCCGAGCCCATTGGATACGGCATAGTTCGCCTTCGCGGTCAGCGACTCTGGATCCTCGTAGCTGATCATGATCCCGGAATCGCCGTTATAGAGCCACGGAGCCTGCGCCTCTTGATCCCAACTACGCGTGTAGCCGCCGAGATAGTTGTCCTCGATATCCTGGTATCCGAAACTGCCGGTTGGCACCCCCGGCTTATCCCACGTCCCCAACGCAGGGCCGGCGTCGGGCTGATAAAGCCCATTATTCGTCGAACCAACTCCCGTCCAGCCGGTGCCGACAAAGCGCACTCCCAGGACAATCTTCTCGGCCGGGACGCCTCCCCGAGATAGCCCTTGACCGCCGCATCGACACTTCGATCCCCCTTGTGAGTGAACAGCGGTGCGTTGAAATTGGTCACCGTGCTGTGAGCGGTAGTAAAGTCGTAGGTCTCCAGGTTGATCCAATCGAGCAACGGATGAACCTGCGGAAGCTGCAGATTGGCGATGTTCTTAGCCCCGGCGGGAGCTGCGATCGTCAACAGATACTCCCGGCCATCCACAACGCCTTGAGCGTCCAACTGGGTCCGCAATGCCTGCAGTAGCGCGGTGAAATTCGAGCTGTCTCCGGACTCAGGGAATTCCCAATCGATGTCGATGCCGTCGAAGCCATTTTCTGTCATGAACTGCACGCTGGATTGCGCGAACTGCGTGCGGAGCCCATCGTCGTCGGCGACCACCGAGAAATTTGTCGAGTGACTGGCTCCACCGACCGAAATCAGCACGCCAAGTTGTGGGTACGTTGCTTTCAGCGTGACCAGTTGGGGGAAATTGATCCCATCGTCCTTCGCATCCAACGAGACGCAGTCGCCCGTCGCCGTCACGTCGGCGAAGGCGTAAATCACATGGCTCAACAGATCGCCCGGAATGTCCGTGACGAAGTACTGCTTCGCGCCGATGTCCCCGGCTTCGTAGTAGCCGACTAGCTTATCGTTGCGGTGGAAAGGGTATCGCTCATAAATCCCTCCTCATCATTTTCACCGATCAAACCGCGGCGTTGCTTTCACCGCCACTGGCGCATATTCCTCTTAATCTGTCGTCGATCTGTTGACAGTTTGAACCCGCGGTACTCGGTCACTTTTAGAAGTGCTGTTCGACCTGCACGGGGAGCTTCCGTTCTGCTGAATCCGAGAGGCCTCGGCGCGGCTTGGCGTGTTCATCCAGATGGGCCCGGCTAACGATGGTCGCGACTAGTTGACTCGTTCGACAGACGCCCGTTTAGCGGGAACCACCGGAGCCCCAACTGCCAACTGCGGCTTCTCTGGTTTCGTCAGGATGCCTTCAAGCGCCAGGCGCTTCGCTGTCATACGGATATGAGAGTAATGCTTGAGCATCTGTTTGGAAACGTGGCCGGCAATGTCGCAGATGGTTTCGTCAGCTGCGCCACTCTCTGCCAGATCGGTGATCAGCGTGTGCCGATTGTCGTGCCACCGCCCAGTAACGTTCGCTTTCTTGCGCACGTTGTTCCACGCGGTCTTGAGGGTCACTACTGGGCGGGTCGGATCGTTTGGCCAAGGTTTGCCAAACGCGAAAACATACCACTCCGGCCGAATCGTGCCGAATCGCTTGGTGTACCACTTCGAGTACTCGATCATTGCGTTTAGAAGCTCAGAGTTCAGAGGGATCGTTCTCCCTTCTCCAGCCTCCGTCTTACTGTCGCCGACGGTCAGCACGGCCTTGGACAAATCCAGTCGTTCCCACTGAAGCCCCCGGATCTCGGCATCACCCATTCCCGCGTTCCGGGCTAACATCAGCGCCGGATAGATCGCCGGCGACCGCGCTGTCTTGGCGGCTTCCAGCAATGCGTCCTTCCGTCCGGCTAGTAGGCTTTACCCACTTGCTTGCGAGCTGGGAACTTCAATGTTTCTGACGCCGCAATTGCGCCCGAGACATCAACAACATTTTCCACGCCAAGTGTTTAAATAGCTGGTCGAACGGGACTATAATTGGGGCAGTACACTTTTAACCTGATCCGGTCGCAGGACATCCAGACCGAGATAACACCGACGGGCATTGCCGTGCCCGAATTCAGGGCAGTACCAAATTCGGCGATTCCTTCGAGGCATGCCCCTTAACATCCTTTTATTTCATAGACTTACTTTAAAACGCATTCTAAAGCTGAGGAAACGCGGTGAAAATCCAACCCAAAGCGGGCATCAGTTGAGCTTCCTGGTGAGTTTCAATTCTTCAACCGATTCTTGCCTACATTCGCTTGAGTGGCGCCGGTAGTTGGCTACCTTGGGCGATGAGCGTGCCGAAATAAAATTGCTGCTGTTAAATTGCAATCTCGCGTTTTCCAAAAAAAAGAATTGCAGGGAATCTCCCCGTTTGCTTCTCCGACGCACACCTGTGTAATAGGGGACTGAGGTGTCTATCCTGTGTCTATGAACAGACCCAAACAAAAACCAATTCGTGAGATCAATCGAGAACAGAATCTGAGGGCGTGTCTATCCGCCGTGGAGTCGATAGACCGGCGTAACGATATAGGCTTGCGCGACTTTGTCTTGAATCGGCTATCAATGCCCAGCCGGTGGGGGCCAATAGTTGCTATGGCCCTTCTGGATGGTCGCTGGGAGTCAGCTGAAGACCCCGTGGCCTACGTCAAGACCGTCGCCCGGCGTAAGGCAAAGCTTTGGCAGCCGGAGTTAGTAGGGCTAAGAGACTTGGATGACAAGGCCTCAACTCGCCGGACAGTTTGGGCTCAGGACGAACCTAGCGTTTCGTGGGCCATACGGTCGAAGCGGGCCACGAGTAAGCGTCCGACTCTTGGGTTTCGAGACGACTCATACGAAACGTTTACCGACCCCGACAATTCAACACTGGACCGCAAAATATTCAGATGATGATAGTCGGTTGAGTAATGAATATGTCCGGAACCAAGAAATTGACTGGAAGAGCGTAGCGCAAGATTCTGGCATCGACTTCGATGATGAAGAGCTCGCGATTCTCGAATCCGAGCCCGCGGCATACCGAGGGAGGGTGCCGCGCCTGAATTGCTCTGGGATCCTATACGCGTAGAGCGCGTTTGGCGTCGCATCAACTCAAAGATCGAAAGAAATTCTAAAAAACAATCTCAGGGGATCTCCCCGTTTGCTTCTTCGATTCACACCTGTGTAGTAGGAGACGTCGAGGTGTCCATTCAGCCAGCCAGCGTATGGATCGTCCGGCGCCATAAATCACCGCACCATTGTGTGATCAGGGGCTCTGAGTACCATTGGGGGCGCCCTTGTGATGAGTGTGGCAAGCCCAGGGGCCAAGCGGATTGTGCTCACGTCGACCGCGTGACTTCCGTATCGCGCTGCAAGGACTGTTGCGGCTGCCTTGAGCACCCTTTTTACCAAAAGTGAGACTTTAACAAGCCTTGAGGCCGGCACCCTAACTGGAGCGGTCGCCAAACCATCTTCGAGTGGTATCCCTTTCCCTAAATGATCCGTATGCCCGAAGGCGAAATTGTTGCTCCTTGTTCGTGCGAAGATGCCCAGGCTTTGCAAATGGAGGGCTACATCTTGTCAAGGAAGCGGCGCTCGCCAGTGTGGGAACCGATTGTTGCGCCCCCGCTCATCCGGCAGTTCAACCGGATGAAGTTCCGTAATCGGATGCCGAGGACGGACGTCAATTTCACGGCACTTCGCGATGGCCAAGAATCGGCGGGCCTTTGATTTCCGAAATCGTGAACCCGGAATAGCCAGATTCGCGAGAGGTCGGCGCAGGAAACCCAGCCTTCAGATTCAAGCGAAGAGACGACCCTTTTCCTAATTCATTCAGCTTGCGACAGCCTGGAGGGCACGCGAGCCCACATTCTCAAGCCCATTATGCAAGCAAGCAATCGTCACGACAATCAGTGTCGGCCTCAGAATGAAATGGCTGCGCGCGCCGCGGTGGAACGGGGCGCCGGTCGCAGCTTCACTGACACGGAACGGGTGGTGGCACGAGCCAAGCTCGTCGAGCTAGTTGGCATCCTGCGGAGCTGGGACCGAATGACGACCGTGTCTAGAAAAGGTAATGTTGTGGTGCTATGCCAGCCAGAACCTTAACCCTAATGCCGACCTCCAAGGACCGGGCGGCAGCGCAGGCTATCCGGGTCGTGCTTTACGCCAGGGTGTCCAGCAAGGATCAAGAGCGGGAAGGTTATTCCATTCCTGCACAAGAGCGCTCACTGCGGGATTACGCGCTCGAACGTGGCTTGGTCATCGTCGAAGAATTCGTAGACGTAGAAACGGCCAAGCGATCGGGCAGAACCGCATTCACAGCGATGCTGGAGTACCTGAAAAAGCATCCGGCGACTTGCCGCACGATCTTGGTGGAGAAGACCGATCGGCTGTACCGCAATCTTAAAGATTGGATGACTCTGGATGATCTCGGCACTACAATTTATCTGGTCAAGGAGGGCCGCGTCATCGGCCCGGGTTCGCGCTCCTCGGACCACCTAGCGCACGGGATCAACGTTTTGATGGCACGGAACTACATCCTCAACCTGGGAGAGGAAACCCGCAAGGGAATGCTGGAGAAAGCGCGCGCCGGCATATACCCGAGCTTCGCTCCGGTGGGCTATCGGAATGTTGACGGTGCCGACGGTAAGCGCAGGATCGTTTCAGACCCGGACGCCGCTCCGGTGATCACGGAACTGTTCGAACGATTCTCGACGGGCAATTATTCGCTCAACGGCAAGACGCTGGTGAAGGAGCTTAATGCCGAAGGCTGCAAATTGCGGTGTCGCAAGCTCTGCAGCAGTGGCGTTCACCAAATTCTCCGAAAGCGGTTGTACACCGGTGATTTTGATTGGAACGGCACGACTTACGACGGCACGCACGAACCGCTGGTGACGCGCGAAGTGTGGCAACGGGTCCAGGGACTACTGGACGCCCGCGCCGTTAACAAGACGAGGAAAGTGAAACACGATTTCGCTTACACCGGGCTGGTCCAGCGCGGCCACTGTGGCTGCCTGATGGTCGGCGAGTTGAAGAAGGGAAAATACGTCTACTTCCATTGCACGGGAAGCAGGGGCAAATGCCAGGAGCCGTACACGCGCCAGGAAGTCCTCACTCGCGAATTCGCCAATGTCTTGCAGGAACTGGTCATTCCGCAGCCGATCCTCGAATGGCTCGACGACGCCGTGCTCAACTCCGACCGGACCGAGCAGGCGGCTCGTGCGCAGACTATCAGGACCCTGCAGGCCCGGCACGATCAAGTGAGAAACCACCGCCTCAAGGCGGTGGCTCTGGTAACGGGCTGTAAGCCCTGTTCCGGCCAGAGGCCGGCAGGATGAGTCCCGCACCAAGCGGGCTTCAAGAAGTAGATGGACTCAACCATCCACTTTGAAGTCTTCGTCCTGGTCAACATTCTGCTCGGCTATGTATTTTGCGATGACCTCGTCTGTCACGTTGCCCGAACTACAACAGAAATAGCCGCGGGCCCATAGGTGTCTTCCCCAAAACTGCTTCTTCAGGTGCGGAAACTCCAGCAGCAGGTGGTGCGCCGTTCGGCCTTTCAGCCACTGCATCAAGCGACTAATCGTCACTTGTGGAGGTAGTGAGATCAGCAGGTGTACATGGTCCTTCGATACGTGCCCCTTCATGATCGACACCTCATGTTGGCCGCAGATGTCCCGGATCAGATCGCGAACTCGCGTCGCCACCTCGCCTTGCAGCGCTGGTCTTCGGTACTTGGTGATCCACACCAGGTGCAGATGGATTTCAAATACAGTGTGCGCGCCACGCCGGTATTCCGTCATCCCCGAAGTTTACCTGGCGCGCACGCGCTGAAAGCCGTCGCCTCAAGGCAAGGGTTTTAACCCTCCCAGTCGGAGACAATAAAGGCCCGGATCGAGACGATGTACTCGGACAAACTCGATGGGCGGATCACCCAGGAGTTCTTCGACAAACAGTCGGCCACCTGGCGGGGCGGGCAAGATGGTCTGCTGCGCAAGATAAATGACATCCGGAATGCCGCGCCCTCTCCCATCGATGAGGCCGTTGACATGCTACGTCTGACGAGCCGTGCGAGCGAGCTGTTCCTGCCGCAACCAGCCGCGGAGCAGCGCCGGCTGCTCCAAGTGGTTGTTGAAAAGGCCGCCTGGCGGGACGGTGCGTTACTGACGACCCTGTTCGAACCGTTTCAAATTCTGCGCCATTCGAACCAGGAAAGTTCTAGAAAAGAAAAGGAAAACGACGGGTCAGGCCGCGATTGATTTTATGGAGCCGGCAGACACAAGATAGGCACAATTCGCTGTGCCTATTTTTCAGCAGGAGTTCGATCCAATGTACCCGCACCTTTCGAAGCGGCTCTCGCTTGTGCCAAGCCTCTCTTGTTCGATGGTTGTCGCACCGCCTGGCGGTCGGCTACAGGCTCGGTGATTCTAAGAGCCGGACTCGCTCATCTTGACCAGTTCCAGGTTTTCAACCCGCTGAAAGTGAGCCTTGTTCCTCGTGAACAGAAGCAGCGAGTGAGCCAGGGCGATACCAGCGATCAAGCTGTCGCCCATTCCGATTGCCTCGCCTTTCCGGTCGAGCTTGCGCCGAACGTCGGCAGCATGCCGTGCGGCTTCGCGGTCGAGCGGCAGCACATTGAGCGCATCAAGCAACTGGCGAACGGCATTTCCTCGTTTGTTTTCGTCAGCGCCACTAAGAAGCTCGAAACAAGTAACAGCCGTGGTTTGGAGCTGTTCGGCTTTGATGTAATCCGCGATTTGATTCTTCACCGGCTGGACGCCAACGAGGAAGTCGATCAGCACGTCGGTATCAGCAAGAATCACCGCCAACTCTCCCGGAGTTCCTTTACCGTACGCCTCAAGTCCTCGCCTTCCTTTTTGGAAAGCGAACCCCCAAGGGACAGCAGGGTTTTGCGGCGCTTTTCCCGCTCGACTTCGCCCCGCAAAAAGCTCTCGATCGCTTCGCCGAGGACGCCTGAAAATCCCTTCTGGCCGCGCCGCGATGCCAGCGCGAGCAAAGCACTACGGTGCTCAGGTTTCATTTCTATTGTTGTTCGCACACTTTTATCGTACATGCACATGCATGTACTCAGGTGTTTAGAGCCATCTGCCTCCGATTAAATGCTGGCGTTTTGACATTGTGGGCTTTGATGAATGGACCGACACACGTGACAGATGTGAGCAGTCCCTTCATGCCCTTCCTACCAAGAGCGAAACTCATATCAGCTATGGAACATATTCGGGCGTCGCTCTGAAAGGAATCTTATATTGTAGTGTAAGCCACCAGTCGTTTAAAGTTGCGACGATGGGATGCGTGCCCCATCCGAAGCGGGAGGACAGGGTCGGGATTCTGAAGTCTCAACCCCCCGACTTCACCCTTTGAGGGGACCATCCTCGCCGTCGCGACGGCGCTGCGGTGGCAAAGTGCCAGAACGATGGCCTTCGTGGAATACGTGACCCTCTGGCCGACGAATGCCTAGACCGATTAGCGAAGAAGTTTCCAATCGAACTTTACGCTCCCGCGCTGCCGCTGGTCAGCCCGAAAGTCAGAGAGATGGCTATCGGCGAGGTGATGGAGGATAAATGGCCGAGTGTAGGCGCACAACGAACAAAGACAAGTGTCGATCAGTTGTCACGGGACTGCTGGCCGCGAGCCTTCTTTCTCTGTCGGGTTGCGAAACAGAGTCAAAGCCGTCTGCAAGTGCCACTCTCGTAAACCGTGAAGCAATTCACAAAGCTGTAAATGCGCTAGTTGAAGCAGCTGATAATCTCGCCAGAAATGTGAGCGATTTGGATACCGAAGACTGGAAAGACGTTGTCCCTGATGTGCAGGCGGCGGCAAGCACCGTCACTGCTGCTGTGCTTGAACTCAAAAAAGCGCTAGGCTACTCAGACGCCAACTAGGAGGGGCGGGACGTTTCTGGCGGCCTAAAACTCTCCTCTTGCCGCTTGAGCTGTTTACGCAGCGATGCCAAACTGAAGGCATGCGGCGAGACCTGAAGGGTAGGCCTAGGAAACAAAAGCCCAAGGGCCGGTCACTCGAGAAGGCCAAAGAAAAGCCGCGCAAAGCATCTTTGGAGGCTACCAAGGATCTGAACAGGTCAGTAGAGGGACAGGCCGACTCGAAGGGTGGTATTGTCTTCGGCAAAAACTAGGTCAGATTGATCTCTTGAGGTGGCGCTGATCAGGTTTCTCAGAGTCGCCGCCAACGGTTGAACCCATTCTGGGATCCGAAGTCCTCGAGATCGCTAGCGATAACGAAGAGCATTCTATCGGTGGTGCCCGCATGTATAAGTCCCGGCGCGGAGCAGATCAAAGCTTCGTGGCGGGCACTACCGATAGAATGCGTTGAACTGAGCCGGAGGGTGAGGTATGGGGATTGAATGGCACTGCGTTTGACTGGCGTCGCGGAAAAGCGCGTGTCGAGGAGAGACCTCGCGGTGGAAATGGTCACCGTGCCACCGGGGAGGGTGACCGTCGCAGGGTTGCCAGCCGGAGCCAGTGTTTTCTGCGCGCCAAAACGACGGTTTCGGACAGGGGTCTGTTGTCTCCCTGACGAGGGGTAACGAGGTGGGCCATGGCTTGGTGGACAGTGTGCTCATGTCGGTCATGAAGTGTCTGCGATCAAGGGCTTCGGCAAACAGGCAAGTGCCTGGGGCGTGAGTATTTCTATAAAGAGCAACTGGCCGGCCTTGCAGATCGGGCAGCGGCGAGGCTCCTGCTGGCCAGTCTTTGTGTTGGGCTCGGTGGCGGTTTGCCGGGCAGGCAGCAAGCCGCGGCACAGCGCCAGCTTTTCCTTGCGTTTACGATTGGCCAGAAAGCCGAAGTGCCGGATACGAACAAAGCCGGAGGGGAGCACGTGGAGGAGAAAACGCCGAATGAACTCCACCGCATCCAGCGTCATCGTTTTGTTCTGGTTCCGGTCGGCGTAATCCTTCCATGATATGGGGAATCCTCCATATCATGGAATATGTCGGATGCAGGAATATGTGCCCCCGATCATCGCCTTCGTATTGATGCTGGGCAACTGAACGGATCGACTACCCGCCCGATCCGACATATTTTCTGAGAGACTTCTCCTACCAGTCCAAGGGCTGGCAAGGAGAAATCGATGATTACAACTTTGTTTCGCCGCGCAAGTCGGACCGCGCGGCTGACGCAATCGCCTGCGGCGGGGCATCTTGACGCGCTGGTGCTGACGATGCAAAAGCAGGGCTACGCCTCGGCAACGATAATGAACTGCGTTTTGTGCGCGGAGAAGTTCTTCCAGTGGCTGTCCGAAGAGCGACTTCCATTGACCGACGTTGATGAGACTCTGGTCGCGCGCTACACGAACAACTTGCCGCGCCGCATTCGAGAGGCATGCCCCAAGGGTATCCCGCACAAACACGCTGGTGGACTGTTTCACCTGGTAAAAGTACTGCGTGAGGCGCATGTAATAGCTTCCCTGCGGCCGGTGACGCCGGCAACTGGGGCAGATCGCTGGCTGGCACGCTACGCGGACCATCTCGATCGCAGACTGGGGGCGGCGTGGTCCACGCGCCGTAAGTGTCTGCACTATGTGCGTCGACTGGTTGAATTTCGCTTTCCCGACGCCGATCCGGACTGGTCCGTCCTTAACGCTTCCGACATCGTCAGTTTCTTGGCAGGACAGGCGTGTTACGGGAAGAGCGCCGTGAAGACCGGCGCCAGTGCCGTTCGCAGCTTACTGCGCTTCTTGATTCTGGAAGGCGTTTTACAGCCCGGCTTGGAAGCCGCTGTCCCACCGCTGCCGCGATGGCGTCTGAGTGGTCTGCCACGCTACCTTACGGCGGAACAGATCGAACAGGTCTTGAGCGTTTGTCGCCAATCACCTCGAAACCAAGGTCGCAACATAGCGGTGCTCCTGCTATTGTCACGGCTGGGCCTGCGGGGCGATGAAGTGGCCCGTTTGCAGCTCGATGACGTCAACTGGCGAGAAGGCGTCATCCTCATCCGATCGCGCAAGTCGCTCCGCGAACGCCAACTGCCTCTGTCTGCCGAAGTTGGTACCGCCGTCGCGGACTACCTACGACAATCGCGTCCGATCAGCACCAACCGTTCGATATTCTTGCATTGCCATGCTCCGTTTCATGCTCTGCGCAACACAGGCGTCGGACACATTGCCCGTAGCGCTCTGAGGGCCGCTGGCATCGACATCGCTCGCCCTGGTGCGCATGTTTTTCGCCACTCGGCGGGCACGCGAATGCTTCGTCGGGGTGCTACTTTCTCGCAGGTAGCCGAAGTCCTGGGCCATGTGGATCTCGAGACCACTGCCCTGTACGCCAAGCTGGACCTAGCCACCCTCTCTGCCATCTCAATGCCTTGGCCAGGAGGTGGGCGATGAGTATCGTGGAGCCTCGGTTGCACCTGGAATCCTACCTGGAAATGCGGCGAGCATTAGATCTCCGAATTGAGACTCAGCGTCGCCTCCTGAGCGAGTTTCTGGACTTTGCGTCGCAGCGTGGAGCCGAACAGCCGATTCGAGCAGAATGGGCGGTGGAGTGGGCTTGCGCCGGACCGGCCGCACGCGGCACCCATGATCAGGCCAAGCGTTTGAGCGTGGTCCGCGGCTACCTGAAGTTCCTGCGTGCTTTCTTGCCGGAGACGGAGGTACCCAGTAAAGCTCTGCTGGCTGGGGACCGACGCCGCAAGCCGTTCCTCTTCTCCCCTCAACAGCTCCAGCTCTTACTAGCCGAAGCTGCCAATATGCGCCCGCGTGGATCGTTGCGAGGGCATGCGCGCCAAGTGCTTCTGGGACTGCTCGCCAGCACCGGATTGCGCGTGGGCGAAGCGCTGCGACTTCGATCAGATGACGTGCATCTCGACGCTACGCCACCGCATCTGGTGGTGAAAATGACCAAGTTCGGAAAGTCACGGCTCGTACCCGTGCACGCGACTACGGTTGCTCAACTGGGTGATTACACTAGCCATCGTCGACGGGTCCGTGGCGGGGATGAAGCCGGTATTTTCCTGATTTCCGAAGCCGGGCCGCTGTCTTATCAAACTATTCGGGCGTGGCTGCGACGAGTAACGCAGCGGTTGGAAATAAGGGCCAAAGACGGCGCCCGTCGTCCGTGCCTCCATTCGCTTCGGCACGGCTTCGCTGTGGCCAGAGTCGTTGCTTGGCAGGAAGCCGGTATCGATGTCCGTTCCTGGATGCCGCACTTGTCTACCTATCTCGGGCACGTCTCGCCTGCCGAAAGCTACTGGTATTTGACAGCAACCCCAGAACTGCTCAACGGTGCCGCCGACGCCTTCGCCCTTTACGCCAGTCAGTCGGAAGGTGACGCATGAAACCGCTTCAGTTGCCCAAAGCGATCCTGGTCGGCCCCTTATTGCAGAACTTTTTTAGCGAGCACCTCTGTGCCCACAAGCGGGTTAGCCTGCACACTATCGCAACTTATCGCGACAGCTTTCGCTTGCTCCTCCAGTTTCTTCATACCAAAACCGGTACCGCCCCAGCGGCCCTGCGAGTATCGGATCTGGACGCTCCGGCCATTCTGTCCTTTCTCGAAGATCTGGAACGGTCACGAGGCAATACCATTCGCTCACGGAACGCCCGACTGACGGCGATCCGCTCCTTCTTCCGCTTGGTTGCTTTACGCGATCCAGCAAGTGTAGCCATTGCTACGCGTGTGCTTGCCATCCCCGCGAAACGCACCGAGAAGCGTCTGGTTGGTTATCTCACAAGGCCTGAAATGGATGCAGTGTTGGCCGCGCCAGATCGTTCACAATGGATCGGAAGGCGCGATCACGCATTGCTGCTCACGATGTACAACACCGGTGCGCGCGTGTCAGAAGTCGCCAGCCTGAAACTTCCGCAAATCCACTTTGGCAAGCGCACCTTCATTGAGTTGAATGGAAAAGGCCGCAAGGAGCGTGCTGTTCCGCTCTGGCCGCATACAGCGAATGTGCTTCGAGCCTGGATTCGGGAACAGAACATCAACCCGACAGCTCCGGTGCTGTTCCCCAGCTTGCGGGGCAATGCTCTCACTCGCGACAGTGTGCATCATCTTCTCCGCCAGGCAGTACGGAGAGCTGCCGGCGAATGCACCAGTTTGACCGCAAAGCGGGTCTCTCCGCATGTCATTAGACACACGACCGCTGTCCACTTATTGCAGTCTGGCGTGGACATCGCGGTCCTCGCCTTGTGGCTGGGCCACGAACATATCCAGACAACCTATATATACCTGCAGGTTGACTTAACCAGCAAAGAGCAGGCTCTGGAGAAACTGGCACCGGCTGGCGAAAACATTCCCCGGTTCCGGCCCAAAGATGATCTCATGGCCTTCCTCGCCAGACTCTGAATATGTCGTACCGTCGGACGCGAAAACTGTACCCAATTGGTCGGTCACCGCCCTATCCGTCATATTCCTGCATCCGACATATTCCATGCGAAGGTGACGCGCCCATTTTCCAGCGATAGGAGCCGGCTGTTGGAAATGGCTGCCCGTTGCACATAGCGCGCCAGATACTTGAGAATCTGATCCGGTCCGCCGAATGGCGGTTTGGCGTACACCACCCACTTGCGATGGCCAGCCTGGTCGCACAAGGCGGCGAAGGCGGCCGGCTTGGCCAACGGCTCCAGTTCACCGTGAAAGCTGAGTTGGCCCTTTTGGAACGCCATTTCCAAATAGGGCTCCAAGTGTGAAGCACAGCCAGGAAGCCAATCTCGGCGCCCAAATGCTGGGGGTCCGCCGCGATTGTCATCAAGGTCTCGGAGGCTGCGCGAAAAAGGATGCGGTAGATTGCTCTCGCATTTTGCAATGCCAGGTGGGCGATCTCTTGCGGCAGTGTAAACACGACGTGGAAGTACGTGTCCACGGGCAGCAGTTCCGCTTCCCTTTCCGCGAGCCACTTAGCGCGAGCGGCAGCCTGGCACTTCGGACAGCTCCGATTGGTACACGAGTTGTACATGGGGACGCGATGCCCGCAGTCGTACTGCTCCACATGGCCGCCCAGGACCGCTGTTCGGCAGTCGCGAATATCCTCGAAGGCTTTTCTCTGCTCGCGCGACAGCACTGTCCATCGCGCCGAAAATCGTCTTCGTGTATGCGGAAAACATCGGCCAGTTGAGCGATGTTCACTGATCGGTCAGCTGAAATGTGGTGGCCATGCGAGGTGACGCGCCATTTTCCAGCGATAGGAGCCGGCTGTTGGAAATGGCTGCCCGTTGCACATAGCGCGCCAGATACTTGAGAATCTGATCCGGTCCGCCGAATGGCGGTTTGGCGTACACCACCCACTTGCGATGGCCAGCCTGGTCGCACAAGGCGGCGAAGGCGGCCGGCTTGGCCAACGGCTCCAGTTCACCGTGAAAGCTGAGTTGGCCCTTTTGGAACGCCATTTCCAAATAGGGCTCCAAGTGTGAAGCACAGCCAGGAAGCCAATCTCGGCGCCCAAATGCTGGGGGTCCGCCGCGATTGTCATCAAGGTCTCGGAGGCTGCGCGAAAAAGGATGCGGTAGATTGCTCTCGCATTTTGCAATGCCAGGTGGGCGATCTCTTGCGGCAGTGTAAACACGACGTGGAAGTACGTGTCCACGGGCAGCAGTTCCGCTTCCCTTTCCGCGAGCCACTTAGCGCGAGCGGCAGCCTGGCACTTCGGACAGCTCCGATTGGTACACGAGTTGTACATGGGGACGCGATGCCCGCAGTCGTACTGCTCCACATGGCCGCCCAGGACCGCTGTTCGGCAGTCGCGAATATCCTCGAAGGCTTTTCTCTGCTCGCGCGACAGCACCTGTCCCCATCGCGCCCGAAAATCGTCTTCGTGTATGCGGAAAACATCGGCCAGTTCGAGCCGATGTTCACTCATCGGTCAGCTGAAATGTGGTGGCAGCCTGAACAATGTCGAGGGGGTCCAGGAGCTCCAATGGACTGGTGGTCGAGCGCACCGCAGTATCGCTGACATGCAGATAGCGGGGTGGTCTCCAAATTTGCGTGACCGAGCCAGTCTTGTCCAAAACAGCTTTTCGCCAATCTCGTTTTGGACAGGCTGCGAACGGTCGGAGCCTCTCTCCCCTGAGTGAGTAGCTGCGGGAAGGCCGTAGGACGCCATGTTTGAGCAAGTTGCGTGTCACCGCTTCGCGTGTCCGCGCCAGGCAGTGTCCTGGACAGGATCCGCGCGCCGTCATAGACCTCGTTTGGCGATGGCCAACGGCGCCATTACTGATCAATGGGTTAGGCTGTGAAAAACTGGCCGAAAGGACTTGTTTAGGACAGGAATGTGACCGAGCAGGATCTGAATGGTGCGGAGATTTACGCCCGCATCCAGCAGGTGAGTGGCGAAGGCGTGTCGCAGCGAGTGCGGATGAACGGCCTTGGCGATGCCGGCCTTTCGAGCCGCCTTCTGACAGGCGCGGAAGATGGACCCGCAGGAGATCGGCTGGCCAGGTTTTTTACCGGGGAAGAGCCACTCGGTGGGCTGTTTCCAGCGGAAGTAGGCACGCAGCAACTCCAGCAGTCTTGGCGACAACAACGATTGCCGGTCCTTACGGCCTTTGCCGCCTCGTATCCAGATCGCGTTACGGCTGCTGTCAATGTCAGCCACCTTCAGTTTTGCTACTTCCGAGATCCTGGGGCCGGCGGCGTACATGGTGGTCAGAATCGCCCGGTGAGCGAGATTCTTGGGTGTCTCCAGCAAGAGCTTGACTTCCGCCGGACTCATAATCACGGGCAGTTTCTTCTCATACCGGGGCAAGGGGATGTGATCCACGCTGACGGAAAGATGCAGCGTGTTGGAATATAGAAATCGGAGCCCGCACACGGCCTGTATATAGGACGAAAGCGAGACGCCTTTCTCTTTGATCAGGTACAGTTGATATTCCCGGATCTGCTCAGGGCCAAGCAGATCCGGCGATTTGTCAAAGTGTTTGGCAAATTCGGCGACGCTGCGGATATAGGCAGCGACAGTGGTGGGTGCGTAGTTGCGAATCTGGAGATCTTCCAGCATTCGCTTTCGGAGTGGGATCATAACGAAAACTCCTTTCATCCTTGACCACACCACCAAAAATGGCCCAACGGAAGGGGCTATCGAGAAGGCACCTGAAGGGGAATTGAGCCGGCACTCACACCGCCTGCGCAGGCTGCCGTCAGGCAGCCGAGCACGACGGCCAGCCGCCGAGGGGACGCCCGTCAGGGCGGCCACTCGTCCGCCATTCTGCCGCACAGCGGCTTAGTTCAACACGTCATATCGCACCGAATTCGGCTACTTCATCTAAGGGCAAACCGCGAGTAACGTTGCTGGTGCCTTAGGCGTTGCAGCAACGATGGTCGATTCTCTGTTAGACTCCAACTCGGTAGGGACGACGCCGGGACAAGAGGCCGGTTCCCCGCGACAGCGGCCGGGGTTTAGCCAGGACGTGATTGAAACGTAACTGGCTTACGAGGCCCGCAGTGCAAGTTGAGCGCTGGAAACAAGTCGAAGCGTTGTTCGAGGCTGCGCAGCAGCGGCCTGCAGACGAGCGCGCCGACTTTCTGCGGCACGCGTGTCCGGCTGACCCCGAACTTCGCGCTGAGGTCGAATCGCTGCTGAAGGCCGCTGACTCCCGCGACCCGCTGCTGGATGGTTCGCCGCTGTCTTCCATCGCCGAACGCCCGCCTGCGTTGAAGCCGGGCGACAAACTCGGCAATTTTCAAATCGTGGCGCTGATCGGCCGTGGCGGCATGGGCGAGGTCTACCGCGCAAGCGACCTGCGCTTGAAACGCGATGTCGCCATCAAGACGCTGCCGCCCGGTTTTGCCGGCGATCGCGACCACATCGCCCGCTTCGAGCGCGAGGCACGTGCCGCCAGCGCACTGAACCATCCGAATATCGTCAGTGTCTTCGACATCGGAACCGAGAATGGCGTATCGTTTATCGTCTCCGAGTTGGTCGACGGCGAGACACTGGCGCGACTCATCCAACGCGGACCGCTACCACTGCGGAAGCTGGTCGAAGTCAGCACGCAGATCGCCGACGGACTCGCCGCCGCGCATGCGGCCGGAGTCATCCATCGCGACCTGAAGCCCGGCAACATCATGCTAACCCGCGATGGGCGGGTCAAGATCCTCGACTTCGGGTTGGCGCGGCAGAATCACGCTTCAAGCATTGAGAGCACAACAATGGAGGCCAGCCATCCGGGCGCGATCATGGGCACGCCCGGTTACATGTCACCGGAACAGGTGCGCGGCGAATCGGCCGATGCCCGCTCGGATCTCTTCAGCCTGGGCGTGATTCTGTACGAGATGGCATCTGGCAAACGCGCCTTCACTGGCGGGTCCTCGGTTGAGGTGATGAATTCGATCCTGAAAGACGAGCCACCCGAGTTACCACCCGCCTCGCCGCCTGCGCTCGACCGGATCGTCCGGAGGTGCATCGAGAAGCTGCCGTCTCGCAGGTTCCAGTCTGCAGCCGACCTCGGCTTCGCGATGCAATCTTTATCGCCATCACCCAAGCACGAGGAGCGGCCCGAACGAAGAGCGTGGATGAAATGGGCAGTACTGGCGGCGAGCGCTGTGACTGTCGGCGCCGTTTACTGGCTGGTAGTCCGTCAGCCCAGACCTTCTGCGCCGCCCGAGACAAACCTCCGGCGCCTGACCAACGATGTGAGACTCGCCACGAGCGCCGACATTTCTGCCGATGGCAAGCTGGTCGCATACGTCAGAAATGGCGATATCTGGGTCCAGCAAGTCGACGGCGGCGGTTTGATTCGGATCACGCACGATCCAACTGGGGCCGACGACCCGGCATTTTCTCCGGACGGGGCGCAAATCGCCTTTCGCTCGGAGCGCGAGGGAGGGGGCATCTTCATCGCCCCGGCCCTCGGCGGCGAGCCACGGGAGTTAGTGCCGCAGGGCCGCCGCCCGCGTTTCTCACCGGACGGCCGCTGGCTCATGTACTGGACCGGTCCCGCTGTCAGGGCTCAGGGAAGCGGCTCGCGCGAAATGAAGCTTTTCGTTCTGCCTCTTTCGGGCGGCACGGCTACCCAAATCGCCGCCGGCTGCGGTTTGATGGAGAGAACGCCGGTCTGGTCGCCAGATGGGAACCGGATTCTGTTTGTAGGTTCATGCCGAAGCGATGTGCCAACCGCCTGGGTTTCCAGCCTCGACGGAAAGGACTTGAAGTCCAATCATGATCTTTACAACCTTTGGCCCACGATCCATGTAAATGCCGTTATTGGCCAGTGGATCGCCAACCCGCCACGCGTTCTCATCCGCCAAGGCGTTGGCAATGCAGATTATGTCACCGCTGTGCCGGTTTCCACCGACGGAACCAAGGTCACGGGACCTTCACAGAGGCTGGCGTCTTTTACCGACGGCATTGCCCGCATATCAGCCGCCTCGAACGGGCGCATGGTGGTCTCCACCTTTGCGGTCGTGGACCATATCTGGGGCCTCCCGATCGACGGAAAGGGTCAGGCCACTGGGGAACCGAAACAGCTCACTGATGGCCCCGCGAGCCAGAACGAGCCCTCCTTGTCGAGAGACGGCGAGAGGTTGGCCTTCCACTCGAACCGGTGGGGGACTACTGGAACCAGGCTTTTGTACAGGGATCTCGCGACTGGCAGGGAAACAGAGCTTTCGACGGATGGATACAGGTCATTGGGCCCGATTTTCAGTCCCGATAGCAGCGGGATCATCTGCAGGCAATACGCGACGCGTCAAAGTCTGCAGAATTCTATTTATTACGTGCCGCTCTCCGGCGGCATGTCGAAGAAGATTTGGGATAAGTCTTTCTGGTCTCGCGTGTGGGACTGGTCGCCCAACGGGAAGACTCTGTTGTTCTATACGAGCGACGATGGGACTACTTTCAGGGGCGCGATCAGGCAGCTGGATCTTGACTCCCTGTCGGTAACGACGTTCCTCGACGATCCGGATTTCGCCTTGTGGCAGGCACACTTCTCCCACGACGGGCGCTGGGTGACGTTCAATGCAACAACTCCAACAGGCTCAGCCCCGACGGCGTCGCTCATCTACATAGCGCCGTTTCGCAAGGTGCTTCTTCCGCGAAGTGAATGGATCCCCATCACCCACGGCAACTGGGATGACAAACCACGGTTTTCCTCTGACGACAAGCTGATCTTCTTCCGGTCCGGCCAGAATTCCCCTTTTAGGTTCTGGGCGCAGAAGGTCGGGTCGGGCATGCACCCGGATGGCGAACCAGTCGCGGTATATCCTTCGAAACAGGGCCAGCGTTCCGTCCTTATAGCGAACGACGAAATCTCGGTAGGGCCGCAGCTTATCGTATTCACTCAATCCGAGTCGACCGGGAACATCTGGCTCCTTGAGCCGGCCAAGGGCGGCGGGAAGTGAATATCCTTTCGCTTGAGGTAAGTCGAGCCTTGTTCGAGGGCGGCACTGATTCCAAGCACGCTGGGGCTGAGTTCTCTTCCGATATGGGACGATAACGCCCACGGCGCAATTTTCGGGGCATGAGATGGGATTGTCACTTTCATGATCGAGGGCGAAACGCCGGGTGTTCCGTGTGCGAGCGCTTTTGCGAAGCGGTGATCCCGTCGTTCATCGCTGATTCTTTTCCACACATCGCATCAACAAAAGGGCCAACTCCTTTCCATGCGCTGCTGACACGCAGTCATCGTGTGCCCCCGCTACGTGGTGCACTTCCACTCCGGCCGCGGCGACGGAGTCCCAGCCCATGCGGGCATCCCGGCTCCGAAAGAGAGTCGGCACCTTCGCTCTCAAGAGGATTACCTTCCCCTCGTACGGCCTCGGCATATACGTAGACAGCGCCCGATACCTAGCGGCGACGAAATCTTGGTAAGCGGCAGGAAGGCTCGCCGTTCCAAAATAGACCCGGGAATCGAACTCGTTCGCGACGGGCCACCCTCGGAACGACCTGCCGACTCCTGCCAAGTGGCCCTGGGCCCGCACGAGAAATTTGCGCGGCTGGAAGTGTGCCGCCTCATGAGCCAGCCATGCCGAAATGTTGCAGGCAACGTCCAGCGCCTGCCGCCAAAACGGGGGCGGCCGTCCGGGAGCGTTAGTAAGTGGCATGTCGATGACGATCGGAGTTGGATCGTGCCTACCACTCTTGCGAAGTTGTCTTGCGATTTCAAATGCTACGGTACCGCCGAAGGAATAGCCGACGAGAACCACCGAGCCGGTGGGAACCACGCTCTTGAGCTCGGTCACAGACTCGCTTGCAATCGATTCCACGGAAACTGCAGAGTTTGTGGCCAGGCCCAATGGCGCCCTAAACTCGTAAGAGGGATGGTGGGGCGCCATTTCGCTGGCAATGTGTGCATAGCCCGAAACGGAACCTCCGATGCCGGGTACGAAGAAAATGGGCGCTCCCGATCCTCCTTCCCGCAAAACGATCAGCGCGCTAGGCTGTTCGTTTTCCGCGCAAGCGCGGTCCACGCACGCTGCCAGGTCCCTTAGCGTGGGGAACCGTTGAAGGCTGTCAGAAGGCAGGTCGCACCCGAGCTTTTCGCGGATGGCCACCAGCACATGCAGCGCGCCCAGGGAATCGCCACCCACTTCAAAGAAACGATCTCCGAGAGAGACCTGTGGCCGCTGCAAGATTTCTGTCCAGATGTCATGTACGATCTCGATGGTCGTGGCTTTAGATAGTCCGCGGCTTCCGATGCTGGGTCCGGCGGTTTCAGGAAGAGCGCTTAGGTCGACCTTGCCGTTGGCGTTCAGCGGTAGGTCTTCGACAAAGACAAAGGTGGCCGGAACGGCATGGGTGGGCAAGCGCTCTCGCAAGAACGTGCGCAAGGCATCGTCGGCTACTGGATCGCTCTGGCGGGTCACGGTGTAGGCCACCAGCCTTACGTTACCGATCGAGCCCTCACGGGCCACGACCACCGAGGTCCGGACCGCTGGATGAAGATTGATGGCTTGCGAGACAGCTTCTAGTTCGACGCGGTGGCCCCGGATCTTCACCTGCGAGTCCGTACGGCCCAGAAAAATCAGACTGCCATC
The DNA here is from genome assembly GCA_963771305.1 of uncultured Acidobacteriaceae bacterium. GTDB lineage: Bacteria > Acidobacteriota > Terriglobia > Bryobacterales > Bryobacteraceae > CAJCIT01. The sequence goes on from CAVYTS010000025.1 coordinate 91,595, forward strand.
GGCTTCGAACCTGCCGAGGTCTCCCGTTCGGTATAAAACGGTGCCGTCAGGCTGGGGCTGGAACTTCGCACCGGTTCGCTGTGGATCGTTGTAATACCCGGTGGCAAGATAGCGGCTTCGCACGGCGATCTCGCCTGCAGTTCCTCTGGCGACCAAGGTGCCATCGTCGTCGAGCAAGATCACGTCCTTCGCGGCGGCCGGCCAGCCTATCGAAACTGGGCTGCTCGTGGGTCCAAACCGGGGCACAAAGTACTGTGCGTACGCCCGGGCCTCTGTGGAGGCCATGGCGTTCTGCAACACACAAGGTGAAGCAAACAGCTCGCGGAAAGCGACGACGTCGCGGGGCAAGAGCGTTTCTCCTCCGACAGAAACCAAGCGGAGAGCCGGATCTCGATACCTTCTACGGGGAACCAGAAACACCGAACGCAGCGTTGAGACCGACATAGTGGTGATTGAAATCCGGCGTTCTTCTAGCCAGTCCGCGAGCCGGGCCAGATCACGGTTCAAATCGATCAGGTGCAATTCGGCTCCGTTTAGAAGGGCACCGAAGAGAGGGTCGAGAGACGCGCTGAATGCCAGCGAAAACAGCAGATCGAAGCGGTCGTCCGGCCCCAGGTAGAGGTCGTTAGTTTGCCGCCCGATGTCAAATAGAATCGCGCGGTGCGAAAGCGCGACGAGCTTCGGTTCGCCGGTGGAGCCGGAGGTCGCGAACAGCACGGCGGTATCGTGCGGCGAGCCAGGGGGCGGAGGCACTTCGCGATACTCGGTGGCGTGCAATGCCGAAATATCGATGAGGCGGTCTTCGTAGTCGGTTAAGAGATCTCGAAAGAGTTCCTGCGACGACGCGTTCGTGAGGATCACTGCCGGGTTGGCAGCGGCCAGCAGCTTCGCGATCTGCGCCTCGGGCCAGGTAGGATCAACCGGAAAGTAGGCGCGGCCGGCGAGCAAGACGCCGAGAATTGCCTCGATGGCTGGGAGGCTGAATGAGATCAACACCGCGACCGGTGGGCGCACCCCGGAAAAAACCAGGCTCCTCGCAGCGGTGTGCGCGGCTTTTGCCGCAAGGCCGGCAGCAATTTCGGTTGAGCGCCGCCACAGTTCTTTGTAAGTGCATTGCTCGCCACTGGTTCCGATGAGCGCGAACGACCCGGAATGGCGGCCGGCCACCTCGCGAAAGCGAATCGCGATAGTGCTTTCGGCATGGCCGACATGGAATGGCACAAACCCAGGCCGCGGCACGAACCCATTCTGCGCGGCACCTTCGGATTGAAAGAAATGAGCCTCAGGCACGTTGCCTACCGGTACGACTGAAAATGCCACAGCGCTGTTACCCCCACCTGCTGCAGGCCTATCCGGCTCATATTGATTTCGCTCTGGCTGGCTTCAAAGGCCCAGGAGAACACTTCCTGGCATCCGAGTTCGCGGACGAGCCTAACCCGCGCTGCCAATAAGGCGGCATGACACCCTCCATTCCGATGGGAAGGCAGAGTGGCGCCTGCGCAAAAAACGGCAGAGTGTTGGTTATGAAGGACCATGGCAATTCCAACCGGCTGTCTCTCTTTCCAAGCCAAGAGAAAGAGCAGATCGGGCCAGTCGAATAGATGACGCATGTTGGAAATGGCGGCATTGAAGCGGTTCGGCTGCGCTTCAAAGGCCTCAAGGTAACAACGTAGAAATAGTTCTCTTTCGTTTAAGCGGGGTGGACTGACGACGAATTCAGGCGAGACCACCTGCTCTTCGAGGCGAGCAACCCACGCATGCAGCCAGCTATAACGTGGACCTGGTGCCCAACCGCGCTGCTGGCAAACGACTTCGATTCCAGGCGAAGAGGCCGGCGGGCCGACGAGATAGCACCCAAAAGGGCTGCCCCGATAGAATGCCTCCGCTTCCGCTAGCCGGTCCGCAATGCTCTCGTCAGGAGCGTAAATTCGGTTGAAATAGCCGACATCATCGAACCTGAGGGCCATGGCCCCTCCAATGGAGGAAATGCGAATGTCGTGGCCCTCGCGCTCCTGGTACGTCTCCAGCCGCCGTTGATCGTAAAGAGCAAAAGACCGATGCGCTGCTGCGGCGTGGGAAGAGGTCATGCGCGCCTCGGCCTGCTGGAGATGGACCAAAGCGAACGGATGGTCGGAACTCACGAACAAAGCCTCCTCGAGCTTTCTTAGGCGACAAGGCCTCGTCGGTCACCCCATTTTAGGAGATCGCGTTCGACAGGATGATTCTCAAAATTAGGGCCAGAAGTTAGATATTGCTGGATAACGTCCACCTGGGATTCGGGTCAAGCGACGGACTTTCGGGCGCTCGTCGCCCCCGCTGTCGCTGCTGCGGGATGATTCAGGCAGCCTCTCAGAGCGGGGCTTCATTACGGCTAGCGACTCGCTCACCGATCATGAAGTCTTGAGTCAAGAGGCTTTCCGCCATAGCAATCATCTTCCTTTATTTCAAAGCATAGGGTCCGCCCTCTAAAACCCAGCTACATTTTCTTTCCGTATCGTTCACCGAAAAAGTCTTTGGAGTTCCATGTCGGTCGCGACGGATCCTCAGTAATGAGCCAGCCGCACAGAAACGCAAACTGAGCGAACTTCACCGCTTGCTCGAAGTCGAGCCCAGGTTGTTGCATGTCATCTTGCGGATGGTGGTAAATCGTTTGCTCCCACTTCTGCGAGATCGCAGCGGGATTGATATTCGGATCGCTCGATTTAAAGCCTGCCACGGGGAAAACCGAGGGAATCCCTTGCTTCACAAACGAATATTGGTCACTCCGGACAAATAAAACCTCGTCGGGTGCGGGGTCGGGACTCACACTCAATTGCAGCCGCGCAGCCGCTTTGTTCACCACCGCCTCCAGGCTCGAATGTTCTGCGCCGTACGCAATGATGTCCTGGAGCGGCCAGAGCATCTGGTCCTCGTCCACATTGATGTTCGCCACGATGGAGTTTTTCTCGACGGTGGAGTAATGGGCGAAATGATCCGATCCAATGAGCCCTGATTCATCCCCGGTCACGGCCAGGAACAGAACCGAGCGCTTCGGCCGCGGGTTGATCCTTGTGAAAGCCCGCGCCACTTCGAGGATGATGGCGCAGCCCGAGGCATTGTCGAGCGCACCGTTGTAAATGCTGTCGCCGTTGACGGGCGCACTGATCCCCATGTGATCCAAGTGGGCGCTATACAGCAAATACTCATTTTTAAAAACCGGGTCGCTTCCCTCCAGCTTGGCCACCACATTCGGGCTACTGACATCTTGCAGCTTGGACCGGCTTTGAATCCGTATCGTCACCGGTAAGACGAATGACTGGGGTTTCCCCTCTTTCGCCGCTTGAAACACTTCATCCGCCGTATGTCCACTGCCTTCAAAGAGCCGGCGGCTGGTAGCGGGACTTAAGATGGTCGTGCCCTTCAGTTCGGGAAAATAAGCGTTCGGCCTCTTGTCCTTGTCGAGCCATCGGGATTGCGGCGTGGCAAGGTTGCGGGCTAAGTCGGCGAAAGAAAACCTAGCTTCGATTTGAGGATCCCAGAGTACGATGACGCCAAGCGCTCCGTGCGCCACCGCGTTTGCCGCTTTGTCTTCGCCCGAAGAGTAATGCGCCCTGACTGAGGATTCAAAATGGGGAGCCCCAGGAACATAGGCTACGAGTTTACCCCGCACGTCGATTCCTTTGTAGTCGTCGTAATTCTGGTCGGGCGCCGTGACGTCAAATCCAACATACACGACTGGCGCTTCGACGCTCACTTCTGAGCGTCCGGCGTCACCCCCTTTGTCAAAGTCAGTGCCAAAAACGAGCTTCTCCTGCTTGCCTTCGCGAATTAGGGTCACTGTCGACTTTGCTCCATCCGCGCTGGTCAAACGTAAGGGCACGCGTTGAAAATAGGTTGATTCATCGCCAGCCGGGGCCAGTCCCAAGGACTCAAACTGCGCGGCCATGTACTTCGCGGCAATCTCGTGCCCGCGAGTCGCTGTCCCACGACCCTCCAGCGCATCATCTGCCAAGAAACGCATGGTCCCGCGAATGGCTTCCGGCCGGATGGAGCGTATCGCCGCGTCAGCCTCATCGTCGGCCGCTGACAACTGCTCGAATGGCAGCAACAAGGTCAAGCCGACGCACAGTAGGGTCTCGAAGACTTTCGGCATGTGGGTCCTGTTCTTCTATTGAAATCGAGTCAGACTTGTTGAGGCTCGATCGTTTGGGTTCATTAAATACTACACGACTTCGGCGTCGCTTTTCGATGGCACGATTTCCTTACGAACGTCCATTGCGTTCTTATCTTCTCTAAGTGCAAGGAAGCTGCTGTGCCGAAGGTGGTTATCCGACGTCCACTCGACAAATTCAAACTGGCCTACCAACTGTGGCGCCAGCCAGCGGCAATCTTTCATCTTCACAGCTGTCAGTCCGACGCCCCACCGCCCGCTCTTGGCTTCCGGGAGATCGGCAAGGGGCACGCTTTGATTTCCAGTTGTCTTAGCTTCTTGAAAAGTGCATTCCGGGACGCCGGCGTGAAGCCGTTGCGCGTGCACGCCGCGTAGATCAGGTTGTCTTCTTCTTAGTAGCGGATGATCAGTGCATCGAAGCTCTTCGCCGAGGGCGTATATCCAGCAATCACGAACTCCTGCCCCTGATTGACCCGCATCTTCTGCCAGGCGCCTGACCGCCGACTGGGCTCGTACTTGCTCCCAGCACGCTTCGCAACTAGCCCTTCAAGACCCTGCGCTTTCACGGACTGAATCAGGTCTTCCAGGCTTGCTCTTGATTCGGGAGAGTATCGGATTGGTTCCGAGAGCGTCGGTAGAACCCGGTTCTGGAGTAGCTCGCGACGCGTTCTGAGGGGCTCGCCCATCACGTCGCGCCCGGCCAGGATGATCACATCGAAGACATAGAAGTGAACGGGGGCAACCGACGAACCATAGTTCTGCAGGACATTGAAGGACGGCTTGCCCTCTTCATCAAAGAGCGACTACCTCGCCGTCAATCACCGTTTCATCTGGCATTGCAGCGAGCCCTTTAACGATCCCCGGATAGCGCTGGCTGAAATCGTTGTCGTTTCGAGAGCGAAGCTGAACCTTGCCGGCGGTCTTAATTGTGACGCAGTGATCTTCAGATGTAGCGAGGAGGTTTGCCCAAGAATTGTGCGAGATCCTCATCCCCGGACAGGACCATTCACACGATAATCAAGTTGAGTGATGCAGGAGGGTCGCAGATGATCGGAACAGCAGATGTTCGCCTGAGCATGGCTCTCATAGTCCTGTCGGCGCTGGCGCCGCGTGGCGCCGCGCAGACTCCAACACTCAGGACGCTCTACGCATTCAATGGCTATGTTACCTCCCGGGACGGAATCGAGCCCGATTCCGCCCTGGTTATCGGCTTCGGTGAGGTGCTCTACGGCACGACCTACGAAGGTGGAGCTTCCAACCACGGCACGGTTCGCGTTGATCCCACCGTGGTCACCTGGTGACTCCTGGCGGGAAACCCAGATCCATGTCTTCACGGGCGGAAGTGATGGAGTGGGGCCGACGGCTCTGCTCCTCGGCCTCGATGGCTTGCTCTACGGCGTGACAGCGGGAGGAGGCAGCGGATGTGACGGTGGGTGCGGGACGGCGTTCTCGCTCGCGCCGCGCCTAGGCAGCGCTTCGCGGGAAGGCTCGTGGACCAAACAGACCTACCATTTCGGCCGGGACATCATCCTTCCGAATAGCTTGCGCTCCGCGGGTTGGATATTCTACGGCACTAGCATTCTGGGTGGAACCACTCCGTGCGACGCCTACCTCGGATGCGGCACCTTGTTTACGTTGGAGCCGCCCACGCCGTGGGAGCAATCCTGGAGAGCCAAGGTCTTGTACAGCTTCCCAGACAGGGCCGAGGGCTACCGTCCGGTGATGGCGGCGCTGGGCCGCGATGGGGTGTTCTACGCAACCACCCAGGGTGGAAACCCGAACTGCCCTTTCGGGTGTGGGCTCGTGGCCTCGTTGACGCCACAGCGGCATGAGGGCAACCCGCCGGTTTTTTCGTGGACCGAGACTGTGCTCCACACCTTCATCGACCGGGCACGTGACGTGGACGGTGTCGCCGGTCTTGTGATCGGCGACGACGGAGTACTCTACGGCACGACCAGCGAAGGCGGAACCTACGGTTACGGTACAGCGTTCTCGTTGACGCCTCCCTCTCAGCCGGGAGACTCCTGGACGGAGAAGATCATCTACAACTTCAACGGTCCTTCCGATGCGGCTTTTCCTAACCCGTAGTGTCCGAAAACCCGAACCGTATTCCCAAGCACGTTCGATAACGCCAGTAACAATGTCACAAGAACGCCGGCCAAGTCCCTGATTCTTCGTGAGGCGGAGTATTTTGGAGGGACAATCCGTAACTGATTGGAAAATTTGGAGCCGGCAGAGGGAGTTGAACCCCCGACCCTCTGATTACAAATCAGATGCTCTACCAACTGAGCTATGCCGGCACAAACTTCCCTGATGTTAGCATCCGGGAATCTTTTTGCCGCGCGATACGACCAGAGTCAGGTCATCCGACTGATCGCTGCCGCTGAACTGCTGTACGCTCCGGAACACGGTAGTGACGACTTCCTCCTACGGAAGCTTGGCTGTATTTCGCAAATCATCTAGCAAGCGCGACTCGCCAAATTCCTCTTCGCCACGCATCGCCTCAGTGACGCCATCGCTGAAAATCGCCAGCAGATCGCCGGGAGCCAGATCGGTCTCTCGGGCCACCCAATCCCAGTTCTCGAACAGCCCGATCACTGTTGCGGAGTATGCCAGCCGCTCGACTTGCCCGCCCGCACGTAACAGGATGGCCGAAGTGTGACCGCAATTCACGTATGTCAGACAGCGGGAGTCGTCGTCGTACAGGCCGAAGCAGAGCGTCGTATAGTGTTGCGCCGCCGTGGACTTGAACAGGATTCGATTCACCTCATCGAGACTGCTGGTGAGATCGAGCGCGGTCATTCGCTCCGCGGTGTAGCGAGTGAGCCTGGAGAGACTTCGCAAATGCGCCTGCAGATTCGCCATCAACAGCGCAGCATGCACACCCTTACCCGATACATCGGCCAGCACCAGCCCGACTTGGCCCGGGCCCGAATCAAGGAAGTCGTAGTAGTCTCCACCAACCGACCTGGCTTGCAGACATCGACCAGCGCATTCAATGGTCTTGAGGTCCGGCGTGGACTGAGGCAGCAGCCGGGCTTGCACGTCCCTGGCAATCTCCATCTCACGGGCCGTGCGGCGCTCGGCTTCGAGCTTTTCGGCTATGTCTTCCGCCAGGTGGAAGTTCTCGAGCGCTACGCCCGCCTGGCTGGCCACCGAAGCCAATAGACGCGTGTCTTCGCCGGAATAAGGCTCTTCGGACAGGCGCGGGCCCAGCGCGAGCAACCCGACCAGCTGGCCTTTGCGACTCAGGACAGTGACCAAACAGCCGGAGTGAAGCGGCGCCAGCATCTTCGTACTGGCGTCCTTTTCGAGGCCTTCCGGCGGCAGTTCCCACGGCTCACCTCGGCGGGCCAACTGCTCGAGAAGCGGCACTCCCCGTTGAATGGTTTGAAAACCTGGAGAAACCACTCCCGCGGCGGCCTCCAGGTCACCGGTCGCCGTTGCCAGATAGACAACCAGCGAAGCGGGTTGCAGAGCTGCGTTGAGCTGGTTTAGAAGCAGGTGAGCAAGTGCCTCCCGGCTGGTCGCAGTGCGAGAGTTTTCGGCCAGGTTTTCCAGAATGACGCGGGCGTCGTAGGCACGGCGAAAAAAGGCGCGATCAATCTTTCCGCTCACCTGCCTGTGAACCTGCGAACCGCCCCATAGCAGAGCAGTCCCGAATATCGTGCCGAGCGCGACATTCGACGATTGCCCCGTCCCGATCGGCAGCTGAGGCAACTGGGGTAGTGAAGCGGTGAACGCAAGCGTTAGCCCAAAGCTGGCGAAGCAAATAGGAACAGGAAGCCACGCTGAACAAGCACGTAACGCGCGCTGCGCTTCAGGAGAACGGGAATGTCCAACACCCGCTGTTTGAAGACTGCGTAGGCGAACGAGGCGGGGACCAAAAGCAGGATGGCGTTCAGGATCATTTCCAGCCAATCCGGCGATTGAAACGCAGTGTATTGTTGGATAGCCGCGCGCAATAACGGTGGGCCAAAGCCTACGACGGTTCCCCAGAAGATGACGCGGATTTTGCGCCGTGATTCAAGCCCGCCGGCGAAGAAATAGTTGGCAGCTAGTGAAACCAGCCCGAGCACGAGGAGCGCTAGCGGCACGCCAAACCCGACCCGTCCGGCACCCTCTGCACTCATGAATCTCGAGAACGTGGCAAACGGCCGCGAGATATCCGGCCTGTTCATGTCGCCGACAACCGCTAACCCAAGGAGCACGCCAACCCACTTCAGCCAGGGCAAGCGCCGGTCGAGCGGAGACGACGCCGGGAAAACAGCGCAGAGAAAATAGAACGAGGTTCCCATCATGCCAAGGAAGACGCCGTTGTAAGCCTCCACCCCGAGCCGCACCGGTGCGGGTACCGTTTGGTAGTCGGCCGGGAAACCGGTAGCCGAAATGATGCCGGCATAGAAGCAGGCCAGCAGCCAGACGTTTCGGTCTTGCGGGCGCAGCAGCAGAATGATGAGCCCGACGACCGCGAAAGCCAAAGGAACCGAATCGCGCAAAATCAGGCTTACCGCTTCCCTGGGACTGCCAGGGGTTGCCAATAGCGAATTAGGCCTGAAGACGCTGGTCAATTCAAGCGGCGCCGCCACGCCGGGACGCAGAATGGTGAGACGAACCGATTCTCCAGGGTGATGGGCCTTATGGGCTCTTAGTTGATCTCCACTGTCAGTGACCTGGCGCCCGTCGAAGGCAACAACTTTGTCCCCGATTTTGATTCCCGCTCGCTCGGCCGGGTTATTCGGCGTCACGCGTTACCACAAAGGCACGGTCCAGAGCTTGAAGCGGATAGTCGAGGCCGAGTTCAACAGACGAGAGTTGGCTGGCCTGGCGCGCGGCCATCAAGAAATAGGTATAGAGTGCCGTGGCTGCCGCGAAAACAACCGCCAGCAACAGCAGGGTGTAATCAATCCACCGCGATCGGTGGCTCTTGGAAAAAGAGGACGTTTCCGACACCACGACCCTTATAACTCAATTCCAATTGCACACGCATCGGATGTTGAGACTAGAAGATATTGCGAGAGTGAATGGAAAGGACAGGCATGCCCCAACTATGCGTGTAGGTTGGATGCCGGCTCGGCTGTCAGCCGAAGACCCGATCCCGGCTGGTACGCGTCCGTTTGAAGGGCTCGTACCAGCCGAGATTATATTGTTTGGTTTGATTCCATTTGATTACGAATCCGGTTGCTTGGGAACTGTCGCCAGCGACAGTGCGGCCGACAATTCCGGTTTTTTTTGATTTCGCAGACGATGCAGGTGTTGGGATGCGTTATGGCGGTGCGACCCATACAAAACCGTGCGGACAGTCATACACGACGCTCTGCCGGGAAAGATCTTTTGTGGGCGATTGAGGAAGGGGGCGAGCGCCTATACGGCTCGCCCTTTATTGAGATGGCAAACCCTAGTTCTTTACGGGCGGCGGGAAGTTCTTGAGCAGCTTGTTGATGCCGTTCTGCATGTTCTTCAGATTCTTCTGCTCGTTGCCGCTGGGGCTGATCGTCTTAGTGGCCCGGCCTTGCCAAACCTGTTGCTTGGCCGCCATTGTATATACGTCGAAGACCAGCGTGCCGTTGTTGATGGTTGAACTAGTGGCGGTGCCCATGCCACCAAAACGGAAGCCGCCCATGCCATAGGCGTTCCACTGCTGTTGCTGCTGGACGGCGGTTTGATAGCAAACCAGCAAGTCGGATTGGGTTTCAGGAGCGACCATGGTAAACCCCTTCTGGGTCAGCACGTTATTGATGTCCTGTTTGATTTCGGAGTCCAGGATGCCGACCGGGTGGGCGTTACCACAGTTAGCCCATTGGTAGGTGTGGAAGGCAGAGAAGTTGGTGCCAGGAAGAGCGTTGTAGGTAACGTCCTGGGCCCAGGCGAGGCTGCCGAAGAAGAGCAGCGCCAGCGAAAGAGCTGCCGTGTGAGTTGCGTTTATCTTGATGTTCATTGTGGTGATCTCCCGTTTGAAATTTAAGTGGCCATTTTTCCGCCAAGACTAAAGAATTGGGCTCGCCTGTCAGTTGCGACTCACGAGCCCAAGTTGATTTGGGAGAGCATTACTGTCCCTCTCCTCTTCGTCAAATTCAAATTCGTTCTAACCTGCCCGATTTTCTGAAAAGCCAGTTAACCATGAATATCGATGGGAATGAACTGTCGCTAGCGACAGTCGGCCAGAATAAGTTTGGGTGGCCGGAGCGTCCGCAGCGAGTTACAAACCTGCACGCCGTGCTCCCGGTCCGTTGTTTACCAGTACGGTGACATCCACACGACAGCTCAGCGCGTGACCTTCCGGATCGGTGGCCGGAGCATTCGGATGAGTTGCAGCCGAGCCGGCTGGGGTGAGGATGCGACGCATCGGTATATTCTTTTTGTTGAGCAGGTACTGAGTCACGGCCTCAGCACGCACGGCACTGAGCGATTCGTCCAGTTGCAGGGATCCAGTGCCAGCGACGTAGCTTGCGACCTCAATCATATAACCCGGTGTAGGAATGGCGATGTCGGCCACCCTGTCGAGAGATTTCCTGGCGCCCGCATCGAGAATTGTCTTACCGGGTGCAAAGTAGATGCCGGCTTGGGCTACATTCTCGTAGTCGCCCAAATCCGAAACCCGGTAGTTGACTGGCTGGGTTGTGGAGGTACCGGCTACGGATCGACCGTTCGCTGGGCCTTGCACGGCGGAAACCATTTTCAGAACGGAAGTCCCCGCAGAGAGCTGCTGCCCGGAAATCGCCGAACCGCCGAATTCGCCCGGGTCGAAGGCAATCTTGCGGGCATCGAGTCCTCCCTGACCATTGCCTACCCCCTCTGCTTCTACGGTCAAGCCGGGGACGAGCGCCGTGACATCCATGTCCGGGTGACGGAACTTGAACCCTTTTTTTGTGCGTTCGACCCGGGTGCGTTCAGTCAGCGCAATGACAACAAAGGCGTTAGCCCTTTGGTCCCTAACGATCAGCGAATCTCCATCGCGGGACATGATGGGGCCGGTGACCTTGGCTTTGTGACCGCTCTTTATCTCGAACCCGCGCGCCTCGGCGACACCACTCAAGCCAGCGAGAAGAACGAGACAAAGGGAGTAGCGTGACAGTCGTCCGCAAATCGGACGGTAAGCCTCAACCTGTTCGCGCGACTGACGAGCTTTCATTCATCGAGTAAACCAGGAAGACGGCCGCCCGCCAACTGTCGGGAGCGACAGGTGGGAAAACACTCGGAGCCTTGTAAGTTGTTGATTTCTCGTGCGTACGGCATGATTCTCCGTTCCCGAGTCCCACCGGAGACGTCCGCTATCGCTGTCCTCAACCGTTCACGCAGCCTTACTTCGTTTTTTCGTTTTGTTCCCTTCCTGCGCGGCGACAGAGGTCCTTGCCGCTTTGGCCGGAGCTTCGGACGACTTCAAGCTTTTCTTCAAGGCCTCCATCAAATCGATCACCGGAGCGCGTTTCGGCTTCGCTTCGGTCGTGATCTTCTTACCTTTCCTGGTCTGTTCAATCAACCTCTCGACATTCTCGCGATAGGTGTCGTGAAATTCCTGAGGGCGAAACGGCCCCGCCAGTTGGTGGATCAGTTTCGTGGCGAGATCGAGTTCCTTGCGCGTTGAATTGGCCTTCGCGGAGACCCGCTGCTGGTTCGCCTGATGCAACTCGTCCTCATAGAACAGCGTGTGCATAACCAGCGACTTTTCGGCGGCACGAATCAGGACGACGTGCTCTCTGCCGTGCATCGAGACCTTCGCCAGAGCACTGTACTTGGTTTTCTTCAGCGCTTTCCAGAACAGTTCATAAGGCTTGCTGACGTTGTCGCCCGGCGCCACGTAGTAGGAGTGCTCGAAATAGATGGCATCCACGTCGGAGTCCCGCGCAAACTGCAAAATATCCATGGTTGTCGCTGTAGCAGGTGCGACCTTCTTCAGGTCTTCGTCGCCGATGACGACGTATTCATCCTTGTTGATCTCGTAGCCTTTGACGATCTCGGATCGCTCAATCGGCTTATCCTCTTTCGCGCAGTACCAGACTTCCTTCACTCGTGAGAGATCCTTGCGGTGCAACATGTGGAAGTGGATGGCCTCCGCTCTTCCAGCCGAAAACACCCGGACCGGAAACGAAACTAATCCAAAACTGATGTAGCCTTTCCAAACAAGAGCTGGCATGCTGTCAGATCCTCCTTGCGCAGTTCTTTGTGCGTAGTATTGCTTGTCACGCCGGGTCACCCTCTGCTGCCTTGACAACGTCTCCGCCGGACAACGCTGCGATCTCGGCCATCAGGCGTTTCGAAAGCACAGATCGTGGCTTTTCAACAACGATGTCATGCGTCGACGCATAACGATCCTTGTGCTTCATCAATAGCCAGGAAGAACGGCTGCTCTTTCCAAGCGGCCGTGTCCGAACGAGGACCCAGGAGCCTTTCAGCTTCGCCCCATACAGAGAGAACTTGAGCTCACCCTTTTTCAGAGCTGCGTCGACATCCGGGTCGTCCGGCGTCCAGGTCCCTCGGTCCCACACCATGACCGTACCGCCACCATATTGTCCTTCGGGAATCATACCCTCGAATCCGCCGTACTCCACCGGATGGTCTTCAACAGCCATGGCAAGACGTTTGACCAAGGGATCTAACGAAGGCCCTTTGGGGACGGCCCACGAAAGCAGAAAGCCCTTCCACTCGAGGCGGAAGTCGTAATGCAAGTGGCTCGCTTGATGCTTTTGGACAACGAACGAGAGCTCAGGCGACGACCGTTGGGTCCGTTTGACAGACCCTTTGGGTTCGGTGGTGACCTTGAAGTCGCGCTTGGCGTGATATCTGGTCAAGGCCATTACTCATATTCTTTCGCAAACGGCAGACCAATCCATCACGTAAATCTCCCGTGTCCCCCAAAGTGCTGGCGATAACCCTCCGAATCTGCGCAAGTGCCTACCAAAGACACCACCGCTTTCGCTTTCCATCACGCCAATCTGGCTCGTAACATTTCCAGCTTGCTTCGCTGAGAGGCTGTCTTGATGCTAGTCTAGTCTCAGAACTCCGATAGTAGGGTGACGTGCTTTTGAAAAGCTCACATTGGCGGAGAGTTGAGCGAATACCGACTGTTAAAGAATTATTGCTAAGTTCCATCCAGCCGGCTATACCTGTTCATGTCTGCTTCCGCTCCCGGCCTCTTCGATTTCACTCCGCAGTTCCCGCGTCTTGAGGTTGTGGATGCTGACGATCAACGCAGCATCTTTCTCAACGGGCCCCTCGCCGGTCGCCCGTGTGGCGACCAGGGGACCGAGCGCGTACTGGTCAATCCTCGCCTTCCGACTCCTCGACGTTAACCAGACCACCCATCTACCGATCCCCTACTATAGGAGTTCTGAGTCTAGGACAGTGGCACGGCCTGGCGGCGTCGGTGGAGTTTTCAACATCGTTGTTGAAACAACTTTTCGGGTTTTAGAGGAACGGCGGGAGCGGTTGCTGCGAGAGCTTCGAGACACCACGGCGTCTGCAAGAACGAGCGCTGAGGTCTGCACCTCGGCAGTCCCTGGCATGCGACGGCGCGGATCTACCTTTCTGCCTCATTTATCTGAGTGAGGAGACATCCTGCGGGCAAGCGCTTCGGCTGGCGGCGGCGACGGGTGTCGCCCTTGATTCGTCGGCAGGATCATCTCGGCCAGTGAGTCCGTTGTTACTCGATCTCGCGGCGAGATCCTCCCCCTGGCCGATCGCTGTAGCGATCTCCGGCAAGAGTACCGTGATCGTAGAGAACCTGGGAGAACTGTTCCCCGTGAGGCTTCCTGGCGGACCGTGGCCGGAGCCGTGCGAAAGAGCGCTGGTCGTTCCCCTCCCGGGCCTGGTTCTGCCGGAACGTGCGGGTGTACTGATCGTTGGAATCAGTCCTCGTTTAATGCTTGACCTGGAATACCAGTCGTTTGTCGAACGCATAGCCGGCTCGCTGGCTGCCGAGATCGCTAATGCACGGGCTTACGAGCAAGAGCGCAGGCGCGCCGAAGCGCTGGCTGAGATTGATCGGGCCAAGACGACGTTTTTCTCAAACATCTCCCATGAGTTTCGAACTCCACTGACGCTAATGCTGGGTCCGCTGGAGGATACGCTACGCCAGGAGCCGAACCTTTCCAGCATAGGCCGCGAACACCTTGAGCTTGTCCACCGAAATGGTCTTCGACTGCAAAAGTTAGTGAACGCCTTACTCGATTGCTCCCGCTTGGAAGCGGGGCGAGTGCAAGCTGTTTATGAGCCAACGAATCTCCCAATACTCACCGCCGAACTGACAAGCAGCTTTCGCTCGGCGTGCGAAAAAGCAGGGCTCCAACTCATCGTTGACTGCCCGGCGATTACAGAACCGATCTACGTGGTTCGCGAGATGTGGGAAAAGATCGTCCTGAATCTGGTCTCTAATGCTTTTAAGTTCACTTTGGGGGGCAGTATTCGGCTGTCGCTGAGACTCGCAGGCCCGAACGTCGAGTTAAAGGTGACCGATACCGGCTCGGGTATTGCCGAAAACGAATTGCCACACCTCTTTGAACGCTTTCATCGAAGGTGCTCGGGGGCGAAGAATGGAGGGCAGTGGCATAGGCCTTGCCTTGATTCAAGAGTTGATCAAGCTGCATGGTGGATCGGTCTGGGTTGATAGCGCGGTCAATCAGGAAGCACCTTCCATGTTTTTATTCCACGTGGAAACGGGCACCTGCCGAAGGAAAGGATCGGTGCCGCCAGAACAGCGGTTTCGACTGCATTTCAGCCGGAGATGTTTATCGAGGAGGCGCTGCGCTGGCTCTCTCCATCGACGTCGCAAACAGAAACGGGTGATGCCCCTCCTGTGGCCGAGGAGAGCCACGCCGTCCAGGAGGTAGGTGCTGAACTGCGAGGCCAAGTGCTGTTGGCCGACGACAACGCAGATTCGCGGGAATACGAGCGACGACTACTCAGTGAGCGCTTTGACGTCACTGCTGTTTCCAACGGAAATGAGGCGCTGACCGCGATCAAGCAGCGTGTTCCCGACGTTGTACTAACCGATGTCATGATGCCCGTACTGGACGGATTCGGGCTCCTTCGCGCACTTCGATCCGATCCGAAGACGAGTACCGTCCCCGTGATCCTGCTCTCCGCACGTGCCGGGAGGAGTCTCGGGTTGAAGGGATGGACGCGGGAGCCGACGACTACTTGATAAAACCCTCCAGCGCGCGCGAACTGATGGCGCGTGTCAGCAGTCATTACAAGATCACTCACTCAGGAAGGAAGCCGTGGAATCGGTGCGGCGCAGCGAGGCAGAGTTAGCGCGTCAGGTTGCCGAGTTCGAGACGCTTTTTCGCGAGTTGCCCGTCGGAGTGGGCGTGGCCCACGATGCTGATTGCCAGTTGATTCGCATCAACCCGGCGCTGGCCGAATTGCTGGGCGTTTCTGAAACCATAAACCCTGCCCAACAACGGGCCAAGGGGACCTTGCCCTACGGCTGTTGAAGGACGGCGATGAAATTCCCCTCGATGAACTTCCCATGCAGGTTGCAACACGAGAAGGGCGTGCGGCTCGCGGTTTTGAATTCGAAGTGGTTCGCGAGTTCGGAGAGTCAAGGTACGAATACGGTAACGCCGTGCCTCTTTACGATGACGAAGGAAAAGTGCGCGGAGGCATTGGGGTGTTCCTGGACATAACTGAGAGGAAAAACGCCGAAGAAGCGTTGCGCCGAAGCGAGGCGGAATTGCGCCGCGCGAACCAGGAATTAGAGCAGTTCGCGTATGCCGCGGCCCATGATCTTCAAGAGCCGTTGCGAAGCGTTCTGATCTACAGCGAACTTCTCCAGCGGCAATATGGGGGTCAGCTTGACGCTCAAGCAGATGACTTTATCAGCTTCTGCAGAGAAGGCGCCAAGCGGATGGAAACCCTCATCCGCGATCTGCTCACTTACACAAAGGCCTCCTCAACTCTCGATGAGACGTTAACCCCGATTGATCTGAATGAGATTGTCGAAACGGTCCTGGGGGACCTTGGCGCAACGATCGAAGAGACAAAGGCGAAAATCGTTGTTGGCCCCTTGCCCTCTCTAGCGGTGGAACCGGCCGGTACGCTTCCAGCAGCTGTTTCAGAATAAAACGCGAATGCCTTGAAGTACCGCCAGGACGGGAAGCCGCCGGAAGTGTCCGTGTCGGCTGGCGCAGGTGATGGCGAATGGCTCTTCTCGGTGAATGACAACGGCATCGGCATTGATCCGCAGTACCACACGCTGGTGTTCGGAGTGTTCAAACGCCTGCATGGGCAGAATGAGAGTGGCACCGACCTCGGCCTCTACATCTGTCAGAAGATCGTTGAGCGCTATGGTGGGCGGATTTGGGTGGAGTCTGAAGCGGGAAAGGGTTCGACCTTCCGCTTTTCATTTCCGGTGGAGCTGGAAGAGAACGCACAAACGAGTACCTCGGGCTAAGCATTGAAGCCGGGCGAAGGCCAGGGGCGCGGCCCACAATTCGAATTGCAAAACGACGGGTAACTCGCGCGAGAACCCTATGGAGACTATGAGGACTCGACCGTTGCTGCTGCACTCCAATTCGGTTTGGACCGGGCCCACTCAGAACCGCTGAATAGGCACGCCGGCGCAAATTGGGCCCGGCCATAATGTCGATACGGGACGCACGCCGGCCAACTCCTCGTAAGAAATACAGTGCCATAAGTTGAGGGCCTATTTTAGCTTAATCCCAGGGTATTCTCCAGTTTTGTAACCAGCGGCTGGACCCCTACAATCAGTGTTAGTAACGAGTTGATTAAGGTAGGCTGCAGTGTTGCCTGGGCTTCCAGCAAGACTTCGGAGGGGCGGCGAAACTTATGAGAAGGTTCGCCTCATGCCAATTGGATGCCCGGGCGACACTTCAGGAGAGTATCTGCACGCCTCAATGGTGTTTTTGTCTCCGGATCAGTAGCTAGGAGGAAACAATGTCGTCGGCGACCCGTGTGAGTGAAGGCGATCGCATAGTCAAGCAAGATCCTCTAATCGAGGAGGATCCCATAGCCGAGGAAGATGTCGTGATCGAGGAAGATCCCGACGTTGATCTCGTCTCCGAGGGCGACCCCGTAAGCGAAGACCATCCTATGCCTGGGGACAAAACCGGCGCATTACCAGTCGAGGAACGAGTAAGGCAGCGAGCACATCGGCTTTATCTGAGCAGGGGAGAGCGACCCGGCTCTGAACTGGAGGATTGGCTTCAAGCCGAGGAAGAGGTTCGATTGGAGGACCGCCGGCAAGCCGCGGAATTGTAGCGTTGCAACAACTCTTCGCCAGGAAGTTCGTTGGAAGGCCGTGCCACGGCGATGGAGTGTACATTTGCGCGGGTCATGCCTTTCCTGCAGCACGAGGACTATACTTAGCGCTCCCGAACAAATCACACCCCTCTACCGGCTTTCCATGGGCGGGGATGAACGGAGGCCGCTCATGAGAGTTCAGAAGTTCGCGGCCATCGAACCATTCTGGGCGAATGCAAATTCCCCTGCGTATTCCCGATCCCCTGGGTAGGTACCGATAATCCGATGCTTAATCGCAAATCGCGTCAACTCAGCCGTTGAGTTAAGCAGTAATTCGCGCCGGATCGAAGACTTGTGATACTCCACTGTCTTTTCCGACAAATGCATCAACGCCGCTATCTCTTTATTTGCCCGGCCTTCGGCAATCAGTTGAAGTACTTCCCGCTGGCGTGGAGTGAGTTTCGCGGCTCCCATTTCGCTTGGATTGCCGACCGTGGGACTCCAACCAATCCGGGAAGTGATGTATCGCTCGCCACGAATTGCTGCGTGGATAGCTTCGGTGAGTTCGGCAGCCGCCGAATCCTTTATTAGATACCCTGCTCCTCCCGCGCGGAAGGCTTCTTCCACATACACCCTCTCGGAATGCATGGTCAAGAAAACCACCTTCACGCGCCTCAGCAACTTAACCAATTGGCGGCAGGCGTCGATCCCGTTCAGCAGTGGCATCGAAATATCCAACAGGATCACGTCGGGTCGGAGCGCGGGCGCTTTACTCAAAAGAGCGCGCCCGTCCTCCACCGCTCCGACCAACTCGAAGTCGTTCTCTAAAAGCTTCCGTATGCCCTGGACGACCAGCGTGTGGTCATCCGCAATCATGAGTCGGGGTTTTCCAATCCGATTCGTCGCCCACTGGGGCGCGCGGCCGGGTAAAAGGACCTTAGTTTCCATCTTTGTTAGGGAGGCGAAGCTCTTGCACCGGAGACGCTACTGACTTTACGTCGCAATCCAGCCTCCACATCGGGTCGCTGCAATCACATCCTCCTAAAAGGGATGGGTCGGCCGATAACTCCTTTGAACGGTGGCGGCCCGCCGGTATAGAAGTCTTTGATGTTGGGTCGTCGGAGATTCCCGGCAGCGACTTTTTCCGGCGGCTCAGTCTGAATCTGCAACTTCTGCAGACTCATGCCGTCAGAAGCTTGTCTGGTGTGATCGGCAGGTCCTTACTCGAATTCCGCTGGCGTGGAAACCGCATTGGCTACTGCCGCTCCTGCTCCGGTGATGCCAATTTCCCCGATACCCTTGGCTCCGAGAGGGTTGATATGGGTGTCCTCTTCGTCCACCCAGAAGGCGTCCACCTCGCCCACGTCCGCGTTCGTCGGAATGTGATATTCGGCCAGGTTGTTGTTCACCCATCGGCCCAGTTTCTTGTCCATCACGGCGTGCTCATAAAGAGCCAGGCTGATTCCCCCCCATGCCACCGATCAACTGGCTTCGCGCAGTCTTCGCATTCAGGATCTTGCCGGCAGCAAAGCAGCCGATCATTCTGGAGACGCGCATCTGTCCCAAATCCGCGTCAATGCGTACCTCGGCAAACCGAGCCCCGAAGGCGTACATCGAGTACTTATCTTTGTCCTCACCCGGCTGGGCTTCGGCTTGAGCCACGATTCCGGGCTGCCCGCTGCGGCGGATCACTTCCGCATAGCTCTCGCCCTTGGAGCGATTGCTTTTCGAATAGAGCCGGCCATCCGCGAAAGCAATGTCCTGGGCGCTCACGCCGGATAACGGCGACCACGAGTCGGACACCGCCATTTGGACCAGCCTCTCCTGCAGCGCTTTCGCCGCCAAGTACACCGCCGAACCCGTACTCGCCGCCGTCTGAGAGCCACCCGAGACCGGCGTTTTGGGGAAGATCGTGTCGTCCAGACGGAACCTCACGCGATGGGCCGGAACGCCAAAGGTAGCAGCCGCCACCTGCGTCATGATCGTGTACGTGCCGGTACCGATATCCTGGGTTCCGGCGTCCACATAGAACATCCCGTCGGCGCGCAGCTCGGCACGGGCGCTGGACGGGCTGCGACGGGTCGGGTACACGGACGTCGCCATGCCCCAGCCGATCAGCATGTCCCCCTCGCGCATGGATCGCGGCTCCGGCGACCGCTGACTCCAGTTGAAGCGCTCCGCCCCCTGGCGGTAGCACCCCCGCAGTGACTTACTCGACCACGGCCGGTTCTTCTCGGGATCTTGCTCAGCGTAGTTCTTCAGCCGAAACTGTCGGGTAGGACGATGGCGCTTTGCGGGCTTCGAATGATGCCGCGGTTTCCATCGCCCTCCCTAAAATTCCGTACGGCGGGCTGCCGAGTCGGCCCGCGGAATCGCACCGCGAGCCGCTCACAGAACCGTGCGTAAACCTCTCGATTTACACGGCTCGTGCGACCGAGAGAAGGCTGCCGCCTTCCGTTTAGCATGAGGGCTCTTCCTGTCTCCAGTTGACCCGAACCAAACGTCGATCACCGGCTCCCTTGGCTCCGCGATCATTACAATCGCTTCAACGCTGTCGGGTCGGAGGTGGCGCACTCAGTTGCCCGAGTGCTGGCCACCGTCCGCCGCCCAAACGGGGTGTGCGGTTTTCCCGCGCCCCGCTTTCACGAAGGCACAAACAACGAGACACGATTCCAACCCTATCGAGTGGGGCTGGCTCCGCACCTGTCAGGTTGATCTGGTCCGCCAGTATCCTCGGATGATGATGTACGGGTTTTTCCCAAAAGGAACTGATCCACCTCATCGCCCTTACGCGCTGACTTCCCTTCTCTTTCCTCCTGCCTTCGTCTGCCGCCTTCCCCGACCCACTCCGGTCGCCGATTGCTCGGTCACACGGCTTTCACCGTGTTTGAAGTACTATTCGGCAGTCCGACTACTGACCGAGCATCGCTTCCCATTTCGCTTTCGCTTATAAGGTCGCTTATCCCCATACCGCGGGGAACTCTGCCAGTCCTCCTGAGGTCACGCATCACTCTTCTGTACCGTGCCATCCGCAAACACCTTGGTGCGGCGGGTGAATGAGTAACGCCTTCGCCTCCATAATGCAGGCTCGACCTTGCCCCGCCTTTGGCCGACCGGTTCATCTTCGGGGCAGCCCCCATCGATTACGGCCCGGTACTTCTCCTCATGCCCTTCGGATTCCACCTCGCGGTGGACACCCTGCCCTCCGGAGTCCTGCGAAATGGTGGCTCCAGGTCCGCCTTGTTCTGTTTCCGGCTTTCGCTTTCGTGCCCGTGTAGACGTCTCCATACCTTCCTTCCTTCTCCGGCCCGCGAGGCATTACCCCCGCGTTCGGATATGGCGCTCCTCATTCGAGCGCCAGAGGGACTTCAACCCTCCTGAACAATGCGCTGCTCAGCGCACACTACGGAGCAGTCCGCCCCTGGCTATCGCATCGGTACGTTCGGTCTCACGGTTCCTCCGCTTGCACCTTTTCCCTTACCATCGCCAGCCAGGTTCTCAAGTTCCGTACGAAAGCCCGGATAAGAGGTCGCTTCTACACCGGACACCGCATAGCCAGTAAGTAGGTATCCGCCATGCTTTTCCCAGGGAAGAGGGACCCCCTGGTTTTGGTGCCATCTTTATACTTTTCGATGCGTCATCAGCGATTCGTTTGCACTCGCCTCTCTCATCCACACTTGACGTGATCAATTGCCACGCCTTTCGACCATAACGTTCACGACCATGGTCTTTCGACATAAGCCGCTAACAGCGGTTTGAAGCCCCTTCTTACAAAGCGGCTCCGAAGGGCCCACCTTCATCATTCGTACAGCATAGACCTTGCGGTCTTTCTTGACACACTTCCCCGGTACGGCTTCATTTCAGACGCGGCCTTCCCAGCACGCTGGTTTGCCATCGCCCTTCGTACCTCTGCTGCCATCGCTTGTCCCTGCTCTGTGTCAGGGACGATGCGCTTACAAGCACCTCCGTGCAAGCGGTCTCTCCGCTTTACCCCAGGGGCCCTCGCTCCGGTCCGGGTTATTCTGTCCCGGTCCATCAACGCTTACTCGACCCCATCCGCCCCACTCGCAGGCACATTCTGATTTCACCGTCTCGCGGCTTATACGAAATGCCATCGCTGTGCATGCCATTGGCATGCCTCTAGAGGCAACCCACGAACGGTTCTGAGCTTTCATTGATGCTCTTTCGCAACATGTCGCCCTCCGAGACCACGGGGAACTCCTCGGCTGCCCCTACCCAGTACTTCACCGAAGACGCTGGCCTTCAACTCCAATTAACAGTTTCGGCATTCCCGTTATCCTCACACTCCGATTCTGGTGAGGGGATGATGGTTTCGCTCGATAAGCCCCGCGATGGATTCGCCCGTGCAGGTCGCGCAGTCGCGCCTCCAGGTCTTGTCCATATTCTTCCCACGTCACTCCGTCCACCCCCGGTGCAGCCCGTTTCTTCAGACTGTGGTAACTATCCCGGAGCAGATCGACGGTCACGTGGTGTAGCAGAGCGGTGAACTGTAACTTCCCGTCCTTTCTCGCTGCTTCGCGCACACGATCCAGCCCGTTTGGCCCGCTTTCCCGACTTTGTATTCGGTGCAGGTTAGGTTGGTCCATGTTTTCCTTGGTCAGCGGCCTTCCCTCCACAACCTCCGCCGGCGGTCTCCCGCTTTTGTTCGGCTGCTTCGTAGGTATTACGCCGCTGTACGACTCCCCGTCACCGTGCATGTGAGTCTTATGGCTCATCGCTTTCTCCCACCGGTCCGCTGCTCTTCAGCCACGGACAGTGACTGGGTCTCTCGGTTCTCGCGCCTGGAGTTTCTATGCGTGCATGGGGTCTCTGACTCCGCAGGGCCGCGACGCACTCGCGCTATCGCACCTCGCGTTTTTGCATTCCGGCTAGCAGGACACCGTCTGCTCCCTGACTCGCAGATTTCGGAGCTCAATACCCCGCCCACATATACCCCTGTCCAACGCTTCAAGTGCAGCCTCACGACTGCCCTCGCATGGCTCGGGGCCAGGTTGGTTCGCTATTCCTTTTCCTGTATGAAACTTTCATTCACTACTCCAGGCCGGTTTATCCCGACGCTATCCCTGCTGCTTTTGCTAGCCCTCCTGTCGGAGCAGACCGGATTCGCATCCAACCTACGAGGGCGTTTACTTCCGGGCTTTCGACGGTTTGGTCACCCGTACCGCCGCCAGATATCACTACAGTGCCAACTGGGAAACTTGCACTGGCGGGACTCGCACCCGCTAGATCATCAACTAGCTTCACTGCACTAATCGGATCCATCTTGAGCGAGTGAGCCATCTCGTCCATCGCACATTCGAGTGCATACGTACCTACCGACTCACCGGGCGCTCGCATGAAGTTCGGCGTGCCGAGATCGGACTTGATGACCTTGTGCGCCGTGGTATTGTTCTCAACCTGATACAGCATGCGACTGGGGAGCGCCGCTGTTTCCACAAACTCATCGAATCTCGAGGTAAGGCAAACCGTCTCGTTGCGGAGTGTCAGAGAACCGTCGGCCTTAGCGCCAACCGCGATGGTCTGCCTGGTTTGTGAGCGATAACCCAGCATGCCGAACATCTGCGGCCTTGAACACGCGACCTTGACCGGCCGCTGCAGTTGCTTCGCCGCCAGCGCCGCTATGATCACATGCGGCCAAACCGGCCCTTTACTTCCGAATCCTCCTCCGATATACGGTGCAATCACTCTGACGTTTTCCTTTTGCAGTCCAAGGAGCTGCGCCACACGTTCACGATCGGTGTGGACGCCCTGAGTTGCATCGTACAAGATCAAGCTGTCAGGCTTGTCCCAAACAGCGATCGTGGCATGCGGCTCCATTGGATTGTGAACCTCATCCGGCGTTCGGTAGATGTGCTCAAAATGAGTGGCGGCGGCTTGAATGCCCGCAACCATATCGCCCCGGTTGCTCGTGGACGGCTCACCACCTCCGCCGGCCTTCGGTGGGGAGTACGCCTCGGACAACCGATCCTCCATCGTGACCGCATGAGGCTCCGCTTCATACTGCACCTTAACCTGGAAGGCCGCTTCCTCTGCCTGCTCCCAGTTCTCGGCCACGCCAAAGCAATCGGCTGGCCGCTATAGCTGACAACGTCATGCTGAAAGACTTGCACAATACGGCCAGCCGGCGGCGCGGAAGGTTGGTGCGAAAGCGTGGGTATCTTCGGCGCATTTCCGTGCGTCAGCACCAGTAGCACGCCAGGCACTTTTTCGGCTGCGCTTGTATCTATTGAGCGAATGCGTCCCTTCGCAATAGTGCTGGTAACCAGCACGCCCGGCACCGCGTTCGGAACATTGGTTCGTACGCGTAAGGGGCACGGCCGATAACCTTCACTCTGCCATCGATGCGATCGAGTGGCTGACCGAGCAGGTTCTGTGAATCAGTTTCCTGGATCATAATTCCTCTAGGTTTGACGTGCGGCCGCCTCTACGGCGCGAACCATTACTCGTTTTGCCAGTTCCACTTTGAAGACGTTGCCAGAATGGGGTTTCGCCTCTTGCACCTCGGCATCGGCGGCAGCGCGAATGGTCGCTGCGTCCGCTGTTTTGCCAGCCAGATAGCGTTCCGCCTCTTCGGCGCGCCACGGTTTGTGGGCAACCCCACCGAGGGCTAAATGCGCTTGGCGGATCGTTCCCCGGTCATCTACGTCCACAATTGCGGCGACCGATACCAGCGCGAAAGCATATGAATTTCTGTCGCGGACTTTCAGATAGATAGACCGCCTGCAGTAGGCAAGTGCCGGCAGATCGATTCCTGTGATCAGCTCCGCTGGCTGCAAGTTGGTATCGATCTGCGGCGTGTCGAGTGGCAGGCGATGAAAGTCACGAAACGCGATCTGCCGCGGCCCCTTCGGGCCTTCCACCAGCACCGTTGCTCCAAGTGCCGATAGCGCCACACACATGTCGCTCGGGTGCGTCGCAATACAGCGTTCGCTTGCGCCCAGGATGGCGTGAATCCGGTTGACACCCTCCTTGGCGGAACAGCCGCTGCCAGGATCTCGCTTATTACATTGGCCAAGACCGGGATCATAGAAGTAGTAGCATCGAGTCCGCTGCAACAGGTTGCCGCCGATCGTTGCCTTATTGCGGAGCTGTTGCGTTGCTCGCGAGAGGATCGCCTGGCTCAGAAGGGATAGCGAGTGCGAATCAAGGGGTGGTTCGCGCATGCTGTGTTAGTTGCCATCCCACCAATGCGGACGCCGCCCTCGTGCTCCTCGATACTGGTGAGCGGCAAGCGTGATACATCTACCAGCGCGCTAGGGCGCTCGACCCCCATCTTCATCAGGTCAACGAGGTTAGTTCCCCCTCCGATGTAGCGAGTCCCTCCGTCATAGTAAGCGTGGATCGCTTCGTCAGAAGTGCCGGCTCGGGTATAGCTAAACGGTCTCATGCGCGCCTCCTGCTCCTTCAGCATGAACAGCCCGAATGGCAGCAACAATGTTGGGGTAAGCGGCACAGCGGCAGAGATTGCCGCTCATGCGCTCGCGAATCTCGTCGTCTGTCAGGCTTACGGCATGAATACTCGTGATGGACGGTGTGACAAAGCTCGGTGCTCATGCTTTCACTTCGCCGAGCATGGCAACGCGGAACAGATCTGGCCCGGCGTGCAGTACCCACATTGGAATCCGTCGTGTTCTATGAAGGCGGCCTGCATTGGATGCAATTGGTAGCCCTTCGCGAGGCCTTCAATCGTCGTAATCTGATCGCCGTCGTGCATCACGGCCAGTGTCAGGCATGAGTTCACCCGTACCCTTTAATGAGCACGGTGCACGCACCGCACTGCCCGTGGTCGCACCCCTTCTTGGTGCCTGGCAAGTCGAAGCCGCTCTCGGAGGAGATCGAGGATCGTAACTCGTGGATCCAACTCCAGCGACTTTGTTTGCCCGTTGATGACAAGGGAAACCGATATCAGTTGATCCCGTCTCACCTCTGCCGGCGGGGCTGCCGGCAGGCTGCTCGCCACACCGGCGGCGACTAGTGTTTCTACGAAATGGCGACGATTCATGCTCATCCTTGCGCGCCGGTCTGCACCGGTACTCTTGTTAGACGCGGCAATGCTCGGAGGCTAACGCTGGTAAACCGCGTAGATCAGGTTGAGGCTCGCGTGAATCTGAATCGTGCCTGGCGCGATCGCCTCCGGATTTGGGAGCGTCTCTTGCAAGGCGGACGCCTCCACTTCGCGCGCGGGTGAGATGACGACAGGCTGCACCTCTTCAATGCGGGTAAGCTTGCCAATCCGTAGCTTCAACGAGGAGGCGAGAGCTTCCGCCCCTGCCTGTGCCTGTCCGGCAGCTTCCGCTAACGCTCGCGCACGGGCAGCCTTCTCGTCTTTGAGATCGAACGCCAGCCGATTGATACTGCTCGCTCCGCTTTGCGTAGCCGCCTCAATAACCTTCCGTAATTGTGAGAGATCCCTGACGGCCACTCGGATGGTGTTGCTCGCTGTGTAACCGGTGACCACACCGGCACCACCATCTTTGCCGTACCGATAGTTCGGGTTGACCGAGAGATTCACCGACTTGATGTCGCCAGAAGCCACTAGCCGCTGCAATACAGCGACGACTCGTTTGGTCTTCGTAGCGTTCTGATCGGCAGCTGCCTGCGATGTTTGGGCTTGCGCCAGGACTCCCACGTCAAGTTCAGCGATATCGGGCTCGACAGAGACAGTGGCCTCCCCGTGCACCAACAGCGTGGCAGGTTCCTCCGTGGCGTGCTTGTTTTGGCCGGTGAGCGGCAGAGAATAAAGCACCGTGACCAGAAATCCCGCGACCATGAAGTTCCTGATCACACCACAAGTTTAAGGCTCCAATAGCGCGCCGCGGTTCACGTGAAAACACGAGTTGCCGGTTGCCCGGGCGGCGCTATGCTGGCGGGTGTGACCGCCATTTCACGACGTGACTTTCTGAAAGCGGCCCCCGTCGCAGCAATCCTGCCTTCAGTTGCGAGTTCCTTTGCCTTGACCGACGACGATGACCATTTCCTCGACGACTTAGCCCACCGAGCCTTCCTCTATTTCTGGGAGCAAGCCGATCCCCATACGGGGCTCGTGCTTGATCGCGCTGCAGTCGATGGCCGGCAGCGGACAAGCCATTCGTTGGACGTCGCAAGTACGGCGGCAACCGGCTTCGCTCTGACGGCATGTTGCATCGCGTCGCTTCGGAGCTGGGTAGACGCCAATGCTGCCCGGGAGCGCGTTCGGGTGACACTGCGCCATCTAGCGTTTGAACAGGTCCATCAGTTTGGCTGGTACTATCACTTCGTCAATCGAAAGACCGGCGAGCGCGTGTGGAATTGCGAGTTGTCCACAATCGACACGGCGCTCCTTCTGGCCGGCGCGTTGACCGCGCAACAGTGCTTCACGGCCGATAGCGAGATATTTCAGCTCGTGCAGCAGATTTTCGAGCGAGTGAACTTTGGCTGGATGCTGGATGCACAATCGGGCTTCCTGCGGATGGCCTGGAAGCCGGAGCGAGGCTTCTTGCCGCCCGCGTGGGTGGACTATCGCGAGAACGTCATTCTTCACATTCTCGCTCTGGCCTCGCCCACCAATGCCATTCCAGTGGACACATGGTTCCGCTTCAGCCGCGATCCGATTGTCTTTGACAGTTATGGATGGATAGGCCGAGGGCCCATTTTCACTCATCAATTTCCACAGGCATACCTGGATTTCTCCAGACTGCGAGATGGGCCGCCTTATGGCATTAACTATTTCCAAAACTCCGTGATTGCTACTTACGCTCATCGTGAATACTGCCTCAGCTTGCGCAGCTTTTATCCAGGCTTTTCAGAACACTTGTGGGGCGTCACACCCTCGGATAGCAGTATTGGTTATGTCATCTGGGGCGGCTGGGACGCAAAGCATCCGAGGCGTGATCTCGACGGCACGGTGGTTCCTTGCGCGGCCGGTGGCTCACTCATGTTTGCGCCGCAGATTTGCCTCGCGGCCTTACGAACCATGCATAGCGAGTTTGGCGACGTAGCCTATGGAAGATACGGATTCGCGGATGCCTTTCACCCACCCTCAGGATGGGTAGATCCTGAGGTGCTTGGGATTGATCAAGGCATCATTTTGCTAAGCGCCGAGAACCTTCGCTCGCGGACCGTTTGGAAGTGGTTCATGCAGTCTCCTGCGATACAGCGCGCCATTGGCAAGGTCTTTCAACCGGCGTGACCCCTAGAAAGTGAATCGCGCCTGCAGTTCGATTGACCGGCCTGCCAAAGCGCCGCTTGGCCGTCCAAAATTCGCGTTCTCCACGTGCGCATCCAGATCGCCAAACTGGAATGGAATCAGGTTCAGCTGATTAAAGATGTTGAAAGCGTAGCCGCGGAGTTCAAATGACGCTACTTCATTGATGAACGGAAGCGAGAAGCGCTTGGCGAGACTGGCGTCTGTCGCGAAAAATCCAGGCCCGCGAAACGAGTTTCTGCCGATTCCTGGAGGGCCAGGATATGAAATGTTGAAGTAATTAGTGCCGACAATGGGGGATGTCTGGCTGGTTCCACCAAAGGTGCAACCGTCGATAAAGCATTGGCTCGATCGGTCGCTTTGATTCGCGTTATCGAAGTACTGCACCGGTCGCGTGGGATTAATGGTTGCCGCGCTTGTGACAGGCGCAACCGAGTTCTGAAACCCGGTAATAGGCGTCCATGGAAATCCGGAATAGGCGGTGAGGATGCCGCCCAATTGCCAACCTCCGAAGATTGCATTCATAACACCCTTGCTGTGGGGAAAAATGGGAAGGTTCCACAAGCCACTGGCGACGAACCTATTTCGGGAGTCAAAGTCCGAAGGTCCATATTCCTGCGTTTGCGCATGGACCGGATCGGTTTGGTTTGTGATGAAGCCGGGACCTTCCGAGGAAAGCATGTCGATGCTCTTGCTCCAGGTGTAGGTGGCGTTCACCGAAAAGCCGTGGGAGAACTGCTTCGCGAGGTGGACATTCATCCCGTTGTACGAACTGTTCACATCGGGAGTCGGGATGTAAACGGCATAGAAATAGCTAGACTGGGTGCCGACATTCTGGGGGTACAAGAAGTTCTGATTGACCAAGCGGATCAAGTGACGGCTGAGTGCACCTTGATAACCGACAGTTAGAACCAGGCTCGCCGCCAGCTGAGTCTGCACTTCAAACGTATAGAGATAGGTATAAGCGTCCGGCGTGTTCGGCCAGGCGCCATAGATTTCAATGGCTGGAGGCGTGCCGCCGCCAATTGCGTTGGGCGTGCCGCTGATGGGATTTACACCAGTCGCTAGATTCGGATTCGCCGGGTAGCTGTTCGGCGCCGTGCCTGTGCCGGTATTGAACTGGATAACACCGTTGGCGAACGGAGAGCCGAAACTGTAGGGTGGCGAGGCTGTCCCGCAGCAGAGGCCGTAGTTGTAGTAGTCAGGATTGTTCTCGCGACTGTTGGCGAAGATGTTGTCGTTTTGGCGATTGTAGGTAATACCGAATCCACCGCGAACCACAACTTTACCCTGAGCCATTGCCGGTGCATAGGCAAATCCAACTTTGGGCATAAAGTTCTTCCAGTTAGAGTTCCAAAGCTGATCGACGTGCCGCACCTGCGCATTTACGAGCGGGTATGGTCCCGTCGCAGCGAGGAAAATGTTTTCCAACTGTCCTCGCGATTCCGTTAGTGGAGAGAAGTATTCCCACCGCAAACCTAGATTCAGAGTGAAGGTGGGCGAAATATGCCAGTCGTCCTGGGCGAACAAGGCATCGCCATGATCTCGAAAGTACCGGGCCGCGTTCGCTGGACCGCCCGTAATGGCATCGGCATAGATTCCCTCGTAAATCGGGGCGCTATTGGCAAGGTTCCAAAGGCCCGAGAAGGAGTAGAGAGGCCGGGTACCTCCCAATAGGTTGTCGTTATCCTGTTCCCAGCGGAATTGCCCCCCGAACCGCACATTGTGGCGGCCCCAGACCTTGGTGAGGGTATCGTTGGCTTGATAGCTGTTTTGCGCGAGGATGGCCGGGGTATCAGGTCCTTGAGGCGCGCCGGCTACTTGCATGTCTCCAAATGGATACGCCTCCACTTGGATCCGAGGCACGCCCCAATTAATGCCCGGATTGTCCGTCTGGCCGTTATCGGCGAAGCGCGTGAAATTTCCTCGCAGCTCGTTGATCATGGTCGGGCCGAAGGTGTGAATATAGGCCACAGTAACAGCGGTGTTCAGTGGCTTGAAAGCGATGTCCGCATCCGGGGCTCCGCCGGAAGCCGAATCGGCCGAGACCGAATTCAGGTGCGTTACATACGCCGAGCCGAAGATCAGGTCCTTCGATGTCAGGCTGTAGTCGACGCGCCCATTGAACTGGTTTCCGATCTGCTCAGCAGGAAGATAATACTGTACATACTCAAGATCGGGGATACCGTCAAAGCCAGCGCCTGTTGATCCCGGCGCCGTCGGAATCGGGTAATACGGATCTCCTGCGCCAACACCCGGGCCGGGAGATCCAACATCGAGCCCTCCTGGGACATCACGGCAAGAGGTGGCCGCATTGGCTCCAAAAAGCCCGGCAC
Organism: uncultured Acidobacteriaceae bacterium; assembly: GCA_963771305.1. GTDB lineage: Bacteria > Acidobacteriota > Terriglobia > Bryobacterales > Bryobacteraceae > CAJCIT01. The sequence goes on from CAVYTS010000025.1 coordinate 121,485, forward strand.
AGCTGGTGGTGGGCGTGTTCAAGACTTGCAAGATTCGAGGGTTGTTATTTACCGAAGAAAAGATCTTTCCGATCGTCGTATTCGGTCGATCGTGAACAATAAGCTGCCGGTATTGGGGTGTGGTAACCCACTCCTCCCCGTAGGTAGTTGTTTTGTTGTGCAAGCCCTCGTAGGACGCGAAAAAGAATAGCTTGTTCTTGATGATAGGTCCGCCAACACTCCCCGCGTATTGGCGATAGTTGTTTTGAACGCGAACTGGCAGGGCGCCACTGGGGCCGCCCCACTTATTGTAGGCGTTGAAATTCGGATCCTGATAAAGAAACACGGCGCTGCCGTGGAACTCGTCCGTGCCGCTCTTAGTCGTCGTCTTGATTTGGGCGCCGCTGCCGCGTCCGTCTTCGGCATTATAGTCGCTCGATATGACGGTCATATCTTGAATGGACTCGGAGTTTGGTGTCACCACGGCAGCGCCGCCCCAGCCCAAGCTATTCACGTTGACTCCGTCTATGAGGTAGACATTCTGTTCGACGCGCTGCCCGCTGGAGCTTATCTGCACTTGATTCTCGGTTTGGAAAATGGATGTGTTCGATCCACCTGGCCCCGTGGTGTTGCCTAAAGCAACCGCGGCTCCCGTTCCGCTTCGGCCACCAGTGCCGGCGATGCCCGGCATGGTACGAATCAGCTCGTAGGGGTCGCGGCCGAACGTGGGTAGTTCCTGTATGGACTGGCTGGTGATAGTCCCGCTCACAGTGGCGTCAGCCGTCTGCAGCGCTGGAATGGACGCCGCGGTGACTGTTGTGGATGTTTGTATGTCTCCAGCATGCAGGGTGATGTTCGTGCTTTGCGGCAGGTCGGAAGCCACCTCAACGCTACTTACGGTTCCGACCTGAAATCCAGGGGCATCGACAGTGAGATTGTAAGTGCCTGCAGGAAGCTGATTGAACCGGTAGAACCCTTGGTCGTTTGCCGTCGTTTCCTGGGTGGCGTTTGTTCCAGTGTTCAAGAGCTTAACGTGAGCGCCAGGGATTAGGCCACCAGAGGTATCACTAACTGTTCCCTGTAAGCTTGCGCTGAACTGAGCAAAAGCAGCAAATGAAACTACGCAAAGAAGGAGGATGAGAACCGACGAGGACTTCATGAAGCACCACCTGCGTGGTTAGACGGCCTTCCAGACCGCAGTTGTACTCTCGTAGCTTCACCAGCGTTTGCTGCGTGATTTGTAAATGATCGAAACGGTCAGTCCTTTTCCTTTTCCGCAGTGATCCGACGCGACAGAATCGATTTAGCCTCTTGCAGAACGCGCTTGCGTTCCGGCGGCAGGTTGCGGCCAGCCCGATTAATGTGAAAAGACCTTCCGGCGGATGAGTTGAGTCGGTGCTGACGCTTGCCACCCATCTCTTGTTTTGCGATTTGTCGTTGTTCCGACGAACGGCCATTGATCCAATTGATTGCGCTGGCGACTGCCCCGTTGCTTCACCTGTAGAGTTTAGGTCAGTCGCATTTGATTCCTGGTGGAAACGCGAGCTAGGGAACCAGCAGGATCTTTCCGTGCGTGTCACCGCTTTCGGCCAGTTGGTGGGCATCGGCGGCCTCCGCAAACCTAAAGGTTCGCGAAATGGGTATCGTAAACCGCTTGTCGCGCAGATCACTAGCCAATTGATGTAAACGGCTGGCATCCGGGTGAGCCATGAATGCCTCCACACGGACGTTCTTGCCTTCGGCGGCTTGGGGTATTCCTAAGACTGAGCCAAGTACCCCTCCCGGTTTAAGCTTTGGAATCAGCTTGGCAATGGCCTCCCCATCGACGGTGTCCGCAACGGAATCGAGCCCGGGAGGCAGGGAGGCAATTTCACGCTCATCGTCGATCGCAACCACGCGATCGACTCCGAGCGACTCCGCCGCGCTTTTTTGCTTGGCCCGTACGCCGGCGATTACGTGGGCGCCTCGCTGTTTTGCCACATACACCGCCGTACGCCCCACGCCTCCCAAGGCGCCCGTTACGAGAGCCTTGTCGCCTCGCTTAAGGGCGAGGTGCCCGGCCAACTGGTCTCCCGTGGTTGCAACGAGAGGATAGGCGCCCGCCTGCAGTACGTCCAGGCCTTGAGGAATGTGGGTCAAGACATGAGCTCTAGCCGTCAAGAACTCGGCATAGCTTTCTGTCACGAGGCCCATCACCTTTATCGCCAGCCTTGAATGTCGATACATTTCCTCCGACCTTTACGACCTCTCCGGCGACATCGCGTCCGAGGATGGCAGGGAAGGTTATCGGGAAACGATCTTTTGCCGCTCCACTGCGCATCTTCAAGTCGATCGGGTTGATGCTTGTCGAAAGCACTCTCACCAAAACCTCGTCTGGCCTTGGCTCTGGCATGGGAGCATCTTCGTATCGCAGTTGGTCGACGCCACCGTAGCCATGAAGCCGCACTGCCTTCATCATCCGCCCCTCCTTTATTCCTCCGATTCAAAATCGAAATGAAGCTGAACTGTCTGAAACCTTGCGCACGAGGTTTTCAAATGGTTCGTTCGACGGACTGCGCCGCAGCAGCGCCGCCCGAAGGTTGCACTGAAACGACGTCTCTAGTTGAAGGATAGGTGCGCCGGTTTGAAAACTAAACTAGGAAAGGCTGCATTCAGCTTGACGGTGGTTCCCCCAGCCTTGAGCTCTGCTGGCGGGCACCGGTTCTCACTCGATTCGAAAGACTCCTGCAACTCTTGCAGATGGCGGGATGGCGAAGGAGGGAAGACACCTTTCTTTGCCTAGAAATATTTCTAGTAAGCGGGGAGGCTGGGATCGGTTACATTCGTTTTGAGAGCGATGTGTCGTTCCAACACACTGCGTGATCGGGGAGTAACTCAGTCGCTCCTGAAGTACGTCCAGGGCATCTAATTCCAGAGTTGCCGGTTCGTTTCGCATTCATTAATCACATTGAGACTGGACTCTCTAGTATTCGCTGAAGGGTTGGGCATGGCAGCGTTCCTGAGATTCAAGGCCCAAAGACAGTCGAGAGCGCCGCTGGGGCTTCAGCGCCCAGGGATAACTGTAAATAAGCGTCCGCAATCCCGCCGCCTCTCCACCTCAAGAATTCTAGTTTCCCAAAAGCAACCATGAGCGAAGCAACGGTTCTACCACCCACACGGAAGTCCCAGGGGGTTGCTACGAATGGCGACAGGGATCGCGCCGACTCTAGGGCGCGACGCGTGTCGACGGACAAAGACGGAGAGGCGCGTTGGCGGATGATTCTTGGGGCGATGGTGGCTTTCCGTGATGGGGATTTCTCGGCGCGGCTTCCGGTGGATTGGACAGAGACGGAAGGGTTGATTGCAGAGGCTTTCAATCAGGTGATTGCACAGAAGCAGCGCATTTCGAAGGAAGTCACGCGGCTGAGCGAAACAGTGGGTAAGGAGGGGCGGCTGAAGCAGCGAATGACACTCCCCGGCTCCATTGGCGGGTGGGCTGCTGAGGCCGACTCGATGAACACGCTCATAGACGATCTGGTGCGGCCCACCACAGAAAGTGCCAGAACGATTGGCGCGGTCGCGAAGGGCGACCTCGGGCAATCCATGGATCTGGAGGTGGACGGCCGTCCGCTGAAGGGCGAATTCCTACGCTCGGCAAAACTCGTAAACACGATGATTGAGCAGCTCTCGGTGTTCACGTCGGAAGTTACGCGGGTGGCGCGCGAGGTTGGAACGGAGGGCAAACTCGGCGGACAGGCGCAGGTGCCCGGCGTGTCGGGAGTCTGGAAGGATCTCACCGACTCTGTCAACCAAATGGCCGGCAATTTGACCGCCCAAGTGCGAAACATTGCGGACGTGACCATCGCCGTGGCAAATGGCGACTTGTCAAAGAAGATCACCGTGGACGTACGTGGCGAGATCTTACAGCTGAAAGAGGCCACGAACACGATGGTCGATCAGCTGCGTTCTTTTGCTTCAGAAGTCACGCGAGTGGCGCGTGAAGTCGGCACAGACGGCAGGCTCGGCGGGCAAGCCGTTGTGCCCGGCGTTGCCGGAACGTGGAAAGATCTCACCGACTCCGTCAACGCGATGGCAACCAACCTGACCGCCCAGGTACGAAACATCGCGACGGTGACTACGGCCGTGGCTCGCGGCGATCTCTCGCGCAAGATTACGGTGGATGTAAAAGGCGAAATTCTGGAGCTGAAAGAAACCATCAACACAATGGTGGATCAGCTGAACGGATTCTCTTCCGAAGTGACCCGGGTGGCACGTGAAGTCGGTACTGAGGGAAAGCTGGGCGGTCAGGCCGTGGTGCCCGGCGTTGCGGGTACGTGGAAGGACCTCACAGACTCGGTGAACTCGATGGCATCGAATCTCACGGGGCAGGTTCGTAACATCGCAGATGTGGCGACGGCCATCGCGAAGGGCGATCTTTCCTCGAAGATCACCGTCGAGGTAAAGGGTGAAATCCTCGCGCTGAAAAACACGATGAATACGATGGTGGATCAACTCAACGGATTCGCCTCGGAAGTGACGCGTGTGGCGCGCGAGGTTGGCACCGAAGGCAAACTGGGCGGTCAAGCCCAGGTGCCCGGCGTCGCGGGGACGTGGAAGGACCTCACGGACAACGTGAACTTCATGGCCTCCAACCTCACCGGCCAAGTCCGAAATATTGCTGAAGTTACCACGGCGGTGGCGAATGGCGATTTGTCCAAGAAGATTACGGTGGACGTCAAGGGCGAAATCCTCGAGTTGAAAAACACCATCAACACGATGGTGGTGCAGCTGAACGGGTTTGCATCGGAAGTCACCCGTGTTGCTCGTGAAGTCGGCACAGAAGGCAAGCTGGGCGGTCAGGCCGAGGTGAGCGGCGTGGCGGGGACATGGAAGGACCTCACCGACTCCGTGAACGCAATGGCGACGAACCTCACTTCTCAGGTTCGCAATATCGCCGAAGTGACTACGGCTGTGGCCAATGGCGATCTTTCCAAAAAGATCACGGTGGATGTGCGCGGCGAGATTCTCGAACTCAAGAACACGATCAACACGATGGTGGATCAGCTGAACGGCTTCGCAGGCGAGGTCAGCCGCGTGGCGCGCGAAGTGGGCTCCGAAGGAAAACTAGGCGGCCAGGCGCAGGTGCCCGGCGTTGCGGGCACCTGGAAGGATTTGACCGACAACGTCAACTCGATGGCTTCAAACCTCACCGGTCAGGTTCGCAACATCGCGAATGTGGCGACCGCTGTGGCAAATGGGGACCTCTCGAAAAAGATCACGGTCGATGTGAAGGGCGAGATTCTCGAACTCAAGAACACCCTGAACACGATGGTCGACCAGCTCAACGCCTTTGCTTCGGAAGTTTCTCGCGTCGCGCGCGAGGTGGGGACGGAGGGGAAGTTGGGCGGCCAAGCGCAGGTCCGAGACGTGGCCGGCACCTGGAAGGATCTTACGGACAACGTCAACTCAATGGCGAACAACCTCACGTCTCAGGTCCGCAACATTGCGGACGTGACGACTGCCGTCGCGCGCGGCGACTTGAGCCGTAAGATCACGGTAGAAGTGAAGGGCGAGATCCTCGAGTTAAAGAACACGATCAATACGATGGTGGATCAACTTAACGGCTTCGCCGGCGAGGTCAGCCGCGTGGCGCGAGAGGTGGGAACTGAGGGTAAGCTCGGCGGGCAGGCGGAGGTGCCCGGCGTTGCCGGCACATGGAAGGATCTCACCGACAACGTCAACTTCATGGCCTCGAACCTTACAGGTCAGGTGCGCAATATCGCAGAAGTGGCCACTGCCATCGCCAAAGGCGATCTTTCGTCGAAGATCACGGTCGAGGTGAAGGGTGAGATCCTGGCGTTGAAAAACACGATCAATACGATGGTGGATCAGCTGAACGCGTTCGCCGGTGAGGTTAGCCGCGTGGCGCGCGAGGTCGGTACCGACGGCAAGCTGGGAGGGCAGGCTACGGTCGAAGGGGTGGCCGGAACGTGGAAGGATCTCACCGATAACGTTAACTCGATGGCTTCCAATCTGACCGGGCAAGTACGCAACATTGCCGAGGTGACGATTGCGGTGGCCAACGGCGATCTTTCCAAGAAGATCACGGTGGAAGTGAAGGGCGAGATCCTGGCGTTGAAAAACACCATCAACACGATGGTGGATCAGCTTAACGGGTTCGCGGCGGAGGTCAGCCGCGTGGCCCGCGAGGTGGGCACCGACGGGAAACTCGGCGGCCAGGCGCAAGTGCCCGGCGTTGCCGGCACCTGGAAAGATCTTACAGACAACGTCAACTCGATGGCATCGAACCTGACGGGGCAGGTGCGGAACATCGCGGACGTGGCTACCGCTATTGCCCGCGGTGATCTGAGCCGCAAGATCACGGTTGAGGTGAAGGGCGAGATTTTGCAGCTTAAGGAAACCATCAACACGATGGTCGAGCAGCTCTCCGCGTTCGCCTCGGAGGTGACTCGCGTGGCTCGCGAGGTCGGAACCGAAGGCAAGCTGGGCGGCCAGGCCACGGTGCTTGGTGTGGCCGGCACTTGGAAGGACCTCACGGACAACGTCAACTCGATGGCATCGAACCTTACCGGCCAGGTCCGCAACATCGCCGAAGTGACGATCGCCGTTGCCAATGGCGATCTTTCCAAGAAGATTACTGCCGATGTGCGGGGCGAGATCCTGCAGCTCAAAGAAACCATTAACACGATGGTGGAGCAGTTACGCTCCTTCGCCTCGGAAGTCACACGCGTGGCGCGCGAGGTTGGAACGGAAGGCCGGCTGGGCGTACAGGCGGTGGTGCCGGGCGTGGCGGGGACATGGAAGGATCTGACTGACTCGGTCAACAGAATGGGTGCCAACCTGACTGCGCAGGTCCGCAACATCGCAGACGTTACGACGGCCGTCGCAAGAGGCGATCTCAACCGCAAAATTACCGCCGATGTCAAAGGCGAAATCCTGGAGCTCAAGAACACTATCAACACCATGGTGGATCAACTCAACTCATTTGCCGGCGAGGTTACGCGCGTCGCGCGCGAAGTCGGAACGGAAGGTAAACTCGGCGGCCAGGCGATGGTGCCTGGTGTGGGAGGCACTTGGAAAGACCTCACCGATAACGTCAATTTCATGGCCTCGAATCTCACGGAGCAGGTGCGAGGCATCGTCAAAGTGGTGACCGCCGTTGCTAACGGCGATCTGACCCAACGCCTTACTGTACAAGCGAAAGGCGAGGTGGCCGCGCTTGCCGACACCATTAACAACATGACCGTCACACTCGCGACCTTCGCCGATCAGGTGACTAATGTCGCGCGCGAAGTTGGCGTAGACGGACGGCTCGGAGGGCAGGCCAACGTTCCCGGCGCCTCGGGAACGTGGAAGGATCTTACCGGAAACGTGAACTTGCTCGCCGCGAACCTCACGACCCAAGTGCGCGCCATCGCCGAAGTCGCCACCGCCGTGACCAAAGGCGACCTCACGCGCTCGATTCAAGTGGAGACACGCGGCGAAGTCGCCGAGTTGAAAGACAACATCAACACGATGATCTCCAACTTGCGCGAGACAACGGAAAGTAATCGGGAACAGGACTGGGTGAAGACTAACCTTGCCAAGTTCACCGGCATGTTGCAGGGGCAACGCGAGCTGAACACGGTGGGCCGGATGCTGCTCTCCGAGTTGGCGCCTCTGGTCAGTGCGCACCAAAGCACCATCTACCACCTCGCCGAGACCGGCGATGCTCCTGAGCTGAAGCTGCTCTCCAGCTATGCACACGACGGCAATATCGAACTCATCGGGAACATCCGCCTCGGCGAGGGCCTGATCGGCCAGTGTGCGGTTGAAAAGAAACGCATCCTGCTTACCAATGTGCCGCCCGATTTCATTAACGTGGTTTCCAGTCTCGGCAGAGCCCGGCAAGTCAGCATCATCGTGCTGCCGGTGTTGTTTGAGGGACAGACTAAGGCGGTGATCGAGCTTGCGACACTCCAGAACTTCGGCGCCGGCTCATTGGCTTTCCTCGATCTGCTCACCCAAAGCATCGGCGCGGTTTTCAACACCATCGAAGCGACGATGCGCACGGAGGGCCTGCTGAGGCAATCGCAGCAACTCACGGTGGAGCTCCAATCCCGTCAAAGCGAGTTACAGCAGACGAACGAGGAACTGGGTACCAAGGCCCGACTGCTGGCCGAACAGAACGCTGAGGTCGAGCGTAAGAACGCCGAGGTCGAGCAGGCACGGCACGCACTTGAGGAGAAAGCGGCCGAACTGGCGCTCACCTCGAAGTACAAATCCGAGTTCCTGGCGAACATGTCCCACGAACTGCGCACGCCGCTCAACTCCATTCTTATCCTCAGCCAGCAGCTCGCCGAAAACTCCGCTAGCAACCTGACGAGCAAGCAAGTTGAGTTTTCGCGGAACATCAATTCCTCCGGCTCCGATCTTCTCAACCTCATCAATGACATTCTCGATCTCTCAAAAATCGAATCAGGCACTGTCACTGTCGATGTTGAAGAGATCAGCTTCAACGGGGTGCGTGAAAATATCGACCGGAACTTCCGGCACGTCGCCGAAGCCAAAAACCTACCCCTTCATGTGGATTTCGCGGAGGATCTGCCGCGATCCTTCGACAGCGATCCAAAGCGCCTCCAGCAAATCCTGAAGAACCTGCTTTCCAATGCCGTCAAATTCACTACGCATGGGCAAGTGGAAGTTCGGGTCGGATTCGCGACACAGGGCTGGAGCGTCGATCACCCGGTGCTCAGCGTGGTTCAGCAGGTGGTCGCGTTCGCGGTTTCAGACACTGGGATCGGAGTGGCGCCCGAGAAGCAACGGCTGATCTTCGAGGCGTTCCAGCAGGCTGATGCCGGAACATCCCGCAAGTACGGCGGCACAGGACTGGGCCTCGCCATCAGCCGCGAGCTGGCAGTACTTCTCGGCGGCGAAATCAAGCTCGTTAGCGTGCATGGTAAGGGCAGTACCTTTACTCTCTTTCTGCCGTTGCACTACGCGGGCCCTGACAGCGGGAGAACCGTGCCATTCAGAATATCCTCAGGCCGGAGTACAATCGCCTCCTCGCTCGCCATCCTGCCGGCTGCTCGGGAAGAGCATATCGAAGACGATCGCAACTCGATTAAGCCGGGCGACCCGGTGTTACTCATCATCGAGGACGATCCACACTACGCCCGGATCGTGCTTGGATTGGCGCGCGACAAGGGATTCAAGGGCATTGTCGCGATGAAGGGTGCCCTGGGCCTTTCCCTGGCGCGGCAGTTTCGGCCCATGGCCATCTCGCTCGATATTTTCCTCCCGGACATGCTTGGCTGGACCGTGCTCAATCAGTTGAAACTCGACCCGACGTTGCGCCACATTCCAGTACAAATCGTCACGTTGGAGGAAGAGCGCCAGCAAGGCCTGGCGCACGGCGCATTCTCGTACCTGGTTAAGGCACCCACCACCGAGGGCTTGGAAACGGCGCTCGACCGGATTAAGGACTTCACCGCGCCGCGCACCAAGCGGCTCCTGATCGTGGAGGACAACGAGATTGAGCGCCGCTCCATCATGGAATTGCTCGGTTATGAAGACATAGAAATGGTGGCTGCCGCAGCCGGCGGAGAAGCACTGCAAGCGATGCTCGACCAAGCCTTTGACTGCGTGGTGCTCGACCTTCGCTTGCCGGACATGACTGGCTTCGATCTACTGGAACAAATGCATGCCGAGCCTACTCTCACAAACGTCCCTGTGGTCGTCTTTACAGGGAAAGAATTAAGCGCCGAGGAGCAGATGCGATTGAAGACCATGGCCAAGAGCATTGTCCTCAAAGACGTCCAGTCACCTGAGCGCCTACTGGATGAAACCGCACTCTTTCTTCACCGTCTCGTCACCGAGCTGCCGCCCGAGAGGCAGCAAATGCTCGACCGGCTTCACAGTTCCAATGAAGTGCTGCGTGGGCGCAAGATTCTGGTGGTGGATGACGATGCGAGGAATATTTTCGCTCTGACTTCGCTGCTTGAAGACCACGAAATGGATGTGATCAGCGTGACCAACGGCCAAGGCGCGATAGAGGTCATCCGGAATACGCCGGATTTGAACATGGTGCTCATGGACATTATGATGCCCGATATGGATGGCTACGAAACGATGCGCGAAATTCGAGAGTCACCGGGATTTCGCACTCCGCCGATCATCGCTCTCACCGCCAAAGCCATGAAAGGCGACCGGGAAAAATGCCTCGATGCCGGCGCGAGCGACTACATCGCCAAACCGGTGAATACCGACCAATTACTGTCGCTAATGCGGGTGTGGCTATTCCGATGAAACCGATAATTCCCATGCTTCCAAAACCGCCGAGCAGAAAAGATCGAATACGATCATTGAGCGATCCTGCTGCTTCTAGTCCGAGCACGATGTCGACCCAAGACCTCTCACCCATCAACATTCTGATTGTGGACGATGAGCCGAAGAACCTCACCGTCCTCGAAACCGTGTTGAACGATCCCTGTTATCGGTTGGTCCGTGCGACGTCGCCCGATGAGGCGTTGCTAGCGCTGATAGTTGAGGAATTCGCATTGCTTATTCTTGACATCCGCATGCCCGGCATGACAGGGTTCGAACTCGCCCAGATGATCAAGAAGCGCAAGAGAACCGCGCATGTTCCCATCATCTTTCTCACGGCCTACTACAACGAAGACCAGCACGTGCTGGAAGGCTATGGCATGGGCGCCGTGGATTACCTTCACAAGCCGGTAAATCCGGGCATCCTGCGCTCAAAAGTCTCCGTCTTCGCCGAACTGCATCGGAGAAACCGTGAGTGCGGTATTGCCAATCGTTCCTTGCTAGCCGAAGTGACCGAGCGCCGTCAAGCCGAAGAGCAATTGCGCGTCCTGAATGACACTCTCGAACAACGTGTCATGGAGCGAACCGAAGCGCTGCGGGAGAGCGAGGCGCGATTTCGTGAACTCGCTGACTCGATGCCACCGATGGTTTGGACCGCTCGCGGAGATGGGTACCTGGATTATTACAACGCCAGGTGGTATGAGTTTACAGGCTTTCTGCCGGATCGATACGGCGACCTTGCAAACTGGGAACCGATTGTCCATCCTGACGATTTCAAGACCTGCTACGAAGCTTGGCTCCGTTCGGTTGGGATTGAAGCGCCATACCGGATTGAACACCGCCTATGGGATCGGCGTGCAAACCGTTATTGCTGGTATCTGGGCCGAGCCTTGCCAGTGCGAGACGAGGCCGGTCGCATCGTTAAGTGGATTGGAACCTGTACTGACATCGACGAAGAGAAACGCACGGAAGAGGAGCTCCGTCGCGCAAACCAGGCTCTGGAGCAATTTGCGTTCGCGGCCTCCCATGACTTGCAGGAGCCGCTTCGAAACATCGTAATCCTCACTCAACTGGTGCAACAGCGCTACGGGGCCAAGCTCGACCAAGATGCGGATAGGTTTCTGGAAACCATCGTGGAGGGAGCACAGCGCATGGGGCGGTTGGTTTCTGGCCTCCTCGATTACACCCAGGCGGCGGATCCAGGCACGGAAGCTGCAAGCATCGTGGACGTTGAGACAGTTTTTGAGCGGGTTCTCAAGAACCTCGATGGCGCAGTGCAAGAGCGACTTGCCACGATCACTCACGACAAGCTGCCCTCTGTTCCGGCCAAGGATGTCCACATCGAGCAACTGCTTCAGAACCTGATCGGAAACGCGCTCAAATATTCGAAGGACACTGAGCCGCCGCGAGTGCATGTCTCTGCTGTACGGCAATCCGACCAGTGGCGCTTCGCCATCCAGGACAACGGAATTGGGATTGCACCGCAATACCTGGACCAAGTGTTCGGCATCTTTAAGCGTCTGCATACGAAGGAAGGTAAGTATTCTGGCACTGGCATCGGTCTGGCGATTTGCCAGAGAATCGTACAGAGTTATGGCGGGTGCATTTGGGCAGAATCGGAAGTTGGCCGCGGTTCGACGTTTTTTTTCACCGTTCCCGCAGCAGGTGGCACTAAATGAACCCGCCGCCGTTGATCGTCGTTGCAGAAGACAATGCCACGGACGTTTTCCTGGTGCGATCTGCGCTTGAGCAAGAAAGCATCGATTGCCAACTCCACGTGGTTTCGGACGGTGAGCAGGCGGTTCGCTTCTTGGAGGAAGTTGAAGTCAACGCCGCTCCCTGCCCGGACCTTCTGCTGCTTGACGTAAACCTACCCAGAATTGGTGGCTGGGAAATCCTTGAAAGACTCCGAAAGAGCACCAAGTGCTCCTCCTTGCCCGTGGTTGTCATGACCTCTTCGAACTCTCCAGACGACAAGGAACGAGCAAAACGGCTGGCACTGGCGCATTGCTTCATTAAGCGCGCCGATCTTCAAGAGTTTATGAAACTAGGCGCGGTGGTACGGGAGGTGTTAAGAAAACAAAACTTAGTGCCTTAGCAACAGTGTGAAGTGCATCGGCGTTAGTGGACGGGCGCGATGTCTGCACAAGGTGCTTATCCGCCGCAACTTCGAGCTGGACCGTGAACTTTCTTACGGCGATTGCGATCGGAATCTGTGAAATGTCGTCATCCGCTTGCGGCACCTCAATCTCGCGAGCACTTTATCCGGTGGTTCGGGTCCTTACCGCGTCGGGGCGCGGCGCGCACAAAAGCGCCAGTGACTGGCGAATTAGCGGAAACGGCTTGCCCTTTCTAATGACCAAACCTCCCGGTTCGGCTTCGGGCTTATCCGTGTAGAGAAGCACTTCCCATTTCAATCTTTTCGGAGGGGAGGGCAAGTAGAAATCGATTGGCTCGTGATGACAGTTCAGGAGCACCAGAAAGGTATCGTCGAGGATCGGCTCGCCAGCCTCGTCCACGTGATCGAGCGTCTCACCGTTCAACATGACGCCGAGACAGCGGACCCATCCAGCACTCCACTCGTCATCTGTCATTTCTCCACCGTCCGGACGCAGCCAAACAATGTCTCGTGCCTCCGATCTACGAATGCTTCGATCCTGGTAGAATTTACGCCGCCGCAGGTTCGGATGGCGTTTTCGGAGCGCGATCAATTTCTTGGTGAATTTCAGAAGCGAAAGACGCTGTTCGTTCAGGTTCCAGTCGTACCAACTGATGTGGCTGTCCTGGCAATACGCATTATTATTGCCATGCTGGGTGCGGTCGATCTCATCGCCGCCGCAGACCATGGGCACGCCTTGCGAGAGCAGCAACGTCGCCAACAGATTGCGCTTCTGTCGCTCGCGCAGTTCGACTATTCCGGGGTCGTCGGTCGGTCCTTCCACGCCCATATTCCAGGAAGCATTGTCGTTGGTGCCGTCTTTGTTGTCTTCCTTGTTTGCCTCGTTGTGCTTCTCGTTATAGCTGACCAGGTCGTTCAAGGTGAATCCATCGTGGGCGGTCACAAAATTGATGCTGGCCGATGGGTGCCGACCGTCCGATTGGTACAGATCGCTACTTCCCGTCAGACGGTAAGCCAAGTCGGATAGTTGGCCGTCATCGCTCTTCCAATAGCGACGTACTGTGTCGCGGTACTTTCCGTTCCATTCGGCCCACAGTACGGGAAACTTGCCAACTTGATATCCGCCTTCGCCCACGTCCCATGGCTCGGCAATCAGTTTCACTTGCGAAATCACAGGGTCCTGGTTGATCACATCGAAAAACGCGGAAAGGCGATCGACGTCGTGCAGTTCCCGCGCGAGCGTCGCCGCCAGGTCAAAGCGGAAGCCATCCACGTGCATCTCCTGCACCCAATACCGCAAGCTATCCATGATCAGTTTCAGCACCTGCGGATGGCGTACGTTCAGACTGTTGCCGGTGCCGGTGTAGTCCATGTAATAGCGGAGGTTGTCGGAAACCAGCCGGTAGTAAGTAGCATTGTCGACGCCCCGAAAGCTCAACATCGGTCCCATATGGTTGCCTTCCGACGTGTGGTTGTAAACCACGTCGAGGATCACTTCTATGTCGGCCCGGTGCAATGCTTTTACCATGGTCTTGAACTCAGCTACTTGCCCACCCGTATCGCCTGAGCCCGAATAGCGCGAGTCCGGGCTGAAGAAGTTGGTTGTGTTGTAGCCCCAGTAGTTTTTCAAGCCTTTGTCCACCAAGTGCTTGTCGTCGAGAAAATCGTGAACGGGCATCAATTCCACCGCGGTGATTCCCAGCGCCTTCAGGTAAGCGACGCTGGCCTGCGACGCCAGCCCGGCATAGGTGCCGCGCAGTTCTTCTGGCACGTCTGGATGGCACTTGGTGAAGCCTTTGACGTGAACTTCGTAGATCACCGACTCACTCAGTGGGGTCCGCGGCGGACGGTCCTGCTCCCAATCAAAGTATGGATTGACCACTACGCTTTTCGGCATCCCCGCCGCGCTGTCATTTTGGTCAATCGCCAGGTCTTCATCCGGGTGCCCTAGTTGGTACGGGAACACAGGGGCCGACCACTCCACCTTGCCTGCTGTGGCCCTGGCATATGGGTCGACAAGCATCTTGGCCGGGTTGAAACGCTGCCCTTTCTCCGGATCGTAGGGACCATGTGCGCGATAGCCGTATAGCTGCCCCGGTTGGATCCCGGGCAGATAACAATGCCAAACGTAGTTGGTCCGTTCCTTGAATTCGATGTGCTCTCCCTGTCCAGATGCCACGTCCTGAAACAGGCAGAGTTCGACCCTCTCCGCGGCTTCGGAGTATATTGCAAAGTTGGTTCCCGCACCGTCCCATGTGGCGCCTTGCGGATAGGGCCGGCCGGGCAGTATGGTTCGCTTCATAGGTCCACCCCCAATAGGTTAGGTACTCGACGCGCTGTCTGGCGGGCGTTAGTCTGCCGTCTTTACCCAGCAGCGGAGAACTTCAGCAACACTCCAGGCCTGCGCGACGCAACCACGTGGCGTAAATGGAGGTTCTGCATCGAAAATCTCGCTTATGGAACCGAGGCAAGCCTCGCCCAATTGACCAACCGCTCCACTTAGGAATGCGCGGGCATCTGCCTTATTCCCGGGATAAAGCTTTAACCACGCGTCCACAAAAGGCCCCAATAGCCACGTCCAGACCGTACCTTGATGGTAAGCAGCATCGCGCGAGCGGAGATCGCCGTCATACTTCGGTTTGAAGTCGGGATCGTCCGGCGACAGAGAGCGTAACCCGACCGGAGTCAGAAGCTTCTGTTTCACCACATCGATGACCGGCTTCCATCTGGACTCGTCCAAGACTGGATAACGCAGAGATATCGCCATCAGTTGGTTGGGCCGGCAGGCGGGATCGTTTCCGTGCGGTCCGTCGATCACGTCGTAGAGATACCCGCGCTCCTCACACCAGAACCGGGAATTGAAGCAAGCGCGGGCGCACTCCGCGTGCTCGCCGATCGACCTGGCAGCATCCAGTCGATGCTCGCTGCTGAGCCAGCCTTCCAACAGCCGCAATGCGTTGTACCAGAGCCCGTTGATTTCCACTGCTTTGCCGCGCCTCGGTGTGACGACCCAGCCATCTACCTTCGCATCCATCCAAGTTAGTTGGTAATCCTCCTGCCCCTGCGTCAACAGGCCATCGTTATTGTCAACACCGATGCCAAAGCGTGTCCCTCTGAGGTGATGCTCGATGATGTCTATCAGCGACGGAAGGACGGCCCGCAGCAGGGAGCGGTCGTCTGTGGTTTCAACGTATCGGTCAATTGCATGGAAGAACCACAGCGTCGCGTCCGCGGTGTGATAAAGTCCGGCCTTTCCACCTTCTGGGAAGAGATTCGGAATGAGCCCGTCTTTGACGTAGTGGGCAAACGTGCGCAGGATCCAGGCCGCCTCCTCATAGCGGCCGGTCGTAAGAGTAAGGCCTTCGAGGGAAATCATTGTGTCCCGGCCCCAATCGGTGAACCAGTGGTAGCCCGCAATCACAGTTCTTACCTCGTCCCCGGCTGCCTTGGCGCGCACTCCGTCTTCAATTCGCCCCGCGGGAGCAATGATGAATTGGTCTGCTGCGAGTACTAATTCGCCCAGTGGTCCGTCCATCTGGGACTTGTCGCGAAGGCCGGCGGGCAGATGATTTGTTGCCTCCGTAAGCAGGCGACGACGACGATCTTTCTCCGTAGCCATCGCCTCCTCCGGGCGGAGGGCACTTATGGTTTCCCAACTCTCAGTCGACGCCACCAGGGTGGCGTCCCTGCCTTGCCTTAGATCCATATGGAAGTGACCCGGTGTCCACAGATCGCCGCGCGCCGCATAGCCTCGGTTCTCTTCTATGCGGTACATGACGTGCTGAATCCGCTGGCGGTCGACGTTCAGTGCGGCATTTTGCCCATATAGAAGGAATCGCAAGGGCGGCATGTTCGAGCTCGCACACACCTCATAACGGTCCTGATAAACCGTTAGCGTATATGCTCCATCGAGTGGCGAATCCACCGGATCATCTTGCGGTCTGACTTGCATCGATGGGCGAAGGACTAGACGGACGCTGCCTTCGCCCGACAGAAGACGGAAGTGTACGTAGACGGTGTTCTGGCCATGCGGCAGAACCAGCCGTTTCTCAATCAGGTAATCGCCTGCCTGATACTGCCAAACCGGCAGCCCATCCTCCAGTCGAAACTCGCGCAAAAAATCGGCACCGTGCAGCTTCAAGGGCTCGCCTTCCCGCTCCTCGCCACCCAACTGAACAACTTTTCCGCCAGGCAGTTCAAGATACTCCACCAGGTCGTTCAACATCATGGTTCGGCCCAGCGGGGCGGGCTGAGCCGCAATCAGATATCCGTGGAAGCCTCTCGATATGACACCCGAAACCGTACCCGACGCATATCCTCCCAGGCCATTGGTGACCAACCACTCGTGCGTAAGGAGTGGTTCGATGCCGCTGCTACCCTGCGGCCAGGTGAGCCTGCGGATTAATTCGCCCATGGCAGTGCGGACGTCATGACCAAGGCTCCATGGCCGGGGATTCGCCAGTTATCGTTCGTCTTAAGCGCAGGTATGCCCCCGCCGCCATAGATAGGATTCTCACTTGACCAGAGTAACTTCCAATCAGCGCTCTGGGGTGGGGCCAGCAGCGGCTCAGGCTTAGGGTCCAAATACCGATCCAAGCCCAGGTTGATGAGCAAGAGGCGGTCACCGTGTGCGCCGCCAAAGAAACGCAGCACGAAGGTGTCCGCGGCCAGCACCGCCCCATCGACTGCGCCCTTCTGCTGCGCCTGGAATACTGGATCTTCACGTCGCAGCTTGATTAGATCGCGGTGCATCCGCCAAGCCGGGTGGTCCGACGAACGCGGGGCGTTGTCGAGCTTTGAGCGTTCGAATGTCGATGCGTCCCCGGGATCTGGAGCGTGACGCAGTAGTTCTGGCGTATCCAGGCTTGGGAACTGACCGAGGAATTCGATACGCCCGCGCCGCACCAGTTCCGCTGTCTCGGCCGTGTGATCCGCGAAGAATAGGAATGGACTGGACGCGGCAAACTCCTGTCCCTGAAAAAGCATTGGCGTACCAGGCGCCAGAAGCAGGAGCGCCGTCATCGCTCGATATTTGCCCGGATCCGTCAGCGCGTGACATCGCAGCCCATGTGCTGAGTTCGCGACCTGGTCGTGATTCTGCAACATGGTGACGGAGGCGGCGGGAGGGAGATCCAGACCAGCCGTACCTCGGCGCTTGTTCTGCCATTTGTAGTACTGCCCTTGATAGAGAAAGCCGTACTTCGCCGCGGAAATGAACTCCTGTGGATTCCCCCTGTAATCGCTGTAATAGGCCTCATTGTGCCCGGTAAGCGCCACCATCGCACTGTGATGAAAATCGTCATTCCAGAGACCATCAAGTCCGTAGCCATCCTGCTCGAGCGGCCGAACAAGTTTTGTATCCTGCGGCTCATTCTCTGCAATCACGATCACGTCGCGCGGCGCGGCCCGCAGCCGGGCTTCGCGGGCGACGGCCCGAAGAATATGGTCCTTTGATGCGTCGTGAATATCTTGCGTCGCGTCCAGCCGGAATCCATCCAGATGGAACTCTTCGATCCAGTATCGGATGTTCGAAAGGTAGAACTCTCGCACGGCTTCGCAGCCCTCGCCGTCGAAATTGATTGCTTCGCCCCAATCGGTGGCATGGGCAGTCGAGAAAAAGCTGGGGTCAAACTTCGCGAGGTAGTTTCCATCGGGCCCAAAGTGGTTGTAGACGATATCCAAGATCACTCCAAGTCCAAGCGCGTGCGCTTCATTCACGAAACGCCGGAAATCGTCCGGCTGGCCGTAGAGCCGCGATGGCGCGAACAACTGCACCCCATCGTAGCCCCAGCCGAACCGCCCAGGAAACTCCGCCACCGGCATCACTTCGAGGAGTGTGACACCCAAATCGGCTAACCGCGATAACTGCTCGATCGCACTGGCCCAAGTTCCTTCCTGAGTAAACGTGCCGATATGCATCTCATAGATGATTTGCCCCCTGATGCGAAGCCCGCGCCAGTGATTGTCCGACCAGCCAAACGACTGCGAATCGACTACTTGCGACCATCCGTGCGGCCCGTAGGGCTGGAAACGGGACGCAGGGTCGGGATACTCTTCTTCCCCATCCAGCCGGTACTTGTACAGAGCTCCTGAGTCGGCGTCCTCCACCAAACCAGCGAAATAGCCCGCGCCGTCGGACGAAAGCGCTATTGCCCGCTCGTGAAGGCCTTTAAAAACGACTTGAACCGTTTTTCGCGTTGGCGCCCATACCCGAAAATGAACGCCACGTGGTAAGGACTCGGCACCTATCGCCAGTCGCCTTGATAGTTCTAATTCAGCCATCTCTTAATGGTGCGACATGACGAACCAGATCAGGATAAGGACGCCCGGGACACCTAATAACCAAGCCAGGATGTATCTCACTGTTGTCTCCTCTCTCACAAGGCAAGCTGCAACTGAGTGCCCAGCTTGATGCTTGTTCATTCGATTTTCGAGGCAAGACCGTAACAATGCCGATCTCTGTTGAAACAAAGGCGTTGGGTCGACCACTTCGGGCAGCAAGCTTAATAGCAAAACGCGACTGGGTGAAGCAGACCGCTCGTCCTTGCGAAAATCCTGCAGACGCAATCTGTCATTCTTGCTTATTTAGTAGGCGAAAGCGCTTCCGCCCAGCCGCCAATCGTCACTTTTGTTGTTTTGGAGAGCAACATGCTCCCGTGTTTCCGGCGGCCCAGTCTGCCGTGACTATCGAAAGAAGGAATGCGATGCTGATACTGCTCATAATTTTATTCGTCTTGGTTTTTGCTGCTGCGCCCGCTTGGCCTTACAGCCGCGGATGGGGCTATTATCCCAGCGGCGGTCTGGGATTGGTACTGGTGGTGTTGTTGGTGCTTCTACTGGCGGGCTACGTACGAATTTAGGGGCTGGTTGGCCGGAAAGCGGGTTACGAATGTTCCATTAAGTATTTGAAGGAGGAGTTAGCAAAACAGTATGAAGGGTGAACTCAAAGGAATGCGTCTCGCCATCCTAGTAGCAAACGGCTTCGAGCAAGTTGAGATGACGAAGCCGACGGAGGCCCTTGACCAGGCGGGCGCAAAGACAGAAATCATATCCCCGGCAAGGGGAGAAGTACAGGGCTGGAATCACCAGGACAAAGGCGACAAATTCCGCGTTGATGCTGATCTCAATTCAGCTGACGTGGACGACTATGACGCATTGCTGCTTCCAAGGAGGGGTCATGAATCCCGATCAATTAGGCAGGTCCCGCAGACAGTGAGGTTTGTGAAGCGATTTTTTGAGGCGGGGAAGCCCGTGGCAGCGCTTTGTCACGGACCCTGGCTACTGGCAGAGGCGGGTGTCATTCAAGGCCGTCACCTCACATCCTGGCCCTCTATAAAAACCGACTTGATCAATGCCGGCGCCCATTGGAGCGATGAACAAGTGATGGTCGACAACGGCTTGGTCACCAGCCGCAAACCCGATGACATCCCAGCTTTCAACAAAATGATGACTCAAGAATTCAGTGAACACAGTCGTGCCCCGCATGGACCCGCCGCCAGCCATCGCGGCAGCCGTGCCGGGCACTGAAAGAAGGGAGCCGGCCGTGTGGCGAACCACCCGTTCCTGCAAGCCGCCGTTGGCTGCAACGCCATTATTCCCGGAAGAACAGGGCCATCCGGTGGTCGAAGTGCATGAGGCGCTGGTTGACGGCCGTACTATCGCGACTGTCAGTTTGACGGTGGATCGTCAGACGTGGATCGCTGGCATGACTGAATCGCAGTCAAATGCCCACATCGGCAACTTCGCATCGCTCGACGAAGCGAAATATGCCGTGAACGAGCGACTCGAATCTAACTCGAAGGCGATTCAGTGGGTTCGGGGGAGAATCGTTGCTCCTCACTAGGTAGAGCGGGCCATGTAGGCAGCGTTGCCATCGGGGAATTACCAGAATTGGGATGCGCCAATGCCGATTTCGAGGCCGGTAGTATTGCGCGGGCACGCGAAAGGCGGAGGGTCGCGTCTCTAGGTTGAGGCTCCCGGTAAGTTCGTTCCGGGCCCAAATCTGTCGGATTCGAGCATTTACTGTTCGGCTCGATGTGCCACGACTTGAAGGGGAACGGCTCGACAGAGTCGTGAACGACAGAAGATGGCGGCGGTTGGCTGATCTGGAGGTGTGCGGTTTTTGCCGTTTCCCGCACTTTATGCCATCTCAGGAGCGTGAAAGCGCTCACCGGAACAGGTCTGAGAGAACAACTCCAAAGAGGCCGCCGCCGCACTTAAGTCCCTGGGACCACACGCGAACACTCGCGCTGTATCTGTAATTGCAAGGGCGCCAGCTGATAAGGAATTGAATGGTCCACGTTATGCACTTGAATCTCTCGCATGGATGTCGCTAGCTAAAGTGCGACGCCGTTCGAGCAACTAAGAAAACAATATGCCGCTTGAAATTACTTGCAAAGACAATCACGGAATAAGTGTCCTGAGCCTGGTCGGACGTCTAACGTTTGGAAATGATGTTTTAGTGTTTCGTATGGTCTTCGATGGTTTGATGGACGAGCGTCACCTACGTATGGCATTTAATCTTAGCCGCCTGTCCGAAATCGACATCACCGGGGCGAACACGCTCCTTTATGCATCCGGCGAGTTGCAGAAGGCCGAAGGAGACTTGGCCATATTCGGATCGAGGGCGTCTTTGCTCGAGCCGCGAGCGTAGGAAAAACTCGGCGCTTTGAGAGTATTCGCAACTGGGCAGGATGTAATCTACAGCTTCGCCCCACGCGACGGAGTCAGACCCTACGACGTCTTGGAGTTAGTTCAATTGATGAAGGGGGAACGCGAACAATCGCAAGTATAGTTACTCGTTTGAGTTTGTTCCTTTTGCGTAACTCTTTTGGTCGCAAACGTGCTCATCTGGAGGCGAACGGCCTTCAGCAAACGAAAACCGGAGAGGAAGAGTTATGACGAAAACACTCGGAATTGTCTTGATCGCGATGGGACTTATTGGCTTCATATGGGGCGGATTCAGCTATACAACCCGGCAGAGGGTCGCGGACATCGGGCCGTTGCACGCTTCCCGCGACAAGACTCACACGGTGCCCCTGCCGCCGGTGCTGGGTGCGGTTTCGCTGGTTGGTGGCGTGGTGCTGCTAGTGGCCGGCGAGAGTCGAGATTAACCACGAAGTCACGAGGGCCGAATCAAGAGTCTGAAAGGAGATAAGAAATCATGCTGCTAATCATCATCATTCTGCTATTGGTCTTTGGTCTCGGCGGTGGCTACTACGGCTACGGCCGTTGGGGCTATGGGGGGGGCACGGGCATCGGGCTCGGAACTATTTTGGTCATTTTGCTGGTCGCCTACCTGTTAGGGGCGTTCCGCTAGGAACCCGTTGAAAGCCCCCGACACCGAAAAAACCAAACAACTGGACAGGGCGGTGGGAGAGCAGCGCGCGCCGAAGGCTGCTTGGCTAGGCCTGCGGCAGTTACGGCGGTTCCTCGGCCGATTGGGGCCGGGACTGGTCACGGGAGCCGACGACGACGATCCACTCGGTGACGGGTGCGGCGTTTGGATATGCGCCATTGTGGACGGCCTTGGTGTCGTTCCCGCTCATGGTTGCCGTGCAACTGATGTGCGCGCGAGTCGGGCTGGTGACGGGCGACGGCTTGGCTGCTGTGATCCGGCGCCGGTACCCAACGGGGGTCCTGTGGACGGCCTGTGCGCTCTTGGTAACCGCTAACACGGTTAATATCGGTGCCGATCTCGGCGGGATGGCAAACGTTTCCGAAATGGTGACGGGCATCCGGAGCATGTACTGGACACCCGTCTATGCCGCTCTGATCGGGTCGTTCCTAGCTTGGTCGTCGTATGATCGCCTGGCGCGGATCTTCAAATGGATGACTCTGATTCTCCTTTCCTATTCCTGGCAGCGTTCCTTGCCAAGCCCGATTGGGCTTCGGTCTTGCGATCGACCCTTATCCCGCATGTCGAATGATCGGGTTCGTATTGGGCCACGCTCGTAGGAATTTTAGGGACTACCATCTCTCCGTACCTCTTCTTTTGGCAGGCCTCCCAGGAAGTGGAAGAACAGCGGGGGGAAGGGAAGCTGACCTTGGCATCGCGCAAGGGCACAACAAATTTCAGGTTGCGAAAATCCAGGGACGACACCATGACCGGGATGTTCTTCTCGAATTTGATTATGTACTTCGTCATACTAACGACGGCGGCTACCCTTCATGCCCATGGGAAAACCACCATTTCGACGGCTCGGGATGCCGCCGAAGCATTGCGGCCGCTGGCCGGGAGCGGCGCATACTGGCTGTTCAGCTTGGGCCTGATCGGCGCGGGAATGTTGGGCGTGCCAGTTCTCGCCGGGTCAAGCGCCTATGCCATTTCGGAAGGCGCAAGAGGGCGCGCTCCCTGGCCGATTGTGTCGGCCGCTCGCGTGAGTTCTATGGGGTCATCGCCGTGGGTTTAGCCCTGGGACTCGCACGAAACTACGCAGGCTTCAATGCAGTGTCCATGTTGTTCTGGGCTGCCGTTCTGAACGGGGTGCTCGCCCCGCCGCTCATCGTCCTTGTGTTTCTTCTGACAAGCAATCCTGAGATCATGGGCGGCCGCTCAAATCCTCGATGGCTCGCGCTGCTCGGTTGGATTACAGTGGTTGTGATGGCCGGCGCAAGCTGCGCGATGTTTGCGACGTGGAAATAAGACCCACCGACCAAGTGAGCTAGGCTCTGGACCGCCTGCGACACCGTCCGAAGGTCACCTGCGCCCAGCAGATTGGCGCGATTGCTAGTTACCCGTACGCGCAATCCACGCCGGGAATTACGCATTCTAAGAGTGCGCCCCTTTTCAGATAGGTTAGGCAAAGCCAAAATCACTGGCGAAAGGAGCATTTTTTATATGGAGAGTACAAAATATATCGGGATGGACGTTCACAAAGAAGCAACCACGATCGCGGTGATCAGCGCGGCCGGCAAGCTGGTGATGGAGTCGGTCGTGGAGACTGAACGACCCTCGGCCGTAGGCCGAGGGTTTCGATGGTCGTCGACTCGAAGTCGACTTTCGGAGGTCAGGACACCGCCACCGGTGAGTCCAAGCCTCATCTCTAAGCAGGAACAAAACCCGGTGAACGTGATCGCTCCCAGCATTCTTGACTGTGTTACGCGGCCCATTCCTACGCGACCACGTTACACCAATCTTGCTTCGCCTGAAGGCGAGGGGTTTCCACCATCCCCGATGGGGACACTAAGGCGGCGACCATCGTGCAGTTGATCGAAGGACTGCGGGGTGAGCTGTACGTGACATTTGAAGAAGGTACATGGGCCACCTCGTTGTACGATCTGCTGAAGCCGCGCGTGACGAAAGTCGCGGTGTGCAATCCGCGCGCCGCCCTCCACCCGAGTGCACGCCGCCGACAGCGTCTTGGATCACACCAAGCATGCGATGGAGCTCTAAGACATCGAGGTGCGGCTGGCGCTGCTGGAAGAAGCCGCGCCTCGCAGTACCGGAAGCGAAAGATGAGAGCCCATAAATCCTATCTCCGGCGACTAGCTGCAATCGGAGCCAGATACACCACAACTCCGAAAGCGCCCATCCCCGTTTGGCTGTTAAGTGAGTGGCGTCGTCAGGCCGAGCAAGCTGGTGTCCGATGCAATGACGACACAAAGACACCGCATGGTAGTGTCCCCAGCTGGCTGCTCACGCTTTGGCGCGCCGCAGGCCTGACATCGACGAGGGCAACCCAATGAGCCGGTTATCGAACCTCAGATTGGAGCGGTCGGAGCACGCGTGCTTGGATGCCCTGAATGCGCAAGCTACAAAGTTCGCCGGTCTAGACTCAGAACTCCTATAGTAGATTGACTCGTGTTTGAAATGCTCACATTGGCGGAGAGTTGAGCGAACACAGACTGTTAAATAATGATTGCTAATTTTCATCCAGCCGGTTATACTTGTTCATGTCTGCTTCCGCTCCCAGCCTCTTCGATTTCACTCCGCAGTTCCCGCGTCTTGAGGTGGTGGATGCGGACGATCAACGCAGCATCTTTCTCAACGGGCACCTGGCCGGTCGCTACCCGTGTGACGACCAGGGGACCGAGCGCGTACTGGTCACTCAATTAGCCGAAGTACTCTCTCTGCCCGACCGTCAAATTGCCGCCGCTTTCAACTTACATCCGGTCACGGTTAGCCGTTTGCTGGGATTGGTTCGCCAGGGTGGGGCGGCCGCCTTGCTCCCGTTGAAGCCCGGCCCCAAGGGACCATCCAAGATGACTCCCAAACTGGAGGCCCGCTGCCGGTCTCTGCGTGCCGGCGGAGCTTCGTTCCGATCCATCGCCCAGCAGGTTTCTACCGCCGCCCAGAGAATCTCTTACGTCACCGTGGCTAACTTGTTCCGGGGCGCTTCCGCACCACCGTCGCCACAGGCCCTCCCGCTCGAAGCCGAGGCTCCACCCGTGATCGCTCCCGCGCCAGCGGCCCATTTTGGGGAGAGCCGCTCCACTCGTTATGCCGGCGCGATGCTACTGTTTGCCGCTTTGGCGCGCCTCGACCTGTGGAGCGTCTTTCAGGGTCTGGGCGCCACCACTGGCCCGGCGCGACGGATTGGTTGGGCGCAGACCGTCGCAGCCATTATCTTCTGCTTCACCTTGCGCTTCCGCTCGATCGAGGACTGGAAGAACGGCCGCCGCCGGGATTTGGGTGTGCTGATCGGGGAACCCGGCGCTCCGTCGGTGTTGAGCCTGCGAACCAAGATCAGGGCCTTGACCGAGAGCGTGGATCCGGTCGCCTTCTGGCGGGCGATGTTCGAGCGCTATCTGGCATTGGAGCCGGTCTGGGAAGGCCTGTACTACGTGGATGGTCATTTCTGCCCTTACTACGGCGCGCACCCGACGCCGCGAGGCTGGGATGCCAAGCGGGGATTGGCGGTCCAGGGGCACAACGACGTGTATCTCCACGACGCCAAAGGCCGGGCCCTGTTCTTCTTTTCCCAACCCCTCAACGACTCGTTGGGGCGCGCGATCCCAGCCGCCATCGCGGAGATCCGCCGCGTCCATGGCAACGAGCCCTTCACGTTGGTGTTCGACCGGGGAGGCTATAGCGGGGAAACGTTTCGCTTCCTCCAGGCCGAAGGCATCGGCTTTATTACTTACCTGAAAGGCCGTGGCGCCAAGCGGCGTTACCCCGCACACCAGTTCCAAGCCGGCTGGTTCGCTTTGGAAGGTAAGCGGCACACCTACCAACTGTTGGAGAAGAAGACGCGCGTGCGAGGAGTGGGCTTGATTCGCACGGTCCTGTTCGTGGGCGACGATGGCCAGCAGATCCCCGTATTGACCAACCTGGCAGCAACCGCCAAGCCGGCCAAGGTGGTGCATTGCCTGCGCTTGCGATGGCGGCAGGAAAACAGCTTCAAGTTCCTTTCCGACAACTACGCCATCGACCAGATCATCCAGTACGGGGCCGATCCGGAGACTCGAGACCGTCTCATCGCCAATCCCAAACGCAAGACCCTCAAGGAGCAGGCGCGCCGACTAGCCCAGCAGATCGAATCTCTTCAGGCACAACTGGGTCGGGCGTTGGAAGACAATGACGAGAGCCAGCGATCTACGGCTCGCGGCCTCAAAATCGCTCACGCCGCGTTGCGCACCCAGATCGCGCAAAAACGTCAGGTCCTCGCCCGAGTAGAAAACCGTCTGCGCCACACCCCCAGTCGGATATCCGCACACCAGGCCGGCAAGACACGTGCCCTGCTTCGCGAGGATCGTCGCCTGTTGGTTAACGCCTTGAAACTGACCGCTGCCAACGCAGAGCGAATGCTGGCTGTGCACTTCGATCGGTTCTACCAAAACCCCAAGGATGCATGCAGTATTTTCCGAGGCCTTCTCCAGCTACCGGGAATCGTGCGTGCAACCGTGCCCGATCACGTCGAGGTTCTGCTTCAAAGACCGGACTCCTCCAAGCTGGCTGATGCACTCGGCAGTCTCCTCACCGACCTCAATCACCAGAAACCTCGCATACTGAACGGCGGTCCAATCCTCGTCTTCCGACTCCTCGACGTTAACCAGACCACCCCATCTACTGACCCCCTACTATAGGAGTTCTGAGACTAGTAGAGATCTGGGTCACGCCGGCTCGCGGCGTTCTGATTGGTCCCGCTTCGACCACCTACTTCGACGGCCGCCCCGCGTGCCGCACATGGACCAGGCGAACGTAGATCGGTTGATCGCAGAAGCCATGGTGAAGCAGTGAACAAAGCCCCGTCGCACAGATTACGAAGGCTGGAAAATCGCTACACTCCCGTGGTTGTGGTCTTGTATTGGTGGGAGCATCCGGGCGGGGGAGGGGCAATTGGAACCCGCGCCGAGGCCGAGCGAGAGGGTATCACGAAACTCGAAGTGCTCAGACCGCGTAACGCCGACCGCGGTCAGCAGAGGCTGAGCTGCTAATGGGAAGCTGGAAGCGATTCTCGTTGTGACCGAAGTTAACTACGGATAACACCAGATAACGGGCCACACTTTCGACGCGAGGCCACTTCCTCGTACTCCAGGCAGCACACCAGTTTGTTCCACATGTTCAGCGTGTAGGCCGCAGCCCTGCTCGACGCACTCTGCGGCAGCGCCTGGCGCGAGATTGCTAAACACTCTGGCCGGATCTCCTCGACCCACGGCCCTGCATGCTCGCGTCGGAAGGCGATGCGCTCCGCGCTGGTCAACGCTCGGTTCGAGATTCCATCCGTTACGGAACTAGCGGGAGTTTACTCGTAAGCCGGAAGGGAAGACTGTAAATAGTTGTTTTAGGGAGGGTTAGCGCGGCGTCGCTGTATTACCCACGTTGGGTACTACAGAGTTCATCCAGACCGAGGGAATGAGCGAGGGCTTGCTGAACGAGAGTCTGTTTGGATAGAACGGTAGCAATGCGATTGGGACCTTTGTCGCCTAGCGGAGGATACAGCAAAGTGAACTGCTGCATGGGAATGAGTTGTTCCAGTAGTTGTTCCACGGTGAGATCAGGCCAGGCGCACTGGGCCTGGCGGTGAACATACTGGAGCAGCGAGATTCCCAGCATGCAGTAGAAAGCATGCACGCGGATTTTGCTGTCGGTCCAGTGGTACATCGGTCCCCAGCCGAGCCAGTCGCCGTCCTTTAATCCGCGAAATACACGTTCGATTTGTTGCTGGCCGGAGTAACCGGACACGACCTGTTCGGCGGTCCAATCCATGCGGTTGGTGAGCAGCACGGTGCGGCCGAGACGTTGTGTCCACAGTTGCTGGAGCGCCTGGTTGTCCACCTCGAATGTCAGATGCCAGCGGTTGTCGCGCTGTTCCAGTCCGTAGTGGAGCACTTCGCGGACGAACGGGTCCAACAGCCAGCGATGGATCTTGTTGCGAATGCCTGGTTCGGTAAAGCGAGCCTGTGGCCTGGACAGTTCGGTGCCAGCCGCCGTAGTTTCTGAGTCACACGGGCGAGTGCAGCGGTAGTGCTGTTGAGTTGTTCGCTGGCGAAACAAGCCGAATATTTGAGCACGCAAAGATACTCTTTGCCATGTACGACCAGCTTCTCCGCTGCCGCCCTGACGCCGGGTTGGGAGCTGCCGCAGGCCGGTAACTGTTCCACGCTCCGGTTCCGCAGTTCCGCCGGTGCCTGGTTCCAGGGCAGAGCCGAAATCCAGCCTAGGCCCGCCTGCTCTAATTCCAGCGTGTTGGCCAGTGCCGCCGAACCTTTGTCGAGCACCAGCGTGACCGAGTCGCGGGCCATCTGATTTTGGTCCAGCAAAGCCCCTATACGCGACCGCGCCTCGGGCAGTTCCTCGGCATCAGCCCGGTTGCCGGGATAGACATGATGGCACAGGCTGAGGCCGTTGTCGCCGTCCATGACATAGCTCAACCCGACCTGCCGCAGGTTGTGGCGGCCCTGCTTGTTGTGTCCACGCTGCGCCAGTTGGTTGCGCGTATTGGTGCTGGCCACATAGGTATAGAAGTTGGTCGTATCGTAAGCCAACAGGCGGCGGCCGACCAACTGCTTTTGCTTCCACACGCCCCGTAGACGAATCTGGGCTTGTTCCAGATCTTCCTCCCGGATGCGGTCGAAGCAGTCCCAGAATTCCTGCGAGCTGAATCGCTCCGAAGGCAAGTCCCAAAGCGAACGCAGGATGGTGCGGTCATACCAGCCAGCCACCTCCGTCTTGGGACCCGGCTGACAGATCCGATGGATCGCCGCCAGGAGCAGATAATGCGCCGGCGACGGGCCCGAGCGAGGTTCGGGCCAGAGAGACTGGAGCAAGGCAAAAACACCGCTCTGCTGAGCGGCGAGCCAGAGCGCTCCCGGCAGGCCCACATCGGCAGCCGTGGCTTCCAATGGCACCGGAGCGGTGCGATCCCTGACCAGCGCCGCGACTTTCTCGGCCGTGCCGAGATACGTCTGGTGGACGATGCGGGGCTTACCGTCCAGGCGGGCGCTCTCGACGACATAGTAGTAAAGTTTGTTGGCCTTCTTCTTGGCGATGAGGGACGCCATATAGGGTAATACCAGTCTACGGCGTCCAGCCTCCGCCGTCAATAGAGAAGGGCGCAATCGTCGATAGAAATTATTTATATGGGGTAATACACAAACGAATGGCGCGCGGCGCTCCAAGGCCCGCGTTCAGAATGACTTACGATTACAGGACTCGCCGCCGCTGCGGCTTACGAGTAAACTCCCGCTAGCAGCAAAACATTACCGGACCTGGCTTGGAAGCCGAGGCGACCGTTAGCCAGATCCTTGGATTTTGTCCGTCTTGAAGGAGTTCACTCGCTGGGCAGAAGTTCAGGCACCTAAACACGGCTTAGAGGCACATCAGCCGCACGGTCGTTGGTGAACAACACCTGATATAAGGCCGAGTCGGAGGCAACGGCTGCCGCCGCGCCACACGCAAGATAGTATTCCCAAGCCCTGAGATATTTGTCGCCATAATTCACAACCAAAGCGGGCGCATTCCTCTGAAAGTTTGCAAGCCATCGGAGGAACGTATATTTGGCGTGTCGAACATTGTTTTCGACATCCAAAACGAGGAGGTCGTTCTCTCCCAGCCGGCTGGCGATCTCGCTCAGTTGCGGCTGACTTGATCCCGGGAAAATGTATCTTTGAAGGAAAGCATCGTGACGATGACGGGCAGAGTTGCAGCCTAGGGTGTGAATCATGCCGAGGCCTCCCGGTTTCAACACGCGGGCGAGCGTGCGGAAGTAGCGGTCGTAGTGGGAGCGGGGAAGATGCGCCATCATCCCGATACTACTCACTTTCGTATAGGAGCCGTCGACGGCGCAGTAGTCCTGGACACGGATTTGAACCCGATCGGCAACACCTCGTGCGGCAATTTCGCGCCGGCCTCGCTCGCACTGTTCCGGACTTAGGGTAATTCCAACACCCGATGCTCCGTAGTTTTGCGCAGCGAAGATCAAAAGCGAACCGCATCCGCATCCGATATCCAGCAGGCGGTCGCCGGCACCCAGCTGGAGTTTGCGGCAGACGCGGTCCAGTTTGTTTTTCTGCAACTGCTCGAGATCGTCATCTTCGCGTACTGCATACCCTGCAGAGAATGTGAGGGTGGAGTCGAGAAACGCTTCGAACAGGTCATTGCCCGCGTCATGATAACTGCAAACCTGCCTGCCTCTGCCGCGCAAGGCGCTGAAGGCTCGGATGATCAGCATCTTCGGCAGGCTAGGATTATGTTTGAGTTTTTGGTCCAGCCGGTTGCGCAGAAGGATCGTCAGAAATTCAGGTAGCGAACCGCCGATGATTTCGAAGTCCCGGTCGATAAATGCCTCGCCCATGCCGAGATTCCCGTACGCCAGAACGCGAGAGAAAAAACCGGTATTGTGAACGCGCACCGAGGCGCCAGACTCGTTCAGCCCGCCTCCGGCGATGTACTCGCGACCTTCAACCAGAAACCGGATCCGGCAATCCGCAATATTCTCATCGATCAGTTTCAGCAGGGTCTCGCGGGCGATGCGATCCGTCAGCACCGGGCGCTTTCCCTCCGGCGTCCCCGCGTGTGAATCGGGCAACTGCGTTGGGGCTTGGTCCTATGCATGGTTGGTATTCTAGCTTGCTCCGCCGAACGTCCGTTTAGCGCGCGCTAGCGGTGTCCAACTCTTTCGCAATTTTATGGAGAAAGTACGTGGTGCGCAAGAAAATGCCTGCCAAGTCAAATATGAACCTACCGGCTTCGGGGGCCAGTTCTCTTCGCGAATCGACATAGTCGTTGCGAATGGAGTTAACGGACGGGCCGTTATCGTCTGTCAACTGGAGCAGTAGCTCCAAACTGGCGATCGGCGGTGTTTCGAAAGTCCGGGCCGCTGTTTGCAACAGAAAATCCAGGCTCTCCCGAAGCACGTCCGCATAGGTTTTGGCCCCGGGAGGAGGCTGCTGAACCAGACCGGCGATCTGGTTGAGGCAATCCCTCAGGCTTCGGAGATTCTCCACGATGTTCATCCAGCGCCTCGCCCGCTCGGAAGTTGCGCTGCTACGCTGGTGGGCCACAGTTCCGAGGGCCTCCTGGAGATTGTGGACGCGGTCATCGAACTGTTGGGAGATGTTCGTGATTTCCTGCGGGCTGCCAAACGCGCTCGGGAAGGTTGCCAGGAGTCCCACCAGGCCGGACGCTTCCCGCATCAGGCGCTCCAGCCGCAAGTTGTTTTCGTCCATCCGGCCATCCTCGAGCGTCAGGATGCGGTCGGCCACATCGAGGATGCGGTTGTCGTGGGTCACCAGCAGCACGGCGCAACCGATCTCCCGCGCCAGGCGCTGCAGCAGTTCCACGACCGCGCGTCCCGACTGCCCGTCGAGTGACGCGGTGGGCTCGTCGGCCAGGATGATCTCCGGCGAGCGGACCAGTGCGCGTGCGATGGCGATGCGCTGCTTCTGACCACCGGACAGTTGCCGCGGTAGCTTACCAGCGCATTCACTTAATCCAACCAGCGTCAGCAACTCGACCGCCCGTCTCCGCGAGCCGTCGTTAGTCGCTACTGGGTCGGTCGCGAGTGCAAGTTGCACGTTCTGACAGGCCGTCAGGGACGCCACCAGGTTGTGGTCCTGAAAGATAAAACCGATGCGTCGGCGCACCGCCCGCAATTGGCGAGGCGAGGCATTGCGCAGTTCTGTCCCGGCGACGTTAACACTGCCGGTCTGAACCGACCGCAGCGCGCCGACCAAAGACAGCAGAGTCGTCTTTCCTGCGCCTGATGGACCCATGACAATCACGATCTCACCCGGATAGAAGTTTGCGCTGACTCCCTCCAGAACGGTCTTTTTCGTGGCGCCGTCTCCGAATGCATGACTCAGCCCGGTCACTGAGATCAGGGGTTCAGGCATATTAGAAGACACTCGCCGGATCGGCGGCACGGAGTTTCCGGGTGGCCAGTTGGCCGGCCAGCAGGCACGCCACGGCCACCGCCAGCAGCACCGTCAACACCTGTAAGGGCTCGACGTACGCCGGAAGGTTCACCGAACTTCGCGCAGACGAATTCAGAAGCGCAGTCAGGGCGAGTGCCGGCGGCGCTCCCATAACCACCAGCATCAGTGCTTCTTCCAGCACGAGCACAGTGAAAAAGAGATCTCCCATGCCGATGGCCTTCAGTGTGGCATACTCCTTCAAGTGATCGTTCACATCGCTGTAGAGGATCTGGTACACGACGATCGCTCCCACCAACATGCCAACCAGCATGCCGGCCCCGACGACGAAGCCCACCGGCGTTCGCTTATCCCAATACGCCTGCTCCTCTCTGATGAAGGCATCGCGTGTGACGACGCGCACATCCTTGGGCAGAAGAAGCCGCAACTCGGCTGCAGTCGACGCCGCATTCGTGCCCGGCCGGAGATTGATGACTCCTACATTCGCCATGTTGCGCGGTACATCGGTTCGATAGCGAAACCACGCCTCATCGCTCATCACCAGATTGGCCGAGGCGGCCAGCGTCGGACCCATCGTGAACAATCCCTTGACCACGGCGTGCTTTTTGTCGATTTCAACGGGCAGTATAGGATTTGCCTGCAAGAGTTCGGGGATCCGGCCATATTCGGACGACGACAAGGCGTCGAAAAGAACCGCCTCGGGATCCTGCAGCTTATGGCTCTGGTCCTGGACGGCACCGGGCTTGAACGGATTCTCGGAGGGGTCGAAGGCGAGCGTGAGAGCGACCTTCGAGAGGCCAGTCTCCGGATTGGTCCAATAGACGAAACCGATATACAAGGGCGTGACGGACTCCACGTCCGGGAGCGCCCGCGCTTGAGAAAGGCGACGGCGCGTAAAGCCGCGGTTCGAGCCGAACGACTCCCAATCCAGACTAGTGAGGTACAAGTCGCCGCGTAGATGCGCATGTGGCAGGACGACCATGGCATTGATCGCGTTGTAGAGGCCTAGCTGAAAGAGCATCAGCGTGATGCCGAAGGCCACACCGATGACCGCCGTGACCAGCCTCTTGGGGTCGGCTGACAGTTGTTTCCAGGCCAATGGGATTCCCAAGGGGGCAATCGTGTTGCCGGCGGCCCTCAGTAGTTTGATCATGGTTCGATACGGACCGCAACCTGACTCCCACTCAAACGCTCGACTCCCTGACCGCTCTGCAGACGAATCCTAACCTTAACGACGCGATTGTCCGGCGAGGTGAGGGGATCGGTCGGAAATAAGGTACTGGCGCCGGCCTCGCGCAGTATCTCGGCTACGGTGCCAGCGAGAGAGCCGGTAAAGGCCTCTCCAGTGATGGTAGCCTTCGCCCCCTCGCGGACGCGCGGGAAATCCGTCGCGTAGACTTCTCCTTCTACAAACATGTTCGCGGTATCGCCAAGATCCACAATACCCCGCTCCGCCGAGACGGCTTCTCCCGCCCGTGCGAAGACCTCGAGCACCGTTCCCGCCGCAGGAGCTCTGACCAGACCTCTCTCGACATCAACGGTTGTCCTATCCCTGGATGCGACAGCCGCTGCCAGTTTCTTCTGGGCCAGATCGACATCGACTTCCCGAACCTGTTGGAGGCCGGCGAGAAGCTCCTGCTGGCGCCGCAGGTCCTCCTGCGCTGTGTGGAAATTCGTTTCCGCCGCTTCCGCATCCATCAAGGGGACCAGCTTGTTTTCGAATAGCTTTTGCTTTCGGCGGTAGTCCGCTGTGGCATTCTGCAAGGTAAACTCCTGGCGCGCCAGAGCAGCCTCCTGAGCAGCGAGTGCGGCACGCTTTTCAGGGGCTTTGACCTGGACCAGCGTGCTTTCGGCCACTGCTACCTGCTGCTCAGCCTCGCGGAGAGAGGCCTTGGCGGCCGCGTAGTCCTGGAGCACAGCTAAAATGTCGCCGCGGGCCACCTGCGATCCACGGTGAACCCTGAGTTCAGCCACAATGGATTGCGGAGGGCCGGCGACTTTCAACGCACCTTCCCCGGCGACTATTCTCCCCAAACAGGAAACCACTTTTGCGGTGTCCGGAGGTGGCGCCGCCTTGACCACGGGCTCCCGATCGCGGCTGCAGCTAAACAGAATCAAAGAAGCAAGCAGCCACGCCGCAAGGTAAATCGAAACCGCGTTGTTCTTCGACACCGTTCAAACAGTATGGCACTATGAGTTACGCTGGCGAGTCCTCGCAAGCCACGGGGCTGAATATGAGTTCCTACGCGAACAACCAGTCTGAAGAGGCAATTTGGTTAGACCGGCGGAAGAGTGCCTTGCCGACATGACCGCGGCGCCTGCCTCTGGCGTGGCGCGTTCGGCCACTCGCTGCTACGCGATCGACTGGTTACGTTTAGTCGCGATCATAGCTGTTTTTCTATTCCACGTCGCGCACATTTTCGATCTGGCAGGCAGTGCGAATGACGTCACGCACGACCCGGCTCCCAGTGTCAGGAACAGGGAATCTTCAGTGGTCCTGAGCGGGTACGCCTTCTTTGTGTACCAGTGGATGATGCAGTTGCTTTTCGTGCTGGCCGGCATGACGGCTTGGTACTCCCTAGGCTGCAGACGAGGCAGCCAGTACTTGCGGGAACGGTTGGAGCGGTTGCTGGTGCCCTTTCTTTTCGGCTCCCTGACCCTGATCCCGTGGAACGGCTACGTTAGCGCCTTGAATCATGCGACCTTTCGCGGGTCCTTCTGGAGCTACTTCCCGATTCACTTCGAGCGCATGTGGGAGGCATTGAAAATACCGCAGTTCCACAACAGCCTGATTGCCCTCTATCAGACGAGTTGGCATTTGTGGTTTCTAGGGTTTCTTCTCATTTTCTCGTTGCTCGCGTTGCCTCTTTTCCCGCGCACCGAGACTGAGCAAGGGAGCCCCACGCTGATCCACCTTGCCGATTTATGCGAAAAGCCATGGGGCCTCGCCGTACTGGGCATGCCGATCATGCTGATCAAGCTCCCATTGAACGCTGCTTTTCCGTTGTATCTCGACTGGTCAGACACATTGGTCTTTTTTGTGCTCTTCGTTTATGGACGGCTGTTCATGACAGACGTTCGTTTCACCCGCGCCATCGCCAGGCAGGCCACCGGCTGGCTGGTCGTCGGCTGCATCTGTTTTGCTTGCCTGTTCGGAACTTACGCGCTGGGCTTTTTGACTCAATGGCTGAGTCGTCCGGAGTATACGTGGAGCTACTCGCTGTACCAGATTCTCGCGAGTGTCCACACCTGGGCGTGGGTGATGGCGATCATGGGTTTCGGCCTGCGTTGGCTAAACTTCCGTAACGCCGCCCTGGATTACGCCAATGAGGCGGCCCTGCCGTTTTACATTCTGCATCAGCCGATCATCCTCACGATTGCTTTTGTCGTGGTGCAGTATCGGATAGGAATCGGGTGGAAGGCGCTGATCATTAGCGTTACGGCTTTCGTAATTACAATCCTGCTGTACGAATACGGGGTGCGACGCACCACGGTTTTGCGAATACTATTTGGGATGAAGCCGCGCTAAGGGGACGTCGGAGGCGCTTGCGAGCCATCTTCTTCCGACCGATCCTCCCCAAGTATGTAGCGGATGCGGAACATGCCATGGAGAATAGTCAGCAGGAGAAGCCGCATGGGAATGGGAGGCATCAGCGCGATCCCTCCAATCGTGATCACCAAGGTGAAAACGCCGAGCACCAACAGCATGCGGGCTGCCGTCAGACCGATCACATCATGCAGTAGCGGAAGCGCACCGGCCGCAACTAACACGCCGATCATGCTGATGAAATTGCTGGTGGTAATAATGCGGCCCTTCTCCTGGGCGATCCGCCCTGTCCTGCAAATAGGCGTTGAGCGGCACGATATACAAGCCTCCCGCTAGTCCCAAGCCGGTGAGCCACACCAGTGCCCACGGAACGGATGAAGTCATTCCCGCTGCGATGGCGAACAATCCCATCAGCGCCGAGCCGGCAGGGACGATGCCCAGTTCAATCCGATCACCCGATATGAAGCCGGCGAGCACGCTGCCGGCTCCGATTCCAGCCGCCAGCGCGGCCACCAAAAAGCCGGCTGTCTGGTCGTTGGCATGGAGTGTCTCGACTCTGAACAGAAGCACCGTATTCTGCATCAGTGCGCCAACGAACCAGAAGTAGGTCATACCGGCCACGGTCAGCCACAGGGGACGATTACGCAGCAGGCTGCGGGTGCCCACCCAGACTTCCTGGAGGGGGTTCAAAAAGAAACCTTCGCGAGAACCCGAGGCTGGTGCTTTGGAGATGCCCACGCTGATCAGTGATCCTACAATCGCTAGTCCGAGCAACGTCAGTCCCATATACAGCGGTGTTTCTTTTGTATGGGCAAACAGGACGGCGCCGGCACCGGTGCCCAGCAAAATCGCGGCAAAGGTCGATAGTTCCACCAGGCCGTTGGCGCGGGCCAACTGTTCCTCGCCCGCGATCTCGGGAATGATCCCATATTTGGCGGGGCTGGCAAAGTTAGCTTGCGTGGACATACAGAACAGAACCACCAACAACATATTCATGCTGTGCGCGAGCAGGGCGAGGGTGCCGAAGATCATCACCGCAATCTCAAATAACTTGGTGATCTGCAACACGCGTGTCTTGCTGAAGCGGTCTGCGATCTGCCCGGCGGGTCCGGCAAAGATCAGGAATGGAATCACGAACAAAACATTGACGAGCGTCAGGTAAATACTGCTGCCGCCTTCGCTCGCCGCGATGGCCACTGCCGCGACCTGCACGATCATCTTGTAGATATTGTCGTTAAAGGCCGCGAGGAACTGAGTCCACAGGAACGACTGAAACCCGAAATCGCAGAGGAGCTTCGAGTATGCGCCATGGTGGGGCTGTGGTTGCCCGGGACTCTGGAATGCGTCACTCGAACTGTTCATGTTTGTTTACAGGCAATCGGACGCCAAAATCCGACCTATTGATTCTGGCAGGATCTTCATTCATTTACGAGCATTTCTTTCAGAAGCCCTGCACGAACTGTTGTATGCCGAACGGTCGGCCGGAGCAACGATCGCCGGGTATAGGACAATGAGCCCAAGAGTCAGTTTGCAAACTATGCGAGAGGCGCCTCTGCCGGTTTCAACCAAACATCTTGCGCTCATCTCATCCACTCTCTCGCTGGATCTCCTCCCCGACGGCGCCGCGCGCCGGATTGCCCCAGAGTTTGTCGAAGAGCATCATCCCGCCGGGGCCGTCGTCATGCTCGAAGGTCAACCGGGCGACCGCTTCGCCATCATTTCGGGTGGGCGCGCGGAGCTATCGGTTCTCGATTCGCGAAAAAACCCGGTGGTTGTCGCCACTCTGAAGACCGGGGAATGTTTCGGCGAATCCGCGCTGTTCGAGCGAGGCGGCCTTCGCCGGGCGACGGTCACCGCGGCTACCAACCTGCACCTACTTACTTTGAACGGCGCCCGGTTTCGCGAGCTTATCGAATCGTTTGCCGCGCTTCGTTCACTCTTTGAGCAGCAGGCGGAGCGATTTGAAGCGATCAATTTCATAAAAGCCTGTACGCCGTTCAGCGCCCTGCCCCCACCCGCAATCCGTTCTCTGAACGATTCTATTAAACGCTTCCATGCCGGGCGTGGAGCGGTTATCGTAGAACAAGGTTCCACTGGGGGTTCGTGCTATCTGGTGAGAACGGGCTCGGTGGAAGTTGTATATCAGCCCGAATCCAAAGGTCCGGAACGAAAATTGGCCACCCTTAGCGCCGGAGCCCTGTTCGGCGAAGCAAGCCTGTTCCTGGATGCACCACGAAACGCCACTGTGCGTTGTCTGGAGCCTTCCGAATTCCTGGCAATCCGTCGGAGCGACCTGCTGGCGGCCCTTGGCACCGACCCGAAATCCGCAGTGCGCATGTTCGAGTTGTTGCAGGTTCGCGGCCGGCCGCGCCAGGCGAGGGGAATCGAGGTGCATCCTCGCGAACTCCCCGGAGGCGATCGAGTCTACGTTCTCAAGAATCCCGCGAAGGGAACCTATTTCCGTCTTGCCGAGCGGGGCTGGTACCTGTGGCAGCAACTCGATGGACAACACGGCATGCGGGAGTTGGTGTCTGCGTACTTCATCCGGTTCAAGGCGTTCGAGCCTGCGGCGGTTGCGCAAACGATCGGAGGGTTGATGGCCGCTGGTTTCCTGGAGGGGGCGAGTCTCGATCCGGCAACGCTCCGTTCCATGATGCAGCTTTCTCGCCGTGAGCGAATCCTGCTCGGTCTGCAGCAGGCGATCGATTGGCGATACACACTGCGCGACGTCGACCCCTTCTTTCAGCGCGTCTATCAGCTCGGAATCCGCCGCGTCTTTTCGCGACCGGTTTTGGTGTTGTCGAGCGTCATTTCGGTCGTGGGGCTGGCAGCGTTCTTCTTCGAAACATCGCGTGCGCGGGTGGCGATCGCGGCCGATCCGCTCCACAAATGGCTTCTCATCCCGGCCATACTGACCTGCTTGATTCTGCACGAAGCCGCCCACGGGTTCACCACCACGCACTGTGGACGAAAGATAAACGGCGTGGGAATTGGATGGTATTGGTACGGCCCGATTGCGTTCATCGACACTTCCGACATCTGGCTCGGCACGCGCCAGGAGCGGATTGCCGTGAGCATCGCGGGCCCGGCGATTAATCTGACTCTCGGAGGCGCGGCCGCGCTGCTGGCAATCTTCGTTAACAACCAAGCCGCCCTCGCGTTGTTGTGGCAGTTCGCCTGGATCTCTTATCTGCTTGTGCTTGCCAACCTCAACCCCCTCTGGGAACTGGATGGCTATTATGTTCTGATGGACTGGCTGGACCGCCCGAACTTTCGCAAGAAGGCCATGGAGTGGCT
Source organism: uncultured Acidobacteriaceae bacterium (assembly GCA_963771305.1). GTDB lineage: Bacteria > Acidobacteriota > Terriglobia > Bryobacterales > Bryobacteraceae > CAJCIT01. The sequence goes on from CAVYTS010000025.1 coordinate 160,049, forward strand.
GACGCGCGAATTGCCCTCGGCCATCACGAATCGGGAAATACTCCGGGAACACAGAATCGAAATCGTCTACGGCGTGGTCACCGTATTGTACGTGGCGGCCTACATCGCCGTGTTGGCGTTGTCATTCCGGCAATTGGTGCAGGAATGGATGGGCAGGTGGATCAGCCCGCTCGCGATCGCCCTGATCGTGTACAGCCTGGTGACCCTGACCTCCGTGGCTCTGATCGTCAGAATCATCGGCAACCTTCGGCGCCGCGAGTAAACGGAAAAATCGTCGAGGATTACGGCCCGAAAGCGATACCGGGGGCGCAGGAAAAACTACTGTTACTCGCCCGGCTGCTCAGCTCTTCGTCGCATTGTCTCCAATCGATGGCTCGAACCGCCGCCCACCCATCCTCGCTCAATTGAACTCCACTTGCTTTTATCGCAGCTTCGGGATCCTGCCGGAATGACGCACGAAAGGCGTCGTCATTCATCCAGCGCTCCAGCAAGGCGGCAATCGCCTCTTGATCATCCATAAACAATCAATCTCCCGCAGATTCAATTGTCAACCCGAGAGGGTCGGCTGCCCAACTATTCTTATGGCTCAGTATGGTTTTCCCAGAACTTTCGTGAAGGACTCTCAACACCGCGAAGTATGGCATCAATAACACAACCATCTCGGGCGCCAGCCTGCCGTGCGCGTTCCTGAAGAGTCCCGCCCGTCCGTTCAAACCCATGCCCGCGACAATCGCCAACGCTCCCGCCGGCCAGAGCATCAGCCAGCCGGCGCCGCCGAGCCAATATGCCACGACCATACAAATCAAAGCTCCGCTAAGCTGCCAGGCAGCGAGGTGAAACCGCCGCGGATCCGGCGGCGTCTCGCAGGGAGCCGCCTGCTCTCCGTCGGGAAACATTGCCAGACAGAACAGTCCGACCCACAGTCCGGTCGGCAGGTCGAAGAAATGATGCCGGTAAGTTGTCAGCGTAGATAGCATCGTTAGCAGGAACCAGCCTCGCATCAGCCACAGCGCCCAGCCGCGGAGATAGCGCCCGTAGGCCGCCCACAGTACCACCATCAATCCAATATGTAGCGAGGGCGCCTCGTTGAAGAGCGGGTCAATTCCTGTGCGTGTAGCGAACATCCAACCCAAGAGTCCGGTTGTCTCAGTCTGGCTGAAAGTGAATTTTAGAGGGAACAACAAGAAGACGGCTACGGAGATGACTTGCACGGCCAGAAGCCTCTTGCAGTGAGCAGCCAAGTCGGCGCGCGTCGAAAAAAGAAATACCGACAACACATAGATCAAGTCGGTAGACCAATATGGAACAATCGTCCAGGGTAGGAACGGAATGTGATGCTCCCATCCGAAAACAATCGACGGAACATCGTGGCGCAGGCTGCTGAGCCAATACGCAAAGGCATAGCTGGCGAAGAAAAACGCGACCAGACCCGACATCCACAGCAATGCCAAAAGGAGCGGACGAGGTTCGCGGGCGTCCCGTCTATCGTCCTGTAGCGATTGGTAGATTTCCATCTGTTGAATTGCTGCTGTACCGTGTTCAGGAAGTGTAACACGGTATTTCGAGTACCATGGCGTAAAGGAAGCCCGCCAGAAGATGACCTCAGAGTTCTTGCTCCTAACGGGCGCCACTGGCCTTGTGGGCCGCAAAATCATCCCTTTGCTACAGGAACATCGTCCCGAGCGTGTAATCGTCGCTCTGGTCAGGAACCCCGAGCAGTGCGTCGAGCTGAACCGGCAGGGGATCGATACGGTGATCGGTGATCTCGCCCGGCCGCGTCTGGGTGTTGCGACGACCGAATATGAATTGTTTCAGAACAGCCTGACCGAGATTCTCCACGTCGCGGCCGATGTGCGATTTGATCGCTCCCTCGAGGAGTCTCGCGCGGTCAATGTGGGCGGCGTGAGCGAGATTCTGCGCCTGGCGAAATCCTGCACGGGCTTGCGCAAATTCGGCCACGTCAGCACCGCCTTCGTGAATGGCTACCGCGAGGGCGTCTTCGCGGAGGAACCAATGCCGAATGGACAGGAGTTCGTGAACGCGTATCAGCAAACGAAATTCGAAGCGGAAGGCCTGATCCTGGAAGCCATGGCCGACATTCCCGCGTCCATTTACCGAATCTCCTTATTACTGGCGGATTCGGCCGACGGAGTGGTCAGCCAGTTCAACTACTTTCATCACCTGATACGGACCCTGCCCGATAGCATTCTCCCGGTGATGCCAGGCAACCCCGATGTGTTGATCGATATGGTCCCGGCAGATTGGGTGGCGACCGGCCTTGCACACCTCTTCGATTTCCGATTCACTGCAGGCGCAATACGCCATCTCTGTGCCGGCGGCGAGCGCTCGATGCGCCTGGGCGACGTGATGACCCGAACCTGCCGAGCCATCGAGCGGCACGCCTCATATCCCGTCGGCCGGTCGGTCCGCTTGCCGCGCCTGGTCAGTGTCGCCGAATACGACGATTTCGTCAAGACATGCGATGATCGCTCGCTGCGCTTCCTCGCGAGCATGGTGGGACACCACGTGCGACTGATGGGCATCCGTCAGTCGTACCTGACGGGTAAGACGCAGTCTGACCTCGAGGGCAGCAATCTTGTGCTGCCAGAAATGCTCGGCTGCCTCGAAAACACGGTGGCTTACTGCCTCGATACCGAGTGGGGACGGAAGGCGCAATACTCCCACGTGGGCAAAGCTCATGCCAGTGACTAAAACCAGAAGTCCGGCTCAACTGTCCGATCCCGTCCGCCAGTCCGTCTTTGATCGGATCTCGCAACGGATGTTCGAGTGCTTTGCCAGACTGATCTGCCGTGTGTGGTGCCCGCTGCACGTGGTCGGCCGGGAGAACCTTCCGGATGTGCCGTTCCTGATCTGCGCCAACCATTCGAGTCACTTGGACAGCGTCGTCCTGATGATTGCCACGGGCGAGCCATTCCGTTGTTTTGCACTACTGGCGGCGCGCGACCATTTCTTCAGCGGCAAGCTTCGTAACCGCGCCTTCCGTGCGCTCTTGCGGCTGATTCCTCTTGACCGGTCCTCACCGCCGTACGCAGTGTGGGGAACTCTCTCCCTGGGCGCTGATTTTCTGAATCAAGGCAATCGGGGCCTGATCCTGTTCCCAGAGGGAACACGATCCACGACCGGCGACATAGGCCCATTCAGACGGGGAGCCGCTGTGTTCTCCGCCCGGCTTGGAATACCGATCATTCCGGTTTGTATCGAGGGTACGCGGCGCGTCATGCCCAGGGGTCGCTTCTTTCCCAAGCGGGGACCGGTCGAGGTGCGAATCGGCGAGACCCTGTGGCCGCGAGACCATGATTCTGTCTTGCTCGAAGCGCGCAACAGGATACTGGCCCTCAAAGGAAATCCCCGGTGAGTGAGCAACTCAAGACCATGAAGTGGTGGGGCTGGGGAGATGAATCGGTCGAGTTCGACATCTCGACCCGCCCCGCCCTCTGGCGTTATCTCTCGAGCAACCTGAAATTACAGGACAGCGGGAAGGTTGCGGCTCCAGTCAGTTTCGACAAAATCACTCTTCCCACGCAGAAGATCAATCCAGGATTTGTAAGCGAACTCTCCTCCAGGCTGGCGGCAGACGGCATCCGCGATTCGAAACTGGAGAGGCTGACGCATGCGTTCGGGAAGAGTCTGCGCGACCTCTGGCGCGTGCGCCGTGGCATGATCCCGTATGCTCCAGACTACGTGGCTTACCCGAATTCCCACGCCGATGTCTGCCTGCTCATAAACCTGGCGGTTCAGTATGGCGTCCATCTGATTCCGTTCGGCGGAGGTTCCAACATCGCGGGATGCATTGAACCAACGCGCCCTACCGACCGGACGGTCGTGTCCGTCGATATGAGGCTCATGAACCGCCTTTTGGAACTGGACATGGAGTCCGGAACCGCGCGCTTCGAGGCCGGTGCCCTGGGGCCCCAACTCGAACGCGAGTTGAATTGTACTGGTTTCACCCTTGGACATTTCCCCGACTCTTTTCGTTTCTCCACAGTGGGCGGCTGGGTGGCGACTCGGTCCGCAGGGATGCAGAGCGATCGCTACGGCAAGATCGAAGATATGGTGCTGTCGGTCCGCATGGCAACGCCGGCCGGCACCGTGGAGACTCTGGCGGTCCCGAAGGCTTCCAATGGCATCGATGTGAACCATCTCTGCATCGGGAGTGAAGGCACGCTGGGCATTATTACGGAAGTCCTTCTCAATGTACATCGCCTGCCCGCGCGTGGGGAAACTTACGGTTACCTTTTCCCGAATTTCGCCAGCGGTGTCCAGGCCATGTACCGGTGCCAGCGGGAGAATTGCATTCCTGTCTTGACGCGTCTCAACGATCCAGCCAAGACGGCGCTGTCGTTTGCCTACCGCAGCACCCAGCCCTTTCTCAAGCATCAGGCCGCACGCATCGTGAAGTTTTACATCGAGAAAATCCGCAAGATGGATTTGAAGCGCGCCTGTCTCATGATTGTGGGCTTCGAAGGAGACCGCGTGTCGTTCTCCCGCGACCGCCGCCACGCAGCTTCGATTTACCGGAGGTTCGGCGCGGTGCCGTTGGGCGCCGGCCCGGGACGGGCCTTCCAGCAAGGCAAATACGACTTCCCCTATTTGCGCGATTTCATGCTCGACCGCGGTGTAATGGCGGACGTTAGCGAGACTTCCACCTTGTGGAGCAAATTGCTTCCGCTCTACGAATCGTCACGCCATGCGATCCAGGAGGCGATCGACACTGAAGGGCAGCCTGGACTGGTCGGTTGCCATGTCAGCCATAGCTATCACGCAGGCGCTTCGCTTTATTTCACCTTTGGGTTCACCGCCAAACCAGGAGACGAGATAGGCCAGTATCTGCGGATCAAGAAAGCGGCTGAGGATTCCTTCCTGGAGCATGGGGCGACGCTCTCCCATCACCACGCTGTCGGATACGAACATCTTCCCTGGCTGGAACGAGACGTCTCGACGGCCGGGCTGACGGCTATAGAGGCGGTGAAATCGGGGCTCGACCCGAGTGGTGTCATGAATCCGGGCAAACTGGCGCGAGGCTTCGGATTTGCGGAGTGGGGATTGGGAAACGAATCCGAATGATGCCATGAAAGGTTCAGGCGTTTCCAATTATTCCCTGGTTTACCGGAGCGCGTTTGCCTGCTCAGTGCTGGGAAACCCTCTGCTTATCAGCGTCATCTTTCTGAGTCTTTTCGCCCTGCGCCTGCTCGCTTTTTCTCGCGCCATCAAACTTATGGTGGCATTAGTCGTCTTGCTCTTTATTCCCATCGGCGTTTGGATTTGGAGTCGGGTGCGGAGCGGCCATTATTCGGACTTCGACGTATCGCGCCGGAAGGATCGGACCACAATGTACCCGATTGTCCTGGGATTGAATCTGTTCTCAACGGCTATGCTGTTTCTGACCCATCAGCCTAGAGCGCTCTCCGTCGGGATGCTCTGTATCACCCTGATGTTAGTCATCGCCTATTTGACGAACCGCTGCATCAAAATATCGCTCCACGCCGCCTTCTGTTTCTTTTTTGCTCTCGCAGCGATCAAGCTCTCACTGGCTTGGGTCGCGCCGATGCTGATTTTCGCGGCGCTAGTCGCTTCGTCAAGACTCATTCTCAAACGCCATAGAGCACACGAACTGGTCATGGGCGTTACATTGGGCACCCTGACCGGGTGCGTCCTGCTTTCGGTTTTGGGTTGGAGCCCGGTTTAACCGCCGGCCGAAAACAAGACCGATCGAACCCCCACGACATCCAACTGGGGAATATGCTTGTCGATCGCAAACTCCAGACGACAACCAGACTGTCGGGTAGGACAATGGCGCCAATCGGGCTTCGAATGATGCCGACGTCCATCGTCACCACTAAAATTCCGTACGGCGAGTTTGCCGAGTCGGCCCGCGGAATCGCACCGCGAGCCGCTCACAGAACCGTGCGTAAACCTCTCGATTTACACGGCTCGTGCGACCGAGAGAAGGCTGCCGCCTTCCGTTTAGCATGAGGGCTCTTCCTGTCTCCAGTTGACCCGAACCAAACGTCGATCACCGGCTCCCTTGGCTCCGCGATCATTACAATCGCTTCAACGCTGTCGGGTCGGAGGTGGCGCACTCAGTTGCCCGAGTGCTGGCCACCGTCCGCCGCCCAAACGGGGTGTGCGGTTTTCCCGCGCCCCGCTTTCACGAAGGCACAAACAACGAGACACGATTCCAACCCTATCGAGTGGGGCTGGCTCCGCACCTGTCAGGTTGATCTGGTCCGCCAGTATCCTCGGATGATGATGTACGGGTTTTTCCCAAAAGGAACTGATCCACCTCATCGCCCTTACGCGCTGACTTCCCTTCTCTTTCCTCCTGCCTTCGTCTGCCGCCTTCCCCGACCCACTCCGGTCGCCGATTGCTCGGTCACACGGCTTTCACCGTGTTTGAAGTACTATTCGGCAGTCCGACTACTGACCGAGCATCGCTTCCCATTTCGCTTTCGCTTATAAGGTCGCTTATCCCCATACCGCGGGGAACTCTGCCAGTCCTCCTGAGGTCACGCATCACTCTTCTGTACCGTGCCATCCGCAAACACCTTGGTGCGGCGGGTGAATGAGTAACGCCTTCGCCTCCATAATGCAGGCTCGACCTTGCCCCGCCTTTGGCCGACCGGTTCATCTTCGGGGCAGCCCCCATCGATTACGGCCCGGTACTTCTCCTCATGCCCTTCGGATTCCACCTCGCGGTGGACACCCTGCCCTCCGGAGTCCTGCGAAATGGTGGCTCCAGGTCCGCCTTGTTCTGTTTCCGGCTTTCGCTTTCGTGCCCGTGTAGACGTCTCCATACCTTCCTTCCTTCTCCGGCCCGCGAGGCATTACCCCCGCGTTCGGATATGGCGCTCCTCATTCGAGCGCCAGAGGGACTTCAACCCTCCTGAGCAATGCGCTGCTCAGCGCACACTACGAAGCCGTCCGCCCCTGATCGGAGCATCGGTATTTCTGCCTCGCGGTTCTTCCGCTTGTGCATTTTCCGTTAACATCTCCGAGCAAGTTCTCAAGTTCCATACAAAATGCCTGAATGAGATTCGCGCCTCCTATACACCGGACACCGCATGGCCAGTAAGTAAGGTTCCTTCCATGCTTATCCCTGGATCGGGGAAAGATCCTGGTTTCGATGTCATCTAACCGTATTTCGATGCTTCCTCAGAGGTTCATTCGCATTCGCCTCTCTCATTCACACCTGACGTGATCAAGCCACGCCTTTTAACTGTTACGTTCACGACCATGGTCTTTCGACATAAGCCGCTAACAGCGGTTTGAAGCCCCTTCTTACAAAGCGGCTCCGAAGGGCCCACCTTCATCATTCGTACAGCATAGACCTTGCGGTCTTTCTTGACACACCCCCCCGGTACGGCTTCAAGGCCGGAATTTCAGACAAGGCCGATTTCCCGGTGTTACCGGTTATACGGCTTCCCTGCTCCGCCGATTTCGCGACGGGACGAGGAGGGTTTCTCCAGTTGCTTAGCATGACCTTGTCACCGTGCTGTCCCTACCAACCCCGCCGAAGTGTTGCGCCGCTTCAGTTCGTGCGACGCTCCATGCTGCCTTTGCCAGTTAAGTGGAGGCTCGGCCTTCGGTCGATCTCCTTTCGAGGCCATACGGGTTCACTTGCGTTACGGCCCGGTGACTCGCTCACCATCCTTATGAGATGGCTTTGTCAATGGGCTTCAGGATTCTCAGCCGTTGGGATAGAGATCAGGCGCGCCAACTTTAGGTGGGAGGTTACCAGTCTCGCTCTTTCGATTGCGAGGTGGGTGCACAGTTCCACCATGGCCACGGTCGGGATGGAGCTCGGGCGCGCCAGCTGTAGGTGGAGGGTTACCAGCCCCGCCCTTTCGGTTGCGGGATGGGTTCACAGTTCCACCGGGGCTACGATTCCCGAGGCCCCCCTATAATCCCGGACGGCCGGGTTTCCCGTGGTCCGGTTTGAAACCTTGGCTTTCTTCCGTGGGCCTTCCCAGTTGAGAGAGGTTAAAGCGCTGGCTCGCATACTCCCCTGCCCTTCCTGGTTTACCCGCAGCCTCGTCTCTAGGCCAGCCTGAGCGTTGCGCCGGTTTTATCAAGCCGGCCACCCACCCTGACGTAGAAACCGCCAAGTGTCCAGAGTCGCTTCGCCCAATCTTGGTGTTACCTCCATGGGAGAGACGTGTCCCGCCTCTTCCGAGGGCATTACCCCTCCGTCATCGCTACTACCAACTCGTGCGCCAAACCCATCTGGCTTTCCTCTCCTTCGACTTTTGGTCTCGTTTGAGGAAGCTTTGCAGGTTGCTACCAGCCCCTGCTGCCAGCGGGTCCTTCCCGACGTTATCTCTGAAAATCTTTCCTGTGATGCCTGGGCCCCTATCACGACGGTTGGCAGATTGCTCATACCTGGTTCTTCCTCTACCACAGCGGCCTTCCCCACGGGAACATGGGTCGGCATACCGTAACATCCGCTTAAGCGACTTCACAAGCGGGGGGGTTTTCGAGATTGCAGCCATTTCTTTATGTTCAAGCCTCACAATTTGCTCGCCACCCTGATCGCTCCTACCACGACGGTTTCCCGCAGGGCAGTTGGTGACTTTTACATCCGGGCAGAACGTGCTTCGTTACCTCCGCACGCACCGAATATGCTAGCTGTCTGACTACAGGTAATTGACAGCACAGGGACTTTCACCCTGCTAGATTCTCAGCCTTGTCGGCTGCTCCATTCCCGAGGCCCCCCTATAATCCCGGACGGCCGGGTTTCCCGTGGTCCGGTTTGAAACCTTGGCTTTCTTCCGTGGGCCTTCCCAGTTGAGAGAGGTTAAAGCGCTGGCTCGCATACTCCCCTGCCCTTCCTGGTTTACCCGCAGCCTCGTCTCTAGGCCAGCCTGAGCGTTGCGCCGGTTTTATCAAGCCGGCCACCCACCCTGACGTAGAAACCGCCAAGTGTCCAGAGTCGCTTCGCCCCATCTTGGTGTTACCTCCATTGGAGAGACGTGTCCCGCCTCTTCCGAGGGCATTACCCCTCCGTCATCGCTACTACCAACTCGTGCGCCAAACCCATCTGGCTTTCCTCTCCTTCGACTTTTAGTCTCGTTTGAGGAAGCTTTGCAGGTTGCTACCAGCCCCTGCTGCCAGCGGGTCCTTCCCGACGTTATCTCTGAAAATCTTTCCTGTGATGCCTGGGCCCCTATCACGACGGTTGGCAGATTGCTCATACCTGGTTCTTCCTCTACCACAGCGGCCTTCCCCACGGGAACATGGGTCGGCATACCGTAACATTCCGCTTAAAGCGACTTCACAAGCGGGGGGGGTTTCGAGATTGCAGCCATTTCTTTATGTTCAAGCCTCACAATTTGCTCGCCACCCTGATCGCTCCTACCACGACGGTTTCCCGCAGGGCAGTTGGTGACTTTTACATCCGGGCAGAACGTGCTTCGTTACCTCCGCACGCACCGAATATGCTAGCTGTCTGACTACAGGTAATTGACAGCACAGGGACTTTCACCCTGCTAGATTCTCAGCCTTGTCGGCTGCTCCTTCCCGAGGCCCCCCTATAATCCCGGACGGCCGGGTTTCCCAGGTCCGGTTTGAAACCTTGGCTTTCTTCCGTGGGCCTTCCCAGTTGAGAGAGGTTAAAGTTTCGCTTCGAGCAGGTGGCTGCAAACAGCTTCATCCAACCGGCTAGACCGGCTAGAATGCACAGAGGCCGTGATTTCCAGTTCGGCACGCGATAACGCTTATAGAGAATGCCCCGCCGTAATTGGCCGATTTGCGGTCTGCAAAAGCGGTCTGCAAAGGTGGGACGTGGTTGTAGAATTTGTACTATAATGGCCGGGCCCGCCCGCCAGTCTGGCGGTGTTGAGGCGTAAGAAAGAGGCTAATATGCCGATAGGGATCTACTTCTCTCCAGCCGCAGCGTCGGCGGCGAAATACGATGAGTGCATCAAGTTATTGAAGAAGGCCGGGGCGGGCAATCCGGCTGGACGTTCGTACCACGCGGCCTTTGGCCCGAAAGACAAACTAATGGTGTTCGAGGTTTGGTCATCGCAGGCGGCGTTCGACAAGTTCGGGAAGACGCTTATGCCCATCCTGCAACAACTCGGGATCGATCCGGGAACGCCGACCGTAATGCAAATGCACAAGGTGATCTCGCCGGCGCCGAAGGTGACGTCGCCCAGGAAGCGGGCGAAGGCACCTGCTGGCCGGACGAAGCGCTGACAGCCTCAGGCATCCTACAGGGTGAAGGGCGATTCTTTCGTGGCCGACAGGCCGAGGCCGTCGTACCCTCTGCCGCTTAGTGGCCTTCTTGGCGTGAAGAACATAGCTCTTGCGCCCGATGCAAGAGCATCGTGGTGATGCTGTCCGCCACCGAAGCCAAGGGAGATCGACGCGAATAGCGGCTGAGCCCGATATCAGTTAATATCGGAAGCCGTCTCGAGGTCGGTGTCCGATATGAACGGTTTGACATTTGCACTATTGCAGGGATGAATTCTCGAAGGGCAATCGCGATTGATTTGTTGTCTCGCCCGACCATGTGAAGAAAGCCTTGACTTTGAGAATAATACACCTAGGTCTTTGACCGCCTGAAAACATTCTACAAAACAATTCCAATTCGAAATGTTTTGGCGCATACTTGGGTATGGGACGTCCACCCCTTCGTATCGGAGTCAAGCAGAAGGACCAAAACGAGCTGACGACACTGTTGAGCGGTGGCGTACAGCAGGTCCGTGTCGTCCGGCGCGCCCTTGCGCTCCTCCAATTGGCCAGGGGCGTCAGTGCACCGCGTATTTCCAGCGTGGTCCCGCTCACGCCGCAAGCCATTCGAAAGGTCGGCCATCGGTACCAAAGGGGCGGCCTCGAGCCCGCGCTCTACGACAAGCAGCGCCCCGGCGCTGAGGCTGTTCTGGACGACAGCCAGAAGCAGCGGATCATCGCCATGGTATGCAGCGACCCGCCCCAGGGTCGCGCCCGCTGGACCGTGCGACTGGTGACGCAGGAGGCGGTGAAGCGGAGACTGGTTCCACGCGTGGGAAGGGAAACCATCCGGATTCTGCTCCTTGACCACGACCTCAAGCCGTGGCGGGAAAAAAATGGGGTGCGTGGCCGAACTCAATGACGAGTACATCGCCAAGATGGAAGACGTGCTGGAGGCGTACGAAAAACCCTACGATCCTCAGGAGCCGGTGGTATGTCTGGACGAGAAGCCAGTCACGCTGCACGCCGATGTCCGTCCCACTTCTCCCGCCCAGCCGGGGCGGGAAGCGCGGCGGGATAACGAGTACGAGCGGCGCGGCACGGCCAATGTTTTCTGCGCCGTAGAACCGAAGGCGGGCCGGCATTTTACCTTCCCTACGCCCGTTCGATCGGCATTCGAGTTCGCACAAGTCGCTTGCCATCTGGCGATGCAGTACCCAGAGGCGGACACCATCCATCTGGTCATGGACAACCTCAACATCCACTGCCGCAAGTCGTTGACGGATGCCTTCGGGGCGGAGACCGGTAGCGAGATCTGGGACCGATTCACGGTTCACTTCACGCCCACTCACGGAAGCTGGCTCAACCAGGCGGAAATAGAAATCAGCATCTTCGCGCGGCAGTGCCTCGGTACCAGAAGAATCCCTGATCTCAAGACACTGCGCTGCGAAAGCCGGGCCTGGAACCGCCGCATGAACCGCGACCGCATCAAGATCAACTGGAAATTCGACCGTCGAGCCGCCCGTCGTAGGTTCGGCTAAAAGGAAATCTTTCAAGCGGTCAAAGGCCTAGTGCTGAATGATATGCTCCAAAGCGTCAGGTGAGAACGACTGCATCTTGTGGGTCGGGTATCCGTCAACATCCCACCGGCACTCGACCAACGCGGTTTTCCGGACGCTGTAATGAACCTTGACCACCGTCATCACGGGGCCGCCCGTCTTCAGCCGCACGAGATCGCCCCTCTTGAAGCTCATCGCTCGTTCTGGTCAATCTCGCCGCGCTCCCACCAGAACTCTCCTTTCTTCTCCGGTTCGACGGTCCTATTGAGACCCACGGTATTCAGGACGACAGACTTGCGAAACACCAGCTATTCGACGGACAACCTCGTTTTGTCGACGTCCCACTTCATGAGCGAAGTGGCACCGTCCAAGGTTATCGCTTCGAGGTTGAGACGTCCGAATCTCGACACGTTCTTCCGTTTCGTTCAAGTTGTCCCGCCAGTTCCACGCCCCGCTTGTTCTTTTCATATGAAGCAGATCCACCGCTTCAAATATCCCCTCATGTTGCGGACATTCTGTGGGTAAAACGAAGGACTCAGCCGAATACGATTGGGCCGCCGCTGGGCACGGCGAGTGGCTGCCCTGAATGCAGTCTGTCGAAGGAGACAGCGAATTGCCCGGCAACCGCTCGCTTCAACGTCTCCTGAAGTGGGCTGCCTAATGGGAATTTACTAGTACTTAATTGACCTTCAATCGATCTGCAAGCGCTTTCGTACTGTGGCTTTTACGTTTCGCCGCCCAGATTCACAAGAATCGGCGCTCATACTCCAGTTGGCGTACTATTTAGTCGCTTTGTACCGGGACTTGGCCCACTATGAAAGATCGCCTACCCATGTTTTCATAAGGCTCGGGCGGATGAAACAGAGTGCCCAGCGAGCGCCCGATTAAGCGGGCCACTGTCATGGAGGTGCGCGCGCGATGGAAGTTCAGTACCGGTACATCAAGCGTGAGGGCGAACGCAATCTCACAGTACGGTTAGGACAGGTCAAGCGCCGCTTGAGATGCGGAACCTCCCAAGTCTCTGAATCATCTACACGCTGGGGTACCACAAACGTCGAGACCCTCCAACGCTGTCAGTGAAAAACCTCACGTTTCACGTACCGCGTGTTGAAAACCGCTTGGACTGTCGCTTTCATTCCTAGCCGCTTACCCTTGTTTTAGCAGGACCGCAGCTAATAGCTCGACGCGGTCCATAAGGAACAAGAACACACTGATGGTTAAATATGGACTTTTATTATTAAGTTGTGCCGGCCTACTGAGCGCGGGCACAATCAACGTCAACAGCATTCAACCCGCTACTGGCGCAGGTTACCAACAAGACCAATATGGCGAGTATATCGGACCGTATCAACTCAATACTTCCATCGGCTCTTTGCTGATAATGTGCATCAACTTGCAATATGGAGTTAACCCGCCTTACACCGCGTACGTAACGCCCGTGAGCAACATACCTGATTCCCCGCAGACGACGTACCTTGCGAATCAGACTCTTTACGAGGAAGAGTCCTACCTCTTCTCGCTGATCGTGAGCGCCCCGGACCTGACGACGCAGGCCGAAATTCAAGATGCCGCTTGGGCCTTGAATGACAGCAGCTTTTACCAGACACTGGTGAACACAAATGACGCTCAGTCCCTGGCCTCGCTGAACTATTACAATCAGGTCGCGAACATGGTTAGCGCAGGGTCTCTGGCCACGGCTTTCGACTACTCCAAGTACGATGTGATATCGGATACGGCCGGCGTGGGTAGCAATACCCAGGAGTTCATCTACCTCGACCCCCCTACGGCGACCCCTGAGCCCGCTTCCATCGCTCTGATGGGCTTTTCTCTGTTGGGTTTCGGGCTATTGCTCAAACGGGCCAACCGAAATAACCTAAGCCGGAAAACCTCTTGTCGGCTTTGGGGCCCTCGCGCGGAAGCGGATGACAAAACGCGCATAGAGGAGTTTTAGCCAACCCATAAAATGGGGCCGATGCCGCGCGTGGGTCGGTCTGCCTGTGACGGCGACGGGCAACTCGCTAAAGGATTCAAGCTCTCGCTGGCTCCAAGGGGGGCGGTCTATGAAGTTCAAGCCTATGTTGCAGCTGACGGGGTCTTCGCGGCCTAACGGTCGACGAAGCACTCCGCCAGAAGTGCGTTCGTGCCAAACGCCAGAGCTCCCGGCGAAAGCGGATCCTCGGCCTACGCAGCCAGTGGTGATAACGATTCAGAAGCAGGCGCGAGGAAGCCTGATTGTAAGCGTCTGCCCCGCGAATGGGGGAGAGGACTGCCCCGCGCAATCCGTACCCCCGGCTGCGCTGCAGTTGGAATTGACGCTGCTGGGGCTCCCCCTTCGACAGGCATATGAGCTCGCCGAAAGGGCGCTAAGTGGCGAAGCGGAAACCTATCCGCTAAATGTCTGTCAGGAGAAGTGGCAGGAAATCTGTAGCAGGCGGCCTTGGCGCGCTCGCCCGGCATTCCTTTCGGACAGCAGGTGACGAATTAACCGTAGGCGAACAGGCGGGTCTAGATGACCAAAGAACAAATCATGGCCGATGCTATCGGGAAGCCGTTGCCACGGTCTACTCAAGGCTTCGACGAAAAGGCGAAGCAATCCCGCAGTTTCTACGAGGTTCAAGGACTACGGGCTTGGGCGGACGACTCAAGAACAGGGTAGCGGGTCAGTTTGAGAACTGACCCGCTACCAATAACAGAAACGACAGTAAGATCTAATACACATGCATGTCAAGTCTTTAGCGCGCACCTTCGCACTGGCCGTCGCGGTGATCTAAGTTATGGCAGCAAGAAAATTAAAAACGGCGTGCCTCAATAGAAGAGGCTCGGCATAGCCGAGACTATGATGACATTCTTAAAAATGAAATTATGTAAGTCAGACCTCGCGTGGTCGTACCAATGGGGGAGCTGGCTTTTAATTATATTGCACTACAAAAGGGACGCTCAAAGTTCAGTGGTTCTGTCCTACCTCTACGCACAGATTTTCAGGAAAGTGTGGGGCCGTCCGTTGTCCGTGTCGTTGTCACTCTTATCCAAGACGATTTAAGCACAGATACGAGCGTAAGATCCAAGCCAATATGCAATCCCGGATGAAGCTAAAGTACGAGCCGCAAACCTGGCTGCGTCGTCATCTGATTCCAGCCGACATGGGTCAACTCGTTTGGGCTGGTCCCTGCTGATGTCGGACTACCGTACGTGCGCGATCGCACTTTGCCAGGTGGCGGGGGCGACGCTGGCGCCCAGCCCTCGCCAAACCGGTGAAGGGAATGGTATCGTTGTCCCGAAGTCCTCATTCGGGAACATCACCCCGAGGCGATAGCTGTTGGTAACCTCCGCCTAGCAGCTCTCGGCGAGGGGCCGAGAGGCGGAACGATATGACGTGTTATCGGTCTACATCTCCTTTAGATACTCGTGCACGAACTGGACTGACATCGCGCCCTCGCCGACTGCTGAAGCAACGCGCTTGACAGAACCAGACCGCACGTCCCCTGCGGCAAATATGCCGGGGTGGCTGGCTTCCAGCAAGAATGGCGTTCGCGCTCTGGTCCAGTAAGGCGACTCCAATAGGGTCGCTCCGGTCCTGACGAAGCCCTTGGCATCTCGCTCGATCTCCGCAGGGAGCCAACCGGTTCGAGGCGTTGCCCCGATGAAGCTGAATACCGCCGGCGTCTCCACCGTCCGCTGCTGTCCGGTGTTGGCGTTGACGATTTCGACCCCTTGGAGGTGGCTGTTGCCATCCATCCGCCGGATCGTCGTACTGCGGAGTAGTTCGATATTCGCGGTCTGCTCGATCCGTTGAACCAGATAGCGCGACATGTTCTTGTTCAGATCATCTCCGCGGATCAGGAGTAGTACCTGGCGGGCGTGCCCAGCCAGAAAGACAGCGGCTTGGCCGGCGGAGTTACCACCGCCTACTACTATTACTGTGCATCCGCTGCATAGTAGCCCCTCGGCTGGTGTCGCGGCGTAGTAGACGCCCGTTCCTTCGAATCGCTCACCGCCCTCGACATCCAACTTGCGATACTGGGCGCCGGTAGCGATCAGCAGGCACTTTGCGGTAATGGACTCCCCGTCCGCCTGAAGGATGGCGTACCCGTTCTCGAATGCCAGGCTGGCTGCCGCCGTAGGGATCGAAAGGTGCGCGCCAAATTTGTTGGCCTGGAGGGTCGCGCGATCCGTGAGTTCCGCGCCCGTCAAACCGGTCGGAAAGCCAAGGTAGTTTTCGATCCGCATGCTGCTGCCCGCCTGGCCTCCGGGAGCAGTGCTGTCCATTACCGCTGTCCTCAGGCCTTCGGACGCGCCGTAGACCGCTGCCGCCAAGCCTGCAGGACCCGCGCCCACCACCAGCAGGTCGTAGACGGTATGTTCCAGAGGTTGATGGATGCCGATTTCATCTGCCAGTCTCTGGTTCGAGGGATTGCGCAAGACCAACATGTGAGCGCACGCCACCACCGGCGTGTCGGTCTCCGTCACCCCAAACTCCTTGAGTAGCCGATCCACCTGAGGGTCGGTCTCCAAATCCACCCAGGTGAAGAGCGCTCGATTCCTGGCAAGGAAGTCGCGCACCCGGAACGTGTCCTGAGAGTAACGTGACCCGATTACTCGAAGGCCAATGAAATTCGGCGATTCGCGGAGCAGCTGCCGACGGGCGATGAACGCCTGAAGAATGATATCGCTGATCGCGGGGCATTGATTCAAAACGTGGCGGAGGGCATCTCCCGGTACCTCGAACACCTCACAGTCGCCCCGGGCAATCGCACTGACGACGGCAGGTGTTCCGGTTAAGTGCGAGACGTCGCCTGTGAACCCGCCTTTTCGGTGGATTGCGATTGTCTTCGGCTCGTCGCCTGATTGGTCGACTATTTCAACTTCACCTGACTTAATGATGAAGAACTTCGGCGCGCGCTCACCTACGGTGATAAGCGTTTCTCCATCCCTGAAGCGCTTCGGCGCGATGTCGGTACAACTTGCAACTTGGTCGATCTGGTCCGCGTCCAGAACCGGAAAAGCGACGGAATGAAGACTCTGTTCAGCCATAATGCGCCGGTTACTCTTGCTCACCGAATACCTTCGTGTAGCTCTTTCCGTAAGGATAGAAGCGATTTTCGCCCCGTTCCCAGGCGGTTACGCCCCCATGATCTCATTCTCTGGTGCGCATGGTCGGATACGTGCACTGTCTCGCCTCTTGCACTGGGACGTTAATTTGTATCGGTACACGACGGGCGAAACCGCCCGACCCTTGGCGGGGTTCCGATCTACCGATGCCGTCTCGCTTCGTCGAACGCCGCAGCTTGAAAGATTCAGGGTTGTGCCACTTCGACTGTATGCCAACTCGCTCATGTGCGTTGTTTCCGACGGGTGGGGCAACTGCTAGGCGGTGCAACTAGGGATTTCCCTACTTGTCTTGTTACTTCGCCATCCACTTCAATTCGGCGGCCGTCCCAGGGGAAACAACTCCAACCCCCGTTAAGTGCGTTCCTCGGTCATGCACGCGAGCGGCGCTTGCGGAGCGCAATCCAGCCGATCGCTACAGCCAACAGCAAGAGAACCAGCAACACTATCTTCCACGTCATCGACGCGGGGCTTGCGGCCTCCGGCGCTGGTGTCTCCGCCGTTGCGGGCGCTGGTGTCTCTGCCGGCGCCGTTGCTGGCGCTGCTGCCGGCTGTGGTGTTGTTGCTGCTGCTGGAGTCGACTCCGCGACCAGGATCGGTACACCGGCGGACGGCGTTGGTAGCACCGCTAGAGCAACTTTTGGCGCAGCCTCGCCCGTCACGGTCTTCGTTTGCGTGACTTCAACGATGGGCACTTCGACAATCTTGGTAGCTGTGACCTTCATGCCCTTCTTCAGCGCGAATGCATCCACCATTTGGCCGTCAACGTTGAACTTCTGGTTTTTCGGGATACGGAACTGCTGGTTGTTGCCGTCGGACAAGGTCAGAATCACTATGTTCGGAACCTGAATAAACCAGACCTTGCCGGTCACCGTTTGAACGGTAGTCACAGTCTTCGGCGTGGTGGTGGTGATGGTGGTCCGCTGCACCTTCATGCCAGGTTTCATGTCATGAACACTGAGCATCTTCCCGTCCACATTGATCCTGGCGCTTTCGGAAACGTCCGTGAAATGGCGAAGTGAGCCGTCTTCCATTTTGATCATCACGTCATTGCCGGACGCGAAAACGACTTCGCCTCGCTCGATTGTCACCTGCGAAGTCGCCACGCCGTGCTCTACGCTCGTGGCTGTCTGAACTTGGGCGTATGCTGCCGTGACGAGGACCACAGCGGCGCCCGCTGCTAGCAGTGAGTGTCTGAGTTTCATTAACATCATCTTGTAATCTTGTATCTCCTGAGTTTTGATTGACTGCCTGCACAATGACCAGCCAGCGCTCTTTTGCGCTGAGTTTGAGAAATGCGGTTTTGCTCGCGGCGCCTGCAGATTTAGGCCATCGTCCATCTTCGGTGGGGCGCTTTCCACCTTGCAACCCGTTGATCGTTTGCTCGAATGGGGTGGCTCCTCCGCTGGCCGCCCCGAGTTACGGAGTTCAAGATCTCGCCCAACGACGTTTCTTGCTGTCTGAAGGGCACCCAGAGCGCTACACCTTTTCGGCAATGTAAATGACCGACAAAGCGATAACCAGGAGTCCTATTACGAACAGATAGTTACTTCGTACCGCGACCGCAATGGTGGCACGTGCGTCGCAGCAGAAAGAAGCCTCGTCCGCAACGGTGACATGAGGCGTAACCCATCATCAGCGCGCTGAGTATACTTCAACTTGACTCCAATAAGTGTCGGATCTCTTACCTTCAGCGCTTCGGTGTCAATTCCTTGGCGTCCCATCAACAATTCCATCAAAATAGACTGTCAGGCAACAAGTCCGTTTGGTGGCGTCGAGCCTTGCCAGAATTCAAGCGGTGCTGACCGAGTTGCCGCAGGACGCGGCGACGTGCTGAGCGCGGCTCAATTGTTCAAACTACCACCTCAAACTACTTTTCCGAGGGGGCACCTGCCTGTCAAGTAAGCCGATTTTGTCGGCATAGGCCCGTATACCGAACAAGTCAAAAGGGTTGATATCCTCTCCCTCGCCGGACCGGAGTTCAGAAGAGTTCAAAAATCACAATGTTCACCTTTGGGGAGAAGTGTGTTGTAAGAACTTTTACTGTGTTGTAACTTATGAGGAAGGTGTGGACTCTCGGAAGAGGAAGGCTAAACTGACATCGATCTTACTTAAGTCTCTCTAACGTACTGATTCTATTTGTGGGCGGTGCAAAGCACAACTCTCCTTTCTCATAATGCAAAGATATTACTCAGTCAGTATCCTGGTAGTTATTGTGTTAGAACTTTGATTTCCAAATACTAAACCTTGGTCTAACTGAACGAAATTTAGAGGGATCGAAAGCCGGCTGGCAGGTGTAGACTTGGGTTGGCTGAGCCCACGGACGGCCCAGCGCAAGACTTCAATGATCGAAGGAGAAATACCATGGCTGTAACTAGTGAACAACGCGAGCAGGCTGCTGCTGAAGTGAAGCATTTCGCAGCTGACCTCAACCTCACCGACGAACAAAAAGAGAAGCTCCAGACTGCTCTTGCGGGGGCGAGAGAAAAAGTGGCGGAGTATATGAAGAACAATCCCCAAACAACGCGCGCCGATATCATTGCCAAAGTGAAAGCGCACCGCGACGAGATTCGTCAGCACGTTGTAAAGTTCCTAAGTCCCGAGCAACTCGCCAAGTGGGACGCAGGAATTGCCAAAGCGAAGGAGTTCCTAGGCCAAAAGCTCGACGCCTGAGAACTCGCTCCTGCATGTATAACAACGGTGGCTGGCAGTAAAACTGCCGGCCATCAAACTGCAACGGCAGACGATTACGGCGCCGGCCGGAATAAATCAATCGAAAGGAGAAATACCATGCAGCGGAAATCGACGTTAGTAACTCTGATCGCATTTTTCCCTCTGGCGACGGTATCTGCATTTGGCCAGGAAGTGAAGGGAATGATCAAGAACCGCATCGGAGACACGTTGGTCGTGGCAACTGCACAGGGTGGTGACGTCACCGTTGTCCTCACAGATGACACTGTGACGAAAGACAACACGCGTCTCTTTGGCTTGGGCAAAGAGAAAATGGCCGCTACGGTGCTGATACCCGGACTCAAGGTGGACGTTGACGGAACCGCTGGAGAGAAGGCCAAGTTGTAGCGAAAACCATCACCGTCGATGGCGACGACCTGGAGACCTCCGAGATGATCGAAGCAGGTGTGCATCCCACCGCCCTGCAAGTCGAGGCAAATGTCCAGAAGCTCGAAGAACATGAGGCACAGATCGCCAACCTGAAGGAGCAGCTCGCCGCGCAACAGGCGAATGGCGCCGCCCGCGAAAAAGAGATTACCGAGGACGCGACGGCCAGTGCAGTGGACACGGAACGCTTTATGGCGTTGGGCGACTATGACGTGAAGGGCCAGGCAACCATGCATTTCAGCAGCGGTAGCTCTAAGCTCTCGGCGGCGGACCAGGACGAACTCAAAAAGCTGGCGGAAACCGCCACTGGTCTGAAGGGATACCTCGTTGAGGTGACGGGCTATGCCGACTCAACCGGCGCTGCCGTGATGAACACGACGCTGAGCGAGAACCGCGCTAAAGCCGTGATCACTTATCTGTTCCAGCAGTGCAGCGTACCCATGCGGCACATCGTGGCACCAGGCGCGATGGGCGAGTACGGAGCAACCGCACCGAACGAGACCAAGGCCGGGCGGGCCGAGAACCGCAGGGCTGACGTTAAGGTCCTGGTCAGCAAAGGCAGCGCCGGTAGTTAGGGATATCTCTCGGCGGCTGGGTGGTTTTTTCCGGGTGCCCACTCAAGCCTTGTGTTGTAGAGTTCCGCAACATTTAACCCGCTCCCGGAAACGGTATCTGTGTTTAGCAACTCAGAGGCACGCTCCCGGCGCCACCAAATCGCGCTAGTGGCTCCATAGCGCGGCCCACCCCGCCACCGGCTTCCTTCAAGTCGCCCCTATCGAAACTGCCTCGGATCGAACAGCCACTCGTCTTCCGAACTCTTCCTGCCGTAGCAATCCCGATAGGGTGCTAACGACATGACGGGCGGAATCCCGTTAAGGTCTTGTACCATCTGCGTTTTTAGGCTGCCACAACGCCTGATCCGAGACTGTCCGCCCGAGCGGCGCCGGTCCTCCTCAGCAACAGGTGTTCAACTAGCCCCGCTTTAGACAGGCAAGAAATGGCGCTGTGCAGAGATCAAGACACCAGTGCTTTCGACGCCATCTGCTGTGATTGCTACATGTAGAGCGATAGAGTTTTCTTTCATTCACCATCCAGCGCTTCGCTAATGGATTGCAATAAAGCCTCATCGGCGCGCCTTAGCAATTCCATCACGCGAAAATAGTACGGCGGCGTCGGGTCGAGCGAATTCAGTAATTCTCGAGTAATGGCTGGATCGTATTCTGGCTCAAGTTCTGGCATCATTCCCCCACCTGCTACTAATCAAAATGAGTGTTCGTTTGAGGCAATTGGCTCCCAGAGTTCTTCCAGCACCGCGATCAACCTGGCGCGTCCTGGCTTCAAAGGCGAACATCCCGCCGGAAAACGTCGCACAAGGCCGTATCGGGCAGGAAACAGCTTTAAAACAGATTAGCACCATTTTGTTTCGGCCGTCTACCGCTTGCCCTCGGGCCTCTGGCCTCTAAATCAATGCGGTCAGTGAGACGCTCGAGGGCTGCTTCGTTGAATTCAATCCCCGTCATCGGAAAAGATGGAGCAACTCTAGTTGGCCGCTTTAGACCAGCACGGAACATCGCTAGACAGAGAACGACGCTATAGTGTTTTTGACGGGGCCAGTTCTTGTGATTGCCAAGTCTGGCGCCGTTCTACTTCTCTCATCACAATCCGCTTATTCAGTGAATTTAGGATGCGAAGTGCGACTGCGTCTTGTTGCCCGATGCCCCTGCGAGCGAGATGATTCAAAGCCGCGATTTCTCGACATTTTCTCTCGCGCTCTTCTGTGCGCTGCAAGTCTCCCGGCTGTACCGCAATCCAGGGGAGTGGGGGCAGGTGCGGGCGGTGGCCACGCCAAAGTTCACTCCACTGCAAGCCCGAGTGTCAACAACGCGAGCGGGAACCGCAACGCGAACAATAACGCGAACGTAAACCAGAACAACAACACCAATGTCAATCGCAACACAAATGTCAACCACAACAACAACGTCAATGTGAACGTCAACGGAGGTTACTAGGGTGGCGGAGGATACAACAACGGCGGATGCTGCTATCACCCCGTGGCAGCGGCAGCGGCGGTAACAGCGGCGGCTGTGACGACGGCTGCCATCGTCGGCTCGATCGTGAACAGCTTGCCACCCAGTTGCTGAGCCATCACGGCCAACGGCGTCACCTACCAAAAGTGCGGCAATACCTACTACCTGCGCTTCGACCTCGTGCTTGCGAGGCAGCTCTGACTTCGGCACGCCGCGGCCATGCAGGGCGAGTGCGGCGAGATAAACAGCGAATCGAAGCCGGTCTGTTTGGCGCGAATCACGCGCCGCATGTGCAGGTTGCTCTTCGGCTTCCATTCGGCGCACACGATTAGATCGGAATCGATCGCGAGCAAATCGAAGAACAAAATGGGCGCCGTCGCTCCGGGAAGCTGCTTCAGCGAGATGGACTTTAGAAAGAAGTCGTTCACCCGAAGGTGATCGGCGTAGACATCGACCTGTGAATCGATGGTGGTCAGGTCGATCCTGCCGCCTGCTTCCATATGAAACGCGGCGGCGTGAGTCGGATCATAGTTCACGAGACGGCGAAGGAGCAACCGTGCTTCCCGCTCGTGGAGGACCTCGGTTGCCAGCAGGTCGTCCATCAGGGACCTGGAAAGACCGCACAGTGCGGCCAAGGATTTCGGGCGCTCGCTCGGCCTGCGCTGCAACATCGGTCGTTGCCCGCTGCAGGGAGCCCAGCATCTTTTTCCGCGGCCGGAAGCCTTCGTAAAGCACGGCCAGATACAGTTGGGTCTCGTAAATCGACCCGGCACGTGCTTCCAGGGCTTTGGCCCGCCGGTGGACCGCTGAAGTCGCCTCCTCTTTCGGGTACTGCTCCCGGTATGGCGGTATCGCCCCGGAGCGCTTGACGACGTAGGAATACAGGCGAAAGCGATCATCGAACAATCGCACAGCCGATTCGTATCGCCGGGTGAACGCCATCAATACCTCGTCGGTCCGGCAGTCTGGATCAATGCCGGTGAGCGACAAAATCATCCCGAGGTCGCCGAGTTTGGTTTCAAACGTGATGTCATCTAGGAATCGCAAGAGTGCGATTTCGTCGGCGCATGCGCCGCAATCCTGGAGCAAACCCGACGACCTGCGGGAACTCATAGTAAAGGGCCTCCTTTCTTTTTTGTTGTTTTGCCCGGGCCGTAGAGGCTCCGCTGCATAAGAGCTTTCGGAGCGATCACGCCCAGTTCGGGGTCGTATTTCGTGAGCCAGTAGGCCGGACTCCACAAAAGACCGAATACGACCACAGCCGCAAGAAACGTGAAGTGCCGAAAGACCAGGAACACGGCGATCAGAATGACGATCGACAACCGGCGATCGACCCCGAGCAGGGCCGCTGTCAGGTTAATCGACCGGTAGGTCAGAACGCCGCCGAGCACCCGCCCGCTGGGCCCAACACGCCAGGGATACGACCAGCGTCAACCGTGCTCCCGGGTTTGGGGAAGCCGACAAAAACGGCATGCTTGCGCTCTCTGCCGCCAAGTGGGAAAGTCGAACTCGTTCTTCCCCCAAATCCAGAAGATGATGGATCTCGGTATTACCGTTGGATGCGAAACAGGCCTGTTCTGTCCCACTGACGGGATCCCGCGATGGGAGATGGCGATCTTCATGATCCGCGCCCGGCTGGCCCTTTAGGGTGCGACGTTTCCGACGGCCTCAACGCCGTACTTTGCGGACGTGCCAACGAATGTGGAAGGCAGCGGTATCCCATTCCCGTTCATCCAGCGCTCCTATGAGGAACATGTAACCAACGGCTGCGCAACCAATCCGCTGATCTATTGTCCAGACCAGTTTGTGACACGAGGACAGATGGCGTCCTTCATCATGCGAGGATTGTTCAATGAGACGACGATCCTGGGACCGACCGCGCCGCAAGTGACGAGCGTAAGTCCGAGCACTATGGCTGCGACGGCAGGCGCCCAAATCGCTGTAACCATCACGGGCGTCAATACGAGTTTTCAAGCGGGCGATACGGTGACAGTGCCGAGCGGGATGCTGGCCGTTAGTAGCGTGACCGTAAACTCGGCAACTTCGATTTCCGCAATGCTGACGGCGAACTCCAACATAATCGCCGGACCACAAGCGCTGGTTGTAACCAGCGGCGGCCAGAATCTCACCCTGCCACTAGCAATCAAAGTGGGGACGTACTGATTCGGCGTTCACTTGATATACATCTTCAGCGCGTCAATCAGATCTTCGCCGGCCCGCAGTTGTTCCTCGGTTGGCTCCTGTTCAGGATCTAGGATGTGCAACCGGATGTGACCTTTGATGACCTCCGCCATCAAGGAGTCGAGCGCGCCCCGGCACACCGCGATCGCATGCAGCGTTTCCGCGCAGTCCGCCTCGTCGTCGAGTGCCCGCACAACGGCGGTAATCTGCCCGCGCAGCCGTTTCGCGCGATTCAACAGCCGCTTTTTCTCTTTGGGTGTGTGCGCCACGAACTATAGCTCCAACACGCCTTTATACAACATGTCCTTAAGCCGGAATCGCTGCCTCACCGTCAAACGGCCGTAGTGGGTCGAAAACAGCACCTCTTTATCGCCCAAAGCAATGGAGCTGCTTCGGGGAAAGTAGAAACGGAGCGCGCCCGTCTTGGCGTCGAGTTTCA
Source organism: uncultured Acidobacteriaceae bacterium (assembly GCA_963771305.1). Taxonomy (GTDB): domain Bacteria; phylum Acidobacteriota; class Terriglobia; order Bryobacterales; family Bryobacteraceae; genus CAJCIT01. The sequence goes on from CAVYTS010000025.1 coordinate 184,669, forward strand.
CCTCGTCCGGCCGGACCGAGGGCCGGTTCGGGAAAAACAGGTGGCTCTGGGTCTTGATGCCCGTCAACAGCTGCTCCGGATCGACTGTGGCGCCGTTGTCCGGGCTGGCGTTGGCCGGCTTGGTGGGGTGCTTCGAATTCGTGCTAGGCACCAGCCCAATCACGGTGATGACGTAGAACCTTTTCAGATCCCCTTCGGTGAGCCCGGGATCGCCCGCTTGGTTGCCCGCCGCTCGCTGCGAGGCTTTGACCATGGGCAGTGCGCTGTCCCATCGCACCGTCACGGGCAGCGTAGGGACGCTGCCGGTGCTGTTCTTACTTACACCGCCGTCCCACTTGCCATCGGTGGCGCCACGGCTATCGCCGGCCTGGTTGCCGGGCGGCAATTCAACGCCTTGCTCCTCATCGTCGGCCGGAGTATCGAAAGTTGCGCCGGCTACTCTTCCCCAAGGTGAACTCGTCAGGATCCGCTCGACATCGTCGGCACTCCATTGCGAACTGTCCTTGCTCCAGGGATTGCTGGCGTTGAGAATGGCGGCAGAGGCCGCCAGGAGAATCAAAACTCGCATGAAGAACTGAATAGGCTCCGGGCTCTTCTTGAGTGTCGCACCAGCGTGCTCTTGTCGGGTGGGATGGCATCCTGAGGGGTGCTTAACCGTTTTGGGGGCGGCTGGTGGCGACCACTGCTGCCCACATTGGTGTCTCGATGCCGCGACCACCGGCCAACCGAATTCGTTGTGAAGGGTAACGATGGCGTCCGTTTTTCAGCGGGGTGTGCGAGGAGCACGGCGAGCCGGTTGAGAGTTCCCCCCTTCGTCAAGCTTCGTCCGTGCGACCCGCTGCCTGCAATAACGCAGATTCTCTTTCGCCAACTCACCGCTCGGATCCATCGAGACCGCCCGCTCCAGGGCTTCCCTATAGCCTGCGGGAGGCGGCCGGCCTGTAAGAGAGTCCAGCCGAGGTCGTTGACCAACTTCTGATTCTCCGGTTCGAGTTCCAGTGCCCGCCGGTTCGCGGACACCGCTTCCTCGTGCAAACCTGCCTTGCTGGCGCAGTAGCCGAGCCTTGGAATAACGCGGGATCGTCAGGGTATCTCTTCACCGCTGTTCGGTAGAGCGCCATTCCATCCTGGTACGCCCCGAACCTGGTGAGAAACGTACCGGCCTCATCGATGATTTGGCGGATGTAGTTTGGACGATTGCGCCGTTTTTAGCTTCACTCTGCGATTCTAAAAGTATAGTCCAGGCCTTGTGCTTCGGTCGTGCCTCGGGTTCGATAAAACATTTCAGATTGGGCTTGTTCTATCTGGATTCTGATTGTATTATTACTATCAGATGGCAGTTCCAGACTCACCCGTAGGGCCAGAGGCCGGCGCCTTGAAGCGCCGCAAACGCCGACTCTTGGCGCGACTCCGCATTCCCGCTGACGCTCTCCCCGGCTCCCTGGTACTGTCCCATCGGCGGTGCGGAAAACCGGGCTGCCATTGTGCCGAAGGGGCCGCTCATCCGTTCTACACACTCACCTTCATGGCCGACGGCAAGAAGCACGTCGAATCCATTCCTGCGGAGTGGAGCGACATGGTCCGCCCCGGTGTCGAGGCGGGCCGTGGATTCAAGGACTCTGTCGCCGAGTTATTTGTCATTAACGCTCAACTACTGGTGCTCGCACGCCAACAACGGCGTCGACATGCTCCGGCCGACACATCGTCGGAGTGAAAGGAGATAGCCATGGCGCAGCGGCGCCGGTCTCAACCGGAACCGGTGGAACCACCGCTCCGGCCTCGGCTCGCCGATCAGCCGTCGCGCTTCGTTCTACTGGAACGTGAGGTGGAGTTGGAGTACAGGCCGCAGATGTTGGAGGCATTGCAGCGTAAGGTCAACACGGTCGCCGAACAGGCCTGCGCCACGGTGCCGGAGTGTCCCCGATGCGGCCGACCCATGAGTTATCACGATGTTCGTCCGGTTTCCTGGCTGGCGCACTGGGGGCGGCTGCATGCCTCTCCGGCGCGGTACCGTTGCTCGTCGTGCAAGCAGGAACGGCGGCCCTTGCTGGATCTGCTGGGCGTAGAACCAGGGCGCATTTGTGGCTCGTTGGCCCGCCGGTTGGGACTGCTGGCCGCTGTGGCGCCCTACGAACTGGCGGCGCGCTTAGCGCAGTTGCTGTTGGGAGTGACCATCAGCGCCATGGGTGTGTGGCGGGTGGCACAGCGATTGGGGCAGGCGGCGGCTGACTACAGTGAAGCCTTGAGCCAGTACCACGCTGACAGCCGGAGTGAAGGTAGTTTGGCAGCAGAGACTCCGCCGGCGGTGGTTTTGGGAGTCGACGGTTGCACATTGGGAATGCAGGTCCGCACGCACCGCCGCCGACGGATGGGCACGGAACCACTGCCCGCCTTGCCGCTGGTCGAAGAGGGCCATTTCCGCGAAGTGAAAACCGGCGTTCTGCTGTTGCCGAGGGAACGGGTCGAAACCTCGCCCGGGCGCCGATCGGTGGTCCGGCGATTTCTGGTCACCTGTCTGGGGGAAGCCGACGAGATCTTTCGACGCTTGTACGCTCAGTTGCGAGAATTGGGTTGGGTGGGCACTCACACCGTTGTGGTGATAGTCGGCGACGGCGCCGAATGGATCTGGAACCGCGCCACGATGTTTGTGAACCGCTGCGAAATCCTCGATTTTTGGCATGCCCTGGAACACGCCTGGACCTTTGCCCGCCTGCGTTACGGAGATGATTCCGCACAAGCCGACCGCTGGGTGCATCAGATTGCCGAAGATCTGCGTGCAGGCAAGGTGCAAGACGTAATCGCGGCTTTGAAACGCCTGCGGCCTAAAACCGAGGAACTGCGCGCCAGTCTGCAATCGCTGGTCGGCTATTACAGTGAGAATGCTGGGCGCATGCGCTATGACGAGTATTTGCGCTTGGGCTATGGCATTGGTAGCGGCGCTGTGGAGAGCGCCCATAAACAGGTGGTCCACGCCCGTCTGCGGCAAGCCGGAATGCGCTGGAGCGAGGCTGGGGCGCGGCGTCTTCTCGCGTTGCGTCTGTTGTTGTTGAATGATGACTGGGCGCTGTTGGATCGCATGAAAATGGTTTCCTTGTAATCCTCAACCCGTTGACCTCGGCTATGCGATGCGCCATGCTCGGGCTATGGCTCGCCGTTCCACGGCGGAAATCCCGGTCGACCTCCGAGCGCGCTTGGAGCAAGCCCGGCTCGATCTGTTGGCTCTATTCCGTGCCCTAGATCGGATGGACTTGTCGCCCGCAGAAATCCCCCAACGCCTGATAGGCCAGTTGTTTGAACTGGATGCCGATTATGTGGAGGCTCTCTGGGCCTTGGACCAACCTCCCACCAGCCTGGATCTCCACGCCATGCTCCGCGATACTCTGGCAGCGCTCGATCAACTGCCGGAAGCTTGTGCTAGGCTCCGCTCTCATCTACCCCGCCGCGCCCATCCCGTCCTGACCCAACTAGAAATCACCGTGCGCAGTAGTTTGGACCCAGCAGAGGCTTACAGTATGGTGCCTGGTCGCAGTCCCCAAAACGGTTAAGCACCCCATCCTGAGGGCCGGTCGGCTACCGGCCCTCGGCGTATTGTTTAGCCTAGTATATCGTTTCACTAAAGCATAATCTTATTGATCTGTTTTCTGCTACGCTTAGGTATGGCAGGCAAATCAAGACGATCAAAGCTGATTTTGTCGGACGAAGACCGGGCGGAATTGGAGCAACTGACACGGTCAAGGACGGCGCCACACCGCGAGGCTCAACGGGCCGCAATCCTTTTGGGGTATCACGGGGGTGAGAGCATCGCAGGGATTGGCCGGCGTCTGGGAATGACACGTTTGAGCGTTTCGAAGTGGGTGTCAAAGGCTTTGGCCGTGGGTCCGACAGCAGCGCTGAAGGACGGCTATCATCGCCCCAAAGAACCGGGAATTGGCGACGACGCGAAGGCCTGGGTGGTGCATGTGGCGTGCTCGAAACCGAAGGATTTGGGCTATGCGGCCGAAGTCTGGAGCCGGCAGGCGCTGGCAAAGCATATCCGCGCGCACGCGGTGGAAGCCGGTTATCCTGCCCTTTCGAGGGCGGCCAAAGCCACCGTACACAGAATTCTGGCCGAACAGCCCCTTCATCCCGAAAAGGTCAAGTACTACCTGGAGCGGCGCGATCCCGACTTCGAAGCGGGAATGCGGAGAGTCCTGATCGTTTATCAGGATGTGGAGCTACAGAATGCAAAGCGGGCCGCCGGCCAAACCGCTTCCCATGTGATCACGGTTTCGGTGGACGAGAAGCCCGGCGTGCAGGCCATTGGCAATACCCCGCCCGACCTGCCGCCGGTACCGGGCAAGCATCCCGAAATCGGACGAGATCACGAATACAAGCGATTCGGCACATGCTCAATACTGGCGGCGCTGGACCTCCAGAACGGCCACGTTACAGCGCGCGTGGAGGACCGTCACCGCAGTATCGAATTCATTGGACTGCTGTCAGACCTCAATCGGAAATACCCGCCTGAATGCACCATCAGAATCATTCTGGACAATCATTCCGCGCACATTTCCAAAGAAACGCAGGCATTCCTGTCGAAGCACCCCAACCGCTTCCAGTACGTCCTGACGCCGAAGCATGGCTCATGGCTCAACATTGTCGAGACTCTGTTCGGTAAGATGGCTCGAAGCTTCCTTCGGCATATTCGGGTCCAATCTCTGGGCCAACTCAAAGCCCGAATACTTAAGGGTATCGAGGAAATCAACGCTGCCCCCGTTGTCCACCGCTGGAAAAATTTCGATCCGCAGACCCAGGACTGATTATTCTATGTTTTAACGAAACGATATACTAGTTGATCCCCTGAATCCGCAGGCTCACTAACTGGTCTATCGTCAAATGCTTTACGCCATGGGAACTGAGCTTCGTGATGTAGTCGGGCGTAACGCCATGGATCCGCATAGCAATCAACTGGTCGGGTTCCGGATGTTGGTAACCCAGCCCATTGATCTGCTGGATAAACTCCGGCGTAACACCATGAATGCGAAACGCTATGTACTGATCGAGATCCAAGTGGCCATAGCCCAGATCGCTCATTCGCTTCGTCCATTCAGGCGTCACCCCGTGGATGCGCATGGCAATCAGCTTGTCGGCATCCGGCGAATACCCCTGCGCCTTTAATGCCCGAACCATCTCAGGCGTGACGCCGTGGATGCGAAAAGCAATCAGCTTGTCGGCGTCGGTTTCCGGAATGCCGGCGGCGCGCATCTGGTCGATAAAGCTCTTATTGACATTGAAGATTCGAAAGGCGATCAGTTTGTCTTTGTCCAGCCCGTTGACGCCGGCGCCCTTCATTTCGCGGGCGAAATTCAGACTAACGTCGTGAATCGCATACTGAATCAGATGGTCGTCTTCGATGCCCGGGAAACCCAGCGCGGCCATATCGGCAACGTACTTGGTATTTGCGATGAAGTGGAAAAAGCCCGCGCCATCGCCGTCATGCACAAACCCTTCCGCGTCGATCTTCCCGGCATCGCGGTTGATGGTGAAGTGGACGTCGTGCCTGGCTGTCGTCGAAAGGTCGATACCCTGCAGGTCGCGCACCTCCCAGTCCGAGCTTGAATTCGAGTGGTGGCCCTCTGAAGAAATCTCGAGGCTCAACTGCACCTTGCCCGGTTGATCTGATCGTTCAATGATCCAGTGTCCTGACTGGCCGCCTGTCACGGACCCAAGCGCCGCGCCGATCCCGAGCAGCAGAACGGCCGCCGATCGCCAAAGTTTTTTCATTTCTGTAACTCCTGTAAATTTGTGATGCAAACTGTCGCACTACGGGCTTTGCCGCAAACGGGTTCGAATGCAGAAGTGGGGCCGGACGCCCACGACCGGCTCCACTTCGTTCCGCAAAAGAAACGAAGATTAGTAATACAGCCTTCAGCAGGCTGCTAAGAAAACGCAGCTAGAAAACGTCAGCCTGTCGCAGCGCGATCAGTTGGTGCAAGCTGAGATTAGTGAATCCATGCTGCTTGGCCTTCTCGATAAACTCCGGCGTAACGCCCTGGATCTTCGCGCCAATGAGTTCATGCACTTTGTTGGTGGTGAACCCCGCCGCACGCATGCTTTGGATGTAACTCGGAGAAACGTCCTGAATGCGGAGTGCGATCAAGTCGTCGACCGACAAGTCCTTGAGGCCCAGCTTCTCGAACTCGGCCGCGTCGGCCGGCTTCACTCCCTGGATCTTCATCGCAATCAATTGGTTAATCGTGACGGATTTCCAACCGCTCGCTTGCACTTCGCGAATATATTCCGGTGTCACACCTTGGATCTTCATCGCGATCAATTGGTTGATTGACGGATTCAAACCCGTGACTTGCACGTCCTTGACGTAGGCCGGCGTGACGCCTTGGATCTTCATTGCAATGGCGTTGTTGATATCCGCGTCGATGCCCGCCGCCTTCCAATCGCGCAGGTAAGCCGGTGACACACCCTGGATTTTCATAGCGATCAGCTGGTTGATGTCCGGGTTCAAGCCCGCAGCTTTGATCTCACCCACATACTCGGGAGTGACACCCTGTATCTTCAGTGCCACCAGTTGATCGACGGTCAGGTTCTTGTAGCCGGCAGCCTCCATGTCGGCGATGTACGAACGCCCCGTCTGCCCGGTTGCGTCGGAGGTGGTTTGCCGCTCCTCCGCCGCGATCATCAGCGCAGTATGCACTTGGGTGTTTATTAGCGCTGCATACTGAACCGCCATGGCCACGGGGGCTGGCCGAGGTGTTGCCTGGTCCTCAGCCTTGGCAGCTGGCGCCGGCGCAGCCGCCGGAGTTGGCGACGACAAAAGAGCGCTCGGAGCGGCAGCGGGTGAGGGCGCCGCCTTCGCAATGAGATGCCGCTCGGGAGCCGCTGGGGTCTGGGCAGCGCGTGGAGCGCTCTTGGGAGTGTCCGAATTGAAGAACCGCTCTTCCAAGATATTGAGCGTCTCGCTGCGCAGTGATCCGCTCGCGGCAACCATTCCAGCAGTTCCCAGCAAGGCCATCGCGGCAACGCCGCCTAGCGTCCAGCCACCGCCGGCCGTTGCGATCACCGAGCGAATCCCCAGCAACCGCTCGATCCGTGTTCGCAGAGGTCTGCCGTTAACGGCCAGTGCGAAGTCCGGTAATGCACGCCACTCTTCCATGAGCGTCAAAGCCCTGGCGTAGTCGAGCGGATTACCCATCACGGCAACCGCTACATCGTCGCAGCAATGTTCCCGCTCGTCGCGGATAGACCGGCTTACCCACCAAACGGCAGGGTGGTAGAAAAGGAGTGTTTCTACACCAATCTGGAACAGATTGACAAACGCATCGAACCGCTTGATATGTGCCAGCTCATGGGTGATCACGGCTTCCAGTTGTTCGGCGGAAAGTCCCGAAAATGCCGAAAGCGGAAACAAGACCACCGGCCGGAACCAGCCCACCACCGCCGGGACCGTTAACGAAGATGAGGTGCAGAACCGGACGACGCGGCGGATGCCCAGATGCTGCTGCAGGCGGCGGCAGGTCTCAAGAAGTACGGGCGCAATCTGCGCATCGCACGTGCGGTGCAGTTCGCGAACCAGCAGCCATCCACCAAGGGACCTTAGGCTGAACGCCAATACGCCAATCACCCAAAACCAAACGAAAACCTGTGAAACATCGGTGTTCTGCAGCCAGATAGCAATGTTCGCCGCCGGCGCGGCGGCCTGTGAGGTTGCCAGGCTGCGAGCCGCGTTGACGGCTTGCTGCGCCTCGGGCGTTCGGGCCAGTAAGGAACCGAAAGCCGGTAGCGCAACTCGATTGCTCGTCGGCTGTCCGTAAATGAGTCCGAAGAAGGTGATCAGCGGAGCCAGCGTCATCGCCGCCAGAGTAAGGACCGCCGCGTTATAGCGGGCTGTTGGTGTCCTCAAGCAGGTCAGTCCGGCGCGGAGAATGACCGCCAAAGCGAGGCCCTGCCATAGGAAATGAATCAGGGTCCACCCGAATGCGGACACCAGGGCCGGGGTTAACCACTGTGATAGGAGCCTCATTTTATGCCCTTTTCATACTCGTCCAGCATGCGCCGGATCTCTTCAATTTGTTGCCGTGTTTCCTTTTTACCCGCCAGAGCGTGCATAGTCAGTTCGCTCGCCGAGCCCGCAAAGGCTTTGTCCAGCAGGTCGCTTACCAAGCGTCGCTTGGTCTGCTCCGCCGGTTGCGATGCCTCATATACATGTGCCCGCTCCGCCTCATCGCGCCGCACCATGCCCTTTACTGTCATGATCTGCAGTAACTTGAGGACGGTTGTGTAGCCGGTTGGTTTGGCTTGACTGAGAACTTCATGAACTTCCCTTACGGTAGAGGGGCCCAAGTGCCACAAAACTCGTAAGATTTCCAGTTCCATCGGGGTAGGCGACGGCGTAGCGGAGGGTGCCATGGCTCAATGGTACTACGAAGTGTTTCGTACTGTCAACGAAAATCTTCGTACTAGTGTGGCGCAGGCCGTTGGCCTGCTGAGCCGAGATTCATCTCGCCTTTTTCTGGTTGCCAACCGTCGGGGTTCTTTCGAACACTCGATTCCCGGGTGTGGGACTGGAAGTGCGTACGTCCGGCCATCCAATCGCGCATCACCAATGACTCGCAGGATACACTGAAAGGTCCATGTCAACAAAGCTCCTTGCGGGTAAGACCGCTCTCATTTTTGGCATTCAGAATAAGTGGAGTATCGCTCACTCGATTGCTTCCGCATTCGTGCGCGAAGGCGCTCAGCTGGTTTTGACCTTCCAGGGCGAACGCCAACGCCAAACGGTGGAAGAACTCGGCGCCGACTTGGGCGCGACGAAGGTTCTCAATTGCGACGTCACCAAGCCGGAAGAGCTCGATCACCTGGTCGGTGAACTCAAAGGGATCAGCCCGACGCTCGATGCCGTGGTGCACAGCATTGCCTTCGCCAACAAAGAGGATCTCAGCAATCCGTTTCTCCAAACCAGTCGCGACGGGTTTCTGCTGGCGCAGGAAGTGAGTGCCTATTCGCTGGTGTCCGTATCGCGCGCACTGGCGCCGCTCATGACGAATGGCGGCTCCATCACTACGCTTACCTACCTAGGCTCGACCCGGGTGCTGCCAAATTACAATGTCATGGGCGTTGCCAAGGCCTCGCTGGAAGCCTGTGTTCGCTACTTGGCCGGAGAATTGGGCGAAAAGAAGATTCGAGTGAACGCTATCTCCGCCGGACCCATCAAGACGGCCTCCGCCCGCGGCGGTCAAGGACCTGAACAAGATGCTCGAGCAGGTGGAAGCGCGATCGCCGTTGCGGCGGAATACCGATCCTGCAGAAGTTGGTGATACAGCGGTGTTTCTTGCTAGCGATCTGGCCCGCGGCGTCACCGCCAACGTCATTTTTGTGGATTCCGGCTACCAAGCGATGGGTATGTGACCCGTCTGCACCGCAGAGAAACGGTACGACAGCCTCGAACGTCCGTCTAATGAAAAGCAGGGCAAATCCGTTAAGCCAGGGTCGGGTGCGGGTCGCCTCCGGCGGTGCTGTCAGCGCCCGATTGACAGCAGTTTCCGGCTTCCCTATTCTGGTGGTTTCGAGCCCCATATCGCTCGCATCGAGAGCGTGGGCTCGCCTAATTGGAGCTTCGTCTCCACTCAAAACTAACTTATGATTCAAGTCGAAGGTCTTACCAAGCGATACGCGCGCAATCTCGCGGTCGACAACATTTCCTTTTCCGTTAACAAGGGTGACATCGTAGGGTTTCTCGGTCCCAACGGCGCCGGCAAAACCACTACGATGCGCGTCCTGACCTGCTTCCTGCCTCCTACCAGCGGCAGGGCCTCGGTGGCCGGTTTCGATGTGTTCGAAAAGCCCATGGAAGTGAAGAAGCGCATCGGCTATTTGCCCGAGACGCCCCCGCTCTACCCCGAGATGGAGGTCGGCGACTATCTGCGATTCGTCGGGAAGCTGAAAGGCGTGCCCAGCAGCGACCTTGAAAAGCGTGTCGACGAAGTTGCTGAGCGTTGCTCCATCGCCCCCGAGAAGCGCAAGCTGATCTCGAAGCTCTCCAAGGGCTACCGGCAGCGGGTAGGCTTGGCGCAGGCCATCATCCACAACCCCGATGTGTTGATTCTCGACGAGCCTACCTCCGGCCTCGATCCGCATCAGATCATCGAGACCCGCGCACTCATCAAGAGCCTCGCCGGCGAGCATACAATCATCCTCAGCACGCACATCCTGTCTGAGGTGGAAGCCGTTTGCCAGAAGGTGATCATCATCAAGCAGGGGAAGCTGGTCGCGACCGACACGGTTGAAAATCTCACCCATCGGATGCACGGCACGGACGCTGCTTCGGTTGAGATCGACCCGGCCGGCCTCGCCGACCTGCCGGCTGTCCAGCAGCGCCTTGAACAGATCTCTGGTGTGAGCAAGGTGATTTCGAAGGAGGCCCATGACGGACGACTGTTATTCGAAGTGGAGAGTCTGCCCGACAAGAACGTGCGCGCCGATATCGCTCGTGTCGTGGTGCAGAACGGGTGGAATCTGTTTGAATTGCGGTCCGTCGCTTTCAGCCTCGAAGAAGTATTTCTCGAATTGACCGGGAAGACCCCGGAAGGAGGCGCCCAATGAGAACCATTTGGACCATTTGCCGCCGTGAGCTCTACAGCTATTTCGTTTCGCCGATCGCCTGGGTCCTGCTAGCCATCTTCGCGATTCTCGGCGGCTTCTTCACCTACTTTATCTCCGGCTATTTCGCGAGAATGTCCATGGAATCACAAATGACGGGGGGTGGCGGACCCATGAGCATCAACGAACAAGTCATCGCGCCGGTGTTCTCAAACATGGCGGTGGTGGGACTGTTTCTGGTTCCGCTCATTGCCATGCGCTTATTCGCGGAAGAGAAGCGTCAGGGAACCATCGAATTGCTGATGACTTCTCCGGCAACGGATCTCGAAATCATCCTGGGCAAATGGCTGGCCGCAGTGCTGATGTACGGCGCGCTGCTGCTGATCCTGCTCGCCGACTTCTCCTTCTTGTTTATTTACGGACATCCCGACTGGAAGCCGGTGGCGACGGGATTCCTTGGAATCCTGCTGCAAGGAGCTTGCCTGCTGTCCTTCGGAACGTTCATTTCAACCACCACTAAGAACCAAATCGTGGCGGCTGCCGCTGGTTTTGCGTTTGCGCTGTTGCTGTTTGTGCTGAGTTGGACTACCGCGTTCGGTAACTCCGTAACCACCCAGGTTCTGAGTTACCTCTCCATCACCAGCCACTTCGACAGCTTCGCGCGCGGCGTAATTGATACCAAAGACCTGGTCTTTTATATCTCTATGATCTTTTTCGGCTTATTCTTGACGTCTCGCTCACTTGAGTCCATCCGGTGGAGGGCATAATGGCGACCAACGGAACTCTTCGCGCCACCAAGGCGCGCTACGGCGCTTCGGCAGGCCTCTACACGATAATCGTGCTGGCCGCTCTAGTGATGGTCAACTGGCTTGCCAATCGCTATAACAAGACGTTTGATACCACTGCGAACAAGCGCTACACGCTGTCGGAAGAAACCAAGAAAGTAGTCAACGGCCTGAAGTCCGACATCACCATCACTTACATCGACAAAGCGACCGGATTCGATACCGCGAAGGCGACTCTCGATCGATATCGCAACCTTTCGCCGAAGGTCCACATTCAGTACATCGATTATCAAAAGAACCCAACCGTGGCCCGCTCCTACGGATTGCGCTTCCCCGGTACAGCCTATGTCGAAGAGGGAACCAAGCGCGAAGAAGCGAAGGCGCTTACGGAAGAAGGCATCACCGGCGCATTTCTGAAGGTTATGAAGGGTACCCGAAAGGTCTGCTTCGTTACGGGTAGCCACGAACGCCAACTGGACGAATCGACCAGCGGCGGCCTTTCCAAGTTCAAGGACATGCTTCTGCGCGATAACTACCAGGCAGAGCCTGTTTCGCTGTTGACGATGACAGCGGTGCCGGACGATTGCGCAGTGCTGGTCGTGGCCGGCCCGCAGAATGATTACACGGCGCCGGAAGTGGCTGCTATCAAGGCCTACGTCGAAGCCGGTGGACGCGCGTTGCTATTGCTGGATCCGCCGCTACAGATGGGCAAACTGCAGACCAGCGAGAACGGCGATCTCTCCAAACTGGTTGAGACCTGGGGCGTCACTCCAGAGAAAGACTTGGTACTGGATCCCAACCCCTTAGGCCAGATGCTCGGCGTGGGTCCCGAAGTTCCGCTCATCTCGACCTTCGAACAGCAGCCTATCGTCAAGGACATCAAGGGCGCCGCCGTCGCGATTCCTTTCGCCCGGTCCCTCGAAGTGAAGAACGGTGACAAAACAACCGTCGAGAAACTGTTCTCTACGTCCGATCGCGCCGTCGCCGCCGTCAACTTGACTTCGAATCAGGTCAATATGGACGACCCCAAGAACAAGAAAGGCCCGCTGGTGCTGGCGGTCGCAGGTACGTACAATACCGGAAATCCCAGCAAGCCGGGACGCTTCGTTGTCATCGGCTCGGCCAGTTTCCTGGAGAACGGCTACATCCCATTCCAATCCAATCGTGATCTCGCAGTGAATTCCATCAACTGGTTGTCGTCGGATGAAGACCTGATCACGATCCGGCCCAAGGAGCCCGAAGATCGCCGCCTCAACGCCACCCAGGCGCAAATGAATGTCTTCGAGTACACCGTGCTGATCGGCTTCCCGCTGTTTATCATCGGATGGGGCATCAGCATCTTCTTGAAGCGGAGATAGCCATGCGTCCACGAAATCTACTGGTGGCAGCGGTCGTTTTGGCTGCTCTCAGCGTCGGCGTGTGGTGGGCCAAGAAGCATCCGCAAACGCCCGAGACCAAGACCACGGCGGATACAACCGTAAAGCTGGTCAATGTTCCGGACGGCCAGCTCAACCAACTCGAGATCAAGAAGAAAGATGGCGCCACGCTGCTGCTCTTGAAGCAGAGCGGGAAGTGGACCATCGGCGGCCCTGAGCCGTATGCCGCTGATCAGGATGCCATCTCGGGCGTCGCCGGGGCGCTAGCACCACTGACCGCCGACAGCGCCCTCGAAGAAAAGCCATCCAATCTCTCCGGGTTCGGCCTGGTGACTCCTGCCCTCACCGTGACCGCGACCAAGAAAGACGGAAAGACCGAGACAGTTTTATTTGGAGACGATGTGCCGGCAGGCTCGCAGGTCTATGTCCAGCATGTGGGCGATCCAAAAGTGTATCTCGTGCCGGCCTCCGCGAAGAGTTCCTTTGAGAAGTCCACCAACGATCTGCGTGACAAGCGGCTCCTAACCTTCGATTCCGACAAGGTAACGCGGATCGAACTGGCCGCCCAGAAAGGGCAGGTCGAGTTCGGCAAGAACAACCAGAATGAATGGCAGATTCTGAAACCGAAGCCCTACCGGGCAGACAGCTTTACGGTCGAAGAGTTGCTGCGCAAATTGCACGACGCGAAGATGGATCTGACCGCGTCGGCCGACGACGCCAAAAAGGCGGACGTTGCATTTGCCTCTGGCCAGCCCTTAGCGACAGCCAAAATCACCGACGCTGCCAGTACCCAGACCCTTGATGTTCGCAAGAATAAAGACGACTATTACGCGAAGAGCAGTGTCATGAAGGGTGCGTTCAAGGTCAATGCCGACCTGGGCACCGGTGTGGATAAGTCGCTCGACGCCTTCCGAAACAAGAAGCTATTCGACTTTGGGTTTAGTGATCCAACCAAGCTTCAGATTCGAAATGGCTCCGCCGACACCATGTACCAAAAGACCGGTAGTGACTGGAAATCGAATGGCAAGTCTATGGATTCTGCCGGCGTGCAGTCCATCATCGACAAGTTACGAGATCTGGCGGCAGTTAAGTTTGTCGACACCGGTTTCACAACCGGTACGATCGAAATTGACGTCACGTCCAACGACGGAAAGCGTGTTGAGAAGGTCTCGTTTGCCAAGGTTCCTGACGGGTATCTTGCCCGGCGTGAGAACGAACCGGCCCTTTATCAGCTGGATGCGAAAGCGGTAGACGATATCCTAAAAGGTATCGGAGAGATTAAGCCGGCGGCTAGCGTGAAAAAGTAGCGGCCGCTCAGCCGCTATGTCTGCCCTCAATACGGATTTGTATCAGCTCACGATGGCGGCGGGTTACTTCGCCGCCGGGAAGGTCGATGAGCTGGCTACGTTCGAGCTCTCGGTTCGGCGCCTTCCAGCGGCCCGCAATTTCCTCGTGGCGGCGGGACTCCAACAGGCTCTCGAGTATCTTCTGACGCTCGAGTTTACTTCAGAAGAGATCGACTACCTCCGCTCGCTTCCGTCATTTAAGAACACGCCTCCGGAATTCTTCGACTTTCTCCGCGACCTCCGCTTCACGGGCGGCGTCTTCGCCGTACCCGAAGGGACCCCCATCTTTCCCGGCGAACCTGTGCTCATCGTGCGTGCTCCCCTGATTCAAGCGCAGTTGGTGGAAACCTATCTGCTGTCCACGATTGCGTTCCAGACCATCATCGCCTCCAAAGCCGCCCGCTGCGTGCTGGCCGCCGAGGGGAGGGCCGTAGTGGAGTTCGGTAGCCGCCGCGCCCATTCGGCCGGAGCCGGACCCCTTGCCGGACGCGCTGCCTACGTCGCCGGCTGCGCGGGAACCAGCAATACCGAGGCTGGGCTCCGCTTTGGTGTCCCGGTGTTTGGTACCGCCGCGCATTCATGGGTCATGTCGTTTGCCTCCGAAAAAGAGGCCTACCTGCAGTTGCAGCAGTTGCTCGGCGAATCCACTATCTATGTCATCGACACCTACGACACGCTGGAAGGCGCCCGCCTCGCTGCCAGTCTCGGCCGGCCGATTTGGGGCGTGCGGCTCGACAGCGGCGATTTGGAAGTTCGATCCAAGGAGGTTCGACGCATCCTCGACCAGGCTGGCCTACACGATGCTCGAATCGTGGCAACCAGCGACTTGAACGAACGGCGGATCGCCAGTCTGGTTCAATCCGGAGCCCCGATCGATTCCTTCGGCGTGGGAACGGAACTCTCTACCTCCGCGGACGCGCCATCGCTCTCAGTGGTCTACAAGCTTGTTGAACTGCAGCGCGGCAAGTCTCCCATCTATACCGCGAAATACAGCGAAGACAAATCCACTCTGCCGGGTGGGAAACAGGTCTATCGTTCCGCGGATCACGATCTGGTCGCACTCCAAAGCGAATGCAACAGTGGGTTCCTGGGCGAGCCACTGCTTCGTCCCGTCATTATCGATGGCAAGCTGCTGGAGCCGATGCCAACCGCGAAGGCCATTCGCGAATCCGCCGGTCCCCGCATTGCCGCCTTGCCGCCAGAATTACTCCAGCTCGATGAAGCGCCTGAGTATCCGGTGCTGATTAGCCCCAATCTTAGGCAGTTGGCGGAAGCGCATCGAAGCGAGCAACTCGTTCGCCTGCTGTAAGACCTTAAACGATGCAAACGGAGCAGATGCCCGTGTGAGAACTTCAGCACAGAACCGCGTGCGTCAGCAAGCGGATGACAAGACAAAGCCGACCGGGACAGGCCGCCTCTATCCCAGGGCGATCCCGAAATCCACTGTTGTCAACTCAAGCCCAATCGCCGCACGGACAGAGCGAGCCTTCCATGAGACGGCCCCACGAGTCAACCGAAAAGTTGAGTGGGTTTTGTTCTTTTTTGCCTTTTTCATATGAACCCTGCTTCCATACGCATTCAATGAAGAGCCGCCTGGGCCCGATGCAAAAGGGGTTCCTGATTCAAGGCCTGGTGCTGCTATCTGTCCCAACGGGCTCAAAGGCCCAAGACTCGCGTCGCAGTCACCAGAAGAACAAAACGGTTTTGTTTTCGTTTCAACAGAAAGTTTTTTGGTTTTGCGTTTGGCTCTCCTTTATCTCGCTACGGCCACCTCCGCCGCTGTTTTCCCAAAGAACGGCTGATAGATCGTTTTGCTTACCCAGAGTCGGTGCAATAACACCGCCAGCTTGCGTGCCACCGCCACAATCGCCCGCTTCTTCGCATTCTTGCCACCACGTCCAGCCAACGCTAAGCCCCATTCTCTGAGCTCTGACTCTTTGCCAAAATGCCCCAGGATGTGATTCGAACATTGCACCAGGAGCTTGCGCAGATAACCATTGCCCGCTTTGCTGATACCCAGTTGTGGATCGCGCTCTCCCGATTGATTTTGTCTTGGCCGTAATCCCAGGTACGGGCCCATGTCGCGGCTATGGGCGAATCGCTGCGCGTCCGACAGTGTCAACACATACCTCAACCAGGTCAGTATCCCCACCCCGGGCACCGAGCACAGCACTTTGGTCTCTTCCTGATAACGTTGGCCGGCGATTAGTCCCAGCATCGCGTCGTAGGCCGCAATCTGTAGAACGAGCTGATCGACCTGCTCCAGCAGCGGCTTGAGCGCGGCTTGCATGTCGCCTTTCAGCACTTCCAAGGCCCGTGCTCCCAACGTCGGAGTGATGGCAGCTGGCAGGCGCGTGCCTTCTGTTTTGGCCAGGCCGCGTGCGTTGTTGACCAGCAGCGCCCGCGCTCGCACCAGGGCATCCCGTGCCCGAATGGCGCACAGATCGGTTTGCTGCTGTTCGGTGCGGTGCTCAATCGGATTGAGAAGCTTCGGGTCCAGGCGCGCGTAGCGAGCGAGCTTCTCGGCGTCGTTGCGGTCATTCTTGCGGTCACTGCGGCCGATGCCCTGCAGATCACGCGCTTGCGCTACCAGCACTTCGTGCCCATAGCTTTTCAGGAAACGGCTGATCCAGCCCGATTGCGTTCCGGTTTCCATCGCGATACGCGTTCGCATCAGCGACCCGAAATGCTTCTTGAGGGACGACTCGGTGTTGTGGAAACTGCCTCGCTCGATTACTTCGCCTTCGGCGTTCAGTATGCAATAACTACTGGTCTTGTCCCCCAAGTCGATCCCGATGGTTTCTCCGCTCTTGGTCTGCCCTCGAGCTTTCTTCACAGGCTTCGGTTTGTTACTCCTCTTCATAAGCCTGGTCCTCTTTCTGGCACCTCATCGAGTGCGCTCTGGTTAGCTTATCGCTCTCCGGCTGATGGCCAGCCGTCTCATCCTATCTGTCCCAAGATGCAGCACGGTCGACTCGTCGCGGGTCTGCGTTTTTCAGGAGCGTCTGGGGCTGTGCCACTGCACTCGGTGGACGTTGCGAGTCAGCAAAACGCCAGGCCGCACTATCCCAGACAGACTCTAGTGGCGTATTGCCCCGGACTCACTCGTACCGTAGCGCCTGCATCGGATCCTGTCGCATGGCGCGGCGCGCAGGAACATAACAGGCCAACAGCGCGACTGCCGTGACGACTACAGCGATGGCGGAGATGGTCAACGGGTCATAGGGCGACACGCCGAAGAGAAGGCTGCTAACGAACTGTCCCGCAAGAGCTGCCGCCATCACGCCGCCGGCCAAGCCGAGCGTCACGGGCGCCATGCCTTGGCGAAGAACCAGGTGGAGGAGGTCGTCGAGATCGGCGCCCAGTGCCGTGCGAATGCCAAGTTCCTGGCGGCGCTGCTGGACGGAATAACTGACGACACCGAAGATGCCCAGTGTTGCGAGCAGTAGCGAGGAAAGGGCAAACGTCATCGTCAAAAACATCTGGAAGCGCCGAGCGCTCACAGACTGAGAAATCACTTGCGACATCGGACGAATATTGGTGATGGGCACGTCGGGGTCAATCTTGTGAATCAAGGCGCCCACCCCTGCAGCGGAACTTCCCGCTTCCGCCGATGTGCGAATGATGAACGAAGGCGACGAGGGGGCGGAGATGGAGTTGAACCAGTCCGGTACGTAGACCATCAGGAGGGGAGTCTCCTCAAGCCGCACGGTGCGGACGTCACCGACCACGCCAATAACTTCGCTGGGAACGTCGCCGTCCCAGTGGGTGGTGCAGATTTGGCCGATGGGGTTTCGGCCAGGCCAGAAGCGGTTGGCGACGGTTTGGGAAACCATGACGACTTTACGGCCGCGGTCGGTGGGGCTGAAGACTCTGCCTTCGAGGAGCGGAATGCCCATTGCCGAAAAGTAATCTGGACTGGCAGAACGATAGTTCGCGATGGGCTGCTCGGCATTGGGCTGCGTGCCAGGAAGAGTAATAGCCGTGACGCTGCCCTGTCCGGCCAGGGGAGGAATGCTGACCCACCCGGCGGCACGAACCTCGGGAAGATTCTTGAGCTCGCGAAGCACGCGACCGCAGAATCGCAGCCGGGCGACGGGCTGGGGGTAGCTCTGCGCCGGTAGATCGACGCCGGCGACGAGGACGTTCTCGACGGCGAAACCGGCATTCACGTTCAGGGTTTTCGCGAGGCTTGCTGTGAGCAAGCCGGCGAGAAGAAGAAGCCCGCTCGCGAGGCCGACTTCAAGACCGACCAGGCATTCGCGCAGCAGGCGTGTTGGGCGACCTTCTGTATGGGCCGAGGCCGCGGCTTTCAAGACGTCCAGCGGTTCGGCGCGAATAATCCGCAAGGCGGGCAGTAGCCCAAACAGGATTGCGGTGCAAAGTGAGATGGCGACGGCGAATATCAAGACGCGTGCGTCCAGCCGCACTTCATCAAGGCGCGGTATGTTGGCGGGCGCCATACGGACCAGCCATCCTATGGCATTCCGGGCGATCCAAATGCCGGCCAGACCACCGGCGATGCTCAGCAGAAGTGTCTCGGTGAGCATTTGGCGGAGGATGCGAGCGCGTGAAGCACCCAGAGCGGTACGAATTGCGGCTTCCCTCAGGCGGCCGGGGACGCGCGCGAGGAGCAGGCTGGCGAGGTTGGCGCACACAATCATCAGAACCGCGCCGACAGCAGCCAGCAGAAAAATGAGGCCTTGGCGGGATGGCCCGACCACCTCCGCCTGAAGTGGCAGCAGAGCGGCCCGGAGATCTTCACCCGTGTTCGCCTGTTTCGCGATTTGCGCCTGGATGAGGTTCAATTCCGCAAGGGCCTGATTTGGAGTCACGCCCGGTTTGAGGCGCGCCACGGCGGCGAAGTCGAATTCGCCGATGAGGTCCTGCTCATACGGCAGCGGGCCGTTTAACGGTTCGAAGAAATCCTGCACGCGGCTACTGCCGCCCAACGCGGGGGGAAATCGAAGTGACGGCGGCAGTACGCCCACGATCTCGTGAGGTACGCCATCCAGGGTCAAGGATCTGCCGAGTACGGACGGGTCGGCTTGGAAGCGCCTTCGCCAAAAGCCATCGGTCAGGATAACAACGTTACCGCGACCGGGTTCGTCTTCGTCCGGACGAAACGCACGGCCGAGCGCGGGCTGCGCACCGAGGACCGCAAAGATGTTTGAAGATGCACGCACGCCGTGGATGACCTCGGGCTCGCCTGCCTGTGTGAGATCGGCGCGGGCTGGCTCGGCGATGGCAACGTCAGCGAATGAGCGAACCTGGCGCCGCCAAATGCGATAGTCCGGCAAGTTGGCGTCCATCAAAGGGTAGAACTTCGCGAGCTGCGGCACGATCTCCTTGACGAGATAAAGCTGCTGCGGATCAGAGTAGGCGAGCGGGCGAAGCAAAGCGCTGTTCACAACCGAAAAGATTGCGGTGTTGGCACCGATGCCGAGAGCGAGGGTGAGAACAGCAATGGAGGTGAAGCCGGGGCTGCCACGGAGTTGCCGGAGGCCGAAGGATAAATCCTTCCAAAGCGTTTCCAGAAAGTGTACGCCGCGCGCCTCTCGGCACTCCTCTTTGATCTGCTCGGAACCACCAAAGGTGAGGCGGGCCAGGCGGCGCGCTTCCGTAAGTGGCAAACCGGACTGAACGAGTTTCTCGACCTGCTGGTCGAAGTGAAAGCGCAATTCGTCGTCGAGCTCGGTCTCGACGGCGGTGCGCCGGAGTAACGCACGGACTCGAATCAACAGATCACTGACCATCATTCCACCCTCGGAGCCTTTCCCCTAGGTCATCTCGAGCACCTGGGCGACTGCGATTGCGAGCTTTTTCCACTCGCCCTCTCCCGCTTCGAGCTGCTTCCGCCCGCTGCGGGTGAGTTCGTAATACTTCGCGCGGCGATTGTTTTCCGACGTACCCCAGGTAGCCTTGATCCATCCACGGCGCTCGAGGCGATGCAGAGCCGGATACAACGACCCTTGCTGCACTTGGAGAACTTTACTGGAAACCTGGTGAATGCGCTCGGAGATGGCCCAGCCGTGCTCGGGTCGAAGCGCAAGAGTTCGAAGGATCAACAAATCGAGCGTCCCTTGCGGAAGATCAATGCTCTGTTCCGGCATGCGTGGACTCCCCTTGTACTTCTACAGGGAAGCATACTACTTCTTTTGTCGAAGTCAAGGGGAGAGTCGAACAGGGGAGAGTTCGAACATGTCGCCGGCCGTTTGGCCGCTCACGGATTCAGTCACCAACCAAAACAGGCGGTTCATGCCACCAAAGGTTCCGAAGGGCGCGTAGCGGGCGTCGTGATCCCACGAGTCCTAGCGGGGCGGACAGGCTGATAGACTTACCGGAAGTCGAGCGATGTTCCGGCTCGGCAGACCAAGTGCCTTCATTTTGCCGTGCCGGAACGAGCGGAGGAAGAATGGCCAGTGGCGCGCAACCAAGGATAGAGCCTCGCATTTTCAGGATTTTTATCAGCTATGCATCGGAAGATCTCGCGATTGCCACGGCGATCGGCAGTTGCCTGAAGGTCGCGCTGGGGGATTTTTTCGCGGAAGTGAATCTCGATAAGTGGTTTCTGCAGCCAGGTCTGGCGTTCAAAAAGCAGATTGAATCGAAGCTGCAGAAGACCGATGTCCTCATCATCGTGTATACAGGCGCTGAGAAGCAGAGCCATAGCTACACAGGATGGGAAGTCGGCTATTTCGATCACGTGATGGAAACAGCGCCGGACCGCCTTAAGATTGCTCTCTATTTAGACAACCCTCCGGCTGTATCGGCGGAAGAACAGGGAATCTCACTTCGCCTTGGGCGTGACAAGCTGGACCTGTCTTTCGAACAGTTTGGGTCGGAGCTTCAGGTACGATCAGACGACCCGATCTGTCTATTACTCGAACAATGGCAGACAGAAGTGGAACGGATCATCGAGGAAACCGGGTTTCCCAAGCCACAAAAGAAGCCGGAGCAGTTACCCGCCGCGTGTGTACGAAACCTCAAACTGGCTATCTTCCGTTACCTGAAAGGCACGGTCGAGACTGTCGTCAAACCTCAGAAGCAGATCACGATCCGGGTAAAAGGCACCGCGCTCGTGGAGTCGAACGACAACTTACCTGCGGATGCGGAACTTCGCCCTATGGGTGCCGGCACGTCGATGGAGATCTTCGGTCTTCAGGATACACCGATCACGTGGGAGAAATTCTTGACGTCCACTGCGGAAAACCGACTTTCCATTTCGTGGAAAGAGGCTATCACGAGCGTTGTCATGTCATCGTTCCCGGATCGCGTCAATGTAGACAACAGCCAGATTATATTGTCTAGCGACGAATCAAAGGCCTATCGCGTCATCTTAACCACCGCCACCAGGTACTACGATGACTACCGGGAGTTCAGTGTCTATTTTGTAGAAATGCTTGACCGGGTGGACTACGGCGACAAATCCACCTCATACCTGCTGAAAGGGCTGGGGATGGTTTGTCGTTTTCGTTTTCTGTTTCTGGAGACTGACAGTGAATTCTCAAGTCAAAATATCGCGACGACCAATCCCGAGCGGATGCCAGAGATGGCTAACAAACTCTTGAAGGAACTGAACCTATTGCGTAAAGACGGTCGTGACGCGGGACTGGATCAACCTAAGGTTTGGCGGAACTTTGTGACTTGGGAACACATTCAAAAAATGTCAACCGCGTACCGGCCCCTGGACCTCAAGACGCGCGAAGTTATCGCTAAGATTGCCGCCGCGAAGGGCCAGCCAACGACGCTCGCGCCGCTATGCCAAGAACTGGCAGGCGTATTGGAAGAGATGGAAACTGCTATCCGGCCCGAAAATACATTATTGATCCGGGAGATGGCGCGGAAGTTGGAAGGAATGGTGGCGCACGACGAGGATGATGCTGCCGGTAAACCTTGATTCGGTTGATACGTTTCCAGGAATCAGTGCGGCTTGAAAAACTTCTGGTGGATGTCGGGCCAAAATTCCTGAACGACATTGCCCACCCCATCGTTGATCAACTGGCTCGCCCACCTCTCAAGAGTTTGGCCGGAGGTGCGAGCTTCGCGGGGGTAATAACGACTGGAAACTTCGGCTGACACGCCGCTGCCAACAATTTCCGAGAAATTGAAGGTTGAGGCTCTCTCGCGTCACTCCTGGTGATCCACAGGCGGCTTACGGCATAGCGCACGCGCTCCAGGACCTGTCCCCTACCCAAGGTGTAATAACGAGGGTCCTCGTGAGTGATGGAGGGGAAGATGGCCCCCACAAGATAGTTTTCAACCCCCGAATCGGCGAACGTGTGCCAATAATAACGGCCGTAGGCGGCCGCCCCTTCATGAAACTCCGGGTACGTTTTCCTGGCTTGTTCGATCGCGGCCTGCATGCCGACGGAGATCAAGGACGAATAATCGAAGGTGTTCTGGGTGGCAAGCGAAAACTTTTCCTTGAGCGACAGCGGAGGAGATGAGTGTTAGCGCTGACGGCCTCGAAATTCGGCAGGATTCCGAGAATGCGCTTGGTCTGCTGGCCGGTAGGAGTGAGTGTGGGTGGCATGGCTCCGGACGGCGCAGCCTTCGGGTTAACGGGCCACAGGCTGACGCCTGTACCGGCGCCCAAGACGAAATCCGGTACGTCGCTGCCGCTGGGATCGACCAACGCCAGGGCGATCGGCTGGGAGTCCGACTTGTCGAGATCCATCGGCAGAACGTTTGACGGCTGCGTGGCATCAGTCAGCAGGGTGCTTTTCGTGAAGTCGAGCACATTCGAATCCAGCGTGCCGCCTCCGTCGCCAAACGCGACGACAATTTCACAGGCAGCGGCGTCAGAAAGATTGCCGTTCTCCAATGATCGGACCACGCCCGAACTGCCCTCAGCTTCAAAGTCTCGAAAAGCTGCGGTGTCCGGAAGATTCGGGAAAGTCGATGTCCCCTGGGCGTCGAGAATCCCTGAGGCCGACAAAAGACTCACTACGGCGAATAATCGCCTCATTCTGAGGAAGTGGTCTCCTATACGGTATTGCTTCAGAACGGTCATAAGAGTCTCAGCGATCGCTAATCAGGATAGGTCAATAGATAAATGATAATGGTAGACCTGCTGACGCCCTAGTACGAACACTCGTTTCAGAACTTCCGGATCCTTGTGGACCACGAGGGCAACGGGTAACGTTCAGGCCGAACACCGGCACACTCGATCGAGCAGAGTCCTGTTGCATTTCGGCAGCTTCGATCTAGCTAACTGAGGACATACGGGTTCTGGCTACATCGAGATTAGGAGATTGACGTTTTGTTTGCGGAGCGCGTGCTTGTGTCTCACAGCCTCAATGGCTATGTCGGCGAATCCGAACTCGAACGTTAAGAACTGTAATTGACCTCGCGGCCCATTTCTTGACATTGGTCAGGCCCCAACCTTTTGCGATCACAAGACGCGCTCCGTTATTTAGTCAACAGAATCAGCAGGTTCTAGTTCACCTCGACCGAAAGCCCTCTGCCGTGCCTCATCATGGGGCCAGATTCGCTTGCTAGCCTGTGAGCATATCGGCGTTGAATGCGGGAAAAACTTGGCGCGTGTGTTAGCCTGGCGAGCCGAGAGTCATCTCGGGTTTCCTTCGTCCAGGCCGAACCTCTGATTCGTCGCCATCTTCTGGCTTCCAAGTTCTTCCGAAAATCAATTCGGGTTGTCGGATTAACGAATCCGGTTGATGTCAGTTCGTTTCGTAATCCGGTCGTTCAGCAATTGCGTCGGTCCACAGGCGTTCCCGGCAAGCGCGTCACAACTGGGCTTAAGTAGTGGAGGATCAATGATATGAGTTCGAATGCACAGCCGTCGTCTCCGGTAAAAACCAAGGTGAGTTCGTTTCGCAATCCTCGGTTGCGGGGCGCTCTCGCCCCGCGCTCTCCGCTTCGGAGCAGTATTCCCACATCCGGCTGCGCTCGCCATTGGATCCAGGGTGACATTTTTCATCGGCGGTGTTGAACGGAACCGGCTCACCCCACTTCGTTTCGTAATCCGCCTGCTGGAGCGTGGCGTTGGCTCACCGGCCGGCTGCGTTCGTTGATTTGGACTTGGCTTAAGTCAAATAGGATCAATGAGATGAGCTCGAATGCACAAGTCTGTTACCAACCGCTGGACTTCGCGTCGCAAAACCGCCGAGCCCTTGGCCCGGCCTGTTGCTGGCTTCGTTTTTTCCAGCCACGAACCCTGGACAAGAGGCGCACCGGGTGCTGACTTGCTCGCATAGGCCCGCTGGGCTAGCTCGCTTTCGACAAACCAGCGCGACCTTACGATAGAGTGGCGGTTTAGAAGAGGAGTGAAAACCGATGGTAACGGAACTTCGGGAACGGCTGCGAAACGGGGCAGAGCGCTATCTGCAATCGATAGAAGTGCTGTTTTACGTTGTCCTCGGCGCGCTGCTTGTTCTCACTGCGGCAACAACAATCGGGGACACCGCTTACCGGCTTTGGTCGCAGGTCGCAGCCGGAGCGCTGGCCAAGGGCGTGCTCCAAGTACTCGACCAGTTACTTCTAGCCCTGATGCTGGTTGAGATTCTGCATACGGTGCGGATCTCCATCCGATCGCAGGTTCTTGAGACCGAACCTTTCCTGATCGTTGGCTTGATCGCCTCCATCCGGCGCCTGCTTGTGATCACTATGGAAGCGGCGAACTTTGGCTCACAAAACATCCCGGCGGCGGAGCATGACCGGATCTTCCGAGAGTCGCTGCTAGAGCTGGCGGTGCTCGGACCATTGATTCTGATTCTGGTTTTCTCGATCTGGATGCTTCGAAAGCGTCCTCAGTCGGCGGAGATGAAGGTAGCTGAATGAGCCCGACGGGGGCGTACTTTTCGGCCAGCACGAATCGACGGCCCGTCGATTGCGCGTCGGGGACACCGGCCAGGTTGCGGTACAAAGGGAGAGCCGCATGAGCGACACGCCTATCAGCCTGGGAAACGCGACTCCGCCGGCCATCACCGTTCGCGGATTGGTGAAGCGTTACGAAAAGTCGAAGGTGAACGCCGTCGATGGAGTGTCGTTCGATGTGTCGCGCGGAGAGATCTTCGGGCTGCTGGGTCCGAATGGTGCGGGCAAAACTACCATCATTGGCGTCTTGACGACATCGATTGTGCCAACCCAGGGCTCGGCATCCATCACCTCGGTGGACGTTGCGCGCGATCCCATCAGCGTCAAGCAGCGCATCGCCGTCGTCCCACAGCAAAGCAACCTCGACCGAAGCCTGAAGGTTCGAGAGATTCTGACGTTTCACGGGGCGTACCATGGCATGCCGCGAAAAGCCCGCGAAGCTTTGGCCGACAGTTTATTGGACGAACTCGGCCTGGGCGAGCGGAAAAACGAGAAAGTGAATCGCTATTCGGGCGGCATGGCGCAACGGTTGATGATCGCGCGCGCGCTGATGCACGAGCCCGACGTGCTGTTCCTGGACGAGCCAACCAACAACCTCGATCCACAATCCAGATTGTTCCTTTGGGAACGCATTCGGGAGATGAACGCGCGTGGTTTGACGATTCTGCTCACCACGCACGACATGAACGAGGCGGACCGGCTCTGCCATCGCATAGCCGTAATGGACCACGGGAAGATCCTGGTGAACGACACACCTTCAGCCCTGAAAAAGTTGATCCCAGGCGGGACCGTGCTGGAGGTACGCGCCGATCCCCCCGCAAATAGCACCGGCGTGGGAGAGGCCGTACGGGCGGCACTCAGCGAGATTCCAGGCGTGGCTAAGGTGGAGTTAGTGGAGGACGATAAGGGCCCGGCGGACGAGGGTTCCGAGCCGGCCTCTCTGAGCTTTCGCGTCTACGCGGCGGCCGCGAATACGCTGATCGGCCCCGCCGCGCAGGCAGTCCTGGCATCGGGTGCGCAGGTCCGCGATTTGAGCGTCAAGCAGCCCTCGCTGGAAGAGGTTTTCATTTTTCTGACCGGAAGGCATCTGCGTTAATGAGTGATATTGCTGCCGCTAAATTGATGGACCGGACTTACACCGAACGCCGGGAGAGTCGCACATTCCTGGCCTTCAACGCGTTCTTTGCTATTCTGCGGCGCGACATCCGGGTAACCGGGCGGGAGTTCCTGCCCTTTCTTCTGCAGGCGCTCATGCAGCCCTTGTTCTTTCTCTTTATTTTTGGAAAGGTGCTGCCAGGGATCGGCTTGGCGGCAGGGAACTTTGCCGCACTGATGCTGCCGGGGATTGTGGCGCTCACCGGCATGATTGCGTCCATGCAGGGCGTGACCCTGCCGCTGGTGTTGGATCTCGGCTTCGCTCACGAGATTGATGACCGTCTGCTGTCGCCTCTTCCAGTCTGGTGGGTAGCGCTCGAGAAAGTCATCTTCGGCGCCATGCGGGGCGTGATCGCAAGTTCCGTGATCTTCCCCCTGGGCTGGCTGATTCTGGGGAGTGGCTTTGCGGTTCGGGGCGACCGCATTCCACTCCTGATCGGCATGGTGTTGCTGACCGGATGCGTCGGCTCGACCATCGGCCTACTAATGGGAACCGTGATCAAGCCCGATCAGATCAGCTTGATGTTCACTTTGATCTTCACGCCGCTGCTGTTCACGGGCTGCACGTATTACCCTTGGGCCGCGCTTCGGAACATTCGCTGGTTTCAAGTGTTGACGCTGCTGAACCCACTCACCTACGCGTCGGAGGGTCTCCGCTACTCCATGGTTCCTCCGATTGGGGGGCAAAACTTCCCTACTCTGGGAATCGGCTGGACTTTGGTCATGCTGACCATATCCGTCGTGGCGATGTTTGTCTTGGGAACACGCACCTTTATGCGCAGAGTGGTCACTTAGTCGGCGCTCCGCAAGGTGGGCGTCGGTGCGTAATTGGCGCACGGTCCGCTTGGTGGAGTCCTCCTCGAATGCGTATCATGAAGCAGTAGAGGGGCTTTGTTCCCCGCCGACAGGCATGTGTGTGAGTGTGGCTAAGAAGTTTGCTCGTACGCGGTGGAATCGACGGTCAAGTTTCGCCGACGACTATGGAGGCTCGAGTTTTAAAACGCAGGCGGTACACCGGCTATACCTTTGCCGCACCATCCTTGGTGCGCTCCCTGCTTTTTGTCTTCAGTTTCGTCCTGGCCTCCAACTCCGCGTCCCCGGAGCCTCCTGTCCCGACTGCTGGCGAAAAAACCGTCCTGATCCTGGACAGCTTCTCCTTCGGCGACCAGTTTGATTCTTTAGAGACTTTGGAATCGACAGTGCGAACCCACGTATCAGCGCGGGTTAATTTTCAGGTCGAACGCCTCGAATCCTATCGCTACGGTGACGGTTACGACAGCGGCCTTGTCCAGACGCTTCGCCATTCTTACGAGGGGCAGAAGCTTGACCTTGTGGTGGCCCATCACTATTCGGCGCTCCAGTTTGTCATCCATCATCGCCGGGAGGTATTTGAGGGCGTCCCGGTTGTTTTTATGGATGTCGCTGCCCTGAGGCTCCAGAGCCTTGATCTGGCCTCCGGCGTCACAGGAGTAACTAGCGAATATGATATTCGTTCCACCCTCGATCTTGCCCTCCGGCTGAGCCCCGACACAAAGAACGTGGCGGTGATCGGCGCGAACTCAACCTATGGACAGCTCTGGCTGGACAGAGCTGATGAAGAGTTGCGTCTCCACGCCGACACGCTGAATGACATCGACCTGGTGGACCTCCCTCCCAGCCAGTTGCTCGAACGGGTGTCCGCGCTACCTCCCCATACCGTTGTGCTCTTTCTGCTTGCACCGGTATCTTCATCACAGCCAGCAATCCCGACTACAAAGGTTCTGGAAGACATCGCCCGGCGCTTTCCGACGTATTGCGTAAACGAACACTGTTTTGACTATGGAGCTGTTGGCGGCGTCTGCGCCGACATCGGTGAACACGAGGCAAGGACAGGCGAAATAGCAGCTCGCATCCTCTCGGGCGAGAGCGCCGCAAGCATTCCCGTTGTTCACGACGCACCGGACTCTCCGTGCGTTGAGTGGCGTGAGCTCCGTCGATGGCATATTTCCGAGGCGTCGCTGCCGGCGGGCAGCGTTGTCTTGCACCGGCAACCGTCCGTTTGGGACCTTTACAGGAAGTACATCGTAGCCGCCGCTGGGTTGATTCTTCTTCAGTTTCTCTTGATCGCGGGATTGCTTTGGCAGCGCCTCCATAAGCGAAAGGCTGAAACCGCGCTTCGGGAAAAAGAAGAACGTCTCCGCGTAATGTCGGACGCTGCGCCATCGCTGATCTGGACTTCCGATAAGGACGGGAATGTGACTTACCAGAACGATAAGCGGCTCGATTTTTCGACCAGCTCCTCGGATGCGGCACTGGGCGAGAAATGGACGAAGTATATCCATCCGGACGACCTGCCGGCGGTTCTGGAAGTGAACGCGACTGCCTATCAGCTTCGGTCCGGTTTCTCCAAGGAGTACAGGCTTAGGCGCCGCGATGGAGCGTACCGCTGGATGTACGATTTGGCGGTGCCGCGCATCGCTCCAGACGGGACCTTCTTGGGGTTCATCGGCTCGGCGGTCGACATCACCGATCAGAAACAGGCCCAGGAGGCGCTTGAAAAATTAAGTGGAAAGTTGATCGACGCTCAGGAACAGGAGCGGTCTCGCATAGCCCGCGAGCTTCATGACGACATCAGCCAGCGGCTTGCGTTGCTGAGCCTCAACCTGGAACGAGTGTATTCCGGTTCGGACGTTTCGGATTCTCGCCGGAATGCGCGCATGCTGGACATCCAGCGGCAGTGCGCCGAAATTGCATCGGATGTCCAGGCCCTGTCACATGAATTGCACTCGTCGAAGCTCGATCACCTGGGACTGGTCGCCGCTATCAGAGGCTTTTGTGCGGAGTTCTCTAAGCTGAAAAACGTCAGCGTCCAGTTCGCCGACGACGGCGTGCCTTTTCCGATTCCCAAGGGCGTTTCTCTTTCTCTCTTTCGGGTGGCTCAGGAAGCACTGCACAACGCGCTCAAGCACAGTGGAGCAAGAAACTTCGCCGTGAACTTGCGCGGCACGGCGAGCCATGTGCAACTGGAAGTCAGAGACTGGGGTGTGGGCTTCAAGACGGAGGACCGATGGAGCCAGGGACTGGGCCTGGTTAGCATGCAGGAACGCGTCCATTTGGTCAACGGCACGTTCCGCATCGAATCGCAGCCAGACAAAGGCACGACCGTGATTGCCAACGTGCCCCTGCCGGGTGCAGCCACCCCGCGAACTGCATCCGCCGGCGGAACGGCGTGAGGAACCCTTCCTGTTGGATTAACGGGTTGTCCCGTGGAGCGCAATAAATCAGACTGAAGGCGGCAATGGCTCATCCGGAGCCAGTGCGACCCAGGAGATTTACGTGCCCCAAACCCGGGTTCTTATAGCCGACGATCACCCCGCCATTCTCGATGAGGTTCGCCGACGTCTGAACGGCGATTTTGCCATTGTCGGCGCAGTCGGAACTGGTCGTGACGCCGTGGACTCCGTTCTCAGGCTGAACCCGGATGTCCTGGTAACTGATATTTCCATGCCGATCCTGGATGGGCTTCAGGTGGCCTCCGCTCTGCGCCGCGCCGATTCCCGCACCAAAATCGTGTTTCTGACTTGTCACGCCGATCAAGATTATGTTTGAGGCCGCTCTTTCCGTCTGTGCACACGGCTACGTCACGAAGCCGCGCCTCTCAACCGATCTGGTGCCTGCGATTATGGAAGCGGTGGAGGGCCGGGTCTTCGTCTCCGTAGCCGTAAACTAGAGCTGCCGCTTCGACCCCAACAGCGTCTCGTAAAGATCGAGAAATCGTTGCACATGCCGGTCGAGAGAGAATCGCGCCATGGCATCGAGGCGGGCGGCCGCGCCAATTCTTTCTGCCACAGCCTGATTCGTGAGAAGCATTCTCAGGGCGGCCGCTAGCGGTTCCGGACCGCCGGCCGCAGTGAGCAAGCCAGTCTCGCCATGGATCACGATTTCCGCCAAGCCACCCGTGCCGCTCGCCACGCTTGCTGTTCCTCGCATTGCTGCTTCGGCTGCAATCAGGCCGAATGGTTCCTCCCAGACCGAAGGGATGGCCTGTACCCAAGCGCGCCCAAGGACTTCTTCCAATTCCGGCTGGGGTAGTTTTCCATAAAAAGTCACGCACTGCCCCAAACCCAATGCGTCGGCCAAAGCGCGTGCGGAAGAGGAGGCTCGCCCCTCGCCCGCAATATCCAGTTTAAGCAGGGGGAAATCTCGGATGAGCAAATGGCACGCGCGCAGGAGAACATCCAGGCCTTTTTCCGGAACCAAACGCCCCGCGAAGCCGATGCGCGACGGACCGCTGAGAGGAGGCCACGCAGCGCGCGCCGCCACACCTCCGTGGATCACGTCGATGTCCTCGAAGCCCGCTTCTTGAAGACGTTCGCGCACGAAGTTACCGATGGCGACGATCCGATCGACCCCGCCAATCCATGCGCCCAAAGCCTGCATTTGAAGCATCAACGGCGCCCAATCGCGGAGCGGGAGACAACCATTCCGGTAACAGGAGAGCCCTCACGGAACCCGGCAGGCTGATCCGCCCGGCAGCTGGCGCGTTCCGATCGGGCAGATCGCCCTCTGCCACTGGGCATAGTAAACACACGGAACATTCCTAAACTCCCGTTGCTCGAGCGCGCGAAGAATCAACGGCGAGAGTTGCGTCAGGAACAGACTCAGATGAAACGTCCGGCCTGAAATCCCTCAAGGCTCGTCGGAATGCTGACGCGGCCCATGGGTTCGCGGTTTGGAGCAAGGTCCGGAACGGAGAAGTCGTACCGTGGGTCCGGTAGTCGACAATGGGACCATCCAAGTCCAGGCCGGCACTCGAGGTGAGGACCCGAGCCTCATGGCCACGGGCCTGAAGCGTTCGCCGTACGAAGAACAGAAGCAACGGCGGGCTCCCCCGTCACCGGATCGATGACCGAGCGAAACTCCGTTTCTATCTCATCCAGCAGCGCTTCGTACTCCGGCCCGGGTGCGATGCATCCGGTGGGTTCGCGCCCTTTCAAATTCACGCGGATGTGGCAGGTAAACAAAGACGTCGGTAAAAGGAAAGCCCGAGAGCGTTCGAAATCCATGCTCTGCGCAAAACCGCTCCGTACCAACGATTGCTGCCATGCTGCCGGCAGGCTTTTGCTGAGTTTGAACCGCACCGGCTCCGGCAGTAGCCGCCGCGCGATGCCGACAGGATCCCTGGAACCTCCGTTGCTCGCGAGGGGTACGTGATATCCCAGCAGTTCCATTAGCCGCGTGCTGAGTTCCAGCGTTGGGTATTGGTCCTTAACGCCGTACATCGAAAGCATGACTTCGGTGCAACCGTCCGGCAGAAGCTTTTGAATTTCGCCGATCTCGCGGTCGGCCGCTTCGTAGAACGCGCGAATGCCATGCGCGAGTCGTCCTTTCGGGTCGCGCGGATCGTCGCGGCTTTCCTGGAATGGCCACAGCATGTGCACAACATCGTGGAGGTTGACGCCGGCCACGAGCAAATCGAACTCGTTGCCGCGGATCAGTTCACGAAATAGCTGGCCCTTGCGCCGCAACATGTCAAGATTCATTTCAAGTTGCTGCTCGTAGAAGCGCACTGGCTCATGGAATCGATCGAATGGCGGAATGCGCCGTTTCCCGTATATCCGGCGGGTCTGCGTCTCCACCGCGCTGGGAATTGCGATCACGGGGGCGGCGGCATACGCTTCCTGTTGAACAGTCAAATTGTAGAGCTGGGCGCCGGCGACACGAGAGCTGGGGAAGCCTTCGATGGGCTCCAGAATTAATGCCTTGAAAAGAGGATCCTGGACGGACTCCCAACAAGGGCGAGACCGCGCGGCCGTCAGGGGAACGATCTCCAGTTCGTAGGTGCCCGGTTTCAGCCGTCGCGCGGAGTAATAGCCGTGTCGCGTTGCGGGCACTCCCGAGTACGCCGATCCACGTGCCGATCTCATCCCAGTAGCCGGGCCCGCCAATCCGGTGTCGAGCGGAATTCCGCCACAACTCCGCCATGTGTGGCAGGCGTCCTTCAGCCATCCAACGCTCTAGCTAGGAGGGTGACGTCAGCAGAATCGAGTGCGTAAACAACCGTCGGCCTCTTCCCGTGTGTAGCCATTCGAGGGCCTAGTATTGCACGCTATTAACCCGGAAACCTGACCGATGGCAACAGCGGAGGTGTCAGTTTCTCACTAGCGTTCGGCCCGGCTGACGGGGCAAAGCCGGAAGGAACCTACTATCATTCGCTCGGTTTCGGCATCCTGGAATGGAGCGAAGGGTAACGGAAGTAAGCCGTCGTGGCAGTGGTGTGCTTCAACACCGATCACTAGCGTGGTTCCAAGTTCCGTGCGCAAAGCAGTGGTTAACAGTCTGGGTCATGCCCTTACTGATTCCGTTTGGAAGAGTATCTTTTCATGCACAGCTTGGCCGTTGCCCGAAGCTCAGAAAGGATGCAAAGTGGGCAAGCAGCAGCAAGCATTGCAGCAGCAAAAGGTGAAGGGGAAGGCAAGTCCGCCGAAGCCCAAGCGTCGGCGTCGACGGAAGGGGATGTGCTTAGAGGACCGGCCGGTCTTAGAGCCCAGCGCAGCCGGTGTCGATGTTGGTGCACGAGAAATGTTCGTGGCGGTGCCACCGGGGCGCGACGAGAATCCCGTGCGCGTGTTTGCGACGTTCACCGAGGATTCTCGAGCAATTGGCTGATTGGCTCGCGCAGTGTGGTGTGACCACGATGGCCTTGGAATCGACCGGTGTTTATTGGATTCCGCTCTATGACATTCTCGAGCAGCGGGGGATCCGGCCGTGTTTGGTCAACGCGCGGCACATGAAGAACGTGCCTGGACGGCGCACCGATTGGCACGAGTGCCAGTGGTTACAATTCCTGCACTCGGTTGGATTACTGCGGCCTGCGTTTCGGCCTGAGGAGGACGTCTGCGCAGTGCGGACGCTGGTGCGGCACCGCAGTGAGTTGATCCAGGCGGCCACTCAACACGTGCAGCACATGCACAAGTCGCTGACGCAAATGAATTTGCAAATTCACCATGTCATCAGCGACATCACCGGTGTGACGTGACTTGCCATTGTAGACGCAATCCTGGCCGGCCAACGGGAAGCAGCGGAGTTAGCCAAGTTACGGGACTCACACATTAAAGCCGACTTGGAGACGATCCGAAAATCGCTCGTGGGCAATTGGCGGCTGGAGCATCTCTTCACACTGCGACAATCGCGCGAGTTGTATCGGACCTATCAGCAACGGATCGTTGAGTGTGATCTCGAGATTGAGGAGCGGTTGCCTAAATTCGAGCCGCGGGTTGACCCGGCGGAGAAGCCATTGCCACCCGATCAGAAACGAAACCGAGCGGGGAAGAAAAGAAGAAAGAAAAACGGCCACCCGAATCCTGGATTTGATCTGCGTACGGAAGCCTATAAACTGTTCGGGGTCGACGTGACTCAGGTTCCCGGCTTGGAAGAGAACGCTTTGCCGTTGTTCAGCGAGGTAGGTCGAGACCTGTCGAAATGGCCCAACGCAGGGCACTTTATTTCCTGGCTTAATCTTTGTCCAGACAACGATATTAGCGCCGGCAAAACGCTCTGGCGAGGAATGCGGACTGTCAAAAACCGTGCCGGTCACCTGCTCCGTTTGGCCGCTTCATCCCTCCATCACAGTCCTACACCCGTAGGCAACTACCTGCGTCGGATGAAAGCAAGCTGGGTCCAAGCGGGGCGATCACGGCGACCGCACATAAAATCGCCATCATCTTCTACACCATGGTCAGGAATCAAGTTGAATACGACGAAACAATCTGGGCGGCCAGGGACGCTCAGAGGGAGAAAAGGCAGGAAGCAAGGCTCAAACGACAGGCTAAACAACTGGGTTACGAAAGTGCCATTCAAGCAGAAGCCTGCCGCATAAATAACTGATTCACCAACGATTGAAATTGGTTCCTTGGAAGCTGACGCTCTGCCTACAGGTTCCCGCGCAGCGCTTGTTCCCTCTCGATGGCCTCGAACAATGCCCTAAAATTACCTTTTCCGAAACTGCGGCTACCTTTACGCTGGATGATCTCAAAGAACAGGGTCGGCCGGTCTTCAACCGGCTTCGTGAAGATCTGCAACATGTAGCCCTCGTCGTCGCGGTCCACCAGAATGCCGAGTTCGGCCAGTGTATCCACTGGTTCGTCGATCTTCCCGACGCGATGGGCCAACTCTTGATAGTAAGCGCTCGGCACACGCAGAAAATCGATGCCCTGTTTGCGCAGCCTGGTGACCGTATCGACGATGTCGTTCGTGGCGAGGGCGATGTGCTGCACTCCTGGGCCGTGGTTAAACTCCAGGTATTCTTCAATCTGCGATTTGTTCCGGCCGGTGGCCGGCTCGTTGATTGGAAACTTCACGCGCCCATTGCCATTCGACATCACCTTCGACATGAGCGCGGAATACTCGGTGCTGATGTCGTTGTCGTCGAAGCTCTGATAGAGGTCAAACCCCATCACTTGGCGGTAGAAATCCACGTACCGGTTCATGTCCCCGAGCGCCACATTGCCTACCATGTGATCAATGTGCAGCAAGCCGACAGGACGGCTGACCCGGTCTTCGTCTTTCACCGCGGCGTAACCTGGCAGAAAAACACCGGCATAGTTGCGGCGCTCAACGAAAGCATGAATGGTGTGGCCATAGGTAGCGATGCTCGCGACTTTCACCTCGCCCTGCGCGTCGCTCAGCGTACGCGGTTCCTGGACGCTTTCGCCGCCGCGCGATGTGGTCTGCCTCCAAGCCTCCGCCGCATCGTCAACCCATAGCGCAATCACCTTCACGCTGTCGCCGTGCTCGTTCACATGAGCGGCTATTGGGTGGTCCGGCCCTAAGGCTGTGGTCAGCACGAAGCGCACCTTGCCTTGCTCAAGAACATAGGAGGCGCGATCGCGCACCCCGGTTTCAGGCCCGCAATACCCCGACAGTCGCATGCCGAAGGCGGAGCGGTAAAAGTGGGAGGCCTGTTTGGCATTCCCTACATAAAACTCCACATGGTCGGTTCCGTGGAGCGGCAGAAAGTCGGCTTTGGCGATTACTTCCTTTTCAGAGACTGCTTGCATGTAGTTTTCCTCTTAGAGCTCGCTCGCGGTAACGAGTATTTCCTGGAGCCGCTGGTTGCCGGAAGTGACTTGGTCGATCGCTTCCAGGCAGATTTGATTTTCTTCGTCAGTACCCATCGAGACACGAATACATTGCGGCAGGCCGAAAGCCCCCAGCGGGCGAATAACTACACCGAGGCACAGCAGGCCTTCCACCAATTCATGTGCTGACCGGCCGTCGGGCAACACCACCATCAAGAAGTTAGCTTCGGACGGCACAACTTCAAATCCACGTCTCCGCAAGCCGGCTGACATCATCTCCATGCCGCGAACATTCAGCTCCAGCGACCTGTGTAAGAACACCTTATCGCGAAGGGCGGCAATGCCCGCTGCTTCAGCGAGTGAACTTGGTTCGAAGGGAAGCTTCACCTTCAGCAGATTGCGGATCAGATCTTCATGCGCAAATCCATACCCGACGCGCAGACCGGCGAGCCCGTACACCTTGGAAAACGTACGCAGCGTGATGACGTTATCCAGACGATAGTGCATGGAATCCGGATAGCGCGGGCTGTATTTCGCGTACTCGAAATAAGCCTCGTCGAGGATAATCAGCACCCGCTCTGGAATGTGCTTGTAGAAAGCTTCAAACTGCTGGCGAGTGAAGATTGTGCCGGTTGGATTGTTCGGATTCGCCAGGTAAATGATCTTGGTGTGCTCGTTAACGGCATCGGCAAGGGCTTCGAGATCATACTGCCATTGGTGAAGTGGCACGGTGCGATAAGGGACGCCACGTGATTTCGCGACGACCTGAAAGCCTATGAACGCCGCTTCGGTGGTGAGGATCTCGTCCTGGTCTCCCAGAAACGTGCGCACGATATTGGAAATGATGCTGTCGGAGCCGCTTCCCACGATCACGTTATCGATCTTGGTCCCGTATTCCTGTGCAAGCACGGCGCGCAGCTCCATACCGCCCCTCGGATAAACGTGAAGGCGTTCGAGCCGGGCACGCACCGCTTCCAGCGCTACTGGGGATGGGCCTGATGGGTTCTCATTCGAGGCTAGCTTTACGACACGGCTGACACCGAATTCGCGACGGACATCTTCAGCGCTGCGGCCCGCTTCATAAGAGCGCAAAACCTCAATATAGTGCGGGACAAGCGACATGGGATCCTTCCACCATCCTAACCCGGGGTCGCCGGAATCAAACGGTCGGGGCAACCGTCTCCGTCGCGCCTCGGTTAGCATCCGCTTGGTGACGAGTCTGCGTGAAAACTCCAGCACAGAGCCGCGCGCGGGCAAAGCGAATGCCTGCCCGCGTGGCGCAGGCTGTCAAGCCTGCTGAGCCGAGACTCATCTCGGCTTTGTTTTCCATTCCGATTCGGAGCATTGGCGGAGTTTTCACACAGACTCGTACGCGCGGTTCTGTGCTGGAGTTTTTACGCGTCGCGTCTACGCGAGCGTGCGGACGTCCTTGAGCGTGATGCTCCAATTGCCAAGCCGGCGGCTGCGGGCGTAAGAGTCTTCCTCGATCTGGAACAGCACCTCCAGCCGTCGCCCCAGCTGGAATAAATCGGCGCGGTCGCCGAAATTCCATCCATTACAAATAATCATCCGGTTGTGCTGCCGCACAGGCACCTTGCAGTGCTTCCCCTCCGACAGCAATTTGGGCGGCCCAGCCACTTCCACGTCTGTTGCATGGAATAGCGGGGCGGCATTGCCGAAGCCGAAAGGCGCCAGGGAGAAGACTTCGTCGACTGATGCGTCCGTCAGTTCGGTGAAGTCGGTTGTCGCGTCAATCATGTACTGATGGCACAAATCGCCGGGAGCCAGCTTCTGGTTGGCAAACTCTGTGAAGCGCTGCCGAAAGGAGGAAACCTTGTCGGCAGGAATCGTGAGGCCCGCTGCCTGGCGGTGCCCACCAAACTTGGTGAATAGTTCCGGCATACTCTCCAAGGCTTCGAGCAAATGAAACGCCGGAATGCTGCGCCCTGACCCGGAGAGACACCCTTCGTCACGCGAGGTACTAAGGACGA
This sequence comes from uncultured Acidobacteriaceae bacterium, assembly GCA_963771305.1. Lineage (GTDB taxonomy): Bacteria > Acidobacteriota > Terriglobia > Bryobacterales > Bryobacteraceae > CAJCIT01. The sequence goes on from CAVYTS010000025.1 coordinate 221,813, forward strand.
AGACCGGGCGGCTGAAACGTTCCACCAGACGGCTCGCCACAATGCCCACCACGCCCAGATGCCATCCCGGTTGTGCAAAGATCAGCGCTGCCGGTAGGTCATCCACTGGCGTGGCATCGCACTCAGCGAGGATCTGTTCAACCGTAACAGCTTCCTCTTCCTGCCGCTCCCGATTGAGCCGGTCCAGCTGCTGCGCCAGTTCTCTCGCCCGCTTTTCGTCCGTAGTTACGAATAGCTCAATCACGTCATTAGCGCTTGCCATGCGGCCGGCAGCATTGATGCGCGGCGCTAGCCGGAAAGCCACCTGGTTCGCGGAGGGCAAGTCCCCTCTGGCGAATCCAGCAACCTCCAGCAGCGCCCGAAGCCCGGCATTGCGGATGGTGCCGAAGCCGGAAAGTCCCCGGCGAACGATGGTTCGATTCTCACCCGTAAGCGGCACGATGTCCGCGACGGTGGCCACAGCTACAAGTTTCAGGAACGAATCAAGCAGCGATCCTTGCCGGTCAACCGGCAGGCCGCTCTGAAGAAGCAAGGCCTGGATCAGCTTGAGCGCAACGCCGGCGCCGCAGAGATTCTTTTCCGGATAGCCACAGTCGCGCCGGTTGGGATTGAGCACAGCGAGCGCCGGCGGCAGAGTCGACTCCGGCAGGTGATGATCCGTCACAATGACGTCAATGCCCAACGCGCGCGCCTGTTCGACGACAGCGGAGGCGCGGATACCGGTGTCGACGCTCACAATCAACCGCACCCCATCACGCGCAGCCGCATCGATTACGCCGGCATGCATCCCGTAGCCATCCTTGAGCCGGTGCGGTATGTGGAAATCAGCGGCTCCGCCCAACAACTCAATGGCTTTCTTAAGAATGACGATTGACGTCGTGCCATCCACGTCGTAGTCACCATAAAGAAGGATTCGTTCGCTCGTACTGATGGCACGAAGCAGGCGATCCGCGGCCGGCCGCATGTCCGCCATGAGGTGCGGATCATGTAGCGACGTGAGATCGGGACTCAGGAACCTGCGAGCCGCTTCGGCATCGCCTAGGCCACGTTGCACCAAGATGCGTGCCGCTAGTGCATGCAACCCCAGCTCCCGTTGCAGTTGCTCGACTGCGCGTGCTTCAGAATTGGGTGCGACCCAACGCGCCGGTGTTCGCCGTAGGCCCTTGGCCTGCCTAGTCGCGGGCATCAGTTCTTCGAATAATAGCCGGACATCGGCCCCGCGTCTTCGTCGTCCTCGTCGTCTTCGTAGTCGGTGGCCGCTTCGATCTCGCTCATGATGTCACCCAGATTCTCATACCACTCCGTGCGCAGTTCAAAAATATAGATGCGGCTTTCGTGATCGAAGGTCAGGTCGACCACGCAAGTGAAACCCTCGTAGGCCTGCAACTCCCGAAGCCGAGCCTCAAGACTCCGCTTCTCTTCGCGGGTCATGGTGGTCTGCTCCAGACGCTCCAACGCTTCGTCAATCTGGTCGAGAGTGAAAGCCCGGTGGTGAAGGACGATCAGTTTGACACCGGAGCTCGCCGCTACGTCGAGGAACTTGTGGAAATCGGGATGGCGATCCACGTCCCAGTACACAAAGGGCAAGGAGTCGAGCAATCTGGAATAGCCGTGAAAGACAGCAAACTTCTTGGCCTCCAGATAGGCCAGCATCTCCGTGCGAATGGTTTCCAGATCGAGAGCCATTGGCTTCACCCTACCAAATCAACAAAACTTAACACCTACGGCCGCGTGAAAAGGTCAAACCTAGAGTAAGCGGGAGCGGTCTAGAGTATAAGGAGGCGCTCCCGCCAATTCACGCTCAAAATCAACGATCACAATTGGCGCGGGCGTCAAGTCATTCGAAAGTAAAGGAATCTGAAAATGAAAAAGCTCTTTCTGTTAAGTCTGGCCGTGGCAATCCTCGGCCTTTTCAATATCGTCAGCGCGGCCGATGCAACCGGCAAGTGGACCGTGTCCTTCCAGGGACGCGATGGTTCAGCCAGCACGCAGACCTTCGACCTGAAGGCCGATGGCGCAAACCTGATTGGCACTGTCAGCGGCCGTCAGGGCGAACCCACTCCCATCGAAAATGGGAAAGTGGATGGCGACAACATCAGCTTCGAGGTGACTCGAAGCAGGGACGGCAAATCATTCACCATGAAGTACACGGGAAAGGTGAGCGCCGATAAGATCGTTCTCTCGGTTGCGATGCCTAACGGTCAAACCCGCGAGATGACCGCTACAAAGGCGAACTAGCTAGTGCGCTCTCTTCTCCTTGCGTCTTCGGCGCTGCTGCTAGGGAGCGTCGCGCTCTCAGCCCAGAGTGGATTTGTGCGTTCAGGTAATCAGCCTATTCCCGGCGCTACCCTGACGGCCACGCAAGGAGAAAAGAAATTTGTGACGGTGACCGATGGCGATGGTCACTATACCTTTCCCCCTTTGAGCGACGGCAACTGGACCGTCGCGGTAGAGATGTTCGGCTTTACGCCAACCAAGCAGGATGTGAACTACTTCTCCACCACGAAGCCGGTCAACTTCTCCCTGCAGCTTCAGGAATCGCCGATGCTGCAACGCATGCGCCAGTTCGCCGAGCGAACCAATGGAGCGGGAACAGGAGGGGGAGCGGGAGCGGCGGGAGGGGCGGGCGCAGGTGGACGAAACGCGCAAGCCAGCCAGCTCGAAGCAATGATCCAAAGTCAGCCCGGGGCATCCACCGCGCCAGAGATTGGCACAACGCCCAGCGCATCGGCCGAAGGCAGTGATTCGCTGCTGGTGCAAGGCAGCCTCAGCCAGGGGCTCAACCCGAATGCCGCGCCCGATACGGGACCGTCGTTCGACCAATTCGGCCAAGGCGGCAACCGAATGGACGCTTCCAACGGCCAACAACCTGGAGTGCCTGGAGCCGGCGGCGGAGGTTTTGGCGCCGGAGGCGGAGGCTTCGGGGGCGGAGGAGGTGGTTTCGGAGGAGGAGGCGGCGGTTTCGGCGGAGGCGGTGGTGGTTTCGGAGGAGGTGGCGGCGGCCGCGGTGGCGGAGCCGCAGGACAGCGCGGCCAGGGCCGTGGCCAACAACAGGCCCGAGGTCCCTTTGGGAATCGACGCCAACAGAGCCAGATCCGCGGCCAGCTCTCCTTCAGCCTCAACAACTCCACCTGGGATGCGAAGCCCTTTTCACTGACTGGCCAGAACGTTCCTCAGCCCGCGTACGCACAAAGCCGGTTTAGCTTGAATGTGGGCGGCCCATTAGTGATCCCGCACCTGGTAAAGGATCCCGGAACCTTTTTCTTTCTTAGCTATTTTGGGACTCGCGCGCGTAACCCGTATACGGCCGTCGAGACGGTGCCCACCGAGCTGCAGCGCATGGGCGATTTTTCGCAGACTGTGCAGTCGAAAGGCAACGGCTTGGAGCCCGTCCAGATCTTCAATCGAGCGACAAACCTCCCCTATCCCAATAACGTCATTCCGTCTTCGCAGATCAACCCCATCTCGCTGGGGCTGCTTTCGTACATTCCTCTGCCCAATCAACCTGGCTTGGTGAACAATTATCAATACCTGACATCGGTGCCCCAGGACACCGATAACCTGAGCCTCCGTGTGATGCGGAGTCTCACCAAGCTCGATCGCCTGTCCGTTAGCTTCTCCTACCAGCGGCGCGATGCGGACAATGCGCAGCCATTCCAATTCCTCGACACGGTCAGCGGCTACGGTTTGAATGCCACCGTGCAGTGGACTCACACTTTTTCAGCCGTGCTTCTCAACAACGCAAGGGTGATATTCAACCGCAATTACAGCGATACAATTCCGTACTTTGCGAATGGCCCCAATGTGGCGGAGGAGCTGGGCATTCAAGGCACGTCAACCAATCCGATCAACTACGGGCCGCCGACTCTCAACTTCACCAACTTCGGTGCGCTGAGTGACGGCGTACCGGTTCTGACCCGCAACCAGAGCCAGGACTTTGGCGACAGCGTCAACCTGATTCGCGGCAAGCATAGTTTCCAGTTCGGCGCCGATTTCCGCCGGAATGATCTGGCGACCAACAGCGATTCGAACGGCCGCGGCACGTTCAACTTTACCGGCGAAATCACCAGCGAGTTCCAGAACGGAGTAGCCGTTCCCGGCACCGGCTACGACTTCGCCGATTTCCTGCTCGGCTATCCACAATCCAGTTCCATTCGCTACGGCGAGCAGAACACGTACTTCTATAACAACGTCTCGAGCGCCTATGCGCAGGACACTTGGCAGGCGCACACTCGCCTGAGCTTGATCCTCGGTCTGCGCTACGAGTATTTCTCGCCATTCCAGGAGAAGTACAACCAGATGGCAAATCTCGATGTCTCCCCGAACTTCTCTCAGATCGCAGTCGTGTTGCCCAATACGGTCGGCTCTTACTCGGGCTATTTTCCGACCGGACTAGTAAAGTCAGATTACAAAGATTTTTCTCCGCGGCTCGGCCTGGCGTGGAAAGTGCCGCATATCAAACGCTCTACCTTGATTCGTGCCGGATACGGCATTTACTACAACGGCCAGGCGTATTACACCTTCCCCAGCCGGCTTGCATCACAGCCTCCGTTTGCAACCGCCAGTAGCGCCAACACCACGCCCCAAAATGTTCTGACTTTGGCCGAAGGATTTGTTTCCACGTCACCGGATGCGATCACCAATACCTATGCCGCGAATTTAAACTACCAGACACCTTACGCACAGACTTGGTCGTTCAGCATCCAACACGATCTGCCAAAGGGAATCTTTGTCGAAGCGGAGTATTTGGGGACCAAGGGCACCCACCTGGATGTCAGCGTGGTTCCTAACCAGGGTCCGCCCGGGACCTACATCCCGGCGGGAGGCCCGCCCTCCGGCTACATCTACGACTCATCCGTCGGCAACTCTAGCTTCAATGCGCTGAATTTGCGCGCGGTGCAGCGTTTCCGCCGCGGCATTTCGTTTAATGCCTTCTACCGCTATTCCAAGTCCATCGACGATTCATCAACATTCGGCGGCGTCGGCAACACGGTTGCGCAGAATTGGCAGGATATCTCCGCTGAACGTGGCTTGTCGAGCTTTGACCGGCGTCAGTACTTTGTCGGTAGCTGGGTGCTCACGTCGCCAATTGCATCCGGAACTTCGCGCGTCGCGGCCACATCCTGGGAGGGCCGCCTGCTGAAAGACTGGACGCTCAGCGGCTCCATTACCGCCGAGACGGGCACGCCCCTGACCGCGCGCATTCTCGGCAATGGCGCGCAACTTGGGCAGACCGGTGGCGTTGGCAGCACCCGCGCCGATGCCACTGGCGAATCGATCGATTCGTCAACCGGCTTATTCAATCTGCTTGCCTTTGCTGTGCCGCCGCAAGGCGAATTCGGCAACGCGGGCCGCAATACCATCGAGGGTCCAGGGCTGGTATCAGTCAATTTCGCTTTCGCGCGTGCATTTCAGATTGGCGGCGAATCGAGGCGGCGCCTCGAATTCCGGTTCGAAGCGAACAACGCCTTGAACCAGGTGAACTACACCGGCTACAACACGGTGGTGAATGCCATTAACTACGGGCTGGCCTCTGCTGCTGGTTCGATGCGCAGTCTCAATGCAGTTGTGAGGTTCCGGTTTTGAGAGCCACGTCGATTCCTCTGTTGACCTTGCTGCTGGCGCTTCAGCCCCTGTTCGGGCAACAGCCGGCGCCGCAAGTTGAGCCGGCGCCCACCGTCTTGCCGCAGGCTCTGCCCCCGGCTGTCCCCCAGGCCCCGTCTCAGGCCGAACCGGCTGCGCCGCCGGGAACTCAGCGCCAAACCACCCGGCGTCCCACCTTCAGCCTCACCACCAATGTCGTTATCGTGAATGTCTCGGTGCTCGATCGCAACGGCAGGCCGATTGAGACGCTAACCAAGGACGATTTCCAACTGTTTGAAGACGGCAAACCGCAAACGCTTCAATCCGTCGATTTGGAAAGGCTCGGCACAAAGCCACTCCCGGCCTTCGAGTCGGCCGAGAAAGAGTTTAAGCCACGCGAACCGACCGGCTACAATCCCAAAGCCGACTTGGAGCAGAAAGAGAAACTGTCCAAGTATCAAGACCGCCGCCTGATCGCGTTCCTCTTCGACTTCACCTCCATGCAGCCGCCCGAGCAGATTCGCGCCCGTGACGCCGCTCTGAAGTTCATCAAGACCCAGCTCACCACCAGCGACCTGGTTTCGGTGATGGTTTTCGGCAGCGAGTTGAAGACCATTCTCGATTTCACGCCGGATCGTGATTTGTTGATCTCAACCATCATGAAGTTTCGCATCGGCGATTCGAGCGAGCTGGCCACAATGGGCGATACCGGGGCCGACCCTGAGGACGTCAGCGGACAATTCGTGGCCGATGATACGGAATTCAATATCTTTAATACCGACCGCAAACTCGCCGCGCTTGAGGACGCTGCTCGAAAGCTCGGGATGTATCCGGAGAAGAAAGCGCTGGTGTACTTTTCCTCCGGCGTCGAGAAGACCGGCGTGGAGAATCAATCGCAGCTGCGCGCGACCGTCAATACTGCCAACCGTGCCAACGTCTCGTTCTATCCTATCGACGCTCGTGGTTTGTCTGCTCTAGTGCCAGGAGGCGACGCAACTGCTGGCCGCCCCGGTCGGCTCGAACCTCTATAGCGGCGCCGGACAAAAGTCACTGAAGGACAGCTTTATTAACCAGCAGGAAACACTCTACACACTGGCCGATGATACCGGCGGCAAGGCGTTGCTCGATTCGAACGATCTGACTGAGGGCATCACTCAGGTACAAAAGGATGTCAGCAGCTATTACGTTCTTTCGTATTCCAGCACCAATGCGGCGCTCGACGGCCGCTATCGCAAGATCACGGTGAAGCTCTCGCCGAAGATCGCCGCGCTCAAGCCTAAGCTGGATTACCGCCAGGGTTACTACGGACCCACCACCTTTGCCCGGCTCTCCAATACGGACAAGGAAGCCCAGCTGCAAACGGCCTTGGAAAGCGAAAACCCGGTTACCGACCTGCCGATAGCGGTCGAGATCGATTACTTCCGGCTGGACAAAGGGAAGTACTTCGTGCCGGTTTCCGCCCGTATTCCCGGCTCCGCGCTGATCCTGAAGTCAAAAGGATCCAAGCAAGCGACTGAGCTCGATTTCATTGGCGAGGTGCGAGATGCCAGGAATCGGATCGCTTCCGAAGTTCGAGATACCATCCCGTTAAAGCTGGATTCCGCCACTGCCGGCGTTGTAACCCGCAAGCAAATCCAATACGATACCGGATTCACGCTGCCGCCGGGCAAATACACGCTGCATTTCGTGGCCCGCGAGAATGGCGATGGCAAGGTGGGCACGTTCGAGGCGCCTTTTGTGATACCCGATCTCGGTTCGGGCAACGCGCTTCGTGTCAGTTCGCCGATTTTCAGCAATCAGCGCGAACCCGTGAAGCAGCAGATCGCCTCCGCGGAGAAAGACAAGAAGCTGTTGAAGCAAAACCCATTGATCGACAGCTCCGGCCAGAAAATCGTGCCCAACATCACGCGCGTCTTTCGCCCCGGTCAAAACCTGCTGGTCTACTTTGAGGTTTACGACCCGGCCATCCCTGAAAACATGCCGGCCAATTTCAAAGCCGCCAGCATCGTGGCGAACCTTGCCTTCTATCGCGATGGAGAGAAGGTCTTTGAGAGCACGCCGGTGCGTGCAAACCGCTTGAACACCGACCACCCCGAGATTCTGCCGATGAACTTGCAGCTGTCAGTCAATCAGTTGACTCCGGGCCGTTATACCTGTCAGTTGAACGTTATCGACGAGTTCGGCAAGAAGTTCGCTTTTCCTCGCACGTCCATGGTGGTGTTGGCGGCAGACAAACCAGTGGAGAAGGTGCCGGAGAAAGTCGTTCCACCGGCCACGCAGACCAAGCCGAGTGAGTGAGTGATCAGATCTTGAGATGCGGACTCGAGATAACATAAACACTCGACATGCATCCTGAGAAGGCGTTCTTTCAGGCTTTTGCCTCGGTCGCTAAACGCCTCGGGATGACGGCGAAGGCGGCGCCAGTCTAGTCCGCTGTCCCAATTGTGGCCTCAGGATGCGATCCGACAGGAAGGTGTTTCGCCGTGATTTCAAGTGCGGGCAGTGCGGGTCAGGGGTGATGGCTTCGGAGAGCTACAGTAGGTTGCTTTGGGCGATCAGTGTCGCTTTCAGCTTAGGCATTACGAGGCTGGGCTCTGAGATCTACGGCATCTCGTCCTTCGAAGGCTTTCTCTGCGCGTTGGCTTCGATCCTGATAGTCGCGATACTGATACTGTCTTTCCTGGTCCGGATAGCGCCTCTTATAGTGCCGCCTCCCTTGGTGATACGCCGCACCGGGCCGCCACGCGTTTTGGGACTAAGAGATGATTTGTAATGTGCTCCCGGGGACAGTTGAGCGTGATGTCGCCAAGGTCGACACACCCGAGGATGTCCTCCTGGCGCAAGAATTACGGTCGCGAGATGGACCTCCTGGAGGCGCTTGAGGACACAGTTGGAGGAGGTATGGGTACGATCATTTCCTGCGTTCCGGGAGAGTTGGCGTACTTTGAGTCCGAGGACCAAGGCGAGCGCTACATCTGCCATCGAACGCGCCAAAGATAGCTTTTGACTAATTCCGCCTAGCACCCCACCCGCGCTCTAAACTCCTTCGCCCGATCGCGCGCCACAGTCAGATCCTTGCCGTCCTTCAACCGAACATTTAGCGCTCCACCCGGGAGCGATGCGACTTCCTTGATCCAATCCAAGTTGACCACCGTGCTCCGGTGGATGCGCAGGAACTTCCTCGGGTCTAACTTCGTTTCCAGCTCCGTCATCGTATAGTCCACGCAATAAGCCTTGCCCTGCGATACCACGTAAGTCAGTTTGTCTTCGGCGTAGAAATGCGTCACCTGCGCCAGGTCGAGGAACCACAGCCGGTCCCCCAACCGCGAAGCAATCCGCTCCGGATATTCCGGTTTCGTCTCCCTCAGTGACTCTGCCAATTGCTTGAGCAGGACCTGCAAGTCCGGCTGCGCAGGCTGACTCGATCCTCGCAATCGCTCAACTTTCGTGAGCGCCCGCTCCAGCGCCTCGGGCTCTATCGGTTTCAGCAAATAGTCGACCGAGTTCACGCCAAAAGCCTGCAGCGCGTAATGGTCATAGGCCGTGGTGAAAACGACGACGGGTTGGCTTGGCAACCGCGCCAGAACCTCGAAGCCATTTAACCGCGGCATCTGAATATCCAGGAAGCAAACATCGGGAGGGTTGGCTGTCAGTGCCGCTACAGCCTCCTCCGGTATCGTCGTGCTGCCCGTTAACTCCACTCGCCCTGTTCTCTCGAGAAGCCGGCTCAGCCGCTCCAGCGCTAGCGGCTCATCGTCTACCAAGTAGGCGCGCAGTTTCATACGCGCGGCAGAACCATCTCCACCACGGAATGGCCATTGCGCCGAAGAACGTTGAGGCGGGCCCTGGAGCCGAATAAGGCCTCCAGTCGCTCCACCAGGTTGTCCAGTCCGTGGCCGGCGCCATTCGCGGCCAGCTTGAATCCCGGGCCTGTGTCTCGCACCTCGATGTGCACACTGCCGTTCTCGGCCGCCGCCGTCACTAAAATCTCGCCCATGCCCGTCTGAGGCATGATGCCGTGCTTCACCGCGTTCTCGACCAGTGACTGTACCGACATCGGCGGCACCTGCGTCTCCCGCAACTCCGCCGGGACGTCCACCGAACCACGGAGCTTGTCACCGAACCGGACTTTTTCAATATCAATGTAGCTTTCAACCATGGCCAGCTCTTCATGTAAGGGAATGAGCGAGCGGTTACTGGTATCGAGTGAAGCCCGCAACAACGCTGCCAGCCGCCCAATAATCTGTTCCGCCCGGGCCGGATTGACGGCAACCAGTGAACTGATGGAGTTCAATGTGTTGAACAGGAAGTGCGGGCGAATGCGGGATTCCAGCGATCGAAGCTGCGCCTCCGCCAGAAGCTTCCGCGTTCGCTCTTCGCTCAGCTCTTTTTCATGAAGCTTCGCCTCTACAACCTGCAAACGTTCGCGCAACGACCCATGAACGAGGGCCCCCAGGCCGAACATAGCGGCCAGGGGCATGGCAACCCGCAAGCTCTGAAAGTACGCTGGCCAGAAGCGCTGCCGGGTCAGGAAACCGAGTTCCATCGCCACTACATGTGAAATCAGGCCGGCCAAGGCAGTTAAGAAGACGACGCCCAAGCCGACGACCAACATCAGCGGCAGTTTGCGGCCCACGAATCTTCCTGCAAATCCGCCGATCAGCAACACGCCGAGGATTCCGGTCACATTTGCGCAGATGAACGTGAACAAGAGCACCTGCAGCAGTTCGCCGGCGCTCGTGAACTGGTTACCCGCGACTAGCATCAAGAGCACAACAACTACCGCGAGATTGATCCACAAAAACGACAACGCCCATTGGCGCTTCGGTGGCGCGTTGTCGCTGCTAACGCGTGACATACGTCCTCACTTACTCACCGGTTCGAAAGTGCCCAGGCGAACGACGCTGATGATTTGCGTCGCGTCCTGCCCGGCCAGTTTCAGCTCTCCCTGCACATTCTCGTAGATCGTTCCATATTCGATCTGCTTAGTTGCACAGTGACACCCAGATCTCGCCCCAATAATCGCTGCGTCCGATCAGTGTCATGCCGCCGTTGGCAATACTGAGAGGGTTGAAGAAGGCCTGGTACCTAATTAGAGCGCAGTCCTGGCCGTTTCTTTGCGAACGTCCAATCCACTCCAGCACCACCTTGCGGTTGCGAAAGGTGCCCACGCCAGGCATATTCACGTCCCGGTCGACGGCATTGCTGTAGGGCATATTCAGCTTCAATTGCCCGAAGTAATCCTGGCCAAACGTCTCGATCATTCCTGTGTCCCACACCAGATTACGCTCAAAGACGGCCGTGGCAGGAAAGCCTTTGAAGAATTCAGGTTTCAAAGTGTCCCCGAGATCGTTCTTATACCTGAATCCCTCCATGAAGTCGCGCTTCTGCGCCGGCGGGAACGGACCCGTGGCGCCGTCTGCATCCGCCTGCGTAACGTTCTTCCAAATAACTTCTCCGCCGGGCAGACCGCGTGTGTACTCCCCCGTGAGCCGCTGGCGCCGGATTACCTCACCTTTGGTATTCGCCGTGTTGTAGTCCACAGAAAACCGGTACGTGCGAGGACCGTTGTCCTTCACAGCCGTTCCTTGCGGCAGGGCCCAGGCCTGTGTGGCTTGCGCCATCAGAGTTTGGTAAGAAAGCCCGAATCCTGCCCATAAAGCAACGCAACCGGCAAAGTAGATCTTTTTATCATCGGATAATACCTCCTACTGCCACTTTGCCGCCTTGGCCGATCCCACGCACCCCCTTAGCGATGAAAGGCAACGATTGCCGACCACAGACCCTCCGCAGCGGACGAGCCGTTGGCCCGCGAAAATCGTATATCGTTATCCCTTATGAGCCCAGTTACCAACCGTCGGGTCGCTCGAGCGCTCCGCGCAGGCGGCCACGAAGTCATCGAGGTTAGCAATGAGGAACTTCCCTCTTTGAAACCGCACGAGGCGCTCGTTAAGATCGAAGCCGCCGGCCTGAACCACGCCGAAACGCTGATCCGTTCCGGCACCTATGACGTTCGCTTACCCTTCCCGTATGCACTCGGCGGTGAGGGATCGGGCGTTCTGGTGGCGGCCGGGTCGGACGTGACAATTCCCCTGGGAGCCCGGGTTTGCTGGGGTGCGGTCCTCGGATCATGCGCGACGTACGTCACGGCACCCGCTTCCATGCTGGTGCCTATTCCCGATGGGCTCAGTTTCGAGGATGCAGCATGCTTGCCGGTCGCTGGTCTCACCGCCGGTGGCTTGGCTCGAGTTTGGTCGCTGAAAGAACGCTCCGCCGTGGTTTGGGGCGCCGCCGGCGCAGTCGGGCGAATGCTCGTGGCCATCCTGGCTGAACAGGGTGTCGACGTCGTCGGCGTTGCCAGCGGCAACCGTGTGGACGCCGTTCGTGCTGCGGGCGCCAACCTCGCAATCGATCGAACCAAAGAAGACGTCGTTGCGACGGTTCGGGCGCATACGGGCGGACGCGGCGTGGTCGCCGTCTTTGACCCTATAGGTGCTCCGACGTTTGAGCTAAGCCTGCAACTACTCGCTCCCAGAGGCTGTCTCGTCAACTACGGCGAGCTATCCGGTCCGATTCCCGACGTCAATCTCCACCAACTCTTTCCCAATTCGCTGTTCGTTACCAAGTACAACGGCAAGCATTGGGTGGAAGGCTTCCACGAGTTCCCTGCTCTGATTTCGGCTGGCCTGACTCTTGCCGCGAATCGCCCAGCCGTCATCAGCGACATCGCCGGCCGCTTTTCTCTCGACCACGTCGCGGATGCTTACTGCATGATGGAACAGGATGCGCATGGCAAAGTTTTGGTACTGCCGAATGCCTAACTTCGCGATACGCTCGAGCCTGACGCGAACTGCTAAAACGATCCTCGTTGTTCTGTTCGTTGCAGCGCCGTCCATCCCGGCAACCGCCCAGTGGCAGCGACTCGTTTTCGGCGGGAAAGGGAACACGATGGACACCCCCTCCCAGCACCCTCTCAGCTACTTCACCGCCAACCCATTTCTTCGTGACGAAACCGACGATCTCTGCGGGCTTTGCACACCGGTAGGAAAAGAAAAATCTGCTCAGCGCTATTTGATCCGAACAGAAGTCAAGCCGGTCGGCGTTTTGGCGGGTTACCGCATTCTCGATGTGTTGTTCTACGTGGGCTCGCTCGAAACAAACACCAAGCTAACCGAGGTGAAGTGGAAATCGATTTTGGTTCAGGTTGGCCCCTAAGGATTCAAAGAGATCTTTCATCTGTCGGTTTTCTACACGACGGTTTCAATCGCGCCCTCGCGCATCATTCAGTCTGGCAACGACCGGATCCTGACGACCATGGACGGCGATGGCGGAAATGGCGGAGGCTGCTGGGAAGGCTACCGGTGGTTCGATAGAGCCGACCCGCATCAACTCGATTTTGCGGATCTCTCGAAAGCCATCGGGGAGCGCGTACCGAAGCACCCGACTATCAGATGTCGTGCTCCAGCCTAAACCTCGAGACCCAAGAGGTCAAGGCGGCGGTGCAGAAAACTCCTGCCGCATGTCACGCCTGCGATTGGATCGGCGAGTTTACGGCCCGTTTCCTCCTCGACGGTGCCAACGCTATTCCCCTCGATGTCCGGTTCACGCCCTCTGATCCGTAGTGGGCGTTACCGCCGAGTGGTCTTCTCGTTCACGGCTTCACCGTCACACTGGGCGGCGCCGCTGCCGGCAGCCCAGTCGCCTCGTTCGTCCGGGCGTCGGATGCCTGCTCCGCTCCAAATCCAACGCCAGTTATTTGGCCACTTTCGCGGCCACTTCGGCCCCCGCGCCATGGAACTTCGCGCCATTGCTCTCTTGCGTGGTCGACCAGATCACATCCCCATCGCGATTCACCAGCCGCACCGCCGCGTACGCCTCGTGCTTTCGTTCCTTGATATGTGTGGACTCGTTCTCGCCGGCCCCAATGCCACTGTAGATGCTCTTCCGGTTGACGGAATTCGCGCCACCCCCGGTCGCGGCCCCGCCATTTCCGCGGACATTGATGCATTCTGCGAATCGAACGTATCGGTGAACGCCTTGTCGTCGCCCGCGCCTTTCAGCACTGCATCGGCCTTCTCTTCGTTCTCGGTAATGATGAACTGCTTCGAGGCGTAGAGGCTGGCGATAATCAGTTCGCGCACTTCGTCCGCTCCTTTACCGCCCACCAGCGGCCCAACAAAGATGCGCTTCACGTCAGCGAGGTTTGTCGCCGGCGGGTCCTCCTGTTCGGTCTTTTGCGGCTTCCGGTCAATCCTGCCGCCGGCCCCCAGACAAATGGTCGCGATAGCGGCCACCACAACTCGAAGTAGCCGCCTCAATCCTTGCCACCTTTCCGGGCTTCGTCGTCCTGATACCGAACTAACTGGCCGGTTTTCGCCTCCAACGACACCAGGATGGTGCGGATGTCGTTCTTGCTGACTTTGAAGATCAGTGCCTGTTGCTTGCCCTCGTTGTCCTCAAAACCCACCGTCGGTTAATGCTCCCGCTTCTTCGACATCAGAAACAGCGGCAAGATGAGGATTGCCTCTACGTAGCGGCCGTTCACCTTCTGCCCGTACTCCAGCAGGTTGATCCGCTCGTACGGGATACGCATCTGCACCTGCTTCGCGGAAAAGGTGAAGAATACGTCATCCACCGCGTTTAGCACGCCAGTGCAATTGGTCCGCACTTGCGGCTCAGCACCGCCAATGTACTCCGCATGACTACCCGTTTCACTGGCAGCCAGAACAAGGGCCAGTGACAGTACCCCCAGGAATCCAATCAGCGCTCGAAGCATGGCTAGGGAGTAGTCAAGTGCCATCCGGCTCCCTCTCACCGGACTTCTCCTACCCCGGCGGCACCGGGAGGCCATAGCTGCGCTTCGGGGAATCCGGCAGCGCCAGCATTCGGTTGATCATGTCGAAAATGTTCTCGATGTTGGCCTCCTGTTCGCCTTGACGGCGCTCTATGTCCTTGATTTATAAAGTTAGTTCCGCATTGTTGATCAAGGTCCGGCGGATGTGGACGAACGTCCGCATGATCGAAATGTTGACTTGCACCGCCCGCGAACTCTTTAGCACGCTCGAAAGCATGGCCACACCTTGTTCGGTGAAGGCATAGGGCATTACGCGGCGCCCGCCCCAGCCCCTGCTCAAACTTGAAGTCACAAAATGTGACCTCAAGTTATCGAGTTCCGCCCGTATGAGCTGGAACATGAAATCCGGTGGAAACCGCTCCCCATTCCGTTTCACCGCTTGCATCAGGACCTTGGCTGCCACCCCGTACAGTTCTGCAATCTGGTGGCTGAGGATGACCTTCTCGCCATGGATCAGATAGATCCGGCTCTCGATGACCTCGCTCGGGACATCCAATACCTGCCTCGCTCCCTACGCGGATGTAGGCATAACCCTCTGCTTAAGAGGTTGAGCGCAGACCAGAAGTTCTCAAAAGAAACTTAGCTGCGATCAGAATCACACTCGCTCAGCCCACGATCTTCTCCACCGGCACACCCTGCCGGCATAGTTCGCAGGAGTTGGCGTCCTTGTAGTAGGTTGCATCCATCTTGGCCAGGTAGAAAATCGGCAGGTTCCCGAAGCTGGCGATCGTCGGATTCGGTTGGTAAACCGCCACGGCAAGACCAACCACCTTGGCGCCGTTCGACTCCACCAGCTTCTTCAACGCCGTGAAGCGCTTTCCGGAGCGTAGAATGTCGTCCACCAGCAAGACCTTCTCGCCCGCGTCCTGGGTGAGATATTGCCGAAAGCGCATGGAAAGGTTCTCGTTGTCTTGCTCTGCCCAGTAAACCTGGCGAGCCCGCAGCGCTTCGCAGACTCCGTAAGCGACCGGCAACCCACCCGTCGTCGGGCTGATGATCGAAAGCTCCTTGATCATCGCTCGCAACTCGGCGTCCGCACGCAGCCGGCGGCTCAGCCCGACGCTCAGAATCTTGGCATATTGATAGTGCCGGAAAGCCAGCGCCACCTCCAGATATTCATTGGCATGCATGCCGTCGGGATACTCAAAATGCCCATCGCGAAGTGCGCCGGTTTCTCGCAGCATCGCGATTACTTCCTCGTTGGTTGGTATGAGGTGCATATTCGTTAGGTTGTCTTTCCGATCAGCCCCTAGTGGGCCCCGCGGCCGGTAAGCACGTACGGGATACTTCGCAAAAGTATCGTCAGGTCCAGGCTCAGCGACCAGCTGTCGATGTATTCCATATCCATTCTCATCCAGGTTTCGAAATCCAGCTGATCTCGGCCTTTTACTGCCCAGAGGCAGGTCAGCCCAGGACGCATACGCAGGCGCCGCCGTTGCCAACGCAGGTAGTTCTCCACCTCGTCAGGAAGCGGAGGCCTCGGCCCTACCAGCGACATCTCGCCCTTTAGGACATTGAAAAGCTGAGGCAGTTCATCCAGCGAGAACTTACGCAGCCACCGTCCGACGGGCGTCAGCCGCGGATCGTCCGCGATCTTGAAAACCGTTTGCCTCTCGTTCAGATGTACCAGCTCAGCCTTCAACTCCTCGGCGTTCGCCACCATCGATCGAAACTTGAAGAATGTGAAGCGCCGGCCGTTTAGCCCGCAACGGGTTTGTCGGAAGATCACCGGTCCCGGCGATGTCATCCCGATCAGCACCGCAATCAACAACATGAGCGGCCACAGCACCAAAAGAGCGACCACCGCCACAACTAAATCAAAGCAGCGCTTCAACAGCAGGCGGAACCCATCGTCCGGCGCAGCCGAGAAGGTCAGCAGCTGGGCCGTGCCAACGCGCTCCAGCGACACCTGGCTGTTCACATGAGGGAAGAAATCGAGGGCGACCCGGGTCCTGACACCCTCCTCATCGCACAGCAGTAGGACCTCTTCCAACGCCGCCAGCTTCTGGCTGTCCACCCGAAAGATGATCTCGTCCACCACATGCTGCTCGAGCAACCGGGGCAGCAGCGAGGCGCAGTTATCCTCCGGGATCACCTTCACCACTTCCACGCGGAAGGCCGCTCCTTCCACCAACTGTTTCCCGTAGCGCTCTGACTCCTCTGGCGGTCCGACCACGACCACACGATACGGCTCCCCAAACCCCCGTTGAAAGGCGCTCACCAGCCGCCCGGCATTCAGCCGGAAAACCGTCAGCAGGATTAGGTCGTACGAAAAAAGAAAAGCCAGGAAGATGCGGCTCAGGTCCAGCCGGAGGCCGTACTGGAAAAACACCACGGCTGCGGTGCCCAATACGCACTGCTGCAGCGTCAGCCCCAAAATGCGGTAAGGATTCGCCGAGTCGAGTTTTTCAGGCAGCTTGGTCCAGATGCCCAACGTCACCCAGATGACGGCACAGTAGATCAACAACAGGCCATAGGTCCGGGGGAGCAGATAAAACTCCCACCTCAAATGCATATGGCTACGGGTTTCGTACGCTGCCACGAACGCCAGGGCCGTGAACAAAGCGTCGGTCGCCGCTAAAAGCAGTTGGACCCTTTTTCGCTGATGCGCAAACACTTACGGCGATAAGAATACCAGAGACACGCGTCCCCAAAGGGGGCAAATTAACGAGCCGCACTCGGTCGTGCCCCCTGCTGCATCTCCTCGACATCAGTTCCGGCCGCTTCATGCCGTTTACGTTTGAAACAAAATCCAGCTGTCTCGATCTGACAAAGGTGTCTTTGTCCAGAGAGCTTGGCGTTCCCCACCGCTCTATCCTCGGCCCGACCACCGCCCCGGATTCATCCCATTAATCTGATACAATACATCTATGCAATTTGGTTATAGGTCGTCGCCCCAAGTCTCGTGTGGCACCCGTAGCCGGAAAGCGTTCTCGGTCGTTTCCTCTTTCGACGCCGCCTGAGTTCGCAACAACCCAAGCAACCTAAGGAGTACTAGCGAGTGAGACTAACTGTTGTATCGAAGCATTTAATGGTGGCCGCTGGATTATTGGCGGTTCCTGCGACGATACAATTCGAACAACCTGCGAAGGCGACGCCGTCACAGAAGCCGACCGATCAGCCCGGAACTACTGACCTTAGGTCAACCCGGCTCCGTCAATTCTTCTGTTCTCTGCACTGCCCAATCCAGGATCTGGCTGAAGACTTCGTCGAAGCCGCTGACGACAATCGCCTGGATTGGAGACTTCTCCCCAGCATTTCCGTCATCGAGTCCGGTGGAGGCAAAGCGTACAAAAACAACAACTTGTTCGGTTGGGACAATGGTCTGCAGCCGTTTTTATCGGTCCGTGCCGGCATTCGCCATGTCGCTTTTAAGCTGGGAAAGTCAACACTGTATCGAAACCAGGATGCCCTCGGTAAGCTCAAGCTCTACAACCCGAGCGAGGAGTATGCCGGAAAAGTCGCCGCTGTCATGCAAATGATCAGCCCTGCGGCCAATGTGGTTCCCGTCCGGACGGACCTCCACAGAAGTACCGTCCTCATGGCCGTGAACTGATCTCGGAAGGGGAGTGCTGACCGGCCTCCCCCTCACTTCTTAGCTGCAAACGCCCGTTCCAATTCCTCTGCCTTACTCGGCAGTGCTTCAGTCATCACCCGGTGCCCGTCCGCCGTCACCAGCACCATGTCTTCGATTCGGAATGTTCTCCTCCGGAATGTAGATCCCCGGCTCAACCGTCACAATCATCCCCGGCGCCAGCGGCTTTTCGTAGTCAGCAGGATCGTGGACATCCAGGCCGACGTGGTGCGATACGCCGTGGATCGTGTACTTCCCGAGCGCCTCGCCGTGCAGATCCTTGCAATGAGTGTTCATGTACTCGTAGGCGATGTTCCAGAGACTTCCTTTCCGGTCTTTGTTTCCCGTGTACACCCCTGGCTTGATGGCGTCGATGGCAGCCTGCTGGGCCACATACGCAATGTCGTAGATCTCACGTTGGCGGGCAGTGAACTTGCCGCCTACGGGTACCGTTCGAGTAATGTCGGCCCCGTACGACGAGCACTCCGCCGCCGCATCCATCACAATGACCTCACCGCTATCCATTCGCCGGCGGTGGTGCCGATGCGGGCGGTCGTCACCGGCATCGCTTCCCGATGGCAGTATTCCCGACGCGACAGCCCGATTTCTCGTGGAGTTCTCTTCTGCATGCCGCCATCCAACCAGCTTCCGAGCGCCGTTCAACATGGTTTCGACAGACGCTTACGGTGTTCTGCTTAGCCATTGATATTGACTACCCCAAGGCGAGTGACTACCTTTGAGCCGTCGAAGTTGCGCTCACAATTCCCGGAGTCACATCGCGGGCTAGCGCGTTAAGCGTCAAAATACCATTGCCACGACAAGTTAACGCAAGTCAACCCGCAGCAACTAACGTCCGAGCAGTACCGGGCCGAGCAAGGGGAGGCCTGCTTGGATTGGCAAGCACTAGAAGAGTCTTACGTGAGGGAATTTGCCATCGCCTAAGACTCCTTCACCAACAACCTTCAAAGGAATCTGCCGTCCGGACGAATCAAGCGCAAAGTACTGTGTCTGGAAGCCGATCGCTTGGGTTAGCACTCTAATCTCACCCGTAAATATCGGAAGTCGTTGGGCGTGACTACGCGGTCGGCTGTTGAACGGGTAGCGCCGATGTATCCAACCCACGTGCCAGTAGGGAGCGACTGCCTGAATTTGTAGGACCGTGTAATTTCGCCAGCCGCCAAGGATTGGCGCGTGAAATGTCGGAAAGGGATAGAGAGCATTGGTTCGTACAGGAGAGCGGTCGTTGCCTTCGACAAAAACCGATAGCCTCTCATCGATTTCACCGGCATCGATAGGCTGTCCGTGCCAACGATGTGTCTCTTGTATACTATCGAACTTGCAACCTCCAAGAACGAACATGACCGGCCATAGCATCCGATCAAGGAGGCGAAACAGAAGAGGTACTTTGATGATCTCTACCATCTTCCTGATAAGAGGGTTCTGGGTACTTGCGAACGGTACAATGCGATAACTGCCAGTCAGAAGCTATTCAAGATCACCGAAGTTGCTCGTAAACCAGGCTTTCGTGCGCTTCATCCTACTCTTCATTAACCATGCGAACGCCACGAATCCAACAATAGCCACGCCGTAGGTGATGTATCTCCAAGTCTCGTCTACGGTTTGACTTCCAGCGAAAATGCTCAGGGCAATAGAAGCAAAAAATAGACACGCGAAAAGAGTCACACCAGAGTTCTCCGTGCTCCAGAAGTGATGCTGAGATTTGCTTTTTTTGCTCGGTGTCCTTAGCCAGGAATCCCACATAAGTAAGCCTTTGTTGCCAATGGACTTATTCAATCGTTCTTCAATACCTGTAATGAAATAGCTTGCTCTACTAAGCCTTTCATAGCTTGCAAACCAGATAGAAAGCACGAGCGCGCTTAGTAGTGGAATGACAGCGGCGAACAATATAAATCCGACTGGCGTGTCCTTCGCTGTGAGCCCAGCGCTGACGACTATTCCGATAGCAGCCAACCCAAAACTCATGACTTGATTTCCGTCTTCCATCGCTCTCAGTATTTCGCCCCGCAACGCTCGATACTGTTCGAGGTCAAGATCTTCGGCGGTCATAACACTTCCTTTCGAATTAGCAGCTTAGGGGTCCAGCCCGGTGATAATCAATTATCCGAAAGCTTGAAATACTGCCCCATTTTATAGTTGAGAAAGAATGCTATCGGTCCCTGCTGAAAACGCCTGGGGCTCGAAAGCACTTCCATCGAGCCCACGTATCTCACCAGGCCACATTTCTTTAGATTCCTCGCAAGGCCCAACTCGGTTTGTGATAAGCCGCCCCGCTGCGGATACCCTCCGGAAGTTGTGTAGTAATCGCGCCTGAACGCGACGTTACCTCCTACAACGAATGGGAGAGTCTTGGTGAACAGCCTAAACATGTCCAGCAGTACGAACTGCATCAGCGCAGCGTAAATAATAGCCCACCAAGGCATTCCGCGCTCATACCGGTAACGAGCGGTAACCGCAGCGAGTTCCTTGGCTGTATCGGATGCAAAGGCACAATAGATTGAGGACAACCAGTTTGATGCTGGCACGCAATCTGCGTCTATAACCGCGACGATCTCTCCAGTCGCGGCAACTACTCCCCGGTGCTTTGCAGACAGTTGGCCGGTAGCGCTCTCATTGACGACGCGGCAAGCAAATTCGCCGGCTATACAGGCTGTCGAATCCGTCGAGCCATTGTCCACCACGATTACCTCGTACGCGCGAGAAAAGCTCTGCCGCCCCAGGGCAGCGAGGCAACGACGGATTAGGGCGGCCTCGTTACGCGCAGCCACAACGACAGAAACCACCGGTGCGTCTGAACCCGTCTCGCCGGGTTTCTCGCTAATTACGCCACTACAATTGGAGGGTTTACAATCCTGATCCATGACTTCGCCAGCAGCTCAGACCAAGGCCGTCTGACGGTTTCGATCACGGCAATATACCACGCGAGTGCCGTCGTTACCAAAGCGAGGAACAACATGCGGACCGAGGCCACCCTCTGGCGCCGCTTTTTTGAGCGGCTGGAAAGTATCTATGTGGTCGTATAGTTGGCATTACGGGTTGTGCACGTCGGCGCTCAGGCTGAGATCCGTATTGGAGCTGACTCAGAATCCGGCAACCGCTAGGGGTGACGGTAACACCCGGTACCTATCTGGATCTGCCTTTTTAGCTGAACTATCCGGTCAGTGAGGCGCAGCGCATCAACTGTAGGGGGCCTAGGTTCGGAAACCGTTCGGGTGAACGTTCAATCGCACTTCGGATCGACTCGAAGTCATCGGCATTGTTATGAACCAGGGGAAGGCCGGCGACGAGAGCAGTGGCGGCAATAATACAGTCGAATCGCCATCGGGATAAACGCTCCGGTCGCGATTCGGCGAGTTGATGGGATCGTCGAGGGGGTGTGGGCGGGTCGGGAAGCAGGGCCATGATTTCGCCGCTCACCACGGCAACAGCGCTGTCCAGCGGCCAGACCCGTCCCAATGTGCCGAGGT
Organism: uncultured Acidobacteriaceae bacterium; assembly: GCA_963771305.1. Classification (GTDB taxonomy): domain Bacteria; phylum Acidobacteriota; class Terriglobia; order Bryobacterales; family Bryobacteraceae; genus CAJCIT01. The sequence goes on from CAVYTS010000025.1 coordinate 243,309, forward strand.
AGGCGATCCGCGCCGCCTCAATCTGCGCTCGCCTGGCTGGGTCCTGGGCGCGCCGCCACAGGAGGCTGTAGCCACGGGCACGCTCGAGAATGGTCACAGCAGAAACGTGCACCTGGTGGTGGGAAAGATAAGCGCGCATCCAATCCGACGCGGCGGGTAGCACGGCGCGCGCCAGCCAACTCTCGGCGCTCGTATCAAAAAGGAAAGGCCCCGAAGCTGGATCGATCATCGGCAGGCGGCCCGTACTAGCGGCCGCTTACCGGCTCGAGGATTACGCCACTTAGAATCGACATCTCTTCCTCCGAGAAGCCGGCGAACGCCCTCTTGTAAGCGCTGAGTACCGCTTCACTGCGCTCTACTGCCAGATTCAGCCGCAAGCCATCCGATAGGGCTTCCGAGACTACTGTGCTTAGATTTACCTTTCTCACGCGGGCTATTCGTTCCGCGTGAAGGAGGGAATCGGCGGGCAAGGTCAATGTCGTTCTTCTCTTCGCCGGCTTGGCTGAGCGCGGGGTCTTCTTGCTCATTGATACAGTTTAGCATCAACAACGACATCACAACGCATCAGGGATTCCCGTGCTGTGCGATTGAGTCGAGCTGCGGCCTCCGGCCGGAGGATGCGGCACCGGGTTAGCCTGAGGCTGGTCAGATCCATTATGGGTCCTCCCCCTCCACCCTATTAGATTCCCCCGAAGTTCCCCCTCTTGGTTTCCCAGTGCGGGCAGCCGGACCGGCGGCCGGGTGTCATAGGGAGTGGGTTAGCGCTGGCCGCTGCAAAACAGCCGGCCAATAGCGTCGGGTGAATCAAGGCTGATGATGAAGTGTCGGCAATGCAACTCAATCAGCCCCACAACGAGGCGAACGCCGCAGCGAGGTCTGGTTTGTCCGCGGTGCGGCGTAGGTTTGAAACTATCTGCCACTTATGCTCGAACACTGATCATCATCAGCTGAATCTCGGCTCAGCAGGCTGAAACCTGCGCCACGCAGCCTGTTATTTCAGAATCACGCCGCAGGCGATGCGGTCACCCGCGTTGCCGGCCGGATCGCTCTTCATGTCGTCGGCCTTGGCGTGAATCACCAGCGCCGTACCTCCATCGGTGAAGACGGAATGAGCGTCATCGCCCAAATCGACGTTTGGTGCAATAACGAACGTCTTGGCGGTGCCCTTGGCCGTAACGGTGAAATTCGGCATGTCGCCGGCATGAGGCCCTTCGGGGTTCTGGAGGCCGTGATGCTTCTTGTCGGGATTGAAGTGGCCGCCCGCAGACTTAAAATCGGGGCCATCGCATTTCGCCGTGGCATGAACGTGAATGGCATGTTCGCCGGGGGGCAGGTTCTTCAAGTTCAGCGAAATCTTGACCCCTTTCGGATCGGGAGTCAACTTCGCGGCGCCGACACTTTGGCCCTGCGCGTTCTTCAGATCGACTGTAACGGATTTCTTGGTGGCGGCAAACGCAGCCACCGCCAGAAGCTGGCAGGCGACAACGGCGATGAGTTTTCTCATGTGAGTATCCTGTGACCTTTCTTGCAGACGTACCTTCTAGAGTTTACACAGTGCAAGCTCGAACGAAACCTGGCTTACCGTGCGGAGGAAGTGGTGCTGGGAAGCGGCTCGGACGAGGAGGAGACTCGCTGGTTGCTCGCGGCCTCGCGAGTGCTACGCAGCGTGGACGCCAGCGATTCTCTGGGCATGCTCTCCATGAGGGGCTTGATCATCCAGGCAAGCGAAGCAGGAATCGATCTTGAAAGTGAAACGGTGCGGCATTCTGCGTAGACGCCGTCGGGTTCCTGACGTAGAGTCCAGTAGGAATCCAGCCTCCAGAGAAATCCATTGCCTTCGCCAGGCGGGAAGAGCTTCTCACCCCCGGGGGACTGCACTTCTCGGATCTGCGTAGCGTGGCTGCGAACGGTCCACACGCCTGGGGCAAGCGAAACGTAATCCGCCTGCTGGTCCACTTCGAGTTCCACCGTAATGATCTTCGTGCGCTTCAATCGCCACCGCCCCGTAAGTCGATTGCCTTGCCTTGAAACCAGGCTGGATTGCATCACATCCGGATAAAAATCTTTGTGGTGATCGAAGTCCGACAGAATCGAAAGCACGCGGTCCACGGTAACACCGCGAATGAATGCGGTGCCGACCCAGTCGTGGACGAGGCCGTTGCGGATGGATATCTTCGAATTGCTCAGCTCGACAATCACCAGTTCGCCCTGGTGGGCGCGGGCCTTGTCTGCAGAATCCTGGTCCACCAACAAAAGGGGCTTTGAGCCTTGCCAGCGGCTGGCCAACTCCGATTCCACGCCCTTCAGGTAGTTTTGATAATCGCTTTCAGTTACCGGACTCAGATGTGTTTCAAACTGTCCCGACAGAGGGCCGACCGTCAGCCAGCTGAGTCCAAAAACCAGGTATAGAGTTGTTCGCATTGAATTCGAATTAGCGCGTCAGCCTTCACTTTCCCGGGGGTTCGAACGGCGGCGTTCGACCTCTTCTTCAATGATAGACTTAGAGCAGTGGCCGACCAGGATGCCCAGCCAGAAATGACTCGAATCAGCATGTGGAAGCGGCTGGTTTTCTGGGATTTCCCACGAGCGTCGTGGCAATACGACGTAGTGGTAGCTCTCATTCTGGTGTTCATTTTCCTGACTCCCAGGGAATTGTTTCACGATCAGCCGAAAGCGTCCAGCGTGGTCTTCCTTTCGGCGGAGCGCGGACTGGATCGAGTCTTCATCGAAGCCGATCTCCTGAACGAGTTGAGCGAAAGCGATCGCCTTAAGCGTAGCCAGGATCTCATTCAGCAACGCACCGGCAAAGTCCGACGGGTGGTGCGCGTAGAACCGATTCGGGACGAAACCGAGAAAGAGATCAAGGGCTTTATCGCTTACACTACTCCGTAAAAGCAGCAGCTTGCGGAAGCGATTCGGACGATACAGATTTCATGATGAAATTGCTCTTTGCTTTCTTTGTGTTCACATGGACGGGCACGGCAGAGTCCGTTAGCGCGATACTGTCGCGGATGGATGCGACAGCACCTTCGTTTAAGGGAATTACCGCCAATCTTCGGATGCTTACGCATACCGCGATCCTGAATGACGACAGCACCCAGAATGGTGTGCTCCACATGAAGAGGCTGCGGCCGGGCGAAGTGCGTGCCCTCATCGACTTCACAGACCCGAAGGACAAGCGTTCCGTGGCATTCGGCGACCGCACGGTGAAAATGTACTATCCAAACCTCAACCTGGTGCAGGTCTATGACCTTGGCAAGAACGCCAAGCTGATTGACGAGTACATGTTGCTGGGATTTGGAAGCTCGGGCAAGGACTTGCAAAACAGCTACGAAGTCAAAGAGGGCGGAAGCGAGTCGATTAACGGCAGAAACACCACCCGGTTAGAGCTGACTCCGAAGAGCAAGGACGCGCAAGAACGTTTGTCGAAAGCTGAAATCTGGTTTCCCGAAGACGCCGATTATCCTGTTCAGCAGAAGTTTTACCAGCCGAATGGAAACTTTACACTCGTAACGTACTCTGATTTCCAACTAAACCCGTCGTTCAAACAGAGGGACCTGGAACTCAATACGCCGCCCGGGGTTAAGACGGACCATAAGCATTGAAAACAGGCAACCGAATTGCAGCAAAAGAGTCTTTAAAGGAGACGGAGGAGTTTACGAATATGAGGACGAAACCGCAGCCGCATGATCGAGCAGAAGAAACCAACTGACCGGCTCGCTTTTCTCGACTGGATGCGCGGGCTAGGCGCATTCATCATGCTGCAGGGCCATTCGTTCGATTCCCTGCTCAAACCCGAACTTCGCAGCAGCGGCGCATTCGTGCTCTCGCAGTTCGTCGGTGGGATCGCGCCGGCCATCTTCCTATTCCTGACCGGCATCACGTTCGCCTTCCTGATGGATAGCCAGAGTAAGCAGCAGCCCTCCGCGTCAAAGCGTGTGGTGCGAGCGCTCAGCCGCTCCGGCTATTTGTTTCTTCTCGCTTTTCTGTTCCGGCTGCAGCTGTTTGCCTTCGGTTATCCGACCAGCCCGGCGGGTGACTTGATGAAAGTCGACATCCTGAATTGCATGGGAATGGCTATGGCGATATTCGCGCCGATGGCGGTATTCACGACGAAAGAGCGAATTCGGCTGTGCGGCGTTCTGGGCTTGCTCGTGGCTGGTCTTTCACCAGTAGTCACCATGGCGGGAAATGACTCATTGCCGGCGCTAGTCAAGGCCTACTTCGTGCCCAGCTTTAACTACTTTGGGTTCTTCCCCTGGGCCGCTTTCCTGGCGTTCGGAATGGCCGCCGGATCCGTTTTGCGGGCGGTTGGGAAGGAAGAGTTGCAACGCACCATGCAGTGGACGATGCTGCTGGGAATTGTGCTGGTCATGGGCGGCCAGTATTTCTCGAACCTCCCTTATTCGATCTACACGAAGTCGGAGTTTTGGCTGGACAGTCCGGGCCTGACGATGATCAAGCTGGGCGTGCTGCTGACGATCGCCGCCATCGCTTACTTGTGGGTCACCATGGCCGGATCGCGATGGAGTTTGTTTCGCCAGCTCGGCCGCACCTCGCTGCTGGTTTACTGGGTTCACATTGAGCTGGTGTACGGCCGGTGGTTTGGTCCGTGGAAGATGCAGCTTGTGATTGCGCAGGTTGTCGTTTTCGCGGTGGTTCTGATCATCACGATGACCGGCTTGTCCATGCTGAGAACGAACTGGCAGAGCGTCCGCTCGTTATTGAGCCCGGCTACGATTCCGGCACCCGGTCAAGCGTCGGGGGATTAGAAGAATTGAGATAATGGCCGCGGAGGAACGCGGATCGGTTTGAAGTTAAGTCGGCGCACAGAGACACTCGTGTGTGTGTCCGAATTCGCTTGCTTACGCGCGCGGTTCAGTGCTCATAATCTTTGGTCGAGTGGCTTGGGGTTAGACTCAGACACATGCGGGTATTGGTCATTGAGGATGAAAAACGGATAGCCGACTTCCTGGGCCGGGGTTTGGAAAGCGCCGGCTATGCGGTGGACGTTGCCAACACGGGTAACTCCGCGGTCGAACTGGTTCATGCCACGGAGTACGACTTGGTCATTCTGGATCTGGGTTTGCCGGACATCGACGGGCTTCAGGTCTTAGAGAAGATCCGCAATCGAAAGACGGTTCCGCCCGTGCTCATATTGAGCGCTAGGGATTCGGTGGACGATCGTGTTAAGGGGCTGGAGCAAGGCGCCGATGATTACCTGGTCAAGCCGTTCGCCTTCGTGGAATTGCTGGCGCGAGTCCGCGTCCTGCTGCGGCGAGGCCAACCGACTCCTGAAAAACTGCAGGTGGGAGATCTGGCGCTCGATTGTATCCGGCGCAAGGTGACCCGGGCCAATGAGGGCATCGAACTTGCGCCCAAAGAATTCAGCATTCTCGAATACATGATGCGCAACCGGGGGCGGCCGCTGAGCCGCACCATGATCGTGGAGCATGTTTGGGACATGGACTATGACGGCTTAACCAACATCGTCGATGTCTATATCCGCCACTTACGCAGTAAAATCGACGACAGGTTCCCGGCGAAGATGATTCACACCGTGCGCGGCATTGGATATATGCTGGATGTCCCGGAAGCCCACCACGAAGAAGGCATCCGGACGGGGAGTCTCTAGCGGGTAGGACTCATGTTGTTAAAGCGGCTGCCGCCCCTCACGTTCTTTCGCACGCTGCGCTTCCGGCTGGCGAGCACGTTCCTCTTGCTCCTGCTGATCATTTTGACAATCGTCGGCGTCGCCGGCACGGTGATCATCAAGAGCGTTCTGGAATCGAGAACCGAAGACACGTTGCGCGAGGAACTCGCTGCGCTGAAGGGGTACCTGCGGTTTGACAAGGGCCTGCCTGTGATTGGGCCTGCCGAAGATGAAGACGATCGCGAGGAGATCGCCCGGCTGACCAAGGTCTACGTGATTGCTGACGCCAAAGGGCACGTCAGCAAAGGCACCACCGATCGTGCTTTCGGGGCGCTCACGGACAGCGCCGAAATCCGCGACGACCTGATTCAAATCCACAGGCTTCCTCCGACCTTCTTTCGGAGTATTCAGGGTGATGAGGACGGTCCGTACGAAGTCATTGCCACCATCGTTTTGGATGATCTGCACCGCGAATGGTACATGGCGGTGGGACGAAGTGTCGCTGGGGATAAAGAAGTCCTGGCGAAGTTCCAACGCAATTACCTGATTTTTCTCGCGCTGGCCAGTCTGCTGTGCACTGGCGCAAGCTGGTATTCGGCGGGCCGCGGATTACGCGCCCTTCAAGCCGTGGAGCAGGCTGCCAAAGGCATTACCGGTTCAAACCTGGGCCTGCAGATTCCGCAGCGCGGCGCCAATGATGAGTTGGATCGGCTGGTTGGCTCATTCAATCAGATGAGCAGGAGGCTCAAAGCATCGTTCGACCAGGTGCGGCAATTCTCCACCGACGTTTCGCACGAGCTACGAACGCCGTTAACGGCAATTCAGGGCCAGCTCGAAGTGGCCCTCTTTACTGCCACGCGACCGGAGCAACTTCGCGAGGCGATTGAGAACGCCTTGCAGGACGTCGAGCGGCTCACTAACCTGGTGCGCGCGCTGCTGCTTCTCTCCCAATCGGAAACGGGGCAAGTCCCCATGAACAAGAGCAGGCTGGATTTGCATGAGCTGGTGAACGATCTCGTGGAGCAGTTCCAGATCCCGGCCGAGGCCGACAATCTATCGCTGAAGTGCATCGATCACGGTCCCGTCTACTGCGAGGTTGACCGGACGCAGATGGAGCGCGTTATAACAAACCTCCTTTCCAATGCGATTAAGTACACCCAGTCCGGTGGCTGGATTCGGGCCTGGGCGGAGCATGCTGGAGACTTAGTGAAGCTAGTTGTCCAAGATACCGGCCTAGGCATTCCGCCCGACCATCTGCCCCGCATCTTTGAACGCTTCTATCGAGTCCCTGACCCGAGCCCGGAAAAAGGGCTGGGGCTGGGGCTTAGTTTTGTCGCCAGCATTGTTCGCGCACACGACGGAGAGATACGCGTGGAGAGCGAGGTCGGCTCAGGATCTACGTTCACGGTGACGCTGCCGGCTCCCAGTGTGCCGGCCCTCACGGAGGACCTGGTCGCCCACTGATTGCTCCCATGAGGCCAGCTTTTTCAGCCGCAAGGACATGGCCGGGAAGGTTTTCGGTAAACTGAAGACTCAATGGCTCTGGAATCAACATTGCACGAGATTGAAGGCGTTCAGATCTGCGATCTGAAGGGCTCGATTACTGCCGGCGAAAGCGCCAGTTTATTGCGTCAGGTGTTCAAAGACTCGCTTGCCGCGGGCCAGCGCCAACTCGTCGTTAATCTGAAGCAGGTCGATTTCATCGATAGTACCGGCCTCGGCACGTTAATCCTGGGACATTCCACAATGAACGCAAGCGGCGGCGCGATGAAGCTCGCCAACCTGTCGAAGCGCAGCATTGAATTGCTAATCATCACCAAACTGAGCACGGTGTTTGAAATCTACACCGACGTACAGGATGCGGTGAACAGCTTCTTTCCGGATCGCGCCATTCAACGATTCGACATCCTCAGCTTCGTGCGGAAGAAGTAGTGGCTCCCCCGGCCACATTCGAAAGATCAACTCGCTCGCTCCAAACACCAGCCGGCCTTCGACTACACTGAGAAATACGATGGCGAATATTGGAGATGTGTTTGAGTCGGCGGCCGCAATCGCAAAGGGCATGACTGTCACGTTCCGGGAGATGCTCGTTCCCGCCATTACGGAGGAGTACCCAGACGCACCGGCGAACCTACAGGAACGGTACCGGGGCGCTCACGTACTCCAACGGGACGAAAACGGCTTGGAAAAGTGTGTCGCCTGCTTTCTGTGCGCCGCCGCCTGCCCCGCGAACTGCATCTACATCGAAGCGGCGGAAAACACGCAACTGGTCCGGATCAGCGGGGGCGAGCGGTACGCCAAGGTCTATAACATCGACTACAATCGCTGCATCTTTTGCGGCTATTGCGTGGAAGCCTGCCCCACCGACGCCATCACTCATGGTCATGGCTTTGAGCTGGCAAGTTTTAATACCTCGACCCTGATCATGCGCAAAGAAGACATGCTTGCCAAGGTCCCGCCGGGAGTACATGCGCCGGTGATCACCACGTCGGAAACGGCCTCCGGACACTAACCGGGGCGAAGGTTTTCGGTTTAGGCTTGACGGCCCGTATAGAATAAACGCTTGCCGTCCACAACTTCTATCGCTCCTCCCGGAATGACCGAATGATCCCACCCGTCACGTACCTCTCCGCCCTTCTACTGCTTGTGGTCTCCATGATTTGCTGGGGATCGTGGGCGAACACTTTCAAACTCACCGGTGAGCAGTGGCGGTTTGAATTCTTCTCGTACGATTTCGCGATCGGTCTCCTCCTGGGAGCCTTGATCGCCGCCTACACATTCGGGACACTGGGTTCGGAACTAACATTTTCGGACCGGCTGATGGTCGCCGGCAGAAAGTCCGAGATGTACGTCTTCGTAGGCGGGGTGGTTTTTACACTGGCCAACATGCTTCTGATGGCGGCCATCTCGCTGGCCGGAATGGCGGTGGCCTTTCCAATTGGAATCGGGCTGGCCCTCATCATTGGCGTTCTCGCGAACTATATCATCAGCCCTCAAGGGAACCCCATTCTTCTGGGCGCGGGCGTGGCTCTAGTGATTATCGCCATTTTGCTCGACTCGGCCGCGCACCGCGCTCGCGACCGCAGTCAGAAAGCCGCCCAGCCTGTGCTTCCCACCAAGGATCCAAAGACGGGCAAGACGCTGAAACCACCAAGGCGCAAGGGCGCGGCGCGAGGAATCATCATCAGTTTGTTCAGTGGCGTGCTGATGGGCGCCTTTTACCCGTTGGTAGGAGTGGGGATGATGGGCGAATTGGGATTGGGCGCCTACGCTTCAGCCATCATATTCGGCATCGGCGTTTTGGTGGCCACCTTTTTCTTCAACATCTACTTCTTCAATCTGCCCGTTACCGGGGACCGCATCAAAGCCGGCCAATACCTTCGCGGCACTCTCAAGCAGCATCTACTCGGCATACTGGGCGGAATGATCTGGTCTGCGGGCGCCATCTCGAATTTTGCGGTGGCGACGGCCCCTGTCAATGTTGGACCCGCGATCAGCCTGGGGATTGGGCAATGCGCGACTCTGATCAGCGTGTTGTGGGGACTTCTGGTTTGGAAGGAGTTTGCCGGATCGCCGGGCTCGGTAAAGCGGACGCTCGCCTTGATGATGCTCTTTTTCGCCGGCGGCCTGGCGCTGTTGTCACTCGCGCCCATCGTGAAGTTCTGAAGACTCATTGCGGCTGCGCCACGAAGCGGTTATACCTAGGGCGCGCGACGCTGGGCCTATCGCGAACACCCCCGGCAAATCGGCGGGGCGCCGATTGCAGGCCCGGGGGCTCGCTCCGAGGCGGAGAGCACCCTCCAGCTCTAGCCCGAACTTCTTGCGCCGGTTTGGGCTCCCTATGCGTTTAAGTCTTTGAACCATCAGCAGTTTCGCCAAAGTAGAGCATCGTTACAACTCTAGTTTTGTACCCATGTATATTACTATATTTAATTTGTATTGTCAGGTTATTTGTGATATCATGTTCCCATGTACGTGGAGACTGTCCCCAACCGCAACTCTCCTCCCGCTATTCTCCTCCGTCAAGCCCAGCGGCTGGACGGCAAGGTTGTCAAAACCACTCTCGCCAATCTCTCCCACTGGCCTGCATCCCAGCTCGATTCTCTTCGACGTGTCCTGAAAGGCGAATCTCTGGTTCCTTTGTCGGAAGCATTCCAGATTCAGCGCTCCTTGCCTCATGGTCATGTTGCCGCTGTCCTCGGCTCCCTTCGCCGGCTCGGTCTTGAGCCCATCTTGTCTCGCTCCCGTTGCCCCGAACGTGATTTGGTGGTGGCCTTGATCGTGGCTCGGATCCTTGCCCCATCCTCCAAACTCGCCACCTGTCGCGGTCTCCGACAAGAAACGGCCACCTCTTCGCTTGGCTCCCTCCTCGGACTGGGTCACGACATTCAGGAGGCCCAACTCTACAATGCCCTGGATTGGCTGCTTACCCGCCAATCCAGCATCGAAAATGCTCTCGCCAAGCGCCACTTGTCAGACGGTTCTCTGGTCCTCTATGACCTCAGTTCCACCTATTTCGAAGGCCGTCACTGCCCGCTGGCCCGCTTTGGCCATTCGCGCGATGAGCGCCGTGGTAATCTGCAGATCACCTTCGGACTGCTGACTGCCTCGGAAGGTCGCCCCATCGCAGTGGAAGTCTTCGAGGGCAATACAGGCGATCCCAAGACCGTCGCCTCGCAAGTCGACAAACTGCGGCTCCGTTTTGGCCTGAAGAAAGTGATCCTGGTCGGCGACCGCGGGATGCTGACTTCGGCACGCATCCGCGAAGACCTTAACCCGCATGCAGGTCTGCAATGGATCTCGGCCCTCAAGTCGGTCCAGATTCAGAAACTGATAACGGGAGGCGCACTGCAGTTGTCGTTCTTCGATCAACAGGACATGGCGGAAATCCAGCATCCATCCTTCCCAGGTGAACGCTTAATTGCCTGCCTCAACCCGCTGCTCGCTGAAGAGCGAACTCGTAAGCGTAATGAACTACTGGAGGCCACTGAAAAGCAGCTCAACAAAATTGTGAAATCTACTCAGCGAAAGAAAAAACCATTGCGCGGCCGCAGAGAGATCGGCCTGGCCGTGGGCCGCATTCTAGGCCGCTACAAGATGGGCAAACACTTCAAGCTGTTCGTTGAGGATGACGGTTTTCGTTTCGAGCGCAAGCCGGACAACATTGAACGGGAAGCGGCCCTGGATGGCATTTACGTCATCCGCACCAACGTTCCGGCCGAGGCACTCAGCAGCCAGAAGGTCGTCGGTCACTATAAGGGGCTTTCCGACGTCGAGCGCGCTTTCCGCAGTCTGAAGAGCGTGGATTTGAAGGTCCGCCCCATTTATCATGACCTGGCCGATCGAGTGCGGGCGCATGTTTTTTTGTGCATGCTGGCCTACTACGTTGAGTGGCACATGCGACGAGAGTTGTCTCCTTTGCTCTTCGACGACGACGAGGCGCAGGCGGCAGACGCCGCGCGCAGCAGCATCGTCAGTCCTGCCCAGCGATCGGACAAAGCCAAGCGCAAGGATGCCACCAAGATCACCGCTGATCACTTACCCGTGCACAGCTTTCAAACTCTGTTGAAAGATCTTGCCACCCTGACGCTCAACGAGGTTCGCGTCGGCGCTCAAAACCTCCGCCTGTTAGCCAATACAACACCCGTCCAACTGCGCGCTTTCCAATTACTCCAGGTCTCCGCGTCTTTGTAGCTGTACCCAGTAGGCGACACCGCAAGATTGCGTAACTTCAATCATTGCTGTTGATTACCGCAAACTCCACAAAAGAAGTTCGGTCTAGCCTGAGCTTTCGGAGCTTAGTCACTATGCCAACTTCAGAGTCCCGTGTCGGCGATGTTTGAAGAACGGTGACGCAACTCGATGGATTACTGACGATATCGCCGTATATCAGTCCTAATCTCACAACAACCCGGACAGTCCCCCATCCCCTCGTTCCAATTCCATCGATCAGTCGCCGGGCGCGACAAGCGATAGAGGCTAGCAGTGGCCGCAGGTTTTCCCGTTGGTCGTGGCTTTCACAGGCAAAGTGGGCGGCACGTCGTTGGCCGGATTCGAATCGAAAAAGCCGTTTGGCTTGAGCAGGAATCCAATGTAGGCCGTTGGCATCACCGGATAGTCTTCGGGCCGGGGGATGTGGGTGTGACCGAAGGTGTACCAAAAAACGACATCCTGGTTCGCGATGGGGCGGTTTGCGGCGGTCCACTTTATCAGTCCATCACCTCCCTGCGATTGATTCGGAAAGTCGCCCGCGGCATAGTTCTCTTCCTCTGAATAGGGCGTTACCCAGACGTGGTGCTCAACGAATCCGGCGCGTTTTCGCCACCAGGCATTGGGCGATGCAAAAGGAAACGAATTGTCACTGGGAATGAACTTGTAGCCAACGGGCTCGCCTACGGCGTTTTTGGAGTGGGCGCTGACAATCTTCCACGTTCTGGCGGTTTCCAGGTTTATGTGTGAAAGAGCCTGCTTCTCCGTTTCCAAGCTTGTTGCCTTTACGTAAAAGGCGTTTTCGAACTGGTTCGACTCGTCAATCGGGTCGGCAACCACGTCAAGTTGCTGGACGGTATTTGAGACTCCGTCGAGATCGAAGTCCAGCCGCACATTAAAGAAATGCTGATGGTTCGGGGCGTAGAGTAATGGCGCTATCAGTGTTCCGTGCTTTGGCTTCTCGCCAGCGCGTACGGTTCCCAGCGACAAAATCCCGGTCAGCTTGATTTCGAACTGAATGTTCCCGTCCTGATAGAAATACCAAAAGAAGCCGTATTCGTAATTCTCCACGGTAGAAATCGACGACACCACCAGTCGCCGGGAACGGCGAACCTCGGGCGCGTCGGGCAATCGGCGGTCAGTATGCTTCCAGAGAATGCCGTAGTCTTCTTCGTGGATGCAAATCGCCTGTGGAATCGTAAAGGGACGCCCGCGGCTGTCGCAAAGGTGCGCATCAAGGTAGACGATGTGTCCCAGGCAATCGCACCCCAGCTGTAGACTATTCGCACACATGCCCATTCCGTACTCGCCCACGTCAAATGCGTTCTTGCGAACTTGTGTTGGGCTGGGATCCCCGTATGGAACCACCATTTCCGTGAGCGATCCCCGATACAGAATGGAGCGATCGCGCCCGCGGTCGCTATAGCGCACGTGGTGGATGGTAAGGCCCTCACGAGCGTTGAAGCCAATGACGAATTTCCAGTTTTGCCACGAGATAGAACTCCCTTCCAGCGAGAAAGTCGCTCCTTCAGGTTGGGTAATTGTCAACGGTTTGATGTCGGTTCGGAAACCGTTAGCGCGACTAGCTGAATAATTGCCAGGGCTCGGCGGAAGGGGCCAATGTCCATATTCTTCGACGCGAATCACTTGCATCGTATTCAGATCCACAACGGGCCGAATTCCTTCAATCGGCCGGGCATAACCGTTATCGGTGGGATCGCTGCGAAGGAAACACAGGGGCCGGGTCATGCGGTGCGTGCGTTCCTCTTCACTGCCGTAGTATCCTGCACTCCAAATATCGACCATCACCAGCGACGTATCAGTAATTCCGTATTGCTTTTCGAGCGCAGCGCGAAAACTTGGGCTATTCAGCACAGCTTGTTCGCACTCGATCTGTTCATCCATTGACAGCGTCGGCTGCGAGCCGGGCGGCGCCTGTCTGAGTCCGAGCACCGTGTTTCTCGAAAGATTCAAGTCGACAATGGACGCTGAGTTCTCGGCATTGTTCAGCAGAACGGCCGAAGCCCGGCGATCGGCGGGCGGCCCTGAGAGCCATGCATGAACCGAACTCTTCGGCGGTTCTTTTAGCATGATGCTGATGATCCGCGTCGACGCGTTGAAGCTGGGAAGTGTTTTCAAGAGTGAAACCGCTAATTGGACTTCAGCGGCATTGAGCGGTTCGAGGGGATGAGCATCCATGGTGATCTTCCTTTACCGAATAAATCGAACCGTAGCATAGGCTAAACGAATGACTCCGATTCGCGCTTGCCGAGTGAGGAAACAAGCGAAAACGACGGGACGGACACTTTCATCCTATAAATCGGCCCTTACTCACACCCGTTAACTCATAGAAATCGGACGCATTAAGCTTTTCGAAGGATTGCGCTAGAAGGATTGCGCGCTGATCGGCTATTTAAATTGCAGTAGGATCGGAATTGTAATGGACTTTCTGATCAATGAAAAAGCGGTGGAAGCGGAGTTTGACCTGCGCACTTCACTTTTGGATCTGCTACGAGATCATCTCCATCTGACAGGTACGAAGAAGGGCTGCGATCAAGGAGCATGCGGAGCATGCACGGTCCTTGCAGATGGCGAACGCATCCTTTCCTGCCTGGCGCTAGCCGTGCAGTATCAGGGACGTTCCATCACCACCATTGAAGGTCTATCAGACGGGGCTTTGCATCCATTGCAGCAAGCGTTTATTGAGCACGACGGTTTCCAGTGCGGTTATTGCACTCCCGGCCAGATTTGCTCGGCCATTGGCATGGCTGCGGAAGCGCAACGCGGCGTTCCAAGCCACGTTACCCTTGATCTGTCCCAGGAGAAAATCGCGCTAAACCACGATGAGTTCCGCGAACGCATGAGCGGAAATCTATGCCGTTGTGGAGCGTACAACGGCATTATCGAAGCGATTTCAGAGGTTTATGCGGAGTCTGCGAAATGAACGCCTTCACCTACGCTCGGGCAGACAGCGCTGCGGAAGCCCTCCGTCTGGGCAGCGCCGCACAAACAAAGTATCTGGGCGGCGGCACCAACCTCGTAGATTTGATGCGTGAAACTATCGAGCGACCTGAAGCCCTCGTCGATGTGACGGGCCTTTCAGGCGCCATCGAAGAGCGCAGCGACGGCAGTCTTCTGATTGGAGCCGCCGCCCGCAACACGGCGGTGGCCGAGCACCGATCCGTCAGAACCCGGTATCCACTACTCACGCGAGCGATCGTCGCGGGCGCATCGGCCCAGATTCGCAACATGGCAACCGTAGGCGGCAACATTCTTCAACGCACTCGTTGCACTTACTTCTATGACGACGGTGCCCGCTGCAATAAACGCAGCCCAGGTCAAGGTTGCGACGCCATCGAGGGCTTTAACCGCATGCACGCAATCTTGGGTGCTTCATCATCCTGCGTGGCTACCCATCCGTCTGATATGTGCGTTGCGCTTATTGCGGTTGGTGCGATAGTGCACTTGAGCGGGCTGGCCGGGGAGCGCACGGTGCCGCTAACGGATTTTCACCTGCTTCCCGGAGATCACCCGGAACGCGAAACCGCACTGGAGCCGGGCGAGCTCATCACTGCGGTTGAGATCCCGAGTTTGCCGTTTGCCGCCCATTCCACTTATCGCAAAGTACGAGACCGGGCAAGCTATGCCTTCGCTTTAATCTCAGTCGCGGCCGCGCTGGAAATGGAAAATGGGACGGTAGAAGATGTGCGCCTCGCGCTTGGAGGCGTTGCCCACAAGCCCTGGCGGGCGCGGAAGGCCGAAGCGGCCCTGAAAAAGCAATCCGCCACGGTAGAGAACTTCCGTGCCGCCGCTCAACTGGAACTCGCCGACGCCAGGCCTTTGCCACACAACGCATTTAAAGTCGAGCTCGCCGCGAGAACGATCACCGCCGTTTTGGGCGAACTATCGGGGGCTGCAGTATGAGCGTAAAAGATGTCATGATCTCGGTGGTCAAGAAGGCGGTCGAACTGGCACCCGAAAAGTGGCTGCCGGGCGGCAAGCCTGATCCGCTGTCTCAACGAAAACATGGCCATATTGGTCGGCCGGTCTCGCGTATTGATGGTCCGCTAAAAGTGCAGGGCAAAGCGCGCTTCGCCGCCGAGGTTCCCATCCACGGCCTGGCCTACGCGGCGCTCGTTTACAGCACGATCCCGAAAGGGCGCATTCAGACTTTAGATACAAGCGCAGCCGAAGCAGCGCCGGGCGTCGGCCTCGTCATGACCCATAAGAACGCGCCCAAGATGAAGCCCACGCCGCTCTTTAATACAAGTCCCAAGGCCGCCGGTCCTACCGATCTGCCTATCATGCAGGACGATGCCATTCATTGGAATGGCCAAGCCATCGCCATCGTTCTCGCCGAAACCCAAGAGCAAGCCGACTACGCCAAGTCGCTCATTCGCGTGACGTATCAAGCGGAACCCGCAGTTATCACCTTCGACCAAGCGAAGTTAGTCGCGCATCCGCCCGCGAGCATCTTAGGTGAACCGCCTGAAGTGACCAATGGCGACGCCGAAGCTGCGCTGACTGCCGCTGCCCACAAAGTCGACGTCACCTATCGCACGCCGCGCTACAACCATAATCCGATCGAGCTCCATGCCGCCACGCTCTTCTGGGATGAAGACAAGCTTTTCGTACACGACGCCTCGCAAGCGGTATCGCAAAGCGCTTGGACGCTAGCCCAAGTCTTCGGAATCTCAGAGGAGAACGTGCGTATTTCCTCGCCCTATGTGGGCGGAGGCTTCGGCAGTAAAACCATTTGGTCCCATCATGTGATCGCCGCTGCTGCAGCTAAGCTAGCCGGTCGCCCCGTCCGTATCGTTCTCTCACGTGAAGGCGTTTACCGTATCGTAGGCGGCCGCACCACTACGGAACAGCGCGTCGCCATCGGCGCCAATGCGGCTGGTCATATTCAATCGCTGATTCATACCGGCGTTGCCGCGATGACCATTCATAACGATTGTCCCGAACAGTTCACTTTCCCTGCGCGTCATCTGTACTCCGCCCCCAGCTACAAGATCGCTCAAACTGTGGCCGATATGGACATGCTCGCCAACACGTTCATGCGCGCTCCTGGTGAGTCTATCGGGACCTTCGCTCTGGAATGCACAAGTGACGAGCTGGCCGAGCAGTTGAGCATGGATCCGATCGAGTTCCGGGTTCTGAACGAACCATCGGCCGATCCTACTTCCGGAAAGCCCTTCTCATCACGCAACCTGGTGCAGGCTTACCGCGACGGGGCGGAACGCTTTGGCTGGAACAAACGCAAAGCTACTCCAAAATCTCATCGCGAAGGCGAATGGCTCATTGGCATGGGCTGTGCCACCGCAACCTACCCCTATTACCGTATGCCCGGAGGCGGTGCGCGTATCACCCTGACCCAGGATGGCTTTGCCACTTTGGATATTGCCGCGCATGAGATGGGCATGGGAACCGCCACCGCGCAGTCGCAGGTTTTGGCCGAGCTGCTTGGTCTTTCGCTCGAGTGTGTCCGCGTCAAGCACGGTGACTCTTCCTTTGCCGGCTCCTTCCTGGCCGGAGGGTCGTCGCAAAGCGTCTCTATCGGGGCCTCGGTCATTGCGGCCCACCGAGAACTCATGAAGCAGTTGCTTGAGATTGCCGGCAAGAACTCGCCTCTCGCGGGCCTGGATATCGATGAGGTCGAAAGCAGGAACGCATCCTTGTGTAAAAAGGGTGATGCGGGCCGTCGTGAAACGTACGCCTCCATCCTGTGGCGGGCGCAAAAAGAGTCCCTCACGGCGGAGGCAGAGGCGCCCGCGCCCATAGAAATGATGCACTGGTCGATGCATTCCTATGGCGCAATGTTTGCCGAAGTGCGTGTAAACGCCGTCACGGGAGAGACACGGATCAGCCGCTTCCTCGGTTCCTTCGATTGCGGTCGCATCCTCAATCCTAAGACCGCGACCAGCCAGTTTCGAGGCGGCATCATTATGGGTTTCGGCCTCGCGCTGATGGAAGAAACCCAATTTGACGAACGCAACGGTCGAATTGCCAATCCGAGCCTTGCCGAGTATCACGTTCCCGTCCATATGGACGTACCTGAAATTGACATTATCTGGACCGATATTCCTGATCCGCACACGCCCATGGGTGCCCGCGGCATCGGCGAGATCGGCATCACCGGAACCGGCGCCGCGGTCGCAAATGCGATCTACAATGCTTGCGGCAAACGTGTCCGGGAATTGCCTATTACTCTAGACAAGCTACTGCTGAGCTAAGGCAAGGACGGTTGTCCTCCTTCCAGGTCGTCGGCTTTTGCAAGAGAGCGGACACAGCTTCCTGTGGTCCGCAAGAACTGATTCGGAAGCCGACTGAGTGGTTTGCTGATGAGTTCTAACGGTTAAAAGGCGGGTGTAACGTTCGGTCCACGCGTAGCCGTCCAGCCGCAAGTCATTGAGCCCTTGAACAGATGTGTCACAAACCTGCTTGCTACCGGGAAACGCGATCGAGGCAGTTGAACAGGATTCCGCCTGAAAAGTCCCGTTACCGTCTGTGATCAGGTCATAGGCTACTTGATCGGAACCGGCATTACCAGCCGGTTTGCATTCGTCCAGCGCATGACTCATCGGCGGCCAGAGAGGGCGCTTGCCTTACGTTAGCGCTTATCAGAGGAATGCCCTACAGCGATCAAGGGCGAGTTCCATAACTCGCCTTTGGGCGGTCAACGTTCAGAATCCAAGGGCGGTCTGAAGTTTCCGGCGGCCCTCGGCGCTTGCCAAGCTGCCCTGCGCCATAGTCGCTGAGCCACCGCCCTTGCCCCCATGGCCCGCGAGAATCTGCTTCAGCAAATTGCCTGCATGGACGCCGGAGTCAGTTGCCGTCCCAACCAGCACGCTCGGCGCATCTGTCGCGAGGACCAATGCGATGGCTTTCCCTCGTTCTGCAAAGGCCTGAGCCGTTGCCCGAGCCTCATCCGTTAACGTCGCTGGCGTTAGCAGAACCCGTCTGATTCCCTCGGCTCCCTCCAAGGAAGCGGCAAAGAGGTCCACGCCCTGCCGTCGTGCCAATTCTAGCGAGACCCGCTGCCGCTCCTTCTCTGCGTCGATCAGTCGCTGACGGAGGGTGGACACCGCAGCCGGCAAATCGTCAATGCCTACCGTACAGGCACGCGATAGCTCAACGGCAATCCGGAAATCCTGTCTCACCCGGTCGAGGGCCCGTGTGCCGGCAACAAACTCCAGTCGCGTGTTGTTACGAACCTTCTCACGCCGCCGGATCTGGATGAGACCCAGTTCCGCAGTCGACTTGACATGCGTACCGCCGCAGGCGCTTCGATCCACGCCGGCGATCTCAATAATGCGCAAGGGTCCAGTGCGTTCGCTTGGCTTCCTCAGGCCTGCGGCCTCGGACGCTTCTTCAAAGGTAATCTTCACGGGCAGAGCGGAGGCAATCAGTTCTCCGCACCGCGCTTCGGCAGTTGCTGCCTGTTCATCGGAAAACTGCGGCGTCTCCAACTCGACCGTCGATATCTGAGCGCCCATGTGGACGCTCACCGTGGCGAACCCAAACAGAGACTCAATGACGGCGGACAATAGATGCTGCCCGGTGTGCTGCTGCATGTTGTCGTAGCGCCGACGCCAATCGAGCTCTGCACTGATCTGAGCGGACTCGCCCAACGGCCGCTCCAGCTGGTGCGCGATCCAATCGCCCTCGTCGCGGACGTCCACCACGGGGATTCCGTTGATCCAGCCCAGATCGGCGGCTTGGCCGCCCGAGGTTGGATAGAAAGCCGACTGATCGAGATAAACCGTACTTCGGTCGTCAGCGGTGCGAACCAGCGCTGCCTGAAATGACCGGAGGTACGGGTCTGCGTAATACAGGCGCAGGGTACTCATCGGTTAGGCCCAATCGAGCGCGCGCTTCCGAATGATCCAGACATAGCCCACCACCAGAAAAGCGAGGAACACTCCAGCTTCAGCCACGCCGAACCATCCATACTGCCGATATCGTACAGCCCAGGGAAACAGAAAGACGGTTTCGACGTCGAAGATGACAAAGAGCATGGCGACGACGAAATAGCGTACCGGGAAACGGCTACGAGCTCCATCACGTGGAGGAATGCCGCATTCATACGCTTCGAGCTTGGTCGTGTTCGGCGCCGACGGGCGTAAGTACCGGGCGACCAGAAGAGCGGCTATCGGAAAGGCCGCCGTAAGAAGCGCGAACCCGAGAATGGCTATATATTCGATCGGCATTCTATACAAACAAAGGTGACAGAGTTCGATCTAATTCTGCAACTTCCCTGGATGGTCTCAATCTTTACATAATAAGAAAGTATGTTTCAAACCCTGCGCGAACACATAGCGACAATCAAGCGCGAAGACCCGGCCGCAAAGAATTCGGGCGAGATCTTACTGTGTTACCCAGGTCTACACGCCGTCTTCATACACCGGTTGGCACATGCCCTCTACCGAAGTCAATGGTTTGTGCCGGCAAGATTCGTTTCGCACATTGCGCGCTTCCTAACCGGTATTGAGATCCACCCGGGCGCCACGATCGGACGGCGTCTTTTCATCGATCACGGGATGGGCGTTGTGATCGGCGAGACGGCGGAGATTGGCGACGACGTACTGCTCTATCAGGGAGTCACCCTCGGCGGCACGGGTTTCGAAGGCGGCAAGCGTCATCCTACGCTCGGCAACAACGTCGTGGTGGGCACGGGAGCTTCCGTGCTTGGCGCCATCACATTGGGCGATTACGTCAAGGTGGGTGCCGGCTCGGTGGTCGTGCACAATGTACCGCCGCACTCGACCGTGGTCGGCATCCCGGGCCGGGTCGTCGGGACGCACAGCGAAGCTCTCGGCCAGTTGGAGCACGGAAGAGTTGCGGACTGCGGAGCTGAAGAAGGGCAAGAGCTCGAACAATTGAACGACCGTATCCGTGTTCTGGAAGCCACTCTCCGGCTGCTACTCGAGCAACGTGTCGGCGGAGGCCGCGGCTAGCCTGCACTACCCCTCGGGCCGAATCGATAGCGAAAGCTGTTCGCTGCCAACAATCGCAATTCGTCCAAAGAAAACCCAAACTCGGTCCCAGCCGACGCATACTCTCGTTCCAGGCTGGTAAAGAACAGTGCGGGATCGTCCGTGCCCAACACGATCGGCACGCCCGCATCCCAGAGCCTTCGCAAGGGGTGTGCAGCCACGCTGTCTACGGCGTGAGTACAGAGGTTGCTGGACGGGCACACCTCCAGCGGAATATTCCGTCGAACCAACTCGTCCAGGAGCGCCGAGTCTTCGATACTGCGGATACCGTGACCAATGCGCTGGGCGCCGATCTCCAGTGCCTGCCACACGCTTTCCGCATCGGTGACCTCGCCGGCATGGCATGTTAGCCCTAGTCCTACGTCACGCGCCTGGGCGTACAGATCTTTGAACCATAGGGCCGGACCATTGGCTTCGTCGCCACCAATTCCGATCGCGACCACACCCTCATCGCGGTATTCGTGAGCAAGGTCAAAAACTCGCTGCGCATCGGGGACGCCGAATTGCCGCACGGCGTCCAGGATCCACCAGACCTCAACGGCTGACTGCGCGGCCGCCTCCCGGCGCAATGCCTCGTAGATTCGATGGAAGTCCTGTTGTTTCCAAAGAATCACCCCAGCCGAAATCGTGATCTCCGCGTAGGTCACATTCTGCATTGCCAGGCGCGCAAGCAAGTGCCGGGCGGCTAGCGCGTAGGCTTCGGGGCTAACCAGCCGCCGGGATAGCCAGACATAGGCCTTCAGGAACCCGGGGAAGTCGGAATATTGAAAGTGCGAACGGATGTCGTCGAGCGAAAGGGAGGGGTCCAGCTCCTGAATGGTTTCCGGTTCGACTGAACCTTCCAGATGCAGGTGCAATTCCGCCTTCGGCAGGTCATGAACCAAGGCCTTTAGATCCTGCGAACCCGATATGTGAATAGTTCCTCCGGACGCGGGCCAGCCTTCTCAAAATGGCCTGGGGTCCTAGCAGATGGCTTGCATCCAGGACAGTCCAAACATGCCGTGCGCCAACTGACATAATAAACGGCGATGACCGAGCAAGAGATTGAAGCAATCGTTGGCGGATACCACGGGGATCCGTTCAGCGTCCTGGGACCTCATCCGATTGGTACGACCTCCAAACTGGGCGATTGGGAAGTTCGAGCTTTTCTCCCACAGGCAACCAGTGCGGCCGTCGTCGACTCCTCCGGGGTGGGCACGACACCGATGGAGCGCATTCATCACCAGGGCCTCTTCAGGGCACGCGTGCCGCGCGCTCCGGGCGCATACAAAATCCGATACGTTGATTACCACGATCAAGCGCACGAGATCCACGATCCGTATCGCTTCGGCCCACAAATCAGCGACTTCGACCTGCACTTGCATTCGGAAGGCACGTTGCATGAAGGCTACCGAATGCTCGGCTCGCATTTGGTCACCGTGGAAGGCGTCCCCGGGACTAGATTTGCGGTATGGGCCCCCAACGCTATCGTCGTCAGCGTTGTGGGCAGCTTCAATGATTGGGACGTCCGCCGCCATCCGATGCGCGCACGCACGGGCGGGATCTGGGAGATATTTCTTCCCGAAGTCGGCAGTGGAACAGCGTACAAATATGCGGTAAAGGGCCGGTTTCAAGGCTACAGCCAGATGAAGGCGGATCCGTACGGCTTCCAGATGGAGAAGCCGCCGCAGTCGGCGTCGATCGTCAGTGACGTTTGGAAATATGAATGGCAAGACCAGGAATGGCTGAAAACGCGTGGCGAGACTCGCGCACTTGACCGGCCGATGTCGATCTACGAAGTCCACCTCGGCTCGTGGCTTCGCGGCGAGCACCACAGCCCGCTTACTTATCGGGAACTGGCCGATAAGCTCGTTTCGTATGTGAAGCGCATGGGCTACACCCATATCGAGCTCATGCCAATCATGGAGTATCCTTTTGACGGCTCGTGGGGCTATCAGGTCATTGGCTATTTCGCGCCCACTTCACGGTTCGGCACGCCTGAAGATTTCATGTTCTTCGTCGATCGATGCCATCAGGAGGGTATTGGGGTGCTGGTGGATTGGGTACCCGCCCATTTCCCGAAAGACGCGCACGGTCTGGCTTATTTCGATGGAACCGCCCTTTACGAGCACGCTGATCCGCGCAAAGGGGAACAGCGCGAATGGGGAACGCTCATCTTCAACTTCGGCCGGAGCGAAGTTCGCTCCTTCCTGATCTCGAATGCCTTGTTCTGGGTGAAGCATTACCACATCGACGGTTTGCGAGTGGATGCCGTTGCTTCCATGCTGTACCTCGATTACTCACGCAAAGCGGGCGAGTGGATTCCGAACATTCACGGCGGCAATGAGAATCTGGAGGCGATCGATTTCCTGAAGACGGTGAATATGCTGGTGCATAAGGAGCCCGGGGCCGTCATGATCGCCGAGGAATCCACCGCATTCGCCGGTGTCTCGAAGCCGGTCTATCTGAACGGACTCGGCTTCACGATGAAGTGGAACATGGGGTGGATGCACGACATGCTGAACTACTTCAGCCAGGACCCCATCTACCGGAAGTTCCACCACAACCAGGTTACGTTCAGCATCATGTACGCATTCAGCGAGAACTTCGTGCTGCCGATTTCCCACGATGAAGTGGTCTATGGAAAACGTTCGCTCATCAGCAAGATGCCAGGCGATGAGTGGCAGCGCTTTGCCAACGCCCGCGCATTCCTGGGCTACATGTTTTGCCACCCGGGGAAGAAGCTGCTTTTCATGGGTTCGGAAATCGGGCAAACCAATGAGTGGGATCACAACAACCAAGTGGAGTGGTGGCTGCTTGACTATGAGATCCACCGCCGCTTCCAAACCTATAATCAGGCGCTCAATCATTTTTACCAGCGGGAACCGGCTTTATGGGAAGTTGATTTTCAGTACCAGGGATTCGAATGGATCGACTTACACGATGTTGAGCATTCCGTGCTCTCGTTTGTTCGTCGCGGAAAACGCAGCGAGGATTACCTGGTGATTGTCTGCAACTTCACGCCTCAGCCGCACTGGAACTATCGCGTTGGCTTCCCGGAGACAGGCCTGCATCTGGAAGTATTCAATTCGGATGCCGAGGCATTCGGCGGCAGCAATATGGGGAACGGCGGGGCTGTCATGGCTGAGCCGATTCGGGCTCATCATCGAACAGCATCAGCCAGCCTGACATTACCTCCGCTGGGAGTCGTCGTTTTTAAGCCGGCCCGTCCGCTGCCCTCGCTGGCATCATCTGAAGACTTTCCCGATGGGGCGTGAAAACCTCAGCTTTCGACACGCGGGGATTCCAGGGTGTGCCGCGGCGGCGGCGCTAAAGTGAAATAGAAACTTCAGCCCGCAGCCCAACATGCTGTTTC
Organism: uncultured Acidobacteriaceae bacterium; assembly: GCA_963771305.1. GTDB lineage: Bacteria > Acidobacteriota > Terriglobia > Bryobacterales > Bryobacteraceae > CAJCIT01. Next base: position 267,025 of record CAVYTS010000025.1, read on the forward strand.
AGATCAATTCGCCAGCTACCGAGAGCAATTCCGTCATCGTTCTGCATCCTTCCGATAGTGTCGGCGTGGCACGAGTGGTCCTAAACCCAGGCCAAGCTGTCGAGGCCGCGGGCGTCCGGATATCCGCCAACTCAACCATTCCAGCAGGGCATAAGATTGCCCTTGTACCGATCCGTGTTGGGGACGCGGTTCTTCGCTACGGCGAGATTATCGGGTTCGCTTTACAGGACATCGCACCGGGCGAGCATGTTCATGAACACAACCTGGGCTTCGAGGAGTTGGACCATCCGGTCACGTTCGATACGAAGCCGGAGGCTCCGGTACAAAGCACACGCTCGTTCCTTGGTTTCCGGCGCGGAGACGGGCGGGTCGGAACCAGAAACTACATCGCTGTGGTGGCAACAAGCAATTGCGCCGCACATGCCGTGGAACTCGTCGAGAAGAGCTTCTATGGGGAGCAGCTGCCCCCGAACGTTGACGGAATCGTGTCATTCCCGCATGGCGATGGGTGCGGCCAGGCGATGGGCGCCGACACCCGCCAATTGCAGCGCACGCTGGAGGGTGTGCTGGATCACCCCAACGTCGCCGCGGCCGTCGTGATCGGCCTGGGTTGCGAAGTAAACCAGATCGACCACTACCTGGGCGAATCGAATGGGAGCAGCCGCAGCAAGAGCCTTATAGGCCTGACGCTGCAGGAGAGCGGTGGCACCCGCAGCGTGGTGGAACAGGCCAGGCATAACATCCGCACCCTGCTTGAGCAGACCGGTTCTGCTACGCGCGTGGAGGTTCCCTCATCCGCGCTGGTGTTGGGGCTCAACTGCGGCGGATCGGATTCCTTTTCGGGTATTACCGCCAACCCGGCGCTCGGCTTTTGTTCCGATCTGCTGGTGCGCGAAGGCGGCACTGCTGTGCTGGCCGAGACAACCGAGATCTTCGGCGCCGAGCATCTGTTGCTCCGACGGGCGCGCAACGAGCAAGTAGGCCGCAAGCTGTTGGCTACCGTCGACCAATACAAGGCGTACCTGCGCCAGTTTGGCGGCAGCTTCAATGACAACCCTTCGCCGGGCAACAAGAAGGGCGGCCTGACGAACATTCTCGAAAAGTCTCTGGGCGCGGTTTCAAAGGCCGGCACGAGCACGCTCGAAGATGTTGTTGATTACGCCGAGCGAATTCGCTCACGCGGATTCGTGTTCATGAATACGCCGGGCTACGATCCTGTTTCGCTCACCGGTCTGGCGGCAGGCGGCGTGAACATCATCGCCTTCACGACGGGTCGCGGCAGCGCCATTGGGTTTCCGAGCATTCCGGTACTCAAGATCGCCACCAACTCGCACACCTTCCAGCGCATGCCCGACAACATGGATATCAACGCCGGTCGAATTGCCGACGGCGAAGCCGACATCGAAACCGTAGGCCGCGAAATTCTTGAAGCGCTACTCCGCGTGGCTTCGGGCGAGAGAACAAGATCGGAGCTGCTGGGCCATCACGAGTTCGTTCCTTGGCGAATCGGGCCGTTCCTCTGATGCTCGCCCTAATTCAACCAGAGAGTCGCCAACAGACCGCTGCGACACAGATTAACGGCAGAACCTAGTGGGGAACTATGAGGTCGAACTTCACGAGTCCGTTGCGGTAATCGAGACTGAGCCGAAACATTGAAAGAACAGGTAATCCCAGTATTCCGGACATTCGAACGGTCTCTCGCTTTCCCGAGTTGTTGAGATCCACCACGGTCATGCCTAGGTTTCTCTGACGGAACGTGGCGAACTGAATCTCGGCCTTGTCTGCCTCAAACACGTGCTTCGACTCCCCGGAGACACCTTTCACGTGCATGTACTCGTTGGCCGAGATCTTCGTGGACTCCAGGGCAAAGGTCGAATCGATTATTGAGGTGGAAGACCCCGTATCGATCAGGAAGAGCCCAATCGCTTTTCCATTGACCGCCGTCGGAATCATCAAGCTGTGTCCGAACCGGAAAACCGGCGTAAATGCTTTTTCGTCGTCGGAGACGATTCGGTCGTACCCTTGTGGCGATGGCATTCGCTCAGGCAGCGGCTTCAGGTGCACCGATAGCTTCTGAAAATCGATGGTTACTAAATACCGCGCAAAGAAATCGGCTCCAATCAGCCCGTCCTGTTCAACTACATTTCTGCCCTCCACCGCCTGAACGAAACATGTCTTATATTCGATCGGACCTACCTTACATGTATCCGCGAAAGCGCCTCGCACCACCTTGGCGCCCTTTTCGCCGACACCGTACGCTTCGGTCTGTCCCACCAGCTTCAGGCCCGCTTTCTCGGCGGCGCGCTCACTGATCACCAGTCCCCTCGCCCCCGTGTCGAACACCAACCTCAATGGCTTGCCCCCATTGAAACTGACATCCAGCGCAACGCCTTGCGTAGAGCGTGGGTCGCCAAGAATCGACAGATGCAGATTGGTTTCAGCGATCGGCTCCACTGGTTCAAACGTCTTACGGCCATTCAACTCGTTGGCGACCGCCATCCCGAACTCCTGAGCCATCTGCTCATCGCCGTTCATGTCGCCGCTACTGATCTTGAACTGACCAGCGAGCTCCTTACGCCGTTGGGGCGTGAGCAGTGAAAACCAGGAAGCAGCAATTTCCCACTCGCGCGGATCGATGTCGTAGGCTCGCAATAAATGGAGCCGAGCGGTTGCATACATCGAGGCGCTGCGAAATAGCCGGTAGATCCCATAGTGGGCGTGGGCATTGGCTTCGCGGACCTTCAGCGCCTGAACATACAGCTTCTGCGCCTGGCCCATGTCTCCGCGGTAGAACGCGAGATCACCGCGGGCGGCTAGCACGTCGCTGGACTCGGGGAACTTCCCGGCAAGCTGGTCGTTAAGATCTTCGGCATCGGACAACCCTCCGTCATTGACCAGCGACGTCAAGAGGTACGCCGCTGGAACGGGATCCTCCGGCTTGGCCGCGGCAGATGCACGGAGCAGGGGTATGGCCTCTTTGAAGTGCCCGCTCAGATATAGGCTCTCCGTGTTAGGCTCGTCGGCCCAGCTCGGCGAGATCAAAACGACCACCCCTACCAGCAGTACGGACGGCAGCAACACCTGGGCTCGCTTTGTCCTCATGAAGCGTGGTGCCTCCCTCTCCCCTTCGCCGAATGGAACGCAATCCAAAACCGGGCCGCGGCTACTCGCCACCAGCGCCTTTAGCGCCAGCGAGCTTTCCGGGCATATCCGCGAGAATGTACGACAACACAGCCAGAACGGCGATGTTCTTTTTGAAATCGTCCGGGTTCACTTTGTCGACGGTGTCGGCGTCGGTATGATGCCAATCGAAATAGTGCAAGCCAACTGTCTCCGGGCTCAGCCCTGGAACGCCGTCGCGGACCAACGGGCTGATGTCAGATCCCCCGCCCCCGAGCGATGCCTTCCCGGCCTCAATCCGCTCCAACAAGTGCGCAATCTGCTGGCACTCCGCAAGTGACTCTTCCTGCTCCGCGCTCATCTTGGGTGCTGGAGGCGCCGTCTCGATCGCCTGCGCCCGGCGCGGGCGCTGGTAGGGTCCGAAGCCGAAGCCGACCGGCTTCTCGGCGCCGGAATCCATTTCGATGGCCGCCACGTGGTTCTTGATCTGGTCGCCTATCCATGCGCGGTAGGCTTCCCCGCCCCGCCCCCCATTCTCTTCATTCACCCAAAACACGACGCGAATGGTGCGACGCGGCCTGAGGCCGATCTTCCTGATCAGCGCCACCGCCTCCAAGGTCGCCATGACGCCCGATCCATCATCCTGCGCGCCCTGACCGACATCCCATGAATCCAAGTGGCCGCCCAGCACCACGACCTCTTCCGGCCTCTCCGAACCCGGGATCTCGCCGATCACATTGGCGCTGTCCGCATCGGGCTCCATGTGGGCTTGCATCTGCAGGTGGACGCGTGGTTTTTCTCCGCGCTGCTGCATCCGGTCTAGCAACATCGCATCTTCGATCGAAATCGCGGCGGCCGGGATCTTCGGCTGGTCGGGAAGATACGCTAATGCACCTGTGTGCGGCGTCTGCATGGCTAAGGGCGTAATGGAACGCACCAGGACGGCCACCGCACCGAGTTCCGCAGCCCGAGACGCACCCAATGCCCGGTAAGCCACCGTAACGCCGTAGTTGACGTAGGGTGCGTTGAAAACCACGATCTTGCCCGCTGCACCCTTGCCGAGCTTCGTGAGCGCATCAAAATCGGGCACCACCACGACGTCCGCCGTAATGTCGTCCGGTGGTGTGCCGATACTAAGACCCAGCCCCAGCATGTGGAGGCGCTTTGACATGGGCTCCACGATCTCAGCCGATTCTTGCCCACGCACCCACACCGGCACCTTCACCGGCGGCGTCACAACATGCTCCAGCCCGGCCTTTTTCATCTCCGCCGCGCTCCATTCGATCGCCTTCGTCAGCGCGGGAGAACCGCTGAGGCGGTTGCCGATCCGGTCACATAAATAGGCCAGGCGAGCATAGCCATCCGTGTCTGCCAGGGCTGCATCGATCAACTGGTTTGACTGATCGCGGTATTTCACCGAGAGGTCGTCCTGAGCGGCGCAGAGGGCTGAGGTTCCAGGCACGGCCACGCCGGCCAGCAACAAACATCGAAACGCGGAGGAGCGGAATAGACAGAAGCGAATCATAAAGCCTGAAGATTATCACGCCTGTTCGCGAGACACATGCCGGTGCAGGGTTGACCGCACTAGAATTACGCTTCGAGGATTCGTGCTTCCAGCGGAAGCCAAGCTGAAGTACAGCTTACTCGCCGAGCAGCTTCCCGTACGGGCGCATAGACTCTACGTTGTCGAAGACCGCCTTGATCGCTGCTGTGATCGGAATCGCTAACAAGAGGCCGATGCCGCCCCACAGCGCGCTCCAAAACATCAGCGCAATCGTGACAACCAGCGGATTCAAATGCACGCGGCGTCCCACCACTTTGGGGTAAAGGACGTTCAAGCCGACCAAGTGCATGGCTGTGATGAACGAGACCAGAATCAGGATGGTCCAACCCTTCGTGGGAACGGCCAGCGCCGCCATTAGTGGCGGCACGATCGCCAACGGGAGGCCGACATACGGTGCCAGACTGAGGAACCCGCTGAGAGGCCCGACGATGGCCCAGTAGGGAACCCCGAGAAGGAAGAATCCCAACGCGCTCGCGCCACTTAGAAAGAGTCCCAAAATGAAGTTGCCGAGAACGTACGCGCGGGTGAGTTCGCCCACGTTTGCCAGGCTCTTGCCCACCATGTAACGCTCTTCTCCGCGGAAGAGCTGCAACACGCTTTTCCGAACGTGGTCGCTCCAACTCAACATAAAGTAGACCAGGAAAGGAATAAAGGAAAGCATCAGTATGGAGTGAAAGTACCGGGACATGTAGCCGTACATGACCATGATGGCCGGCCTTGGTTCCGAATGGATCTTCACTTCCTGGACAGCCACGGGCGGCGGCTCGATGGGCAAGCCCGCCTTTCGGCGGCGGTTCTGCGCTGCAGCCGCGGGTTTCTGCTGGATCTGCTCATCCTGCTCCCGCATTTTCTTCGGCAGCACTTTGTCCACCGTGGATTTCTCAATGTCTTCCAATTCGTCACTGGTCTTGTCGAACAGCTCGTTCATGCGCGCCGAATAAGCGGGCAGGTCCTGGGTGAGATTTGAGAACTGGTGCCAGACAACTCCACTGAGAGCGTAGACGGCTAGAATCGCCAAGCCAATCACGACCCCGGCCGCGGCGGAACGAGGCAACCGCAGGCGCATCGCCAACTCAACGATTGGATCGAGAATGAACGCGAACATCGCCGAGATGATCAAGGTGATGAAGAAGCCGCGTCCATAGTAGAGGAGCGCCACAACGGCTGCTAAGCCGAGCGACGTGACGCCGAATTGAATGGCCTTTTGGGCCGGTAAGTACGGAGAAAGCAATGGCACAGCGAAACGAGCGTCGATGGGGCGCACCCACCAAAATCAGGCGCAAAATCTGCACCCTGAAGCCTAGATATGGTTACTCTAACACGCAAACCCTATAATTTGAGTTTGCCGACCTCAACACCGATCCCACCAGTTGGCCGCGTCCTTGCGCTGGATGTCGGAAAGAAGCGCATTGGTCTCGCCATTAGCGACGAGCTGGGATATACGGCGCAGGGCCTGGAGACGCTACACCGCTCCCGCATCCGTGAAGACCTCGCTGGACTTGCCCGGCTGGCCCGCGAAAAGCATGTCGTGACAATCCTCGTCGGCAAGCCTCTCCACATGAGCGGTTCGGTCAGCAGGCAGAGCGTGTACACAGAGGAGTTTGCAAAACGCCTCCGGGAGTGGACGGGTTTACCCATTGTTTTTTGGGACGAGCGCCTCACCACGGTCGAAGCGGAGCGAGTTCTGCGCGAAGGAGGAGCAACGCTGGAGGAAAGCAAACGCGCTGTAGACCGTATGTCGGCAGTCTTGTTGCTCGAAAGCTACCTGGAAAACCAACGCATCCGCGCCGAATCCGATGCGGGTCCGGATCCGGCCGCAGGTAACGATGAAGATGAGGGCTCGACCATTGGGTAACGTTCGAGGCTGCCTGCTTCGCGTCATATTGCTTGGCTTGTTAAGCCTTGCAGCGGTTGCCGGCGCGCTCGCTTATTTGTGCTTCACCCCGTATCGAAACCCCGCTAAGCCTAGCGTTGAAGTGGGACGGGCGGAAGGTGCGGCCCGGTCCTTTTCTGAGGGAAGTTTCCTCGAGATTGAACGCGGTACCAGTACATCCGCCATTGCAAAGGCGCTCGAAGAGCAGGGCGTGGTCCGGTCGCAATACCTGTTCCTCGTCGTGCGAGCACTGCAACCCCGCGCACACCTGCAAGCTGGGGATTATCTCTTCGATCGTCCACTATCGCCCGTGGACGTTTTCGACAAGATCCGCCGCGGTGAAGTTTTCTTCGAGGAACTACGAGTGCCGGAAGGCAGCAACATGTTCGACATTGCCGCGCTGCTCGGCAATCTCAACTCCGTAAAGCCCGAGGATTTTCTGAAAGGGGCCTCGGACCCACAAATGATTCTTGACCTGGATTCGAGCGCTCCCGACCTGGAGGGCTACCTCTTTCCGTCGACCTATCACGTGACACGGCAAACCACCGCCACGCAATTGTGCCGGCTGATGACGGAGCAATTTCGCAAGGTGTGGACGGCGGCCGGCGGCGAGCAGCGCAAAGCCGACATCCACAAAATCGTTACCCTGGCGTCACTGGTTGAGAAGGAAACTGCCGTTCCGGCAGAGCGCTCTGAGGTGGCGGCCGTATTTGAGAATCGCTTGAAGATCGATATGCCGTTGCAATGCGACCCGACGACCGTGTACGCTGCTCTGCGCGAGAACCGCTACAACGGTGTCATTCACAAATCAGACCTGGCCAGCGCAAATCCCTACAACACCTACGCCCATCCCGGTCTGCCGCCCGGTCCCATCGCAAATCCAGGTGCGGACTCATTGAAGGCAGCCTTACATCCGGCTGACGTCGACTATCTCTATTTCGTCGCCAAGGCGGACGGATCTGGCTTACACCAGTTCTCCTCCGCCCTGTCCGATCATGCGCGAGCGGTGGAATCGTACCGCAAGCGTAAAGGCAAATAGTTCTACGGCCGCACTTCGGCTCACTCCGCGCGAGGAAGCCACGGAATCCAGTCCTCCTGATCGCCGATGGGCTGGCCCGGCGGCGCTTCCACCGGATGGGGCAGGTCTAACGACTTCGGATCACGTCCGAATTTCTCCAGCATCAGCAGCGTATACCGACCCTGAGCCTTCGTCTCCGCCTCAGCGCTTTGCGCCAGGACCGTGGCCTGCCGCTTGACATCATCCAGATGCGACGTGGCAATGGCCCGAACTTGCGCCGGGGCCGAGCCATTGGTAGCCAATGCCATCAGGTGTTGGACCACGACGAAACGAGTGCTTCGCGCTACCTCCGAGCCGAGCCCTGCCGGCGTGTTCGCACCCCAGGTTGCCGCTACCAGCTTCGTAATCACTTCGTCCAGGCCTGGATTGTCGGGTGATTGCGCATGATATTGAACCAGCCTCGCCGCGCGCTCGGCATTCAGGATCAAACTCACTGTCAAGTTGGCCGAAGCTTCAGCGCCCGCGAGCGGATCGAACGTAAGTCCGGTGCGGAAGGGAAAGGTTTCGCGAGTTCGAGGATAATCGGGCGGCCGGGGAGGAATCAAAACCAATATCCGATCCGGCAGCGTCAGGTTCTCCGGCTTGATGGTTTCGAGTAATGCAGCCAGGGCTCTGCGCTGTTCGGCGGCCGGCACAATCTTGGTAATGGGCTGCCCGTCCCCGCGCAGTGCATACGTGTACTCGTTCCCTCCTAGCACCTTGCTGGCCGCTTCGGTTTGATAGCGGCACAGGAAATACAACGGTACCAACACTTCGTCCAGCGTGCTCAGCGGCGCGCCGGTTTCGATGTTGTTCTCCCCGAACCGAGCGAGTGCAGCGGCCCGAATCTTCATCAGACGATTCAGTTCATCCACCGCATTGCCGCCGTTGTCCCAAAGATGCGATTTGGGATGCGCGCTGCCAAACGGCCGGCTGTCCGCATCGGTAATAAACGTGTCCCCGATTGCAGCTGCGTCCAGAATGATCTTGTTCAACGCCGCGCGCTCATCAGTGCCGGAGGGAAACTGCGAATAGCCGTAGGCGATTGTCACCTTGTCCCACTCGCCGATTCCTTTCGCGTAAGCATCCGACAAATCCACCGTCCCATCCGCCGATAGCTTCAGCAGCGGAAACGGATAGTCCATCACGGAGGCCCGGTTGTGCGCGCTGGCGATGTAATTGTGCTCCAACCCGAGTGTGTGGCCTACCTCGTGGGCAGCCAGTTGACGCAGTCGCGCATAGATCGCCGCCGTCAGGGCGTCATGCGAATGGGAGCCGGCCGCATGCGGCGCCAGCAGGCTTTCAAAAATCAGATAGTCCTGTCGCCCGCGCAACGAACCCAGCGTGACAATGCCCTTGATGATCTCGCCCGTGCGTGGGTCCGCCAGTCCCGATCCGTACGACCAGCCTCGCGTCGACCGGTGCACCCACTGGATGATGTTGTACCGGACATCCATGGGGTCGGCATCCGGAGGCAGAACTTTCACCTGGAACGCATTCCGGAATCCGGCCGCCTCAAAGGCCTCATTCCACCAACTCGCTCCCTCGATCAGCGCCTTCTGAATATCGGGGGGCGCCCCCGAATCCACGTAATACACAATCGGTTTCACAGGGTCGCTGACCGCAGCCGTTGGATCTTTCTTTTCCAGCCGGTGCCGGGCGATCATGCGCTTCATCACTGGTTGATCGAGCGGCGTGGCAAAGTCCATGTAATTGATCCCGAAGTAGCCTGCCCGGGGGTCCTGGGCTCGCGGCTTGTAGTTACCGTCAGGCAGTTCAACCAGCGACTGATGTTCCCGCACCGTGATGCTTTCCGGAGTCGGCACCACATCCCTCACGAATTGCCCGGCTGGCTCCCCGGTAAGCGTGATGGTCATCTCCACTTCGGTATTCTTCGGAAACCCTTTGGACATGGGCAGGTAGAACGCGCAGCGGGACTCGTCCACCTTGTAGCTCCCCTGTTTGGTGGCCGAAAGCTGTTGGGAAACGCCGGCCGCATCGCGCAAGAAGAACTTGGTGGCATCCACCAGCACAACCGGCCCGTCCTGGGCCGCTACCTCAAAGCCCCACACCGCCGACCGCGCGAAGGCTTGTTCGGCTGCGCGCCGCTCCGAGGGGTTTTCACTCACCGCGCGGAATCCGTAATTCGACTCGATCAGCAACACCTTGGGGCCGCTGCGCTCGAACTGGACAACTTTAGGCTCGCGCATCAAGCCGCGGTCCAGCCCAATATCGTTCGATCCAACGCCAGCTGGGAGAGAGTTCACGTATAGAAATTCCCGATTCCACCGGCTAATCTCGATCCAGATTTTGCCCTCTTTTTCGTCCCAGTAAATCGGCACGAATCCATCGATCTTCTGGAATCCTGCGACTCTTTTCCCTATGGTGGGCAGATCACCCGTGCCCGGCTGCGCCGCTGCAAACAACGCGGAACTCACCAGCAAACTGATCGCAAATATAGGTCTCATGTGTTCGATATCCTGACACCTTCAAAAAAAAGTAACAATCTTTCATGACTAAACAGCCATAACTGACTATATGTGGTAGCTTACTTGGAGTCGAGGACGTGCGTTGAGCGTACAACGTGAAATCCTGCTGGTCGAAGACAATCCCGGCGATGTCCGGTTGATGCGCGAAGCCCTCCGGAATGCCGATTCCGGGGCAACGCTTCGCGTGGTGAATGACGGTGACGAAGCTTTGCGTTACCTTCATCGGGAAGGAGAGTACCTGGATGCGCGGCGCCCCAGCTTGATTTTCATGGACTTGAACCTCCCCAAGTCCGACGCGCGCGAATTGCTGATTCATCTGAAAAGCGACCAGACCCTAAAAGTGATCCCGGTCGCAGTGCTCACAACGTCTGACGCCGAGCACGATATTCGCGAGATTTACGAGCTTCACGCCAACTGTTATTTGCGAAAGCCAGTGGATCTCGATTCCTATTTCGAGACCATTCGGCAGGCGGTCTATTTCTGGTTTACCGTCGCAGTTGTGCCGTCGGAATGATGGGTTCCACAAGGCACGCCGCAGGCGTTCCGGGTGGTGTCCACTCTGCTATGATTGCGGCGCATGAGTGACTACTCCATCGGTGTCGACCTGGGCGGCACGAACCTTCGAGCCGCGGCAATCGATCGCGGCGGAAACATCCTCGCGCGAGCCTCCTCAACCACAGACGATCCGGACAGCCGCGACGCCATCATCAGCGGCATTGTGACTGCCATCCACGCTGTGCGGACCGAAGTAACGGGCGGAACGCTCCTCGGCGTCGGTATCGGCATTCCCGGGTATATCCAAATGAAAACCGGCGTCGTCATTGGCTCAGCCAACCTGCCTGGCCTGGATGGCTTCCCTTTTCGCGATGAGGTCCGCAAACGGGTTGACGCAAACATCATTCTCGAAAACGACGCCAACGCCGCCGCCCTCGGCGAGCAGTGGATGGGCGCCGGCCACAACCGGAACGAACTGGTGCTTGTGACGATCGGGACGGGCATCGGCGGCGGCATCATCGTCGATGGCCGGATACTCCACGGATTCCTAGGTATGGCAGGCGAGATCGGTCACATGACCGTGATCCCTGACGGTAACCCGTGCGGCTGCGGAAACTACGGCTGCCTGGAGAAGCATGCCTCCGCTACTGCCATCGTGAGCATGGCTCGTGCGCTCGGTTTGGGTGAGTACGACCTCACCTCGGAGGACGTCTACAATCTGGCCGTCGCCGGCAGCCAGCGCGCGCAGGCGGTATTCGACAGCATGGGGCGTGCCCTCGGCATGGCGCTGGCGAATCTAATCAACGTCTTTAATTTCCCGCTCTATCTTCTCAGCGGCGGAGTGCTACCGGCCTGGGATCTTTTTACGCCCGCCATGTTTGAGCAAGTAAGAAAGCGCTCGTTTACCTTCACTCGCACCGACACCAAGATCGAGAAGGCCATCCTCGGGAATGAAGCGGGCCTTTTCGGCGCGGCGTACCTGCCATTTCAGATGGCCGAGCGCGGCGCCGAGGCAGTCATCAACTAGACCCTGGAGAATCTCAATGTTCTGGCTCGGCCTTGATATCGGCACTGGTGGTTCGCGCGCGCTGTTGGTGGACGCCCAAGGAACCGTCCGGCATGGCTTTACTGCCCCCCACGAAGAAATGGCCATGGCGCGACCGCTGTGGGCCGAACAGGATCCCGCCGATTGGTGGAAGGCTTCACAGGCGGCAATTCAGGGAGTGTTGCGGCTCGCCGGCGTTGATGGCTCATCCATCCAAGGCGTAGGTTTGTCCGGGCAGATGCACGGTCTCGTCATCCTGGATGCGAACAGCCAAGTCATTCGCCCATCCCTCATCTGGTGCGATCAGCGCAGCCAGGAGCAAGTCGATTTCATCAACGCCAAAGTTGGCAAACAAAAGGTCCTCGACTACACCGCAAATCCGGTACTCACCGGCTTCACCCTCCCCAAACTGCTTTGGGTCCGCGACCACGAACCCCAGAACTTCGCTCGGGTCACCAAGATGCTGTTGCCCAAAGATTACGTCCGTTTTCAGTTAACCGGGGAGTTCGCGACCGAGGTCTCCGACGCCAGCGGCACCTCGCTCTTTCACGTTGTGAATCGCCGCTGGTCAACCGGCATGACCGAGGCACTCGGCCTGGATGCAGCCATCCTGCCCAGAGCATACGAGTCGAGTGACGTCACCGGCACCATCTCGAAGCAAGCGGCTGAACTCACAGGCCTGCGCGAAGGCACGCCGGTGGTGGGCGGCGGCGGGGACCAGGCGGCCAGCGCTATCGGCAATGGCATTGTGACGCCCGGTTACGTCTCCTGCACCGTCGGTACCTCGGGCGTCGTTTTCGCCTATCTGGAGAAACCAGCCTACGATCCAGCCGGCCGAGTCCACACCTTCTGCCATGCCATTCCCGGCGTCTGGCACGTCATGGGCGTCACGCAGGGCGCGGGTCTCAGCTTCCAGTGGTTCCGAAACCGCCTGGCCCCCACCCCTTCCTATGACGACCTCACCGCGGAAGCGGCTGCTTCGCCCGCCGGTTCTCAAGGCCTATTCTGGCTGCCCTATCTCATGGGTGAGCGGACGCCCCACCTGGATGCCCTGGCGCGTGGCGCCTGGGTCGGCCTCACCGCCAAACACAATCGAGCCGATCTGATCCGATCCGTCCTCGAAGGCGTCAGTTATAGCCTGCGCGATTGCCTGGAAATCATCGCCGGCATGGGCGCTCCCGTCTCCCTAGTCCGGCTTTCCGGCGGCGGCGCGGCCAGCCCGTTCTGGCATCAGCTTTTTGCGGACATCTTCGGCAAACGGGTCGTCACGTTAGAGACCAAAGAGGGCTCCGCCTACGGCGCGGCGCTGCTGGCGCTCGTCGGCACGGGCGAATATGGGTCGGCTCGCGAATTGTGTAGCCAAGCCATCCGGGAATCGGTTGCGAAGGAGCCCGACGCTGCCAATGCCGCCTTCTACAACCGCGGGTACGAAGTCTACCGGTCGCTCTACCCGGCCCTGAAAGAAACCTATCAGGCGATTTCACATCTCTAAAGTCCGTGGGACAGGCCTTCAGCCTGTGGATGCCTTTTCCAAGCACGCCGAGCGTCTAACTGTAAGCCGCCCACTGCAGCCAGGTTGGCGGACCCTTTACACTAGGGTCGATGGCTGAGCCCCTTCATAGTCAGCGCGATGCCGCCCAGTTCTGCGACGTCAGCCTACCCGTCCCTGTCGACAGGCTCTTCACCTATGCACTCCCCTTGACCCTTCGCCATCTCGCCCACCCGGGTTCTCGCGTCCTGGTTCCGTTTGGCAATCGCCGGTTGATCGGCTTCATTTTGAAATTGCGGCACGATGCGGAAGCCGCTCCTGCCCGCGAAGTCCTGCGGCTGCTGGACGAGTGTCCCGTTCTCGACTCGGAGATGCTGCGGCTCGGTCAATGGATCGCCGAATACTACTGTGCCCCGCTGGGCGAAGTGTTGCGCGGGATGCTTCCTCTTGCCGGCGAGACCCGGAAAACGCTTACGTACACTTTGACCGGCGCAGGCCGCGACATCGCCCGCCAGCTTTCGATTCATGAGGACGAGAGCGCAACCAGCCGGATCGTCCGGCTTCTCGATGAGAAGCCACGCACGCTCGAGTACATCAGCCGCAAAGTGGAGCGCGCCAAGCCCGCCCTCCAGTCGCTCCTGAAGCGCGGATGGATATCAGCGACCGAAGAACACTCGGACCGCGATCCGCTGCGCGCATCGACTGATCGCCTGCGCGTCGAGTTCCTCGAGCGTCCCGCAGAGGGATTGAAATTCAAGAAGGCCGAACGCGAATTGCTCGCGTTTTTGGAGTTGCATCCCGGAGCGCATGAGCTCAAAGACCTCACCAGTGTCCTTAAGAAGGCCAGCGAGGCGGCGCGAGCCCTGGCGCGCCGCGAGTTGATTACGCTCACCACCGAAATGGAGATCAGCACGGATGGCTTTGAACGGCCGACACCGGAGCTGAACCCGCACCAGCAGTCGGCTTTCGAGACCATCGCTCAAGCCCTGGATGCCCATCACTTCCAGCCCTTCCTGCTGCAAGGAGTAACTGGTTCGGGCAAGACCGAAGTCTATATGCGGGCCATCGAGGCCACCCTGGAGCGCAATCTCAACGCCCTTCTGCTGGTGCCCGAAATCGCGCTGACGCCTGCTGTGGCCGGCCAGTTCTTTCACCGCTTCGGCCGTCAGGTCGCTATTCTCCATTCGGCTTTCAGCGAATCGGAGCGTGCCGAGCAGTGGCGCCGCATTCGCGAAGGTAAGGCCCGCGTGGTGGTCGGGACCCGTTCCGGCGTCTTTGCGCCGGTCCAGAACCTCGGGCTCGTCATCATCGACGAAGAGCACGACGCCAGCTACAAGCAGCAGGACACGCCTCGCTATAACGGCCGCGACGTGGCGCTGGTGCGCGCGAAGAATGCCCATGCTGTGGCCATTCTCGGTTCCGCCACGCCGAGCATCGAAACACGCTTCAACGCCTCGTCCCAGAAGTACGGCCTTCTGCGCCTCCCCGAACGCGTCGCCCAGCGGCCGATGCCCCAGGTGGAAATCATCGACATGCGCCAGGAGTTCCTGGAGACGAAGCGGCAGGACACCTTCTCACGAAAGCTGCTAGAGCAAATCGAAGAGCGCCTCAAGAACCGCGAGCAGGTCATGTTGCTGTTGAACCGCCGCGGCTTTTCCAGCTTCATGGTCTGCCGCGCGTGTGGTGAGCGCCTACCCTGCGTCAACTGCTCGGTCACTCTCACCTATCACAAGCGCGACCGCCGCATGCTCTGTCACTACTGCGGCTACGCCGAAAAGGTTCCGTCGATTTGCCCCAAGTGCGGCAGTGACCACGTCCAGTTTCTGGGAACCGGGTCGGAGCGGGTCGAGGCGGAACTGTTCGCCCACTTCCCCACCGCTCGTATCGCTCGTCTGGACCGCGACTCAACCACCAACAAAGGCTCATTCGAGGAGATCCTGCGGGCCTTTCGCAACGGCGATATCGACATCTTGGTCGGCACTCAGATGATCGCCAAAGGCCACGACATCCCCAATGTGACGCTGGTTGGCGTCGTCCTGGCCGACATCGGCCTATCCATGCCGGATTTCCGCGCAGCCGAACGCAGTTTCCAACTCCTGACGCAAGCCGCAGGACGCGCGGGTCGCGGCGGCCTCGCCGGCCAAGTGGTGATCCAGACACTGAATCCCGATCATTACGCCATTCAGTTTGCCGCTGCTCAGGACTACGAAGGGTTTGCCAAGAAGGAACTCGAGTTCCGCAAATGGCTGCGCTATCCGCCGTTTTCCGCCTTTGCCAATGTGCTGGTGCGCGCCGCCAAGCAGGAAGACGCCCTTCGAATGGCCACAGCCATTGGTTATCTCCTCAACCCGCCGCCCGAAGGGACCAAAGTTATGGGCCCCGCTGAAGCCCCAGTGCCGCGGCTCAAGAACGAATACCGCTACCAGATCCTTCTCAAATCGGCGCAGCGCAGCACACTGAGGAAAACGCTCGATCGAATTCGCCATTATGCCGCCGATCAGAAATGGCCCGCGACTGCTCTCGTGATCGACATCGATCCGCTTAGCCTGATGTAAAGGCTACGCGACACGCCCCAGTCGGCCGGTTCAACTCTTCGGGTGATAGTTCGGATAAGGCGGCCGTTCGTATTCCTTCGCCGGGTTCTTCTGTAGCAGTTCGAGTATCACCTGGATCGCCTTGTCTAACTGCGAATCGTGACCGTGGCGCCATTGGGCGGGATCGAGTTCCACGTCGAAATCCGGCGTAATGCCATGGTTCTCGACTTCCCATTCTTTGGTGAGACCATAGATCGCCCATCGCGGTGCCATCACCCTACCACCGTCGATTAATTCCGGATAGCCGCCGATGCCAACCAGCCCTCCCCAAGTGCGCTTACCCACCAGCGGTCCGATGCCCAGCTTCCGGAAATACCACGGCAATGCGTCACCGCCTGAGCCGGCAAACTGATTGGTGATCATCACTTTGGGCCCGTAGATGGTAGCGGCCGGCATGATGCTGTCTAGTCCTTCGCGAGAAGTGGCCTTACTCAGCATCTTCCGGTTCATGTTTTCGACGATATAGTCCGCCAGCAAACCACCGTGGTTGAACCGCTCGTCGATGATCGCCCCTTGTTTGTCGGATTGGGCGAAATAGTATCGGTTGAAACTGTCATAGCCGCCCAAGGCCGTGTCCGGGACGTGCAGATAAGCCACGTGTCCGCCGGTCGCGGCATAGACTTTGCGCCGGTTGTCTTCAATCCAGGCCAGGTGGCGCAGGTTCTTCTCATTGTCCACGGGAACCACCGTCACGTCGCGAGCCCCGCTGCCGTCGGGATTCGGCCCCACTTTGAGCACCACCTGCCTTCCGGCAGACTCGCCGAAGAGTGAGTAAACGTTCTCAGAAGAACGCAGGTCGTGCCCATCGACGGCTAACAAATACTCGCCTGTTCTTACGTCCACGCCAGGCTGCGTGAGCGGCGCTTGCAATTCGGGATTCCAATTCTCTCCGTCATAGATTCGCGCAAAGCGATAACGACCGTTCTCAATGGTGTAATCGGCTCCCAACAAGCCGGTTTTGGTCTTCTTGACGTCAGGAAAATCGCCGCCGCCCACAAACATGTGCCCCAGCGTCAGTTCACCCAGCATCTCCTCAAACAGATAGTTGAGGTCCCCCCGTGAATCGAGTTGGTCCACGAAGGGCGCATACTTCTTCTCCGCCGCTTGCAGATCGAGACCATGGTAATTCGGATCGTACACGAATTCGCGCTCGATCTTCCAGGCCTCCCGGTACATCTGCTGCCACTCGAGGCGTGGTTCCACCCAAACCTCAACCGGGTCGAGTTTCAGCTGCCCTTCTCCTGGTTTGGGCGGAGCGGCAGTGGCGGCAATAAACCACTTGTCCTGCTGTTGGAACAGAATCTTTTCGCCGGACGCGGATAGATCAAGTCCGAGAACACCCTCGGCGAACTTATCCTCCTTCCGCTTGGTCAGGTCGAATTGATAGAGCGTTCCTGGAGGGGGCTCGTTCTTCGTCCACACTTCCGGAAATTCGAGGAGGAAGATGAATCCCTCCTTTGCCGCAGCCAAGGCCGCATAGTTGCGCGCTGGTATGGGAAGCGCCAAAATGCGCTGGCTGATGCCTTCAAAGTCAATCGTGACTTTGGGCGGTTCCTTGTTCTTGTCTTTGTCGCTGGCCTTTTCGTCCTTCTTTGCGGCATCCGGCTTCTGGTCCTTCTGGTCGTCCTTCTTGCTGGCGTCGGGCTTGTTCTCGTCGTCGCTTTCCGGCGCCAGAGGAGACGGCAAATCCTTGCGTAGAACCATCACGTAAGCGCTGCTGGTGACCGGTCTGCCGATGGCGCTCATGTTTCCGCCGCCGGCTCCGGCTGCCATGCCGAGATCCGTGCTCGCCAGGAAGTAGAGATACTTGCCGTTCTTATCGAATGCGGGAGATTGTGCATCGCTCATGCCGTCAGTAAGCTGAGTAGGTTTTCCCGACTCGAGCGAGTAAGCCAGAATCACGTGATAGTAAGTCGGCAGCACTTTCGTGTAGGCGATCCAACGGCTATCCGGCGACCACACTGGGTTCATATCGGTTTGCGAGCCATCCCAATTGTTGGTGTCGACTTTTGTCTTGGCTCCCGTCGCGACGTCGATATACCAAAGGTTCAGCCACTTATCCGTAAACGCGATCTTCTTGCTGTCGGGCGACCACTTAGGCGAGTAGTAAAAGGTATGCGGATCGCCGAGCGGGAACTTCTTCACCTCGCCGATGCCATTCTGTTCGCGCAGGTGAAGCGCATATTCGCCGGACTCATCGGAGAACCAGGATATCCATTTTCCGTCGGGCGACCAGGCGGGGGTTCGATCTGCCACGCCCGGAGACCGCGTGAGATTGCGAAAGTCACCCTTATCGGCCGGAACGCTTAGGATTTCACCATGAGCCTCAAACACGGCCCGTGCACCGGTCGGCGACAAGCTGGGGTTCGAAAGCTCTTTGGCAGCGATCTTTCTGAAGTGCGGTCGAACTTCCGCGAAGTCCCCGGTGATGTTAACTTTCAGCGGGCTGGCTTTGCGCGATGCGAAGTCATAGATATAGAGACCGCCGAACTGCTCGTAGACGATCCCGCCAGGTCCAGAGGAAGCGGACTTCATATCGAGCCCGGAATTCTGCAGTACCTGTTCGATCTTGCGGGTCTTCGTGTTGTAGGCATAAAGTGACACAAGGCCTTTGTTCCGGTCCGAGAGAAAGTAAATGGAATCGCCCACCCACATGGGATTGAAGTCGTTCGAGTTATCACGGGGAATTACTTCCATAGATGAATCCGCGAGATTTGCCAGCCAGATCGGCTTGGTTTGTCCGCCACGGTAACGTTTCCATGCCGCCTGCCAATGAAACACTGGGACATAAGCCAGCTTCGAGCCATCAGGTGAATACGAACCTTCCTCCGCCATGGGGAGCGGGACCGCAGTTGGGAACCCTCCTTCCACCGGCACCGTGTAGAACCGGTCCCCGTCGTTGGCGGATTCGCGGGGTGAACTGAACAGGATGTTCTTACCATCGGGCGTCCAGGCGACCGCTACGTCCGGACCCGGATGGTAAGTCAGCCGTTTTGGCACGCCGCCGTTTGCCGGCATAACATACACGTCGACGTTTCCGTCGTATTCACCGGTGAATGCGATCATGGTGCCATCCGGCGAAAAGATGGGGCCGATTTCCCTTCCCGGCGCCGTGGTGAGCCGCCGGGCATCCCCACCTTCACGCGGCACACTCCAAAGATCTCCGGCGTAAGAGAACACCACTTCGGTGCGGTTCAGGGCCGGCGTGCGGAGCAGCAAGCCCGATTCGGCGAATGCCGCCGGAAGTATAGCAAACGCAAGCATGGCGGCGCAGATAGTTTTTGTCATCTGGAATAGACCTTCGAATAGCCTACCGTAAGTGTTCTTAGACAAGTAACAGCAGGAAACCGCTACGAACGGCTCAACAACAGCACAGCGGCGGCGAATTCGGCACAGCACCATGAGAGCGGCGAAGCGGGGCTGCAATCCTTCCCGTCTAGATGGATGCGTTCCGGCATCAAGCCGTAGCTGTTGGCATTGCGCAGCATCCAATCGACAAAACCCTTCGCCGCCGTCCGCGTGCCATAAAGCGCCTGATACTGTGCAGCGGCCGCGGTAGTGAAAAAGAACACATCATGGCCGTACTCTGCCAAGCCGGCGTCGGGCGTGTCGAAGTATTGCATTCCGCCTTCCAGTTTCACGGTGTTCTTATCATAGAAAGCATTCGATAAACGAATGGCTTCGTGGTTGGGATAGCCCCAGAGCAAGCCGACGTTGGCAGTGGTATCCCACAGATATGTTTTCTCGCCCGGCTGGCCCGCGATACTTTCGCCATGCTCGCCTTTCTTCGAGGCAGAACGCAGATCCGCATACGTTTGGCGCATGGTGTCGAACATCTCGGGCAGGGCCGCGAAAATCTTCTGTGCGGCGCCCGCATAGGCCGTGGCCTTCGCTTCGTTTCCAGACTCCCGCGCTATTTTCGCCGCATTCTGCAAGGCAGCCGAGCAGATCATATTCGTCGCCGGTAAGTATCCGGTCCACTCCACGATGCCGCCTTCCTGCAGCAAACCGTTGGGACTGAGGTGGGCGATGAGAAAATCCGCCAATTCGTAAATGAATTTGGGGCTGGCGAGCCAAACACCCTTGAGCCGATGGTACTCAGTCAACAAATAGATGTAATAGCCGTTCGCATCCCACTCCGGCTCATCGAACCGAGCCCCACTGCCACCGTCAACCGGCTTCGCGTTGGCATCGTAACGGGCGTACCATTCGCCCACGCCCTTCATCGGAATCTTCGGGTTAGCCCAGAACTCGATCACTTGTCGAGCTTCTTCGAGATGACCCGCCAGCAGAAGAACACGCGCGCACATCATGGCGTCGCGCGGATAAAGCTGGGGCATGTTGTTAGTGACGAATTGCCCTGTGATGTCGGCGGGGATCTGGCCGTTCAGATTCGCCGCTTTCACACAATAGATGTTGCGTTTGTACGCTTCCAGATACTCACCCGCCATTGGGTCGTTCGGTTTGAAGACCGGCAGGACGCTGGCGTTCATCCAGGAATTCCAATGCTTCGCGGCCTCGGCTTCGATGTCCTTCTTCTGCTGGAAGGCACGGGCTTTGGCGATGGCGTCAGCCTCCGAGTTCGCCGGAATAAGCAGCACCTCTGTCTGAGTCTGGCTGTCCAGGCTGCCAGCCACGACGACGGACGAGGATGTTACGCTAATCCGACCGTGCGGCGCCTTCGGAACGATGGCCAGCACCGCGCCGTTCGACCAAACCGCGAGCGCTATATCGTCTTTGTCCTGAAGTGACGTCAACGTGATTTGCCGGTCGGTCTGAATATCTTTTCTCAGCACCGCCTCGAACTTGTATCGATTCTTGGCGCCCATGCCAGGGGCACTGAGCGAGAGTACGACCGCATCATCCGGATGGACGAAGCACAGCACTGTCTTCTGGGTGCCATTTGTCAGCGGGCTCCTGGTTTGCGTCGTGAAGAAATTTTTCATCCCGACTCTGTCGTCTTCGGCCGGTACCGGCGGCTTGCCGTTTTGGTTGACTAGATCGAAAGAGGTGGACGCGACATAGTCTGCCGCATAGTCGCCGAAGTAGAAGTGTTGAATCCCTTTTTCGTGCGTGAGAGCGACGATGCGGGGATCGTCCGAATAGACGGCGGTGAGATGTCCGCTGCCAAGGATGGAGTATCCCTTCCAAAGATGTTTCGCTACGGCCGGCTGCGCCTGGGCAAGCGAGCAACTGCCGGCAAGACAAGTCAGCAAAACCACGCAGCCGGTTCGGATTCCAATCAGCATGGCCCGATTCTATACCCCGAACCAACCCGCCAAAGCCGTGGCACAACCCTTCTGGCTCTGCCTCAGCTTACTGCCGGCTCCGCCTGGTTCTCCGCTGTGGCTGGCCCCTGCCCTATAAAGCCACTGCGGACAGGATCACCATCATCAAGAACCAAGTATTCGGCCGATGCCTCAAGCCGCGCGGCCTTCACGGTGCGGAGCGCATCGTTGCCGGCGACTGCCATGATCATGTGCGACGGATCAAGCGGGTTTCGCGCGGCGTACACCAGCGCTTCCCGTTCGGAGGCGTGCACCTCGCCGTCAATCTTGAAGCTGGCGCCCAGGTACGTGACGCCGAGTTTGTCGGCCCAAGCAGCCAGCGCCGAGTTCGCCTCGGGACGGCCCACAAATACCACATCGTGGTTCCGCAGCAGGTCATCAGACACTTCAAAGTCCTTGTAGATGGGTGCCTCGCTCTGGTACCGGTCGAGGAAGTGTTTCTGCATCTGCTCGGCGGCGTAACGGTTCGCGCCCGCTTCCCGCACGGTGCCATAGACGATAACTACGGACGCAAGCCGGCGCCCAACGTCGTTGGTGAGATAGGCAGGCCCATCCGCGGGCTCGCTGAATTCGAAGCGCACGCCGGCTTTGTCAAGGAACGACTGCGCGGTCACGGTCTTGGTCGTATTGGCCGCATAGTAGTCTGCCATCAACTTTAGGAACGCGTCGTTGCCCATCTTGCGCCGCAGTGAGTCGAGGAAGATCACGCCCTTGGCCGCCTCAAGTTGGAAGCTGGTTCTCGCAGTCTTGGGCTCGAGTTTCACTCGGCGGTAATGGGCGCGTTGGACGTTTAGCCCTTTCTCGACATCGTCCGAAGCCAACACGGCGTAATAGTCGTCAGCGCCCGCCACGAACCAGGTATCGGCATCGGAAGCAGGCAGCACCCAGCCCTTCCACAGGCGGTCTTTCAGCGACACATTCTTGGTTGGCTTAGCGTCAGAATTCGGCGTGGCGGCCAAGCGCGCTTTCTCATTCTCCTGAATGGCCGTGCGCAAGCTTTCGGACGGCTGGCCGCTGAGCAGCACGTAACCAGAAGGATACAAGCCGTCGTTCTTGGCATAGCCGTGCGGACCAGCCAGCCTTTCGATCTGGTTGGGTTTCCCGATTTCCGCCCAAACCATCATGCGGTTCGCCATATCGGATGTAGCGACCTTGGCGTCCATCGCGGCGGAGCTAACCAGCGGCGCGGTTCGGAAAGCCAGAAATCCGAACTGCTCGTCGATCTGGCCCTTATAGGTTGCAAAAAGATTCTGCCAAGCCAGGTCGCGCGGCCCGGGAACGTACGGTATGTAATCCGGTGACCCCTTCGGATCAGGGTAGTTTTCCAGGTTCACTTCCAGGTCTTTGGCATTGTTATCGCCCCAGTAAAAGCCGGGCGTTCCGCCAAACCACTCATTCTTGGAACTGCGCCACAGCTTCGATTTGTTGGTGCCCAGCTCGTACATGGCAATCTCATTGTTCTTGGCGTCGCCAATCAGCCATTCATTGGTGTAGAGGCCGTTGTTGCGGGTCCCCAACTGCTGCACCACTTCGTCGATATTGCCTCCGTACTGGATGGCCATGCGCGCGCGGAAAGCAATCGGGGTGCCCTGCATGTTGAACGGCGTTTGGCGAATGGTGGTTTCGGTGAGGACTACGCCCGCATCATTCTGATACCAGTCTGTGCCGCTCTCAATGCCTCCGGGATAGCTCTGGATTAGCATGCGGTGTCCGCTGGCCGGCTTGATATCGAGCATCACGTTGGTCTGCTCTGACAGCGTGAGGGACCACCACGTTGTGTGGCCGATCACCATCTTGCCGTCGCGCGTAGCCGGGCCGGTGGCGGCAAAGGCACTGCAGTGATCCATCACGGAGTCGGGCCTTGCGTAGGCCGGCCTCTCAAGGTTAAGTCCTTCCAACCCGGTCGCCGTCGTGGAAACCGCGGACGACAACTCCCCCAGTTCAACCGTGACGTTTGCCACCACGATGTCCATCAGATCGATGCGGTGGTTCTGCCACTTGGCCCCTGCGTCGGCAGCGCCATCGGCAATGCCCCGCATCTCTTCCATGATTTCGCGATCGAAGCCGCGGAGGAACAGCGCGTTGGCGGTGGTGCGGTATTGGTCCCACTGTTCCTTGGACCCGAGTTCGGCGGCCGAGCGCTCCAGGTATTCCGGGATCTCCCGCGCCATCAGGTGGCCATGTTGATAGCCGCGTTCATACGGAGCGCCTTCGATATGTAGGTAGATCCAGCCTTCGGTCGGGTAACGATAGGCGGGTCCGAAGGTCTGAACCGCCTCGCGCTCCGGCCACTCAGCAGCCGGGGATGCTTCGTCCAGGCTCACGCCGGCGAACCAGGCTTTCCCGCGCATGGCGCCATCGCTGGCGGCCGTGAGAACGATGGAATCCTGCGCCCGGCTCGCAACGAATTTCAACGAGAGCCGGGTCCACTCCTGCGTGCCACCAACCGACGCCGAGTGCACGTCCCACGGCATGGAGGCCATGGTCAGTGCGGCCCCGACGGCGATGGGGGTGCGATTGACGTCGTTTACGGATAGGTCCGCCGTGCGCACCCAGCCACTCAGCTCATATCGTTTGCCGATGGTGAGTGAGACCGGCGCGAAACGAACCACGGGGCCGCCACCCGTGTCTGCCGGCTCCAGACGCAAGCTCTCGCTGGCGCCGTGCATCACGGTGGAATCGGGCGTTGCAACACCTCGCACCGCGGTCCAGTTCGGGCTGGACTTCTCGAATGAGGCCTGAAATACGGACGTGGCGGCTTGAGCGGCCAGTGCCGCGCCAAGGCAACACAGCAAACGAAAGATTCGGCGTTCCATTCGATCAGGATACCGGAACAGAACGCCTGGCAGCGATGAGGCCGAGCTTCAGCCGCCCCGAATCGCACTTTCGTCCGTTTGATATCGTTAATCTTAGCGGGGATGGGGGCAAGGGACTCGACGGGTTTCGCCTGGAAACGCAGCGCGCCATTCCCACTCGCCTGTCATTCTTCACGTCAAGGGAGACACCGTGCGCCGCAGAACGCTGCTGAAACTCGCCGGCATCGGGCTGGCTCGACGCCTGGGCGTCGGCCCGCAACGGTGCCGATGAACAAGCGAGGCCGCGGCCCAAAGTCGTCCTGGTGACCACCGGCGGCATTCGGCGGCAGGAAAGTTTTTCGGAAACCGGCTTTCACAACATCCCGCACCTGGCCGGCGATCTCGTCCAGCAATCGATCTTCTACCCGTACACCTGGAACGAAGGCACCACCTCGACACTTCAACACCATCGGCAGCATCCTTACCGGCGTCTGGCAGCACGTGGATGATTGGGGCAGGGATCACCCGGCCGATCCCACCCTCCTCCAGTACGTGCAGAGGCAGTGGAAAGTCGGGCCTTCGGAGACGTGGGTGGTGACCAGCAACAAGGCGCTCACCGCCAACATCGGCGTCGGTGCAAATGTCATCCTCTCCAAACAGTTGCTGGTTGAATCTGTCGAGCGCATCATCATGGGTAGCAGTTCGCCGCCACAAAGCTGGACCGCGACATGTTGCTCAAGGAACTCACGGCGGTCATGCAGGACGACTACGAGCGTATCGGCTGGAGCGTACCTTCTCCATCGGCCGTCATGGACCCCGAACTAAAAAAGTGTTTCTTTCGGCCCTGGCGCAATTCATCAACGGCCCCGATAGCCCCGCCAGCGGCGATGAATTGACTTGGTTCGTCGCCACGGAAGTTCTGCGCCGCGTGTCGCCCGCAGTCCTGGTGGTTAACTTCTCCGATGTCGAGGTCGCGCACTCTGGAACGTACTCGCTTCACCTCAGCGGCATTCGCCGCAATGATGCGCTGGTCTATCGGCTGTGGAACTTCCTCCAGACTCTGCCCAACTATCGCAACAACGTCACCATGGTGGTGATGCCGGAATTCGGACGCGATCCGGACGGCACCTCTACCAACGGCTTCTTCAACCACCGCAGCAACACCAGTTCGAACCGCGCGGCGTGGACCATGGTTCTCGGCGCCGCGGTTCGCAAGCCCGTCATCATCGAACGCGAGATCCGGCAGATCGACATTGCTCCCTCGCTCGGCGCGCTGCTAGACGTCAATTGCCGTCAGTCCACCGGGACGCGTATTGCGCGAGTTTGAGGGCTGATATGGCGTACCAGGTCGATACGGCTCTTCTTAACAAGCTCCCTCGCATATTCCTCCCCGCCTGAACGAGCAGTTCCGAAATTGGGATCTGTTGTTCCCCGCAGAACGTCGCACCATCAGCACGCAGATGGACTGGCTCGGCGCGCTGCCGGACGTCGATTTCACAGCTCTGTTCGAGCCCATTGTCACGCTCGAGAAGCAAATGAATCTGCCGCCTTGGAACCCCGCCACGGACCGGCTCTCCGTCACCGACACCGGGATCTTAGTTCGCTCACCCCACTACCAGCAATGGCGAGCGCAGGTGGAGCGCACTTTCGAGAAGATCGATGCCGGCGTCGCGGCTCAAGGCAAGCTGAAACGTTCGAATAAACTCATCGTGGCCGTCGTGCCCGCGGGTCTTGCTTCGCACCCCGGCTCGCTCTGGCCAAAACTCGAGACCGAAGGCAAGTGGGTGTCTCTGACCGCGCCTTTCGGCGACGTCCTTCCGGTGCTTTACCGCGGCGTCGCCGAGCGTGCGCAGGGGCCTGAGATCGAGCCACTGGAGCGCACTTGGGTATTTGAATACGATCCGAAGCGGTCGGCCACCGCTGTGAGCTCACCGGTCATCGGCCTATCGTTCGACCAACTCGGGCCGCTACGCCGCGAGTTTCTTGCACGCCTGAATCACGTGAAGCGCGACCTGCCAGCCCTCGACCTCACGTCGCGAGTTCACGCGCAATCTGTTTCTCAGTGGCAACGGCGCTCTGCTGTTCGGCAACTCCTTTGTCCAGTGGGGCGCCTCGGAGGCGTTCCGCCGTGCCGCGCCGCAGGCGATGTTCTGCCGCTTTGGAGTGCGCCCGAAGTTGAAGCCGTTCAGCGGTGTGGTGCTGTTTGAGGATCAGAACCGCGCTAATCCCGTGCCCGATCAACCCGAACCCGAAGGCTCGTTCATCGACACACAGCTGCTGATGGAGTACATCTACCTCTCGGCAATGCGGCGAGTCGAATATGCCGGCCGGATGCTTGTTTTGGTCGCTGTGCCTGAGCAAAATCGTATGCTCGTTCTGGACCCGGCCTCGGCCTCGGCGCCGCTTACAACCAGAGCGTCGCCTGTCGCTGCCACCGGGCTTATCTATGCAGCGCAATCCTGGCTTGCCGCAAACAATCCGGCGTGACACTGCCAATGTAGGAAACTGCATACCGTGGCTTCATCGCCTTATCGGCGCGAATCAGAGTTCATCGGCGGCCAACAGGTTTTCCGCTAACGCAGCTCCCCGGTCGACGCGAACGAATACCGCTCCGCCACCAGGTTCCCGGCCGCCAGATAATCGCGGATCATCTCGCGGTTGCCGCCCGCACGGCTCGCGGCCTCCCTCAGGCAGCGGACTGCATCTGCCGCAGGTGTATCGGCGTCCAGACGGAAGATCCACGGCACATTCGCTGAGGTCAGCGTGCGATCCCCCGAAATCGCCACCACCGGTATCAACACCTTGACCGCGATCTGCTCGGCCAGGTGCGCGGAATTCCGATCCGTCGCCACCACGCCGATGACATCAGGATCGTACATTAGTTTCACCAACTCATTGGACGCCTTGCCCCAGGTCGCTTCCGAAGAGACGCCAACCACCTGGTAGCCAGCGCTGCTCAGGTTTGCGGCAAGCCCTTCCGCGCCCGGTCCGAACAGGCCGATCTTGCGCTGTGCTCCGGCTGTCAGTGACGTCGCAGGTCCGTTGTATTTGACGCCCGCGGCACCCGCCGTGGCGTACGGCTTCTCCATGCTGTAACGGCGATACGTCACTTGGCCGTTGTGCACCTTGCCCAAGTACAACGTGGCCACATTCTTGGCATTGGGATCGAACACCATTTCACCCGTGACCCCTTTGTAATGGTCGACGGCATACAACGCGTTTCGAATCTCGCCCCGGTTGAGGCCCGCACGGCAGATCGCACCTAACAGGATGTTCATGGTGTCGAAGGCCAAGGCCGAGAAAGAATCGGTCTTGGCATGATAGGCCGCCTCGAAGCGCTTTTGAAAGGCCAGCCAGGACGGATGGTCGCGGTTGGGATCAAACGGATACACAACCTCCAACCCCTCTGCCGCCGAGCCCGCGGTCTGAAGCAGGGACTCGCCCATTACGCGCGCGCTGCCAAAGACCGGTTGCTTCATGCCCATTCCCCGCATCTGCTTGAGAATCGCCGCGGCCGCAGGTGCGTCGGCCCACAGCACAATTGCGTCGACACGCGAATCGCCGATCACCTCGAGCGGCCTCTTAAAGTCCTGGTCCCCCGGCATGAATTTTTGCTCAATCACTACCGGGCGCCCCAACCGCCGCGAGGCGTCTCGGAACTTCAGCACACCGAAGCGGCCGTACCGTTCGTTGACGCGCAGCAGAGCAATGCGTTTGAACCCCAAGTCGGTATAGATGCGCCGCGCCAGCGTGTACGATTGCTCGCGATCGTCCTGGATCGAAGTCAATATCCAGGGAATGATGGTTTCCGGAATTGTGGGATCGGTGGCGGCACTGTTGACAATGGGCAGTTCGGCGCGCAGCGAGACACGCAGCGCAATATGCGTGGAATCGCCGCTGATCGATCCCAACATGGCCCAGACCTTATCGTCGTAAACCATCTTGACGATCTCGTTGCTGGAAGCGCCCCACGTCGCGGCGTCGTTGTGAATCTTCAGACGGAATGGCTTTCCGCAGTAGCCTCCGCGGGCATTGGCTTCGTCGATGGCCAACTGCGCGCCATGCAGCATGGCCGTACCCAACGCGATGTCTTTGTGGTCCTGAACCGGTCCCAGAAAACCAATCGGCACCTCGGTCACTTCAGCCGCCGAAACGTTTCCCACATCCGCGGCCGCTCCGTTGTACTCCGGCGTCTTGGTGTAGTGCTGATGATACGGCTCAGTGTATTTCGAGAACGGTCGCAGATCTTCCGGAGTACCGGCATAAGGGACCGACGTCCGTACTTCCAGAGGTCGTTGCGGTTGCTGCCCACACGAGCACGCCACCGGCTGGGCGCTCAGATACGCCGGCACTACGAGCGCAGCCACCACCAATTGCCACCGCATAGTCATTCCTCTGAGGACGTCTTTATAATCGCGATTGCTTCGATTTCTATCAGCAGTTCGGGCCGGCAAAGAATCGCCTGGATGCCCGTGGAAGCCGGCAGCGGGTCCAGACCTTGCTCATGGAAGAACTCGGTGCGCCCTTCGTTGAAAGCAGCGTAATCCCGCTCGATGTCCCGCAAATAGCAGGATGTCCGCAGGATGTCCTTCCAGGTTGCCCCCTCCGCCGCCAAGAGACCGGTAATGTTCTCATAGGTGCGCCGAAGCTGCGCGCGGAAGTCGCCGATGTGGACGCTCTGGCCGTTCTCGTCGATGCTGGCCGTGCCGGAGATCAGCAGAATTGCCACGCTGCCCAGGTCGATCCGCAGCCCGCGTGAGAAGGAACTGGGCTTCGGATATTCATATGCTTCGTTCAAGACCGAAAGCGCCGTGATGGACCGTTTCTTCACTTCCGTGGCGCCGGCGATCCGGTCCAGCAACACAATGGTGTTCATTAGTTTGTTTCCTTTTCCCCTGCTGTCATGCAAACCCCGTGGCTGATCCCCTTGGCGGTAGCCACCCAAATGTCGTCTTTCTGAAAATCAATTCCAAACGTGTAATGGTGAGCCGGCGCGGAGTCCACCGGCACGTGCGTTACGGTTCCGTGTTCATCCCGCACCAGCATTTCCGGCAGGTGCGTATCCAGGGCCGGACGATACGTGGCCCAGCGTTCGCCATCGTAATAGGCAAGCCCTTTGTCCGTGGAAAACCAGGTGCGGGTTCCGTCGATGGTCTTGACCTGGTTCAGGAAGTTGCTCGGCAGACCGCTGTCCTTATCCAGGAAGTTCCGCCAGTTCCGCCCGTCATAGCGGGAGGCACCGAAATATGTGGCTGCCCAAAGGACATGGTTTACATAGCTGACCGACGTGGTGATTTCGTGAATCAGCCCCTGGTCTTTGAACAGCACTATTTCGTTTTCGCCATCCGGGTCGTTGTAGTCTTTCCACCGCTCTGTCTTGACGTCGTATTCAAGAACCCCGCCGCCCCACACCGCGTAGTAGACCTTTTCCGGCGTAGCGGTCACGCTGTACGTCCAGATCTCGTACATCGGCGTGTTCCGCTCATTATAAAGGCTCCACTCGCGGCTCCGTGTATTCAGGCGGGCGCCGCCCGCCGCCGTGGCCACCCAGACGAAGTCGCCTTGGACCGAGACGCCGTAAACCACGTCGTTGGGCAAGCCGCTGTTCAATTGCGTGAAATTGTCGAATCGCCCGCCCGAATAACGACTGAGGCCGCCCATGGTCGCGATCCACAGTTCATGGCTTCGTTTGTCCAGGGCCAGCGAGAGAACGGCCCGGTGCGCCAGGCCATCCTTCACCGCGAAGCTCTTCCACTTGCCGTTTTCGTAGAGCTGCCAGTCCGTTGTCCGTTCCGGCCCAGACCTTGTCGCCATCCACGGCGACGGAATAGACGCGGTTATCGGGCAGGCCGTTCTCCACGGTAAAATTCTGCCAATGAAAGCGCGGCAGATCGGCAGCCTTCGTGGACATTGCCAGAAACGCCCAGACCAGACTGAGTGCGAAGATCGATTGGCTAGGCTTCATAAGGTTTTCAAATACTCAATCAGATCGTTCAGATCATCCTTCGTCAGATCGCTCGTGATCCCGTGCTTATCCTGCGGAATCACCACCGTCCAGATCTCTTCCAACGTGGCGGCCGAACCGTCGTGCAGATAGGGTGCGCTGTTGACGACGTTGGTCAACTGCGGTACATCGACTAGCGGCGATCGGTCCGTCTTCTTGTTCGAGCCCACATAGGCCAAGAGCTTATTCGTGTAGTCTTTTCCGGAATGGCAAAAAGAGCACTGGTTCACATCCGGGAAGGGGGTTCCGTCTTTCTTGGTGGTGCGCACGAATATCGCTTTGCCGCGCTCCTGAGCGGGTGTCAATTGCCCACCGGGCAGCCGGTATCGGTTGGGCCGCAACGGAATCGATTTGAGGTAGGCTACCAGGTCCTCGAGATCCGCGCCGCGGAAACCTTCAGAACGGAAAAAGTAACGCTCAACCCGCGGCCCACACTCTGTTTGCAGGTCGGGATTGGCGCCGTTCCATTTATACGGCGCCGTGTCCTTGATTTGCTCAAGTGCGCGGTTGTCGACAATATCCATGCCGAACCCGTCGGGTTCGAGGTCCCACGAAAGGCCGTCGAATGTGGCGTCGATATGGCAGTTGGCGCAACCGAACTGATGACCGAAGGAGTACATGGATGAGTAGAACAGGCGTTCACCGCGACGCTCGGCCGATAACGGCACGGTTGGCCCCAGCGGAATGGTTGTGCGTAACCACCGCCCGCACTAGATCCACCACGGAAATCGTGTCGTCAAGCCGGTTCGCCACGTAAAGCGCGGTCCCATCGGGCGAGATCTGAATGTTGCGCGGATTGCGGCCAACCGAAACGCGGCCGATCACATACCCAGCGGAAGCCGAGAGGTCGTTGGCGAGCCGTGCCGCCTTGGGAGAACGCGCGGCGGCCACCAACTTCGACACATCCAGGATGACGACTTCGTTCGACCCGCTAGCCGAGACGTAAACCCGCTTTTGGTCGGGCGAGAACGCAACGCCAAACAGCAAAGAAGGGTAGCTTTCAATCTCGTCCAAGGGCATTTGCACGACACCGCCGATGTCATCCCCAAACACCGCCAACGAGTTTCCAAACACCCAGCCGTGTTCAACGTGTGCCAACGGCACAAGGTTCTTGGGACGCATCAGGGTTGCGATGCCCAGGCGGCCATCTTTTGAAAATGCAATATGAAACACGCCGGCAACATTGTTCAAAGCCAGCCGATCGCAAACCAACTGCTGTTGGGCGTCCAACTCCGTGATCTCCGATTTCGGGGGCGTTCGAAACTTGCCCAAGTTTGGATAAATGTGACTCACGTAGATGCGCTCGCCGTCGGGCGAAGCGGTCACGTAGCTGGCGCCACGGCCTCCGGCAAATCGACGCGCGTCGCCGCCGGTCGCCAAATCGATCAACGAAATGTCATCCGACAGCCGGTTCCCGACGTACAGCGCGTTGTGGGCACGATCAAGCGCAATTCCCGTCGGCTCAAACCCGGCTGGAAGCCTCCGCAGCACCTGCAGAGACGTGGCATCGACCTCGCTCACGGTGTCGGACCAGGAGTTGGTCACATAGAGCCGTTTGCCATCGGGTGCGAGCGCGATGCCGCGTGGCACTTTCCCCACTTTCACGCTTCCCACAATCGCGTGCGTAGAGGTATCCACCACCAACACTTCGTCACTGCCGCTGCACACCACGAACAGGCGCTTGCCGTCGGGGGACAGAACGATATCGTCCGGGCTCCGGTAGCGTTGCGTCTCTCCAGCCGCCGCCACCACGAAAATAAGCGCTAAGATCGCCAGTCTCACGTTCACTTCTCCGTCACCGTGATCACCTGGTTCGCCGTCACGTTCTTCAGCACCTGGACAACACCGCTGGGCCACGTCACGGTGATGCGATCCACTTTCGCATTCACGCCGAGGCCGAAATGCAGGCGTCCATCATCCTGGCTGAGGTATCCGGATCCGGCCTCGCGTTCCGCTCGTTGCTTCTGGCCGCCGGCTTCCACTTCTACCTTGGCGCCGATTCCATCGCGGTTACTCTTCGTGCCTGCCAGTTGGATCGCTAGCCAGTGGCCCGCCGACGGCGATGTATTCTTCAGCAGTACACCCGGCGCGCCCAGGTTCACCAGAAATGCGCCCACCTTGCCGTCGTTGTTGTAATCTGCGAAGCACGCGCCCCGGCCCACGCTCTTGGTCTCGAAGAACGGGCCAGCTTCCGCCGACACGTCCTGAAATTTACCGCCGCCCGCATTCCAGAAGATCGAATGCTCCTGGGGTATCAGGTGGATCAGTCCGCCGTGGAAAATCAGCAGGTCGGTCCGCCCGTCATTATCGAAATCAAAGGCACCTGTGCCCCAGCTGGTGTATTGCGCCGCCAGTTGCGAAATCCCGGCCTGCTGCGTCACGTCGGTGAAAGGCAGCTTGCCTGAATTCTCAAGCAGCCGGTTGTACTTGGAATCGCTCACCCACAGGTCGGGATGCCCGCTGTTGTTTACATCGAAGAAGATCGGCCCCATCGCGGCGGACGATTCTCCGTTCTGGCCGAATGCCGTGCCGGCGTCCAGCGCTACTTCCTCAAACGTTCCGTCCTTGCGGTTATGGAAGAGAAAGCTCTCGGTCCTGTCGTTGGCCACAAAGATATCGGGATAGCCGTCGCCATCGAAATCGGCAGACGTCACGCCCATGGCTCGGCCTTTGAATTTGGCAATGCCTGACTTCTCGCTGACATCGACGAAACCGCCATGGCAGTTGTTGTGGAACAGCAGGTTCGTATCAGCCGCATAGTCCAGCGGTCCGGGGTAGTTGTCGGCGGCATAGTAGGCGCGGTATGCAGGATCGAACTTCACATAGCGGCCCACAAACAAATCGACGCAGCCGTCCCGGTCGTAATCAAGCCATGTGGCGCCGATGGCCCAGCCCTTCACCGTCAATCCCGCTTTCGCAGTAACATCCTCAAATGTTTCGTCGCCTTTGTTGCGGTACAGCGTGATGTGGCCATAGGAAGTCACCAGCAGATCGGTGAGGCCATCATTATCGAAATCCGCCGCAATCGCGGCAAAACTGAAGCCATCGCCGCCGACACCGGCCTGCTCCGTGACGTCAGTGAATTTTCCGCTGCCGTCGTTGCGATACAGGTGGTTATGCGGCATCACCGCCGGTGGCTGGCGCAGCGGATACGGATGCATGTCCTTGCCCAGTGGCCGGCCGCTCGCCACAAACAAATCCGGCTTCCCGTCGTTGTTGTAGTCGAACCAGACACAACCGGCGCCGGTCGATTCCACCAGCGACCCGAGCTTCTCCGCGCCGAACGAATGCGTGAAATTGATCCCCGATTGAGCCGTGACATCTTCAAAACGAATGGGACCGGGGTTCTGGGCGGTCGACATGCCGGCGGCCAACATTGATATCGCCAGCAGTTGATAAGGTCCAGGTCGCGTGCTCATTGTGGCCGTCCGTAGTCTCCCAGCATCTTCACAGGCTTCAGTATTTGGTTGAGAATTTCGGGGACCTGGTTCTCTGGCGCACGCTCCGGCCCGGCGTGACAGCCCACACAAATGCGCTGTTCACTGGGCCGCATCCAGAACCAGTGCTGCTCCGCTCGCAGGCTCACACCCGCGGCATCCAGCAGTTCTATCCGAATCGGCCGATCGGCCGGCACTTCCACATAAAAAGATCCATCCGAAGCAACGGCTGTCTGCCCCAGCGCCTGCGGCGTTCCCGCCGCATCTCGCGTATAAACCCGAACTGCATGAATCGTTCCTTCGATCGGGTTCATGGATTCGGCGGCATTCAAGCAAAGCAGATTCCCCGTCTTGCGGGCGGCGACCAGGGCGGACGGGAAGTCGCGCGGCCGGACCCGGGCCGCGACAATCACAGGCTCAACAGCATTGGCGCCCCCCGCAGCCGCCACGCTTCCCGGGCCGCAGGCGTTGGGCCCAGCCTCGTGAATGGAATAAACACCCCCGGAACGCGGCCGCGCAGCAACCAACCAGCGACCCGAACTCACTTCGGCAATCGGACCGGTGACCTCCAAGTCCGACGCCGCCAGTTTTTGCTGAACAGCCAGTGCGGATGTGTACCGCGCCAAGCCACCATCCACCGCGAAGATGAAATCTCCCGAAGAAACTTGCCGCCCGCCTGAGCGCTTCGGGCCGTGATCGCATCGCAGCGTTTCAACGCCCGTACCGTCGGGGTAGACCGTGAACAGCTCATCGCGCGATTCGAACAGAATTCGTCCATCCTGAAGCACGTCGTCGGTGAGATACCAGCCGGGAACGTGAGTCAGCACGTTCGTTTTCCCGCTCTCCGATGAGATTGCTATCTCCGATCCCGTGGTCGTAACCCGCGTGTACACGACCCGGCCATCGGGCATATAAAACGGCCGTATGCAATCGCCGGCTGTCATCACGACTTGGTGTGGCGCTCCGCCGCTCAAATCCGCCTGCCAGATTTGCCAGCGATCCTGCTTTGTAGCGCGCCCCGCAAACAAGAAATGCTTGCCGTCGAAGGAGACCGCCGCATCCGCTGATGCAAAGAAACCCGTGACAACGTCGTGCTGCCATTCCCGAGTTACTAACACCAGGTGTGCGCCGCCTGGGAACCGTTCCCCGCCATGCGCCCATGCGGCGGCATCATAACGTGGTGCTGCGGTGTGTATAAATGTAGGCAGATCGCCCTGTACAGCCTGTCCCGCCAGTAATGAAGCGAGAGCTGCGAACGTTGCAACCCCGAGCACCCTTCGCATAAACTTCACGGTAGAATTACTGGCGTCTAATTTCTATTGTGTGAATGCATTAGTAAGTTTCTTAGTACAAGTTTATTAATG
This sequence comes from uncultured Acidobacteriaceae bacterium, assembly GCA_963771305.1. GTDB lineage: Bacteria > Acidobacteriota > Terriglobia > Bryobacterales > Bryobacteraceae > CAJCIT01. Next base: position 301,639 of record CAVYTS010000025.1, read on the forward strand.
GAAGGCAAGTAGGCACCGTAGTAGATGCTGAGTAGATTAGCGCGGGGCTGCTGCTAATCGTGTACGCGCATCGCTCGTACTCTGAATGTTGGAAGCAGTAAACAGCTTTCTACCAAAACTGGAATGCGCAATAGGCATAGCGCTGGCGATGCGTCGTCAACGGTTCGATCGTGGTGACCGTTGCGCCGGTCACGTTCCGCTCGGAGCCAACTCCGGAGTCAGCACCCCGGCTTTCTGAGGCGCGTGAGGGAGCGCTGTCGTCCATCAGCGATGCCTTATCAAGCGTGCGGCGCCACCCGCCAGCGTCCGTAGGAAACAAACCCAACCAGTAACAACACAACAAACGGAAAAACCGCCGCCGCAACACCTTGGATTGCGATCGTGATGAACGTAGCACCAATCATGATCACCACGAGGCACGCCGCCGCTAGCTTTGTGAGACCCGGTTGAATATGAAGCAGGCCGGGAAGCACCAAACCAATCGCGCCTACAATCTCAGCCAGGCCTATGAAATGTAAGAACCAGCCGGGCATCATAGGCATCTGTTTGGTCATTTCTTCCACAGGCATGACGAATTTCATAACGCCGGCGAAAAGAAAGAGCAGCGCCAGCAGCCACTGCATGATCCACAGTCCACGATTCACAATAAGTAATCCTTGGGAGATTTCAAGCTTTCCGAAAAAATAATCAATCCGCGTCCATCGGCGTTAATCGGTGGCCATTCATTCGTTCAGAAGCTCGGATTCTGCGGCATGGCGGCGCCGTCGCAACGCGGATCAGACCCTGCGAAGTTGACCTTTCGCTTCGCGTCGCGCTCCACTGCCTCGCCTTGGCCGACGGTATAAGAAAACGGTTCCAGCAGCGTGATTGCGTGGCCTCGGCGCGTCAGATCCTCACGAACAGCGGAAGAGATCCGCGGCTCCATCTCGACGTCGCATCCTTCAAAAGTCTGTTTCGTGAAACGCGCCCCTTCCATCGCCGCTTGAATATTGAGCCCGAAGTCCACCACGTTCGCTACAAACTGGGCATGCGCCTGCGATTGGTTCCAACCGCCCATAATGCCGAAGCCAATGTGAATATCGCCCTTCGACATGAACGCCGGAATGATAGTGTGCAAAGGCCGCTTGTGGCCGGCCAATGAGTTCGGCAATCCGGGGGTTAGCTCGAAACCCGCGCCGCGGTTGTGAAACGAGAACCCTACCCCCGGCGCAACCATGCCAGTCCCGTAGCCGCCGTAGTTGCTCTGGATCAGCGAGACGATGTTGCCCTCCTTATCAATGGTGGACATATAGATGGTCTCGCTGCCTCGCGAGGTCAGCTTCTGCGCCAGGTCGGACGGAACCACGTGGCAAGCCGCTTTGTTCATCTCAATCAGCTTCGCGCGCTGGGCAGCCAGGTCCTTCGACAGCATCTCGTTGACGGGAACCGGCCCGAATTTGGGATCTCCCACGTAGTGAACCATATCGGCATAAGCCAGCTTCTTCGCCTCGATCATCACGTGCAGCGCAGCAGCGGAGTTTTGGCCGTAATCCGCTAGCGGGAAGTTCTCCATGATGTTGAGCATGGCCAGGGCGGCAATACCCTGCCCGTTCGGAGGCAGTTCATAAACCGTCCAGCCGCGATAGGTCGTGGAGATGGGCTCTACCCACTCCGGCTGAAACGTGGCAAAGTCTTCAACCGTGTGTGTGCCTCCTTGCGAACGCAGGAAGCTGACCATGGTTTCCGTCAGCGTGCCGTTGTAATAGCCGTCCCGGCCTTTCGTCGCGACCGTGCGCAGAGAAGACGCCAGCGCCGGGTTCTTAAACTCGTCGCCAAGCTTGGGCGCGACCCCGCCCGGCATATAGGTTTCCTTGTATCCGGGCTGGTCGAGAAATGCTTTGCCGATCCAATACCGCGCGCCGCGTTCCGGCAATGGAAACCCGTTCTCGGCATAGTAAATGGCGGGCGCCAGCAGCTTGTCGAACGGCATCGTCCCGAACCGGGCTCGCAGCGCGTCCCATCCCGCTACGCAGCCAGGCACAGTGATGGTGTGTACGCCACGCTGATCCAACTTATCGATGTTGTGCGCCTTCAGATACTCAATGGTCAGCCCCTTGGGAGTCCAGCCACTCGAATTGAGCCCATAAACTTTTCCCGTCTTGGCCTCATAGACGATCGCAAACAAATCGCCGCCCATGCCGTTGACGTACGGCATGGTCAGTCCGACCACAGCGTTGGCTGCAATGGCCGCATCCACGGCATTGCCACCGGCTTCGAGAATCCGCGCCCCAGCCTGCGAAGCCAGGAATTGCGGCGTCGCCACGATGCCTCCATTCGAGACGATCATCGACCGGCCCTGGTCAGGGCTGGAGGCGAACGGCTGAGCCTCAGAAAGTATCGGCAGGGCAAGAAGGAAGCACACAACGGCGGTCTTCATGAATGAACTCGATTATAAGGCGAAACCAACGAGCGCGGTCCTTACTTCGGATTCGGCTTCGGATCTGCCGGCAGCGTGAAAGTGATCTTGACCATCGAGCCGACTGCGATTGCCGTGCCGTTCTCGATGTTTTGCACGCCATTCTCAATGTACGGTTTGTACCGGTACTGGAGCACCGCCTCGCGAGCCGCGTCCACCAACAGCGGCTCTCCCCAGGCCAGGTTAGCTTTTCGAACGAAACCGTCTTTGTCGACTTGCAGATAAAAAACGACGCTGCCCTGGACATGGGCCTGTATCGCCTCCGGCGGATAGACGGGGTCAACCTTTTTTGTCAGATGCTTTTCCATCTGGTCCGGGCGCGCAAATACGTTTGACGGGGCTGTGCCCGGCGGAGGTGGCGGCAGCGGCATGCGGGCTTCCTCAATGGCCTTACTCCAGCGAGGATTACCTGGATCTATGGCGACCGCGCGCTCCATAAGCTGCTGGCCCAAAATGATCAGGGCGTTGTTGTCAAAGCCTGGAAGGACCGCGAGGCGAGCCAAATCCAAACCCACGCCGGAGAGCAGCTCGGGGTCAGTAGAAATAACGAGTTCTTGCCGGAGACTCTCCGCAACTTCGTACGAGAGGTTTCCATAGCCAACGGCTTTCTCGTCACGGAGCGGGTAGCCGGGGAACTCTTCCGCCACCGCATAGGCACCAATGACCTGGTTTCGATACTGCCGGTTCTCAGGTTCTAGCCGGCTCGCTTTCTTGAAGAGATCGATCGCGCGGCCTCCTTCAAACGCTCGGAAGAACCGTCCCGCATGGTACAGCACATGAGCGGACTCAGGGAACTTAGCTAGCTGATCCACCCAGAGGCTTTCCAGTTCCTGATAGCGCGGGTCAGTGACGTCTTTCGCCCAGAACGGTTCGCCGGCGGCGTCTAACACTGACGACTCTGGATGGTTTGTTACAAACCAGACGACCTGAGTGCAAAACTTCGCCCTGGCGACAGGTTCTTCCGGCTGCGAAAGAGCGCTGTAGGCCACGAGCAATTCGGTATGGATACGCTGGTTGCCGGGGTCGCGTGCGAGCTGCGCTTCGAGTTCGGAAGCCAGTTCGGGAGAAATCACGACCGGGTCATGTCGCGGCCGCTCTGGAGTAGGTTGACCCGCTACCTGCCCGGCGGCGAGGCAGCCAAAGGTCGAAGCGTAAGCCGCGATGCGAAGAAGTCGCGTACCCATTGTCACCGCCCGGAGCTGCGATCGAGATTCGTTCGAACGCAACTCCATTAGCAGCGACTCTATCACGCTTTCGTAAGCGTGCGGCGCCCCTCGACTATTGCTTCGCGGCCATCGCGGCGGCTGCGAAAGTGCGACGTTCCCGCGTTAGATGCGGCTCGACGCCGATCATGCGTTCCATTAACATGAGCTGTCCACGGTGGTGCATCTCATGCTCTTTAACACCCAGGATCATCTCGAAACGCGTTTTAAAAGGCGGCGTTGCGCCCTGCGGCATCCCGACTCGTTCGCCGAGAAACTCGTCGGACAAACCTCCCAGCCAGCCCGCGAACCGTTCCCCGCTCTCTTCGAGCATCGTGACGATCTCTGCTTTAGTCCGAGGCGTCTCTTCGTCGGCGATTATTGGCCCAAGGAAGCCCATAAAATCGAGACCTTCGAGGGTGGTGCGACGCTCCACGCGGTGAATCTGGTCCTGCAATTTGTAGATCTGCGCGATGTGCACCAGCGTTTGCTCCACCGTTCGCGTCTCCGGCGTCGCCCGGAATCCGTAGCGCTCTTCGCCGATGTCGTTCGCGATCACTAGCGTGTTCTTGCGAACCGTGCGGAAACTCGCCGCCAGTTCCTGTGCTCCGTAATAGGTCATACCGCGAGTCTACGCTAAGATCTGCGAGCCGGATGGCTGAACGCGTGAAACTCCCGCACGGAACCGCGCGCGGGAGCAAGCGGACCCTGTCGAAGTCGTAACCGTCGGCAAGCAGTTCTGGGCCCTTTTCAGCAACGTCCTTAGCTCGCCGCGCCTTTTCTTCCCGGCACTACGTCGATCTGCAACGCCGGATCCGTCGCCGGCACGTATGTGGTCGGCACCCCGAGCTCCTTGCGAACGATGTTGCAGCCCTGCGCAATCGAACTGGCCTTGTAGAAGGCGATGTCCCGATTGCAGCCTTGTCGCCCGAAGCCGCAATCGCTGGAGATGATCAGCTTCTCCGCCGGAATGTACTTCAGCGCTTTACGAATCTCGCCTGCCACGTCTTCCGGCCGATCGGCCTGCAGCGTCCGGTGGCTCACTGCCCCGATGCAGATCTTCTTCTTGAGATCGTTCTTGAACGCTTCGAACAGTTCCAGATCTTTCTGGTTACGGTCCTTCATTTCGAGCGTCCACACATCGCCGCGGCAGCGCTCCAAATAGATTTCGATGGAGTTGGCATAGCTGGTGTCATCCATCACGCGCTGCATGTTCGGGTTGCCCCAACAGGTGTGAATCCAAAGCTCCACATCGTCCAGCCCCTGCACCTCGCGATTGAAAGCGTCAATCATGAACTTCACTTCGGCGTGATCCTTGCCATACGTGTTGGCCATGAAGTGGAACGTGGGTTCTTCAGTCTGAATGCACCGGCAACCGGCATCCCGCAGCGCCAGCAGTTCTTTATTCATGGCCTCGGCCATGTCCCAAATGATTTGCCGCTTGTCTTTGTATTTCGGCGTGTGTATGTCGAGGAACAGCGCCATCACCTGCGAGCAACAGGTGCCGAACTTCACCGGCTTCGTAGTGCGGCCTTGCGCCAGCCGCCACAGTTTCGGATAGTCCAGCGGGCGGTGCTCGATCTTGTCGACCACATGCGGCCAGCGCCAGCCGGTGTAGATTTCATTCAGCAGCGTCCCGGGCGGATAGTGCAGCCAGGGCGCGGTGGTCTCTTCCGGTTGCAGGTAGTCGCCTTCGAAACCGGTCCAGCGCTGCAGCGGGTAATGATGCCATGCGCGGCCGGCGAGGTCTTCATCTACGTGCAAATCGCCGTGCGTCAGGATGTCCAGCCCGGCGCGTTCCTGATCGCTGATCAGCACCGCCATCGCGTCCTGAAATTTCTCCCGAAAGCGTATGTCGAGCATGCACGTATCTAAGGGCTTGCCCCACATGCTGATGTCATACCAACGGGGTCGCGGAAACGACCCGGTTGTGGTGCTGGGGAGAATCAAATTAGCGGTAGCAGTGAACATGCAATTCCTCCACGAGCATTGTACGCCCGGGCCTCAGGAAGACACGAGATAGCTATGAGCCGGGGTAAAGGCGAACAAGCGCTTCGGAGCCGCGACTGTTAAGGAGGGGTGCCTTTTCCTGTGCCGTTCGGTTCATCAGAACTTCAGCGTACTGAGGTATTCGTAGCTCTGCTTGAGGCTGACAATCGGATCGCTCGGCGTCGCATCCTGCTCCACAAAGTAATGCTTCACCCCGACCTCGGACGCAACCGCCAGCACCCCCGGAATGTCGATTGCCCCGTGACCAACTTCCTTGAAGTCGGTGCGCGGGACATCCTCGTTGTAGTGCGGCGCGGCCGGCATAGCGCGGTCTTTCAGGTGAAGCAGGTTGACGCGCCCTGCGTACTTCTTCAGGAGCGCCTTTGGGTCCTGACCGCCCGTGACCACCCAGAAGATATCCATTTCGAGACCCACCAACTTGGGATCCGTTTCTTTCATCAAGGTTTCCAGAGGCGTGGTTCCCTCCATCGGCTCAAACTCGAAAGCATGGTTGTGATAGCACAGCTTGAGGCCATTGGTATTGGCGGATTTGGCCGCCTTGTTCAAGTTATCCGCTAGGCGCTTAATAGCATCCAGTCCTCCCCGCTCGTTGGGCGGCAAATAGGGATAGACCACGTAGTCAAAGCCCTTCATTCTGGCCGCAGCAAAAACAATGTCCAGGTGCGAAAGGTCGCTCTTAAAAACCTCCGGTGAAAGGTGCAGGCTGACCGGCTTGAGCTTGGTGGCCTTAAGCGCATCCCAGATTTTCTCCATGTTGTCGGAAGTGACTTCGGCCTCGCGGTAGCCGATGTCGCTGATCTCGGTAAGAACCTTCGGCGGGTTGTTCAGGATGATGTCGCGGACGGTGTAAAGCTGGAGCCCAATTGCTTTCAAGGAGTGCTGGGGCTTGGCGGCGCTCGCGAGCAGGCTGCCGCCGGCGACGGCCGCAGTGGAGGTAAGGAAGTTTCGACGTGAGATGTTCATCGGCTTCTTATGATATGTCAAAGCCCCTGCTGCCAGTCCCAACTGGGATCGAATCCCTCTCATCGACTCAGGTGTCTTTCTATGTTCGCCACCGGGGTTTTACCCCAAAACCCCTGGTAATTCCCATCGTCGACACCCCCACTTCCGTGTTGTATGATCTTTCGATTGGCAGATTTCCATGACTGCGGGCCATGTGAGCTACGGCAGCACGATTCGGGGTTTCGACGCGACCAATCCAGATGTGCGTGCCCTTCCGGATCTTGCTCCTAAAAACTCCCTGCGCGACCCCGCGGACCACGACCCCATCACCATCAACGCGCCGCTCTTCCTGCGCATTCCAATCAAGGGAGCACGATAGATGTACCCATCCTCGTTCGAATATGCCCGGCCGGGCAGCATTTCTGAAGCTGTTTCGCTCCTCGGTCAATACGGCGAAGACGCCAAGATTCTGAGCGGCGGCCAGAGCCTCATACCAATGATGAAGTTTCGCATCGCCCGGCCAGCGTGGCTCATCGACATCAGCCGGGTGCCTGGGCTCTCTTACATCAAGGAAGAAGGCGGCTATTTGAAGATCGGTGGCCTCGCCCGGGAATCCGATCTCGAGGCATCGGATTTGGTCAAATCCAAGTACCCGATCATCCACGACACATCGGTGGTGATCGCCGACCCCCTGGTTCGCAACCTCGCTACCGTCGGAGGAAACCTCGCGCATGGCGATCCCGCCAATGATCATCCAGCGACCATGCTGGCCCTGGGCGCCGAAGTCGTCGCCGCGGGGCCCAAGGGCGAACGCACCATACCGATCACCGATTTCTTCGTGTCGTTCTTTACCACCGCGCTGGAACACGACGAGGTTCTCACCGAGATCCGGATTCCGATACCACCTGAACGTAGCGCTGGCGCTTACTTCAAGCTGGAGCGGAAGGTCGGCGATTTCGCGACGGCTGCAGTTGCGGCACAGGTCACGCTCAGCGCTGACGGAACCTGCGAGCGAGCGGGCATCGGCCTCACCAACGTCGGACCTGTTCCTCTGAAAGCCACGCAGGCCGAGGAATTCCTGCGCGGAAAGAAGCTAGATGCCGCCAGCCTGGGCGAAGCGGGACGCCTTGCCGCCGAGATCGCGGACCCCAGTTCGGATCTCCGCGGCCCCGCCGAATACAAAAAAGGTCTGGTCGCCGAGCTCACAAAACGGGCCCTCAGCCGCGCGGCGGAGCGGGCCAACGGAGGGAGATAGGCGATGGCAAAGAAACAGCTCGTCACCATCACGCTGAACGGCCAGCAGCAGCAGGCTGAGGCCGAACCGCGGCTGCTCTTGGTTCATTTCATTCGCGACGTCCTCGGCATGACCGGGACCCACATTGGCTGCGATACCACCAGTTGCGGCGCCTGCGCCGTGCTGCTGGACGGCCGTCCCGTGAAGTCGTGTACCATGTTCGCCGTTCAGGCCGACGGCTCCGAGGTCCGTACCATCGAGGGCCTGGCAGCAAACGGGCAGCTTCATCCTTTGCAGCAGGCGTTCCATGAGGAGCATGGCTTGCAGTGCGGGTTCTGCACACCGGGGATGATCCTCACCGCCGCGGCGCTGCTGGAGCACAATCCCAATCCCACCGAACACGAGATCCGGCATGGCATCTCCGGCAATATGTGCCGTTGCACCGGGTATCAAAACATCGTGAAAGCTGTCCAACTCGCTGCCGAGCGTATGCAGAAAGAGGTTGAGGTGACCGTATGATCCAGCAGACATCGCCTCAGATCGGTGGCATGGGCCACTCCGTCAAGCGCAAGGAAGACGCGCGGCTCATCCAGGGGCACGGGAACTTCGTGGATGACGTCAGGCTGCCCCGCATGGTCTACGGGCAAATCGTGCGCAGCCCCTTCGCCCATGCGCGCCTCAAAGGCATCAATATCGAAAACGCCATGAAAGTGCCGGGCGTTCTGGCCGTCATCACCGGCCAGGACCTCGAGAAGGCTGGCCTCTCTTGGATGCCGACCCTCTTCCATGACAAACAAATGGTGTTGGCCACCGGCAAGGTTCTGTTTCAAGCTCAGGAAGTGGCTTTCGTCGTCGCGGAAGGCCGCTACAGTGCCATGGACGGCGCCGAAGCCGTAGAAGTGGATTACGAGGAATTGCCGGCGCTGGTGGATCCGCACAAATCCTGTGACCCCGACGCCCCCATCCTGCGCGAGGACCGCGAAGAGAAGTCCAACCACATCTTCCATTGGGAAGTCGGCGACAAGGATGCCACCGCTAGGTCGCTCGCGGAAGCGCCTGTCACGGCGAGGGTCGATGCCATCTTCCAGCGCTGCCATCCTGCTCCGCTCGAGACGTGCGGCTGCGTTGCCGATTTCGACAAGATCACAGGAAAGCTGACGGTCTGGCTCACGTCGCAAGCGCCCCATGCGCACCGCACCGTGTTCGCCCTGGTCGGAGGAATACCGGAACAGAATATCCGCATCATTTCCCCGGACATCGGCGGAGGATTCGGCAACAAGGTTCCTGTCTATCCCGGTTATGTCTGCGCCGTCGTGGCATCGTTAACCCTAGGAAGGCCGGTCAAATGGATTGAAAGCCGGTCGGAGAATCTGCAATCAACCGGTTTCGCCCGCGACTACCACATGAGCGCCGAAATCGCGGCCGACCGCGATGGCACCGTGAAGGCCCTTCGGGTGAAGACCTTGGCCGATCATGGAGCCTTCAACGCCGCGGCGCAGCCGACCAAGTATCCAGCCGGGTTGTTCAGCATTTGCACCGGCTCCTACGATTTCCCAAATGCCTTCTGCGAAGTGGACGGCGTCTACACCAATAAGGCGCCAGGCGGCATTGCATATCGCTGCTCGTTCCGCGTGACGGAAGCCGCCTATTTGATCGAGCGCGCGATGGACGTACTGGCGCTGGAGTTGAAGGCCGACCCCGCTGAACTGCGCTTAAAGAACTTTGTCCCGAACGAAAAGTTCCCCTACCAATCCCCGCTAGGGTGGAGCTACGACAGCGGAAACTATCCCGCAGCGATGAACCTGGCGCTGGAGATGGTGGGATACAAGGAACTCCGCAAGGAGCAGGCAGAGAAGCGCGCCAAGGGCGAGTTGATGGGCATCGGCATATCGAGCTTTACCGAGATCGTCGGCGCCGGCCCCTCGCACTCGTTCGACATTCTTGGCATCAAGATGTTCGACAGTTGCGAGATCCGTGTTCATCCAACTGGCAAGGCAATCGTGCGCCTGGGCACGAAGTCGCAAGGCCAGGGCCACGAAACCACCTTTGGGCAGATCGTTGCCCAGGAACTGGGAATACCGGTGGCGGATATCACCGTCGAAGAAGGCGACACCGATACCGCTCCTTACGGGCTCGGGACATACGCCAGCCGCAGCACGCCGGTAGCCGGCGGCGCCACGGCCATAGCAGCGAGGAAGATCCGCGAGAAGGCTAAAAAGCTCGCCGCGCATCTGCTGGAAGCTTCCGAAGAGGACCTCGAGTGGGAGCCGGGCAAGTTCTACGTGAAAGGCGCGCCATCCAAGTCGAAGACCATCCAGGACATCGCTTTTGCCGCCTACACAAACATGCCCCAGGGGATGGAGCCGGGGCTGGAAGCGGTCAACTATTACGATCCGCCCAACTTGACCTTCCCGTTCGGCACTTATATCTGCGTTGTCGACATCGACAAGGGCACGGGCGAGGTCAAGGTTCGCCGCTTCGTGGCCGTCGATGACTGCGGCAACATCATCAACCCGATGGTGGTCGAAGGCCAGATTCACGGGGGCCTCACCGAAGGACTCGGCATTGCTTTCATGCAGCTCATCAGCTACGACGAGTACGGCAACGTGCAGGGCGGCAACTTCATGGATTACCTGGTCCCAACAGCCATGGAAACGCCGCATTGGGAGACCGGCAAAACATGTACGCCGTCGCCGCATCACCCCATCGGCGCAAAGGGTGTTGGCGAATCGCCCAACGTAGGCTCGCCGGCCGCGTTCGTTAACGCCGTGGTGGACGCCCTCTCGCATCTCGGTGTCCGCCACATTGACATGCCGGTAACACCCTGGAAAGTTTGGCAAATCCTCCAGGAGAAAGGCGTCGCGTAGCCGTGGCCGTAAAGGTCGAGAACAACTTTCAGGTGCCGGAACCGATCGACCACGTCTGGGAATTGCTCAGCGATCCAGCCAAGGTCGTTGTGTGTGTTCCGGGCGCTCGCCTCACCGGAAAGATCGACGACGAGAACTTCACCGGAACCATAAGCGTGAAAGTCGGGCCCAGCGTATCTGAGTACAAAGGGCAGGTCCAAGTGGACAAGCGTGATGCCGAGACGCACGAGATCGAACTCTCTGGCAAAGGGCAGGACGTGCGGGGCAGAGGAAGCGCGTCCATGAAAATGACTGGCCGGCTGGCGGCACTTCCAGACGGCGGCACGGCAGTTTTCACCGTTTCCGAAGTGACCGTGGTCGGCCTTCTGGCTCAACTGGGCGGACGCATGATTCAAGACGTCTCAAGCGTCATGTTCAAGGAGTTCGTCAAGCGTTTCCAACGGCAGTTGCAGCAGGGCCCTGCAGCGGAGGCACCCGATCCATCCGCTGAAGTTGAGCCCGTGCAAGCGGTTCGCGTCGTCGGACAGGTCCTCGGCGAAGCTCTCGGTCGCCCGTTCCGCCGAAAATCCGAAGCGGGGGACGAGTCGAGCAGTGACGCCAAAAGCTGAAGGAATTGCCACCATCGAGGATGTCGTTCGCGGATTCGGCCGCCTCGGCTATGTACTCGACACCGCGCTCGCAACCGCTGTTTACCTGGTCATCCGGCTCGGCAAGCCCTTGCTGATCGAAGGCCACGCTGGCGTGGGCAAGACCGAGGTCGCGAAAGTCCTCGCATCGTTGCTAAACACCGAACTCATTCGCCTGCAGTGCCACGAAGGGCTGGACGTCAGTTCTGCCGTCTACGAATGGAACTATCAGAAGCAGTTGCTCGCCATCAAGCTCCAAGAGCGAAGTGACCAGAGCGTAGAAGAGAAGGTGAAGCACATCTTCGGGCCGGATTACCTTCTGGAGCGCCCCCTCCTTCGGTCTGTCCGCGCGCCCCAATCGCCTGTTCTCCTAGTGGATGAAGTGGACCGTTCGGACGAAGCCTTCGAGGCGTTCTTATTGGAGCTTCTGTCCGACTTTCAGATCAGCGTCCCGGAGATGGGCACCATCCGCGCCACCCACCGGCCCTACGTCATTCTCACGTCAAACCGCACGCGGGAACTCAGCGACGCCTTGAAGCGCCGCTGCCTCTATCACTGGATCGACTACCCGTCGCTTGACAAGGAACTGGAGATTGTTCGCCTCAAGCTGCCACGCCTCGATCCCGGTCTGCCGGCGCAAGTCGTGCGATGGGTGCAAACGCTGCGTCAGATGGATCTCTCGAAACCTCCCGGCGTTGCCGAAACACTGGATTGCGTCGAGGCGCTGAATTCGCTTGGCGCAGAACATCTGGATTCGGCTGCCGCGGAGCGAACGCTGGGTTGTGTTCTAAAGACGGTCGAAGACCTCGGCAAGGTCAGAACGACGGGAATCGAGAAACTCTTTCCGCAGTGAGTGATCATGGTCGACGCGGCTGAAAAGATCGTTCAGTTTTCGCGGTTCGTGCGCGATCACGGGTTCACTGCCGGAGTTACGGAAACCCTGGACTCCGTCGAAGCGGCCCGGATTGTCGGCGTCGGCGATCAGGCGATTTTGAAGTTGGCCCTGCGGGCGGAATTGTGTTCTTCCAAAGACGAATGGGACCGCTTCGACGATCTGTTCGATGCATTTTGGAAGATCGGTCCGGTTCGCGTTCTCACCGATAAAGCCCGCAAACGTGCGGAGCAGCCGAAAAACTCCAACGCCTTTCTGGTCATGAGCAGCGCCAGCACCGGTTCCTTCGAGCTCGTTAGCGACGATCGCAAGACAGCCTCGGGCGCTGCCCGGCAGGAGCGCCTCCGACGCGTCGATTTCTCTCAGGTATCGCACAGCGATCAGGCTAAGCTGGAACAGATGGCGGAGCGACTCTTCAAGCAGTCCAGCTTGCGGCTGTCGCGCACGCTTAAGGTCGATCAGTCGGGCGATCGTGTCGATCTACGCCGCAGCATCCGGCGCGCGATCGCCACCGGCGGCGACCCGCTCGAACTGCGTTTCAAGGCCAAGCCGCCAAAACGCCTAAACGTGGTGATTCTGATCGACGTCTCCGGTTCCATGAGCCTCTATAGCTTTTTCCTCTTGCGGTTCGCTCACGCGCTGCAAAAGCACTTCCGCAAAGCTGCCACTCTTATCTTCAGTACCAGCCTGCTCGACATCACCGCCGCGCTTCGTTCGCAGCGGTTGTCGGACGCGATGGCGACGCTGTCCGGCAAGGACGCCGGCTGGAGCGGCGGAACAAAAATCGGAGAATCGCTGCGCGAGTTCAATCTTCATCACGGCAAGAGATTACTCACACGAGACACGCTGTTCATTATTCTGAGCGATGGTTGGGACACCGGCGAGCCCGCGGCGCTGGCCTCGGAATTGCGCGCCATCCGGCGCCGCGTGAATAAGATCATCTGGCTGAATCCGCTCCTTGGCCTTCCCGATTATCAGCCCGTAACGCGCGGCATGGCCGCCGCCTTGCCCTTTATCGATGTATTCGCACCGGCGCATTCTCTGGAGAGCCTGCTGAGGCTGGAGAAAACTCTAACGCGCCTGCGGAGGTGAATGTATGTTCGACGAGTTCCTTGCCAAAGTTGCCGAGGCGCGATCCCGTGGTGAATCCTTTGCCACAGCGCTCGTAGTCCGCTACGAGGCGCCGGTCTCCGGCAAGCCCGGTGATAAGGCCATCATCTTTCGCGATGGCCGCATCTGGGGCTGGACCGGCGGCGGTTGCGTGCAATCGACCGTCGTGAAAGAAGCGCTGAATGCGTTAGAGAGTGGCATCCCGCGACTGATTCGAATCCGTCCCTCGCCCCATTCGGAATCCGAAGCAGGCGTCATCGAGTACGCGATGTCCTGTCATAGCGGAGGCAGCTTGGACATTTTTATCGAACCCGTCTTGCCGAAGCCTCAGATCGTCATCTTCGGTCGCTCCGTTGTCGCGCAATCGCTGGCAAGGCTCGGCAAAGCCATCGGCTACAGCGTCACGGCGATCGCACCGGGAGTGACCAGAGAAGACTTTCCAGATGCCGATCGCATCCAAGAAGAAATCGACACCGCGCATCTCCCGGCGTCGCCGCATACCTTCGTCGTTGTCTCCACCCAGGGCCAGCATGACGAAGAAACCCTCGAACAAGCCTTCGCGTTGGAAGCACCGTATGTCGCGTTCGTGGCCAGCAAGATGAAAACCAACAAAGTTTTCGAGTCGCTGCGCCAAAACGGTATCAGTTCCGAGCTCCTGTCGAAGGTCCATGCGCCCGCCGGTCTCGATATTGGCGCGCTTTCCCCGGAAGGCATCGCGGTCAGCATCCTGGCCGAGATCGTCCAAACCGGCGGAAAGAGAACCTCACTGGCGCCGGTTGCAACGCCGCAAGAAGTTAAAGACCCCATCTGCGGAATGACGGTCGATCCGCATCGCGCCAAGTACAAGACCGAGGACGGCGGCGCGACCTTCTACTTCTGTTGTGCACACTGCAAGCAGGCGTTCGATCAAAAGCACGCAATAACCGCTCGTGGCACATCCGACGCTGCCGCACCGACCGTGCGGGACTGACACCTGCGCTCCCCCCGGGGCCGACGCCGACGTCAATCCCCTCCTGTTCCCGGTCGGTTGCTACCCTGGATTCATGCCGGTTGTCACTCGCAAAACCCTCGCGCCGCCACAACGCTTGCTGTATGGGCCTGGCCCTTCGATGGTCGATCCGCGCGTATCGGAGGTGCTCTCGCTCCCCGTGCTTGGCATACGTGATCCTTACTTTCTGGAGATCATGGGCGACATCCAGTCCGGCCTCCGCAGGGTCTTTGGCACCACGAACCGGATCACGTTGACCGTACCCGGTAGCGGAAGTGCGGCCATGGAATCGGCTGTCTCCAATTTCGTCGAGCCCGGCATGAAGTTCGCCATCTTCGCCAACGGCCACTTCGGCAATCGAATGACGGAAATGGGCCAGCGGCAGCGGGCGAACGTCGTGCGCCTGGAGAAGCCATGGGGCGAGGTCTACTCGGCTGAGGAGGCCGAGGAGTTCATCCAGCGCGAGAAGCCTCACGTGGTCGGCTTTGTGCAGGCCGAGACATCCACCGGCGCCTATCAGAACGGTCGCGTCATAGCCGCTGCGGCCCACAAGGTAGACGCCCTGGTAATTGGAGATTGCGTCACCTCGTTGGGCGCCATGCCAGTGGAATTGGACAAGAACGGCATCGACGTTGCGTACAGCTGCTCGCAGAAAGGAATGAGCTGTCCAGCCGGTCTGTCCCCTCTCTCGATTTCCGACCGGGCGTGGGAACGGCTGGGTAAGCGCGCCGAGCCGACCTGGAGCTGGTATCTGGATGCGCGTCTGCTCGCGAAGTATTTCGAACCACCGTATGTCTACCATCACACGCCGGCATCGCCCTTGTACTATGCGATGCATCAGGCGCTGACGGTGATCGAAGAAGAAGGGCTCGAAGCACGTTGGGAGCGGCATCGTGCCGCCAACGTTCGTCTGCTGAAGGGCCTGGCGACGCTGGGTTTCGAACCGCTGGTGGAAAAGCCGGAAGATCGAATCTGGCACCTGACCACGGTGAAGCCGCCGGCAGGAGTCGATGAAGCGGCGCTTCGCCAGCGGCTGTTCGACCGCTACGACATCGAGGTCGCTTCGGGACTGGGGCAGTTGGCCGGGAAGATCCTGCGCATCGGCACCATGGGCCCGCTCGCAACCGAAGAACGCGTCGATCACCTTCTGGAGTCGATCGAGGCCGTGCTCAGGTAGCGCCGCTACGGTCTTCAATCGGGGCAGCTAGAACAAAGCCACTAGAAGCCGATGACGGTTTCGTGCGTCTTAACATTTTGGTGCGTCTTACTATGGAGAAGCTATGAAAGCAGCCGCCTTAGTCCTGCTCGGAGCCGCAATTTGCCTGGGCCAGGACACTTTCCACGAGATTGAATCGAAAATCTCACAGTTCAAGCTCGAGAACGGAATGACATTCATCGTTTACGAGCGGCATGAGGCGCCCGTCGCCACGCTGTTCACTTATGCCGACGTCGGGTCCGTGCAAGAGCCGGTCGGCCATACCGGCCTCGCTCACATGTTTGAGCACATGGCGTTCAAGGGAACCACCGTCGTGGGCACCACCAACTACCCCGAAGAGAAGTTGGCGCTCGATCATGTTGACCAGACGTTTCTTGCCTTGCGGGCCGAGCGCGACAAGGGCCCCAAAGCAGACCCCGCTAAGCTGAAGCAGCTCGAAACCGACTTCAAAGCAGCGCAGGAGGCGGCAGGGAAATTCGTCGTCAGTAATGAATTTGGTAAGGCTGTCGACGCTGCCGGTGGCCGAGGCATGAACGCCCAAACAACGTTGGACGCCACGCAGTATTTCTACAGCTTGCCCTCGAACTCCATTGAACTCTGGTTCTACCTTGAATCCGAGCGCTTCCGGGACCCAGTGCTACGCGAGTTCTATAAGGAGCGCGACGTGGTGATGGAAGAGCGCCGGAGGAGCGTCGACAGCAATCCGATCGGCCAACTCGTTGAGGAGTTCCAGACCACCGCCTTCAAGGCGCATCCTTACAAAGACCCCACCATCGGCTTTCCCAGCGACCTCAATAACTTTACGCGGCAGGACGCAATCGATTTCTTCCGTAAGTATTACCAACCAAGTAACCTGACCAGCGTCATTGTGGGCGACGTTGATCCCAAGGAAATCAAGCGGCTCGCGGAGATCTACTTCGGAAGAATTCCGAGTGGACCGAAGCCCGATCCCGTGCGAACGGTCGAGCCTGTGCAGGTGGCCGAGCGCCGGGTCACCCTGCGGATAAATGCGCAGCGTGTTGTCATCATGGGCTACCACAAGCCGGACATCAACCACCCCGATAACGCTGTTTACACGGCCCTCGGCAGCATTCTGAGCGAAGGGCGGTCGTCACGGCTCAACCGGTCGCTGGTTGAGAAGGAGAAGGTCGCCATACAAGCCGGCGGCTTCCCCGGATTTCTAGGCCAAAAGTATCCGAACCTGTTTCTGTTCTACGCATTTGTAGCTCCTGGCAAAACCAACGCCGAAGTCGAAAAAGCGATGAATGCCCAGATCGACAAACTGAAGACGGAGCCAGTGAATCAGGAGGAACTGGACGGCGTGAAGGCGCGCTTTCGTGCTGGCCTGATAGCTCAGTTTAAGAGCAATCAGGCGATGGCTTCGGACCTTGCGGAGTACCAGGTGTTGACCGGCGACTGGCGCAATCTATTCCGCTTCCTCAATCAGATCAACGCTGTGACGCCGGCTGATATACAGCGGGTAGCCAAACTCACGTTTACACCTGGAAACGAAACCATCGGAGTCATTGAACCTCTCGACGTAGCGGAGGCCAAGTAACATGTGCCAACCTTCAAGAAAGCTCGCTGCTGTTGCTGTGCTGACGCTCGCAGCCGCCGGTAGCCTCGCCGCACAACAGAAGCCCGCGACCACTTATAAGAACCTCAAGTATCCACCGCTTCACAACATCCAGGTGCCGAAGCCGGAACGAATTGAAATGCCCAACGGCATCATCCTGTTCTTGCTGGAGGATCACGAGCTGCCCACGGTGACGGTCGCAGCCCGCATACACACCGGGAACCGGTTGGAGCCAGGGGAAAAGACGGGGCTGGCGACCGTGACTGGCGAGGTCATGCGGTCAGGCGGCACGACGACAATAAACGGGGACAAACTAGATGACCTCCTTGACCGGATGGGCGCTGAGGTCGAGACAGGCATCGACGAAGCGGAAGGGTCCGCCTCGGCGTTTGCCCTCAAAGAGAATGCTCCACAAGTCATTCACATTTTGGCGGACGTCTTGCGCAACCCGGCTTTTCCCCAAGACAAGATCGATCTGGCCAAGACGGAAATCATCGATGGCATTTCGCGCCGCAACGAGAATAAGGATGCGATCGCCCGGCGCGAGTTGAGGCGAATCCTCTACGGCAAAGACAGCCCTTATGGACGGCTCGAAGAATATGACACGGTCAATGCGATTACACGAGCCGACTTAGTCGCTTTCCACAAAATGTACTATCAGCCCGAGAACGTCATTCTTGGCGTTTGGGGCGATTTCAAGGCGGCTGACATGAAGGCTTTGATTGAGCAGGAATTCGGAAACTGGCCCAAAGGCGGCCCTCCCAAGCCGCCAGTACCCGAAGTCGAGCCGGCCGCCAAATCGCGCTCCGGCATCTACGTGATCGATAAGCCGGATGTGAATCAATCCACCGTCATGATTGCTGCGCTGGGCGGCAAACGGAACGACCCCGATTACTACGCAGCTAGCGTGCTGACCCAAGTGCTGGGCGGTGGCTTCAGCTCTCGGTTGTTCAACCGCGTTCGCACCAAGGAAGGTTTGGCTTACGGCACGGGCGCTTCCTGGGGTGCCGGGTGGGACATGCCCGGCGACTATGTGGCCTCTGCGGGTACGAAGTCCGGAAGCACCGTCAAAGCGCTAAACGTGATTAAGGAAGAAATTCACAAGATCGGTGAATCGGAAGTGACCGATGCCGAACTGCAGCAGGCCAAAGACTCCATCCTCAACGGCATCGCCTTCGATTTCGATTCCACCGGCAAGATCGTAACGCGCCTGCTGCAATATGAATACTTTGGCTATCCGCCCGACTTCCTGCAGCGCTACGAAGAGAATGTGCGTAAGGTCACGAAGCCGGAACTGCTAAAGGTCGCCAAGCAGTATTGGGACACCAACAAGATGTTCATCTTGATTGTCGGCAATACAAAAGAGTTTGGCGAATCACTGGCTTCGCTGGGACCCGTTACTAAGTGGGATATCTCGATTCCCAAGCAGAACGCCGAAGCGGTTGGAGCAGCCACCCCTGAATCACTGGAGAAGGGAAAGCAATTAGTAGCCAAAACCAGGCAGGCGATGGGCGGCGACAAGCTGGCGGCTGTGAATGACTTGGTGGAAACCGGCAGCATGTCCTTGCAACTGCCGCAAGGCTCATTGACCTTGAACGTGGAATCGACGCAAACTTCCACTGGCAAATCGCTGCAGAAAATGACCACGCCGATGGGCGAAATGATCCAGGGCTATGATGGCAAGGTGATGTGGGCCAAGACGCCGCAGGGCGTTCGAGACGCGTCCTCCGACGAAGCCGAACAAGCAAAGGAAGAAGGGTTTCATGAGACCGTGTTCCTCCTGGCTCGCGCCGGAAGCTACGAAGCCCAGGCCGTAGGGACCGTCACTCTAGGCGACAAGCAAGTGGAAGCCGTGGTGGTCACTGACCCCCAAACCAAGCAGACGGTGAGACTGCTGATCGATCCGGCAACGGGTCTGCTGATGGGCAAAGAATACACCGGCAACATGATGGGCGCGCCCGGGGAGATCCAGGAGCAGTATCTCGAGTTCAGCGATACGGCTGGCATCAAGGTGCCTTCTAAAGTAGAGATCTTCCAGAACGGCCAGAAGAAGGGTGAGGTTACTGTTTCGAAGGTGGCGGTGAATACCGGCGTAACCGACGCTGCGTTCGCCAAACCGTAGTTGAGCCGCGCATCCGCTTGCACACGCGCGCCGTTCTGTGCAGGAGTTTTCGCACAGACTCGTCAGGCAATCGGTGGCCTTTTTCGATTTTGCAGGCCGGGCCACGACCGAGTAAATGCCCGGCCTCTCCGTAGGATCGATGTAGTTATTTCTTGCGCGGCCAACTGGCCGTGACACGTGTCGCGATTCCACCCCGCGGCGTGAAGTCGCCAATCACTGTCGCCTTCACCGGTTTCGCGGCCCGCACAACGTCTTCCAGGAATTTGTTCACGATGTTCTCCTGGAAGATGCCCAGGTTGCGGTAGGCGAGCGTATACATCTTCAGAGACTTCAGCTCCAGGCACGACTTGTTGGGTGTATAGATCAGCCGTACAGTCCCGTGGTCCGGGAGACCAGTCTTCGGGCACACCGAGGTAAACTCCGGCATGACGATTTCAATCTCATATCCGGGATACTGATTCGGCCAGGTCTCTATGGCCGGCAGCTTCGTATCCACGCCGGCGGCGGCGTGTTCATCGGTATAGGGCTTGGGGGTCTTTTTACTGCTCATGGTCGATCTTCTTCGCCAGTAGGTCCAGGAACAACCCGACGTCGGTGACCACGCCTACCGCGTGGCCGGTGCCCCGATCGCTCACCTTAGTGGGTACAGCGGGGTTGATGTCGACGCACACTACTTTGACCCATGCCGGAAGCATGTTGCCTGTTGCGATGGAGTGGAGCATGGAGCTGAGGCAGAGCACCACGCCGGCGCCTTCTAACTGTTTGGCATAAGCGTCCTGGGCCTGGTTCATATCCGTAATACAATCTGGCAGCGGACCGTCGTCACGCAAGCTGCCCGCCAAGACAAAGGGCACGTTCGCCTTGACGCATTCGTACATGACACCCTTCGTCAGGCGTCCGGAATCGACAGCCGCCGGAATGCTGCCGGCATGATAGACGGCATTGATGGCCCGCATGTGGTTGCGGTGTCCATGCTCTTCCTGTCGGCCGTCCGACTGGCGCACGCCAAGCGAAGTGCCGAACAGCGACGCTTCAATGTCGTGCACGGCCAGCGCATTGCCGGCCAGCAGTGCGGAGATCCAGCCGCCCCGAATCAGGCTTGATAGCGCCACGCCCCCGCCGGTATGCACCACCACCGGCCCGGCGACGGCTATGATGCGCTTGCCTTCCTTTCGGGCCTGGCGCATCAGCGCCGCGGTTTGCGAAACCGCCGTTTCGACCTGCCGCTCGGAGGAGATCTCGTTGCTCATGAACGCAAACGCGAGGCGGTCGCGTTCTTTGGCTTCCGGGATGACGCGGATGCCGCGGTTCCCAACCACCACGGCGTCGCCCTTCTTGATGTCGCGCAACCGGCGGCAGAACGCCTGGCCGTCCTTGAGGACGATCATCGCGTCCATGCGTTGGCCGTGCGCTTCGAGCCATTGGTCGGCATGCCGGACCAATGTGCGCTGGTTGGTTGTGGAGTAGAAATCCTCAGGTGCGCCGCAGTCCAGTTCCGCCAGCTTCGTTTCGGTGTCCCCGGAATCCACGGGCGAACAACCCAGGCCGAGCAATTGGCCTAACATCTTCTCCATTTGCTCAGCCGTCGGTGTTTCCACCCGCAATCGCAGTTGCGAAGGCTCGCTATTGGTTCGGCCGATGGAGAATCGCTCTACTTCGAAACGGCCGCCGAACTCAACCACCGTATCGAAGATGCTCTCCATGATGTGCGAGTCGATCAGGTGGCCCTGCGCCTCCACCACTTCCGTGAACGGCATGGTTTGCCCCGAATTGGTTAGAGACATAGCGCGCCCGCCGCCGCTCAGGAACACGCCTCAGGCGTGCGTGAGGAACAGCGGCAGTCCTTCCTTGTTCGTGTAAGTGGGGCGGTAACGGTCGGTGTTATACATATCGGCGATAACGACCTTGCGCGGTCCCAGCTTCGGATCGGGAATCGCTGCCATGGCGAACTTACCATCGGCTACCGCTGTCATCAGGCCTCGCTTGCCCTTGATGACGGCGTCGTAAGCCATGGTGGCGAAGGTGGTGGCAACCATCTTGTCGAGGAAGTCGGGATCGCCGCTGCGAAGGTCGTAAGTCAAATCGCTGATCACCGTCTCTTCGCCGGTCTGCTTCTTAATCTCGTCGCCGAAATCCTCGCCTACGTTCGCCTTCTTGCGATGCCCAAAGGCGTCGGCTTCGCCGTATTCGCGTACCGTGTAGCCTTGCCACTCCGCACCTTCGGAAAGAACTACCAGACAGTAGTTGCTGGGGTTATTATGCTTGTCGACCATCAGCATGCTGATCATCTTCTGGAGATCGAACTTATATTCGGGAATGGCGCAGCGTAGAGACGTAACATACGCCGTATAGAGCGCGGTGTAGCCCGCATCGCGGCCGAAGACGCGGAAGATGCCTACCCTTTCATGTGAGCCGACCGTCGTGCGCTGCCGGTTGATCGCATCGGTAGCCCGCGAGATGGCCGTGGAGAAGCCAATGCAGTACTCGGTGTTCCGGACGTCATTGTCCATGGTCTTGGGGATACAGATGACACCGACTCCCAGCTTGTCCAGAGTGGCGGCATAGCTTAGCGTGTCATCGCCGCCGATCGCAACCAGGTAATCGATGTTCAACTTCTCAAGATTCTTCAACACCTGCGAGCTCATGTCATAGGTGAGAGATGTGACACCCTTCTTCGTGGTTTCCGCTTGAGGGAACTCAACGCCCTTTAGAAAGTCAGGCGTCTTCTTCATCTTCGAAGGATTCGTGCGGCTTGAGTGCAGGAAGGTACCGCCTGTGCGGTCGATAGTGCGGGTGTTCTCCCGAGTCAATGGCAAAACGTAACGCTGCACGGAAGTCGGGTCCGAGAAATCTACGTGCGTCAGGCCTTCCCAGCCGCGCCGGATGCCGACCACGTCGTGACCATCGTTTGAACCTCGATAGACCACGCTCTTAATAACGGAATTGAGGCCGGGGACATCACCGCCACCAGTTAGGATTCCGATTCTCTTGCCTGCCATGGTTCTCCTTTTCCTATGAAGATGCCTGTTATGAACGGTGAATTGTCGCCGCTGATTTCCCAGGACGGAAAGTAGAACTGCCGTCTGCAAGCACGGCCCAGGCGAAGGCGTGCTGCGGCGAATTTGCTTTCATCCCATTGTAACGTCGCTGACAAAATGTGAAGCCCGGCGGCCGGGCTTCACATTGCCAAACCCTCTAGAACAGGGGTCTCGGCGACGAAATGGGCCGGCAGTCGAAGCCTAAACCCACCAAGCGGCGGCGGCCTTCTCTCGAATGACGATTTGGTTCAGAAACGCCGCGGCCTTGGTGAGGCCTTCGTCAGGCGACATCAGGGAATCTTCATGCTCAATGGAAAGAACGTAATCGTAGTTGTACATTCGCAGCGTGGAGATGAATTCCGTCCACCAAGCGTACGCGTGGCCATATCCGACCGTGCGGAAGATCCAGGCGCGGTTCTGTTCATCGGTGTATTTCTTCGTATCCAGCACGCCCGACTTGGGCAGATTGGCGTCGTAAATCTGGGTGTCCTTGGCGTGCACATGATAGATGCAATCGCCCAGAACGCGGATCGCCTTGATGGGGTCGATTCCCTGCCAGAACATGTGGCTAGGGTCGTAGTTGCAGCCCACCGAGTCGCCGGCAATGGAGCGCAGGCGTAGCATCGTTTCGGGGCTGTAGACAACAAAGCCCGGGTGCATCTCAATCGCGATCTTCACACCGTGATCCGCGGCGAACTTTCCGTGCTCCTTCCAGTAAGGAGCCACCTTCTTCTCCCACTGCCATTCAAGTACGTCAAGATATTCGGGAGGCCACGGGCAGGTGACCCAATTGGGATATTTGGCGGCATCGCTATCACCAGGGCACCCGGAGAAATCGATGACCACCGGAACGCCGAGTTTCGCGGCCAGTTCCACGGTGTGTTTGCTGGTGTCGCGGTAGCCCTTGCGGGTCGCTGCGTTCGGGTGCAGCGGGTTGCCATGACAACTCAGGGCACTGATCGAGAAGCCATTGTCCTCCATCTTCTTCTTAAAATCCTTCAATTCGCGCTCGCGCTTGAGCATCGAAAGCTTGCAGTGGGGGTCGCCGGGGTAATTGCCGGTTCCCAGCTCAACCGTGTTGATGTTGAGCGTTTTGAGCTTCTCCAGGACCTTATCTAGCGGGAACTGAGAAAGCAGTGCGGTGAAACATCCAACTCGCATGTAGGTAAAACTCCTTCGTCAGGGAAGTATCAATAAGTTCGCACCCGCGAGAATATCACAAGGATTTAATCGCAACCCAAGAGCAAAGCGCGCTCGGCTCTGTGCAAAAACTCCAGCACTGAACCGCGCGGGTCAGTGTCGGTGTCAAAAGCTTCAGCACTGAATCGCGCGCGTGCCCTCCGCCTCGGAGCCAGCAAGCGGATGCCTCCCCGCGTGGCGCGGGCTTTTAGCCTGCCGAGCCGAGATTCATCTCGGCTTTGGTTTCCATTCCGATTCAAAGCCGACCGGGACAGGCGCCTCTGTCCCAAGGCGATCACGAAATCCACTCTTGTCAACCCAAGCTCAATCGCCGCGTGGACAGAGCGCGACTGTCTCAAGATGCAGTAAAGTCGACTCGTCACCCGGTCCCAGCGTTTTCACACAAACTCGTCAACAAGCGGATCCCAACGGATTGTGCTCGCCGAGTTTATTCCATCAATGTGCCTCGAACGAAAGCAAAATCCCCGAAGGATCCTTGACCCCTAAACTGTTCGCGGTCCGTCTCGACGGGATGTTCCGAAGCGCCAAGCGCTGGCCCAGTGCGTCGAGATGACTCTGGCCGCTCAAGCGAATGTGAACGCGCTCCAACTGCGCTGATTGAGGAGGAGCCGGATCGCCACCGCGACTGTGCCAGATGTTGAGGCCGAAGTGGTGATGGTAGCCGCCGGCGGCCGCGAAGAGCGCCCCCGGCAGGGAGGCCGTTATGTCGAGACCGAGCACGTCCGCGTAGAAACCCTGCGTGGCGGCCAAATCAGCGACGCGCAAATGAACATGCCCCATGACGGTACCGGCGGGCAAGCCCGTCTCCTGAATGGACGCTTTCTCCGACTCCAGCAGCAACGATTTGAGATCCATCGGATCGACAGCCATCCGGACGGTGTTCCGGTCCCAGTGCCAGGCCGACCGCGGGCGATCGGCATAGACCTCGATGCCGTGGTGATCAGGGTCTGAAAGATAAAAGGATTCGCTGACCAGGTGGTCGGCCGTACCCTGGATGCGATGTCGGCCGGACACGATGTGACGCGCGAAATTGGCGAGGTCTGCCCGGGATGGCAGCAGGAGCGCGAAGTGATACAAGCCTGGGCTGCTGTCCGGAGCAGGCGCTGCGCCATTGATTTCCCGCAGTCGAACCAATTCCGTGCCATGGGCCGCGAGCGCGGCATATCCTCGCGGGCCCGGAACGAAGTCCAGCCCAATGACGTCGCGATAGTACCGTTCGGAGCGGCCGAGGTCGGCCACCGTCAGATGTACGGGACCTAGGCTAAGTGCGAGATCGATCTTGTCATCTGCAGGCGCGGCCACGAACCCCCCCCGAATCCGATTATGCGCCAGGCGACTCTCTCACAACGCCCATCATCCTTGTTCACATTCGCAGGAGTCTATCCCGGAAGCGGACAGTAGCCGAGGGCAATTGAGAGCAAGCAAATCTTACCCGCACTGAACCGCGCGCGTAAGCAAGCGGACTTCGGTCATTCTCAGCAACGTTTGGAGCTGTTCCGCTGTTGACGCGCACGGCTCCGAGCGGCCGTTTGCACGCACTCGACTTCCTCGAGCCGACTGGCCCCTTAGTTGCTTTAGCCCAGTCTAGTGGACACTCTCTGGAAAGACGCGCGTTACGCCTCCCGCGTGCTGGCGAAGTCTCCTGGCTTCACGCTCGTGGTTGTTCTGTCGTTGGCGCTCGGGATTGGCGCTAACACAGCGATCTTCTCCTTGGTGAATGCCTATTTCCTGCGGCCCATGCCGGTGGATGATCCGGACGGACTGGTAGCTGTCTACTTGACCTCGCCGGCGCGCTGGGGGCGCGACATCGGCAACTTCTCCTACCCGGACCTGTTGGACTACCGCCAGGCGGATTCCGCCTTCTCGGACTTGATGGGTTCCAGCGGTTTGCCTCTCACCATGACCGACGGCGAAAAGCCCGAACTCATCTGGGGCGAAATTGTCACCGGCAACTATTTTTCCGGGTTGGGCGTTCATCCGGCTCTTGGCCGGGGATTTCTCCCGGAAGAGGATCGGGCCCTGGACGAACACCCGGTCTGCGTCCTGAACTATAACTTCTGGCGGAAGCATTTCCAGAGCGATCCGAATATCGCGGGAAAATCGATGCGGATCAACGGTCACCCCTTCACGATCGTGGGCGTCGCGCCCCACGGTTTCCTTGGTACCCGGCTTTTCACCTTCATACCCGATGTGTGGGTCCCTCTGGCGATGCAGCAGACCCTGGCTAAGGATTACGGCGACCGTCGCGAAAGCCGGGATAGCCGGTGGCTGGAACTGCGCGGCCGACTCAAACCAGGCGTCACCCGGGAACAGGCCACCGCCGCGATGAACGTGCTCGCGCGCCAACTCGCCAGTCAATATCCGCAAACCAACAAGGATATTCAGGTGAACATGATTCCGGGTGGAACAAGAACCCAGCCCGTGCTTGTGGTCCTCGGACTGATTTCGGCCACGACCGCGATTATGTTCGGCGTCGTCGGTCTCGTTCTGTTGATCGCGTGCACCAACGTGGCGAATCTAATGCTGTCACGGGCGGCCGGTCGTGCCCGGGAGATGGCCATCCGGCTTGCCGTGGGCGCGACACGAGCCCGCCTGGTGCGCCAGCTCCTCACGGAAAGCCTGCTGCTCTCGCTGCTCGGCGCCGCCGTGGGAATCGTGCTCGCGTTAGGGTTCAACGATCTACTCAAGGGTTTCTATCCGACGCTTGATTTCAATACAGCAGACATCGACTATGACAGCCAGGTGGACCCGCGTATCTTCATCTTCAGCTTCCTTCTCTCACTGGTCACGACGATTTTGTTCGGCTTGGCGCCGGCGCTGCGGGCGTCCAAGGTCGATCAGGCGGCAGCGATGAAGGGAGCGAACACGGCTCCAATTGGCGGGTTGCCCGGCCTCACTCGAGGCAACGCACTGGTGATGGCTCAAGTTGCACTTTCCTGCGTGCTTCTGGTGAGCGGCGGTCTCTTCCTGCGAAGCATGCAATTCGCTCGCAACGTGAACCCGGGCTTCGATCGAAAGGGCCTTCAAATGTTCTCCGTTGACTTGGGTCTGCAGGGCTACAACGAACAGCGCGGCCGGCAATTCCAAAACGATCTGCTGCAGCGCCTCAGCAGTTTGCCGAAAGTTGAATCCGTGAGTCTCGCGTACCCTCTACCGCTCGACGCCTATAACGAATTCACCTCGGTCCGGGTCGAAGGCTACGTGCCGCGATCGAACAACGAAGCGAACAGCTCTGGGCTGAGCCGCGTGGGACCTCGCTATTTCGAAACGATGGGTACGCCCGTTGTCGCTGGACGCGGCATCGACGAACGCGATACCGAGTCGTCACCTCCAGTGGCGCTCATCAATGAAACCATGGCGCGCCGCTACTGGCAGCCCGTCGGGGCAGCGCTCGGGCGGCGCTTCGCCCTCAGTAAAGACGGGCCCTGGATCGAGGTGGTGGGTATCGCGAAAGACGGCAAATACATGACATTTGGCGAAAGTCCGACGCCGTATATTTTCCTTCCGCAGGTGCAGCATTATGGTGGCCGCGTGACCTTCCTGCTGCGCTCCAAGCAGAGCCCTGATTCTCTGGCGCCCGCAATTCGCCAAGAAGTCAAAAGCCTCGACGCGACTCTGCCGATCTTTGGTGTTCGCACCATGCCTCAGTTCCTGAACCGGATCGTTTCGGTGTATGACATGGGTGCTTCTCTCGTGGGAACGTTCGGGGTGATCTCTTTGCTCCTCGCCGCAGTGGGCATTTACGGCGTTCTTCACTTTACCGTCACACGCAGCACGCGGGAGATTGGCATCCGCATGGCGTTGGGTGCGGCGAGCGGCGATGTTGTCGGACTGATCCTAGGACGATCAATGGCCTTTGTGGGCGCAGGCTTAGTGCTGGGAATCGGCGGCGCCTTGGTTGCTGCCCGGCTCACCAGTTCGCTGCTCGCTGGCGTCGGCCCCACGGACCCCGTCACGTTCCTGGCCGTCGCTCTGATCTTCGGGCTGGTCGCGCTGGTAGCAACTGCAATTCCTGCTCGGCGGGCGTCACAGGTGGATCCGATGGTCGCGGTGAGATACGAGTAGGAGCACCCCTGCCCTTCCAGTTCAGAGGCAAAGCCGTCGTTTGCTGATCGGGCACTCCCGCCCCTTCCCGGTAGTTTTCCCGGTCTTTTCGCTCGACGGCTCGGCTTAAACTAATCGTATTTGATTACCGGGTTGGAGCCTAACAAAATCGGCCTTTCGGACGAGGTCTAGGGAAAAAGCCGCTGTTGGTTGTCTTAAACAAGAATAGTCGCTTTAGGGGCTGGACAAACGCAATGGTTTCGGTCACAATATGATTTGTTTCTCAAGAAGCTCAACCTGATTCGACGTATCCGTGAGCTCACCGAGGAACTGAGTCGCATCCGCCGCGAGCGCGACCAAGCCCGGAAAGAGACCGAGCGTCTACAAAGAGAGTTAGAGCGGGTCAAAGAAGAAAATGAGCAGTTGCGTAAGGACCTGGAATTGGCCCAACGCGCCGCCCGGCGCCAAGCCGCTCCGTTTTCCCGCGGCCAACTCAAAAGTCACCCCAAAAGCCCGGGGCGTAAGCCCGGAGTAGCCTACGGCCAACACCACCGCCGACCCATTCCCGATCACATAGACCAAGAGATCCAGGTGCCAGTTCCCGCGCAGTGTCCGGACTGCGGTGGGTCGCTGACGGTGGAGCGGGTGGAGATGCAGTACCAGGAAGAGATCTTGCGGCGCACTTGGGTACGACGGTTCCATATTCCCATCTGTCGGTGTACCCAGTGCGCCCAACGCGTACAAGGGCGACACCCGCTGCAGACTTCCGATGCACTGGGTGCCGCCGCCGTACAGATTGGGCCCGAGGCGGTGACTTTGGGAGTGCTGATGAACAAGGCCCATGGACTACCGCATGCCGATGCCGCCGCCCTTCTGCAACACGGGTTTGGATTGAGGATGAGCCGGGGCGGGATTTGCCGGGCGATCCAGCGCGTGGCGCACAAAGCCGAAGCCACCTGGTATGCGCTGCGAGACGCGGCGCGGCGCAGTGTGCTGGCGCATATAGATGAAACCGGTTGGAAGGTAGAAGCGCAGTTGCGCTGGTTGTGGGCGGTGGTCACCGAACAGGTCACCTTCTGCGAGATTCTACCGGGACGGGGATTTGCCCAGGCGTCGGCGATTTTGGGAGCCGAGTACGCGGGTTGGCTGATCCATGACGGCTGGAAGATCTACTACAAGTTCCTGCAGGCGGCGCATCAGAGTTGCGCAGCGCATTTGATTCGGCGCTGTCGGGACTTGGCGGCAGTGGCCACTCCGGCCGCCGCGGTGTTTCCGCTGGCGGTGAAACAAATCCTGGAGGATGGCTGGCCTTGCGCGATCGCTATCTGGAGAACCAGATCTCGCTGCATGGCTTGTGGACCGCGGCCGGCCGATTGGAAGCCAAGCTGGACCGCTTGCTCAGGCGCCACTATCGGGATCCGGCCAATCGGCGCTTGGCGAAGCATCTCCGACACGAACGACCCTACTTGTTCACCTTTCTTTACTGTCCCGGGTTGGTCGATGCCACCAACAATCTGGTGGAGCGGGTGATGCGCCTGTTGGTGGTGCTGCGCAAGAACTGGGGTGGCAATCGAACCGAGAAGGGAGCTCGGGCCCAAGCCGTGCTGACGAGCATTCTCTGTACGGCGCGGCAGCAGGACAAAGACGCCTTTGCCTTACTGACCGATCTGCTCCGATCCCCCCATCCGAAACTACTGGATATTGTTCCGCCGGCCACGGCGGTCAGTGAATCGATCTCCGCGGCTAGCAGAGGGGTAGAGAAAGCACTCCCGGCGGGCCGCGCTGCCGGGTCGGAAAAGCGGCTCCCCGCTTTTGCGCGGGTCCCGGTTTTGCCAAAGGGGGTGGCGGAGGGGAGCACGGCGCCCAACTTCAGTTCCGCATGAGACAGGAACCATGATCGCGGTGACATTTAGTGGACGTACGTTCACGGAGGAAGAAGTGGAGTTAATGCGCGTGGTGGCGCACGACTATGCGGGTCTGGGCGTGACCGAGATTGCCCGGACGGTGTGCGAGTTGCTGGAGTGGAAACGGCCCAACGGCGGGCTAAAGAATCACGAGTGCCGCCAACTCATGGAGCGTCTGGAAGCCGACGGGGTGCTGCGGCTTCCGGCCCTGCGGAAGTTGGGAGGAACCGGGCCACGGCGCGTGGATGTATCCGGGCCACGCGGCGAGCCCGAACTGGTGGAGTGCGCAGCCAGCGCCTGCGAACCGCTGGAGTTGGCCCTGGTAGAAGGCGAACGGGAGAGCCGGTTGTGGCGCGAGCAGGTGGAACGCTATCACTACTTAGACTGCCGCGTGCCGTTCGGTGCGCACTTGCGCTACTGGGTGCGGAACCGCCAGCGGGAACTCGCCTGTCTGCTGTGGACCTCGCCCGCCTGGAAGATGAAGCCGCGGGACGTGTGGATCGGCTGGAGTGACCAGCAACGGCAGCGTAACCTGCAACGGATCGTGAACAACGGAAGATTCCTGATTCTGCCCTGGGTGCGCGTCCAAGGCTTGGCCAGCAAAATCCTGGCCTTGAGCGCCCGGCGGATCACGCCGGACTGGCAGAGTCACTACGGGCACCGTCCCCTGCTGCTGGAAACGCTGGTAGACGCTAATCGTTTTCGCGGAACTTGCTATCGAGCGGCCAACTGGATCTACGTGGGACAAACCACCGGTCGCGGTCGCATGGACCGGGAGCACCAGGCCGACGGGCAAGCCATCAAAGACATTTACGTCTACCCCTTGGTCCGGGATGCCAGGCAAAGACTCTGCGATTCCACCCGGGTCAACCCATCGACTTCAATTTGAGGATCGGCTGGGCCCATACGCCAAGTCGTATTCCTTTCGCAGCCGACCATACAACGACTGCACCGCGGCGAGATCTCTTCTCCGCAGCCGCGGATGCAAAGGGCGATCTGTCATTTCCAGCGACGACGTATCCAACAAGCACTCCAAATCCCAACGGTAGAAACCGAGGGGACGCTTTCCCTGGTATCTTTCCACCCGCCGTTCCAAGCCAAACGACTCAGGCAGAGACAATTCCTTCAGCTCTCGCAGTTCTGCACCGCGGATCAGAACTTGATGCCTGCGGTCATATTTACCGGGTTTCAATGCTTCAGTGTAGTCTCAGTTGGGTGCAATGCGCCTCTTCGCATTTGTTGCGCACATGTCGCCTTGACCCGGTAAACCTTCACAACTAATCTTCACGCTCGGAGGAGCCCATGAAGCTATTAGCGGCTATCGCCATACTCGGCACACTTTTGTGCCCTATTGCTTGGACCGCATCTTGTACCGAAGGAACCTTGGCCACGTACGAGGCATTGGGATCAGGCGGCTGTACCATCGGCTCCAACCTATTGGCCTCATTCGCCACTCTAACCGGTACCACGGGAGCCTCAGAACTCTCGCCATTGTCGGTTTCCATCACCCCATCCGGAGGCGACGGCAATCCCCAACTCTTGTTCAGCGCCGACACCAGCTCGACGGCCAACGAACTGTTCGAAACGATCTTCACCTATAAGATCTCTGGCAATCCGTATTCTCAAAGCATGATCGTCCCAGCGTAACCAGCGGCAGTTTCTCGCAAGTCCACCGCATGGGCAATCCCCTGATCGATAGTCTGGTCATCGAACTGGGATCAAGGACCTTTGGAGCATGAGCCGGCCGGTGAACGACTCTCAATTTGCCAGTTTTTATTTGGATCCCTTGACAGCTCGAATGTTAAATTCCATCTACGGAATCGCATACCAACGCCACCCCGCACCGACCTTCTTCCATCTGTCACCTACGCGCCACCGATCGCGGCGCCGGGAACGCCCGCTGGACCGATTGCGGACATGTTGCGCCTGAACACGGGAGTCGCCCCGACACCCGAGGGCAGCCGGAAGAGATTGGGTCTGCTGGCCGGCGACGCGGCCGGATTTCCAAACGGCCGCCGCGTGTCCGACGACGTAAGCGATATCCTCTTCCGAGCGCTCGCCGGCATCCTCGCCGGTCCACAATACAACTACCCTTTGGGTGAGGGTGTGAACACCAATGACGTTCCTTATCAGGAGACGTTCCCCTATGTAGGATGGGCGCAGAGTGGGCGCCAACGCCGCCACTTCGATCCCGGCGAAGCGGGTTGCACCATGGGCGCCGGCGCTGCCTGCCCAACAAACTAGCGGACACGGGCTGTTGCCGTAGTGAATTTCCTGAATGCTGTCGATCCTGTCCGCTTAGCCTTGGAGGGTGGGCCCCCTCGCCCGCGATCGACGCCTCGTCGATCCTGTTCCGACGCCTATAATAGGCCCAGCGCCTCGCGACCTTTGTCATACCCGTTGTGGCGCAGCCGCCGTGAGTTATTCGCCGGTCCCATCTAACCGCTATCTTTGGCTGGCTTCGCCCGCCAGCACGCGGCGATTGAATTCCGACGACTGCCGGCGAGGCACGCTCAACGATTTCCACTCGGCATACTTCAAGTGCTTGGCAAGGAACACAATCTGTCCGCAGTGGTAGGAATAATGCGCCACCTGGCGATTGATGGCCTGCATAACTGAATGAGCTTCGCCCCGAATCGTGATAGTGCGTTGCAGATCTTGTTCGGAGAGCGGTTCTAGCGCTCTGAATACACACTGCCAGCCCTCTTCCCAAATGGCCGACAAAGCTTCACGCGAAATGGGAGGGTCCGTGAATTCAGCGTCTCGATTGCGGTCCGGCTTCTCGCCATCCGAGGTTAGAAAGTCCGTCCATCGCGAGCGCATGTTGCCGGCCATGTGCTTAACAATAACGGCGATGGAATTCATTTCGCCATCCAACACGGCGAAGAGTTGCTCGTCGGTCACCTGCGCCATCGCTCGTTCGGCTAGTTTCTTGTAGTAACGGAAGAGGTCGAGTGAGTCCACCGGATAAGAAGTCGTGAAACGGAGAGCCATAACGCTGATTTTCGCGCTTTTGAGGCGAGCGACCAAAGCGTCGAGTTCGTTCCGTCGGCCGGATCTTTTACCAGTTCCTCATTACGGCAACGGGGGGAGCGATTGCGGTAGCAAATCCGTATGGATTGAACAGGAGGAATAGCAAGCGTGACTGATCGCCCAATCGCCGCGGCTCGGTAGGGAAAGCGGGTAAACTAGGGGAGGAGAACGTTTACTTGACGAAAACGGCGACGAAACAGCTGTACTTTAACCGGAATGCGAAGAAGGCATTCAGCGTCGAGTTTGTCGAGGACAACTCCGAGGAAGAACTGAAGCGGCGCATCGAAGAGACACCCGGGGCTGACTGGCAGTTCTTCTTCAACAATCCACCCTCGGATGCCGTACAGCGCCAGCTTGCGAGCGTCCCGAGCTAGTGGCCGCACGGACGATCGAAGACCGGCTACGCGAAGAGTATTTCGATCTTCTCCCCGAGACGTCGCACGTCAGATACTCCCAAATATTAACTGCACTCGCTTCAATCGGTGGTTTGGCGCCCCGGCCCCGGTTCAGCCAGAACCGAAACCCCAGCGCTGCATCGCGCAAGCGCCCCGGGTCCTCGAACAACTACCTATTCGTGCCGCAGTGCTGCCATCGGATCGATTCGTGATGCCTTCCAGGCCGGAGCGTATCCGGCCACCAAAGCAACCACCAAGAGCACCAACACTGAAAGCGCGATCGACCACGGATCACTGCGCTTTACGCCAAACAGGAACGACTCCACAAATCGGGCGCTTGCCCAAGCGACGGCCAGTCCGGTGACCAGCCCCGCCACCCCCAACGCGAACACTTCCCGCAAGACCATCCAGACGATCCTCTTCGGCTCCGCCCCCAGCGCCATGCGGATCCCTATTTCGTTTGTGCGCCGCGCTACCGTATAGGCCATCGTGCCGTACAGCCCCACGCAGGCGATCGCCAGTGCGAGCGCCGCAAAACATGTGCAGAGATACGCGAACGTGCGCTCCTGGCTGATGGTCTGATCGATCCGCGCCGCTTGAGTGCTGACCTCGGAAATCGGCACACCGGCAT
This sequence comes from uncultured Acidobacteriaceae bacterium, assembly GCA_963771305.1. Classification (GTDB taxonomy): domain Bacteria; phylum Acidobacteriota; class Terriglobia; order Bryobacterales; family Bryobacteraceae; genus CAJCIT01. Next base: position 335,124 of record CAVYTS010000025.1, read on the forward strand.
TTGCCTTGTGAACCGTCTCGCGCACCGCGTTCACCAGAATCAACGGATCGCCGGCAGTTCGCAATTCAAAATTCACGCCGCCTAGGCGAGCGAGAACTTGCGTGTATGGCACGTAAATGACAGGAGGAGTTTTGGTTTCTTTGATTGAGTTGTAGAGCGTCGTCTTGGCCACACCGACGATCTCTATGTCGGTCGGCGTCTTCGTATCACCAAGTCCGAACCGGTGTCCGATCGGATTTTCGCGCGGGAAGAACGTCTTTGCGAATTGCTCGGTCACCACCGCGACCTTAGGAGATGACATGTCGCGCTCGGCCAGGCCGCGTCCTGACCGAATCGGGATCTGCATGGTCGTTAGGAACGAAGGGTCCACGGGAACGACGCAAGTCTCCAGGTCGGAGCCTGATTTTGCAGCCGCACCGGGAATCACGACGTTGGTGGAGTTCCACGAGCCAATCACCAGCGGGGACTGCGAAAGGCTGGCGCTCCGCACGCCGGGAAGCCGCCGGAAGTTGTTCAGCAGATCAGCGTAAAACTGGGCCAGGGCGGCGTCCTTGTACCCGGCTTGCCTGGCATTCAGGCCAAACAACAGCACGTTGTCTTTGTTGAAGCCCAGTTCCACTGACTCGAGATTGGAAAGGGTGCGCCCAAACAAACTCGCCGCCACCACCAGCAATAGTGAGAGAGCGATCTGCAACGCTACCAGCGCTTGACTGAGGCCAATTCCGAAACCAATGCGACGGCCCGCTCCCCGCTGCGAACCGGCTCGGGTCTCCTTCAGCGCGGGCGTCAGATCCACCTTCGTTGCCTGAATCGCGGGAGCCAAGCCGAAAACCAGGCCCGTCGCTATGGCGAGAGCGAGCGTGAAGCTCAGCACCGGCCAGTTCAGGCTGGCGTGAAGAGTAAAGCTTTCGCGCCCATTCGCCAGCAGCCACGTGATGGAACGGATTCCCCACAGCGCCACCAGCATCCCGGATACTCCACCGGCCAGAGATAACAGCAGGCTCTCCGTCAACAATTGGCGCATTACGCGCAAACGACCCGCGCCTAAACTGAGCCGCACCGCGATCTCTCGCTGCCGGGCTGTCGATCGCGCCAGCAGCAAGTTAGCGATGTTCGCGCACGCGATGATGAGAATCAGGCCGACCATCGCCATCAGTACGTAGAGCGGTTGTGAGTAGCGCCGTCGCAGTGAGTCAAGCCCGCCCGCGCCTTCCTGCAGCCACAACGCCGGCAAGTCCGCTTTCTCCTTCGCGTTGGACGCCGTGCCCTCTGCGAATTGATGGAACTGTCCCGCCAGGGCTGCTTGAGCTTGGCTTGCACTCACCCCAGGGCGTAACCGCCCCATCATCTCCAGCCAATAAGAATTGTTGTCAAAGAACCTGCTCTTCTCGTCATCGGCCGGCGTAGCAGACAGTAAGGTGGCCGAGTGCAAGGGGAGGTAGACCTTGGGACTCAAGTCCGGGTCCACGCCAAGGAACCCGGCGGCGGACACGCCCACGATTGTGAAGGGTGTATTGTTGATCAGAATCGGCCGTCCGATGGCAGAGGGGTTCCCATCGTAGCGGCGCTGCCAATATTGGTAACTGATAACAGCGACGGGCGGTGCCCCGCTGCGATCGTCGTCGTCCACAATCAGGCGTCCGGCAGCTGGCGTCACGCCCAGGCCGCTATAAAACCCGCCCGATACCAATTGAGCCTCGTCGAGTTCGGCCTGCCCTTCCGCAACCAGATTGACTTGCCAAGCCCTCGCATACGCGAACAGCGTGGACAGAGTGTCTCGATTCGAGCGCAAGAGTGGAAACGCGTCGAAGGGAAAGTTGGGGCTGGTCATAGCGGCGCCGTCCCGATGCCGGGATCCGCTCTGGCTATGAATTACTCCCCCACCGTTCTTTGAACGCCAATTGATCACAACCAATTGCTCCGGATGCTGGACGGGCAGCGAGCGCAGGAGAATTGCATCCATGAAGCTATAGATGGCGGCATTCGCGCCGATGCCCAATGCCAGCGACAGCACCGCCATACCGGTGAACAGTGGATTGGCCGCCATGGCCCGCAGTCCATAGCGAACGTCCTGCGTGAGTTGTTCCCAAAAGGTCCATGTCCACATTGCCCGGCCTTGCTCCTTCAGTAACGTGACGTTTCCGAACTGTCGCGTGGCGGCCTCCGGACCACCTCGTTCCTCTGCCGCGAGCGCCAGGTGGTGTCGGATCTCTTCGTCTAGGTCGCCCTCGACCTCGGTGGAATGCAGCAGGAACCAGAGCCTCCGCCACAGCTCTCTCATACGGCTTCGATCACACGTGCGATCGCCCCCATGACCTGGTCAAACTCGCGCAACTCCTTTGCGAGTTGTTGACGTCCCAACTGCGTCAGCTTATAGAAACGCGCCCTGCGATTGTTCTCCGACTGTTTCCACTCCGCCACCAGCCAGCCTTTTACTAACATGCGCTGCAGAGCGGGGTAAAGCGAACCCTCCTCCACCTGCAGAACGTCTTCCGACACCTGCTGAATATTCTGCGCGATGCCGTAACCATGCATCGCTCCCCGGCGCGCCAGCGTTTTCAGAATCAGCATGTACAGGGTCCCGGGTGGAATGTCGGAATGGCTTTCCATAGTCTAACTATACAAAGTTAGGCTATGGAGACGCAATGGTCAACTTTGGGACCTGGACATTAAGAAGCTCCAGTTGGCCTAGGCTATGAAGGTGCTCAAAAAACCGGCAACCTTCGGCGTGCTCTTCCTCCAGTCACAGCGCTTTACAATTTTCCTCGCGCTCGCAACCTCGTTCGCTGCAATGAGTTCCAGCGCTCCCCGTTTTCAGCCGCCGCAGTCCAGTCTAAGGCCGGGTCGAAAATTCAGGTAGGCGTAATCCGCCAATCCACGCGGGAAGGCCGCTAGTTTGCTTCTCCAGCGTTTAACTCACTTTAAGAGGGAAAGTTTCGTGTCCAATAAAGAACGTACCAAGATCCGGCGCAATAACGACCGCGCCTGGAAACGAGCTCAGAAGCAGAAACGGTCTTCGGCTTCGCCTGCTGCGCCAGACGTTCCGGCCTCATCGCCCGCTGCGCCGCAGGTGACGCCGGTCAAAACCAATGAACCGGTGAACAATCGGTCAACCGAATCCTGGCCGCCGTCGGGAGCGCTGATCCCGTACATCCCAGTGCGCCCGTCGACGTCAAGTTGCTCCTTGAGCGCCTGCGCTTCGGCGGCCCGGAGGTAGATCAAGAACGTATTGCAATTGCCCATCGGCTGGAGCAGTACACTGCCAACCCGCGAGAAGGCGTCGATCCGAAAGAAATCGAAGAGACTCGGCGGGACCTTCGCGCACTGCTGATCAAAGCTCTAGGCCGCTTCTTCATCGAGTGGCCGCCGGCCGGGGAGTCCGAGCCGGCGTCCCCTGCTCCTGCGCCTGGTCACAGTACGGGCCCGCATACAATCGCCGGAAAAGATCGCTCCAGCCAGAACGCGCGCACCCATGGTCTTTCCAGCCTCACATCGGCCTTCGTGCTGCTTCCCGGCGAAGATCCCAAAGAGTGGGTTGAATTAGTTAACGATCTCACCCTTGAGTTCCAACCCGCGTCGCGTTCCGAGCGCATCCTGGTCACCGACATGGCTCAGAGTCACTGGCTCACCCAGCGCGCCATCAATCTGCAGACGACATCGAGGATCCCAAGGCATTCGCGCTCTACCTGCGCTATCAGACCACGCATCATCGCGCCTACTTTCGCGCCTTGAAGCAATTGATGGCCCTACAGAAGGCCCACGCCCGTTCCGGCGCGCCAACCATCGCCGATCATCCCGCGCCCGATTTCGACGGCACCGTTGATCTCGATGCCATCCCGCGTCCTTCCAACCCGGCAGCGGAACCTGTCATCGCAGTTCCCGATACATCAACAGAACCGGTGACCCTGCCCCAAGCCGCGTAGGAGCCTCTACGGCTCGAGATCTTTGACAACCGAATATCTAAGTAAGCCCCCGCGCGAGCGGCCCCACTCCTCGTGCGTCTCAACAGCCACTTTTCTCGGCATTCGACCCCGAGGTGGGGCTGGACGCCCACGTCCGCGCCGGAGGCCCACATCCGGCTGCACTTCGTTTCGCAATCAGGTTGCGTGGCGCAGGCTGTCAGCCTGCTGAGCCGAGATTCATCTCGGCTTTGGCCGTTCGTTTCGCAATCCATGGTGGGGCTGGACGCCCTCCGTTGCACAGGCCAGCCTGTGTTTGGCTTTGCTCAACCCTTCTCTGGAAGTTCGTTTCGCAAAGTCGTACGCCGGGCCGGGCCCGTTTATTTCTGCCCCAGCAAACGATACACTTCTTCTAATTCCTTACCAGCTTCGGAGAACTTCCCTTGCGAGTTGAGGTCGCGATATTTGCGCAGGTGCTCCCGGGCTTGTTGGAGCACGGCATTTGGGTCCATTCCATTATCGGAGGCGGCTTGGCGGACAGCGGCGCCGAGCTTCGTTTCGCGCGCGGCTGGTCGTCCCGGTGAACCCTCATCCGATCCCGCCGTAACGTTCGCTTCATCTCCGATCAATTGCACCAGGGCCTGTTCATATGTGTCGGCATAGGCCAAGCGATTTCCCATCGCCAGAGCCACTTTCTTCAGCTGCGGCATGCGCGCTTCCGAGGCTTGAATATAGATGGGTGCAACGTAGAGGAAGGTGTTTTCGATGGGCAGCACAAGCGTCTGCCCCCGCAAGACCTGCGAGCCTTGCTGGTTCCAGAGCGTCAGATCCTTCGAGATGACCTGGTCCTGATTAATGCGCGCCTCAATCTGCATTGGGCCATAAATAATGTTTTGCTTGGCAAGCTGCTGGAACACCAGTTCGCCATAATGCCTACCATCACAGCGGGCGGCCATGAAGCCAATCAGGTTATCTTTGTTGGCCGGAGTGAAAGGCGTAATGAGCAGGAACTCGGGTTGCTCTTCGCCCGGCAGAGCCGCAACCACATAAGTAGGCGAGGCTGCCCCGGAGCCTTCCTTGCTGCCGGTCTTAGCCAGGTCCCAGAGATCGGCGCGGTTGTAGAAGGCTTCCGGATCGCGCATGTGAAAAGTCCGGTAGGTCTCGGCCTGGATGCGGAACAAAGTCTCGGGATAGCGTATGTGCTCGCGCAAATCGGCGGGCATCTTCGATTCGTCTTCGAGCAGGTCCGGAAAGAGCCGTGCATAAGCCGCGATCAGCGGGTCGCCACTATCAAAGATGTACAGATGCGTTTCGCCGGTGTAGGCATCGACGGTAGCCTTCACCGAGTTGCGAATGTAATTGAACTGTCCCAAGGCCTCTGTCGACAACTCAGCCGAATAGGGGTGTTGCGCAGAGGCCATGTAGCCATCGACGGTCCAGACCAGATGGCCCTCGTTTGTGACGACCAGATACGGATCGGCGTCCCATGACAAGAATCCAGCCAGGGTAGAAACGCGGTTCATGATCTGGCGATGAATCATCATGCGGCTGCCGGACGTCAGGTTGCTGGTGAGCAGAATGTTTGGATCGGAATAGGTCAGCGCAGCGGCGATCCGGAGGAAGAACGAGGAGATCGGGAAGCCACCCTTGCCCGAGTACCGCACGTGGACATTCTGCGAGCCGGATGGATAGTTGAATTCCGGCTGGTCCGTATCGACGAAAACCGGCTCGTGCGCGATCTCGCTGTAGTACAGCTCCGGGACGGTCAGCTTCAGGCTTGTGGTGTGCACTACCGGCGGAGCGTTTTCGATGAATAGCTGCGGCAAGCCATCCGTAGTGATTCGGTTGGCCTCCGCCATGACGATTCCATAGCCGTGGGTGTAGACGAAGTGCGGATTGATCCAGCGCTTCTGTGCTTCGCCAATCTGTTGGATGTCGAGTTCGCGTGGCGTCAGCAGAACTTGTCGCAGCTTCCCGTCGATGGTGTAGCGATCGACGTCCGTGTCGCGGTAAATGTACGGGCGCAGCGGCTGGATCTGCGAGATAGTGTCGTGAAATGCGCGCCAGTCCCAGAGCCGCACGTTGTCCAGCAGTCCCTTGTGCTTGGCATAATCGATCTTGACTTCAGACACGGCAGCCAGCGTCTCTTCCTTGACGTTGGTGCTCAGTCCGTAGGCGGAACGGGTCGCTTCGATGTGCGAAGCGATATACGGTTTTTCCAGATTGAGCTCATTGGGCCGCACGTACACGCTGCTGACTATGGATGGCAGCAAGTAGCGAACAGGGAGGGCCAGTAGCAACACGAGCGCCAGCTTAGGCCGGCGCGAGAACACCAATCCGGCAGCCGCCAACGCTGAGAGGACGAGCAGCCACTGCAACGGCAATGTGACGTGATCCACTACCCAATCGACACCCACCAAGTAAGCGCCATGATTCTGGGTTAGAAAGTCGTAGCGATCGAAGTAGAACTTAGCGGCCAGGCCGATCAGCAAGATGGTCAGCATGGTCCGGACAAAGCCACTATCAAACGCGCCGCCGAAAGTCAGCTCATTTAAGTCGATGGTGCCCGGCGTGGCGAACTGCGGCAAGCGGTTCTGCAGTTGGCCCAGGTGCGCACCCACCCAGAACACGAGCAGCGACACGACTGTTCCGGCCAGCACCACGAACAAGGCCATGTTGTAGAACGGCAGCTCGAAGAAATAGAACCTCAGTTGCTGATGAAAGATGGGATCTGCATATCCGGCGGCGCCCGCGGGCAGCTTCAGGCCCGCGAAGTACCGCACCACAGTCCATGAGTCGACCGTCACATTGGCCACGATGATGGCCAATAACGCGAGGACGCAGATGACAATCAGGTTCGTGGTTCGGCCAGTGCGCATCATTTCCGTGGCACGCCGGGTGCCCAGTTTATACGCCGCCCAGAACGCCGCAAAGTAAATGACCGCAACCACGCAGACCGGGACAGTACCGTACATCAGCAGGCTGACCCACGTGTCGAGTTGGCGCATTTCGCGCCACCACTCGAAGTCAATCAGGAAAGAAGCAGCAATGAATTTGGAAAGGAAGAAGAGAACGAATAGCGCAATGAGAACAGCAATCGGGGTGACGCGGCGCCGCGTGGGACCAAACGTCCGTTGTGACATGTCTTACCGAATCGTAGCAGTTACGGGGTTTACCGGGCATGACTGTCAATACTGGGATGGACCGGATTGACGTATAGTTGTCTGACCGGGAGCGGCGAATGAAGCAGTGCGTGTTTGTTGGATCTTCAACCGAGGGGCTTCAAAAGGCGAATCAAGTGATCGACCTTTTGGCGTCCATCGGGGGCGTTGAGCCTTTGTTGTGGACGGAGGTCTTCGAAGCTGGGATGCTGACGTTTGAGGCGCTCGAGAGCATGCTGCTCCAATGCAGTGGCGCGGTATTCATCGCCACGCCGGACGACGAAACGGTAGTTCGAGGGGCGAAGATCAGCACGCCGAATTCGAACATCCTGCTTGAGTTTGGACTGGTGGCCGGGCGTATCGGGAGACACAACATCGCGCTGTGTGTGTTCGGCGAAGTAAAGTTGCCTTCCGATCTGACCGGTTTGACAGTTATACAGATGGATAAGGCGGAAGGTACTCGAGTGCCTGGCTCGGAGTGCCTGGAGCAAGCCAAAGACAAGTTAGTATTGTGGGCTTCCACGTTGCTGGCCACTGTGGACATGATCCCCCGCACGGATATTGTTCACGGCTACACGGGGCGGTGGGCTTTTGAACTGCGCTTAGACCATTGGCGGAGCGTTGCCATCGCGGGGCCGAATTGGGTCTATATCAAAGGGACGTTCACGCTGGTGATTCCGGCTAATGGACAAGCCGGCAGCGGTCTGGCGCATGGCCGTCTGTACTTCAAACTTGTCGATCGGCCGGACATAAACCAGAACCCTTATCAGGGCGAGTACCGAACGGCACACGAGATTACGACTGCTGCTTGTGAACGCGACGGGTCGCTCTGCTTCACGAGCCAAGCGTTCGCTGTCGAAAAGATGAATGCAATGGGTCCGCCGCCGCCTGCATTAGCGGGGCTGGATGTCGCGGAGCCATGGTCGGCGCAGTGGCGACTGAGTCCAACTTCTGAGCCCCGAAACCTGGAAGGCGTCGTTTCGACCGACAGCATGATTGGGACGCATGGCCGAGCCAAGGCAGTCCGGATTTAGGCGTTATCAGAAACCGTCCCGGCGCCAGACGACCCGCCCGTTCACGATCGTCGCCAAGGGGCCGCCTATCATCGCGCGCCCATGGAATGGTGTGTTGCGGCTCTTCGATGGCGACTGGGTCACGTCATAAGTCCACTTGTGATCCAGGTTGAAGATCGTGACATCGGCGTCCGAGCCGATGGCCAAAGAGCCCTTGGGTAGCGCCAGGATCATCGCTGGGTTTTGCGTGAACAGGGCGACGAAACGTGGAAGTGACAGCTTCCCGCCGTGAAACAGCCGCCCCAGCGCCAGCGGAATGGCCGTCTCGAGCCCGATGATGCCGAACGGACAGCGCTCGAACTCCTGCATCTTTTCGCTGCCGGGGTGCGGTGCGTGGTCGGTGGCAATGGCATCGATCGCGCCACTCAGCAGCCCGTTGGTGACCGCGTCCACATCGCGAGGCTCGCGGAGTGGCGGCTTCATCTTATAGTTGCTGTCGTACGGCTGCATCTCGGAGTCTGCCAGCACGAAATGGTGCGGGGTCGCTTCCGCGGTAACCCGCAGGCCGCGCGACTTGGCAAACGCCACCATCTCGACCGAATGCTGGGACGAGATATGCGCCACATGATAACGCGCGCCCGTGACTTCGGCGAGAATGATGTCGCGCGCCACCATGACGTCTTCGGAACTCCGGGGGATGCCGCGAAGGCCTAGCCGAACAGACTCCAGGCCCTCATGCATGTCGCCGCCTGCGCTCAGGTGCAGGTCTTCGCAGTGTTCAATCAGCGCGAGGTCCAGTGATCGGGCGAACTCCATGGCTCGTCGGACCAGGCGTGCGTTCATCACTGGTCGGCCATCGTCGGAAATCGCTACAATGCCGGCCTGTTTCATGGATCCGATGGCCGCCAGCTCCTCGCCAGCGCTGCCCTTGGTGATGGCGCCGATGGGGTAAACATTCACCACGGCGAATTGCCGGGCGCGTTCTTTGATGTAGCTGGTGACAGTCGCGTTGTCGTTCACAGGCAGTGTGTTGGGCATGCAGCACACGGAGGTGAATCCGCCCGCGGCAGCCGCCCGCGACCCGCTCTCAATCGTCTCGGCGTACTCGAAGCCCGGCTCACGCAGGTGGACATGGATGTCCATGAAGCCCGGCGCTACGACTTGTCCACTCGCATCGATCACTTCGCTGCCACTGGTGTCGATCCCCTCTGCGACCTCGCGAATGGTACCGTCTTCCATCGCAACGTCACACACACGATCGACATTGTTGGCCGGGTCGACGACGCGCCCATTCTTGATGACCAGTCGCCCGTTCATTGGCCCAGTACCCTTTCCAGAACCGCCATGCGCACGGCGATCCCATTCTCAACCTGGTTCAGGATCGCGGAGCGCTGGGAATCGGCCACTTCAGAAGAGATCTCGCGTCCGCGGTTGATAGGTCCGGGATGCATGACAATCACGTTCGGCTTTGCCAGCAAGATGTGTTCCGGCCGCAGACCGTAGAACGAAAAATACTCGTCCGCCGGAAAGGCGGCTTCGTGCTGACGTTCCAACTGCACGCGCAACATCATGATCACGTCCACGTCACGGATCGCTTCGCGCATGTCACTGGTCAATTCGACCCCGGGCGCCATTTGTTTCATCTCGTTGGGCAGCAGCGAAGCCGGCCCGCAGAGAACAATCTGCACGCCATACTTCGAGAGAAGATAGATGTTCGAGCGCGCCACCCGGCTGTGGGCGATGTCACCAATGATCGCTATGCGAAGATTATCCAGTGTCTGGCAGCGGTCGAGGATGGTTCGCGCGTCGAGCAGTGCTTGGGTGGGATGTTCATGCGTGCCATCGCCCGCGTTGATGATGGGCACCGGCAGATAGCGCGAGAGGAAGTGGGGCGCGCCGGAAGCCGCGTGTCGCATCACAATGGCATCCGGCCGCATGGCGCCCAGCGTGTTTAAGGTGTCCACGAGCGATTCGCCTTTCGAAACGCTGGAAGCCGAAGCGGTGATGGAGAGGACGTCGGCGCCCAGCCGTTTCGCCGCAATTTCAAAGCTGGTCCTCGTTCTCGTGGAGGCTTCGAAGAACAGATTGACGACGGTCTTGCCCTTCAAAACGTCAAAGCGTTTGAAAGGCTCGTTGGGGGGCGGTTGGAAGTCATGACTGCGCGACAGAATCGCGTCGATGTGAGTGCGGCTTAAACCCTCGATACCCAGCAGCCCCGATTTCATGACGGCCACCTAACTTGTTTCCATAGTTTCGGCGACCCGTTCCACGAGCAACACTCGCTCCTGATCGTCGATCTCCTGGAACTTCACTTCGATGATCTCGTTCGACGTCGTCTCGACAACCCGACCGATGTAGCTTGCCGCGACCGGTATCTCGCGATGGCCACGGTCGATCAGCACCAGCAACTGAACGCGAGCCGGACGGCCATAATCGAACAAGGCGTCCAGCGCTGCGCGCACAGTGCGGCCCGTATAGAGGACATCGTCCATCAGGATCACATCACGCCCGACAATGGAGAACGTGATATCGGTTGAGTTGATGACCGGACGCTCCGAAACGGTCGAGAGATCGTCGCGATACAAAGTGATATCCAGGATTCCGACTGGCACCTCGCGGTTTTCGAGGCTCTTGATCTTCGCCGCCAGCCTCTGTGCCAGTGGGACCCCACGCCGCCGAATTCCAATGAAGGCGAGCTTGTCGAGATCAGGACTCTTCTCCAGAATCTCGTGCGCCAGCCTGACCAGCGTTCGGTCGATCTCGGAGGCGCTCATCAGTTGCTTCTTCTCGCGTGTAATCGGCATGCTCTCCTCTTAGTTTCCGTGCTGAAACGACAGAGTACCAGACGCTTGCTGTTGCCTTCGCCGCATTCACTCGATCAGGCGGGTGCGAATGCGGCGGGCCATCTTCTCGATCTCCTCGGTCTTCTTGACGGATGCCATGGGAACCACGTGATCCCCGGCCCTTTGAATCTCGTCTTTCAGCTGTTGCGCCAGTGCAAGCAAGTCGTTCGCCTCCTTCAACGCCTTATCGTGCTCCGACTTCGCCATGGCGTCTTTCTGCGATTTGCCATTCGGCAGTTTGTGGTCTTCATCATCATGGAGACCGGGTAACTGCGGATTGGGAAGCTGGGTATTCTGGGGCCACGCGCCCGTCTGGAGAACGAACAGGCACAGCGCTGCGAACGCAGCAGCTATCGAGCGGAGTAGGCGCATACCGTTGCTATGATAAGGCACACATGAACCTGCATGAAAGCGCTTTAGTTAACCCCGGAGGGAGCTTCCCAGCATGGAAGTAGGAGTCGGCATCGTCGGCGTCGGAAATGTGGGTACGGGCACGCTCCAGATCCTGGCCGAAAATGCGCATTCGATCGAAGAGAAACTGGGCTTCCCGCTGCGCGTGAAGGCCGTCTGCAGCCGCAGCATCCATAGCAAGTCGTTGCTGGGCCTGGACGCGTCCGTATTGCGGACCACGGAGTGGCGCGAAGTCGTCGCCCATCCGGAAGTGGATATCGTTGCCGAACTGATTGGCGGCGCCGGGACGGCGGGGCAGTTGATTGAGGGCGCGTTTCGCGCTCACAAGTCTGTGGTTACGGCCAACAAAGAGTTGATGGCGCTGCGTGGCGCCGAATTGTGGCAGTCCGCCATCGCCGGCGGCGTCAACCTGGCGATGGAAGCGAGCGTCGCGGGCGGAATACCGATTCACGCTGTGCTGCGCGAAGGAATCGCAGGCGACCGCGTCACAGGGCTCTTCGGCATCCTGAACGGCACGAGCAACTTCATCCTCACGGAGATTGAGCGCAGTAATGCCTCGTTCGACAGCGTCTTGTCCGAAGCGCAGCGCCTGGGCTACGCGGAGGCCGATCCATCGGCCGATGTCGATGGCCTCGACGCTCGCTCGAAGCTGGCGATTCTGGCCGCGCTGGCCTTCGGTGAAAAGCTGACGCCCGCCGACATTTTCACCGAGGGCATCCGGCGCATTCTGCCTGTTGATTTCGACTACGCCCACCAGCTTCGCCACACCATCCGGTTGCTGTGCTCGGCGCGGCAAACCAGCAGTGGTCTGCTGCTGTCAGTGAGGCCTTGCCTGGTGCCTTCGTCGACCATTCTGGCGAATGTCAAGGGCGCCTACAATGCGATTTGGGTGAAAGGGCTGTACGGCGAAGACACCTTTTACTATGGACGCGGCGCGGGTGCCACGCCGACGGGTGTTGCCGTGGTAAGCGATCTGATGAAAGTGGCGAGAGAGATCCGCTTCGGCAGCCCCGCTCGCGTCAGCCCCTTCGCTCACGAGCGGCTGGGCGAATACAAGCCCCTCCCGATTACCGAATTCGAGTCTGCATACTACGTGCGCTTTCGCGTGGAAGATCGCCCCGGCATCATTGCGACTCTGGCGGGAATCCTCGCCAAACATAAAATCAGCCTGGATGCGATCCTGCAGCTGCCGTCGGAGAACTGGCGCGATCTGCCGTTCGTGCTCACCACCGTTCCCACCAGGGAACAGGCCATTCGCGAGGCGATCACTGAAATGAGGACAGCCGATTTTCTTCTGGAGTCACCGCTCGCAATGCCCTTGGAAAAGGGGTTTTAGCAGTATTCGTGCGCGAGGCGGGGTTGGCTGCCTCCTATGCTAAACTTCGAGAGACCACACCCAAGGACGGAGAGGTGGCTGAGTGGTCGAAAGCAGCGGTTTGCTAAACCGTCGTACTGCCTTAAAGCGGTACCGTGGGTTCAAATCCCACCCTCTCCGCCAGATTTCTCAATCAATTACGGCGAATTGGCTGGCCCTTGTGAGCAGGGACTTAAACGGAATCATCTTGAAATTGTCTATTCGCACGATCATATGGTTGAGCTGTTTCTGTTTTGGGCAACTGTCACAGGCACAATGGGTGCCCACCCACAAGGGCCACGCTGAGCCCGCATCGCCACAAGATATCGCGCTTATGGCGTGGGGCCCGTCCTCGTCCGATACTGACACGCTCCGGGAAATGCGCGAGGCGGGGCTGAATATATCGGGGTTTTGCAATGTGAATGATCTGGCAGCGGTTGAGGCAGCTGGATTGAAGTGTTTTGTCAGTGACCCCCGCATCAACGGATACGATTGGACAAACCTGCCGCCCTACCAAGTGCTAAAACAGCGCATCGACGAAGTGAAGGCGCAGCTAACGGGGCACACTGGAGCAATGGGCTTCTTCTTGACGGATGAGCCCTCGATCGCAGCTATGCCGGGGTTGGGAATGGTGTCTAGACTACTGCACGACGCGATGCCCGATCAGCTGCCCTATGTCAATTTGTTCTCTATCCGAGCTTCACGCGAGAGACTGGGAACCGACTACGACTCCTACGTCCGTGCCCTCGTGAAAACCGTTGGACAGCCCTTTCTTAGCTATGACAACTATGCTCTCGTCAACGGAGAGCTGAACGACCAATTCTATACGAATCTCGAAATCGTGCGAAGGCTGGGAATGGAGTTGAAAACGCCGTTCTGGAACTGCATACAGTCAAATGCCCACTATAGCTACGCGGAACCGACCGACGCCAACATTCATTTGCAAGCGTACGCTTCACTGGCTTATGGCAGCCGTGGAATTCAATACTTTACGTACTTCACTCCGGGGCACGGCAATTTCAGGCTGGCCCCGATCGACGTCCTCGGCTATCGAACCGCAACCTGGGACATGGTGCGCCGAGTGAACGGAGAAATCGCCCTGCTGGCCCCCACTTTGGGAAAGCTGCATAGCACGGGCGTCTACCATTCCCCTAGGATTCCCCCAGAAGGACGGCCTCTGTCCAACAGTTCACTGGTAGAGCGGATCGAAACGACGGAACATCAGCTGGTCGTCGCCCCCGCGGCAGGCAGACTTTTAGTGGGCGAGTTTGTGGACGCCTCGAATAAATCGTATCTCATGATCGTTAACAAGGATCTGCAACGCTCCTTCTTTCTGAATATTCAGTTGCGGGATAAGCAAAAGAAGCTAGTCCTTATTTCTCAATACACTGGCAAAGATGAAGAGTTCGATGGTGAAAGGCAATGGATTCAGCCAGGTGGCGGCTTCCTTCTCCGGGTGGACTGAACCAGATCGGGACGCCACCGCCCTTTCCGAATTAGTGGGGTTAACCGGCGGTCATACGCGTGTTGTAGTTCTTCCTAAAGAAGGCCGTAATCATGGCGATACGTCTTAGTAAAGATGCCTGGCCATGATCTCTCTCCGAACTGAACTAGAAAGCGCAGACCGCCTCGACCGGCAGAAGCGAGAACTCATCCGCTACTATCTCTCAGCCATTGAGATTTGCGCGAGCATGCCGTCGAGGTCCCTACCGGCACCAACCCCGCCAAAACGGAGGCCACCGGCGCCAGGGCAAGTCAGTTGAAGCCACCGGAAGCGCGACAGGCCGCCGTCCAGCTCAAAGCCCTTTACAACACCTTGCTCCAGGATGACTCGCCGGACGCTCTCGCAAGCAGCTTGGTGGATTTTGAAAGCTGCATACGCCGTCATAGCGACGCACTGCGCGCGTCGTTAGCTGGAGCGAATCAGGACGTCCGGCTGGTGCTCGAATGGCTGCGCGAAGCAACACAAGCCATGGAGTCTTCTCATGATCGGGTCGGATCAGAGGTCACCGCCTTTGCCTCGCGACTCCAGGAAACCATCGACGCCAACGACTTGGGCCACATTCGAACGGTCCTCGCCGAGCAGGTTCAGCAGATGAAGGAATGGGTGTCTTCGTTGCATGCCCAGGCCGCTGCCGAATTGGATCCCCTGCAGCTCCAGTTGCGTGTGTTTGAAGAAAGGCTCCGGGACGCCGAACACCTCGCCGCCACCGACCCCCTGACCAAGCTCTATAACCGCCGCGAAGGTGAGCGCCTCGTCGGGATACGGATCGGCAAGCAGTGTCCGTTCTCTCTCTTGGTCGATCTCAACCACTTCAAGTTCATCAACGATGAGTATGGACATCAATGCGGAGATCGCGTTCTGGCGTTTGTTGCGGCCCGGCTCAGCGAATCCATCAGGCCCACAGATACGGTATGCCGTTGGGGCGGCGATGAGTTCGTCATCCTGCTAGATTGCGGCCTCGACATCGCCCGTCGTCGCGCCGTGCAACTAGGCGAACAAATTGAAGGCCATTCTCTCTTTGAAGCCCATGGCCGCATCACTGCCATCCCAGTCAGCGCTGCTATCGGAGTCGCGGCTTACCAAACGGGAGAGACATTTGAAGACGTCTTCCAGCGCGCCGACGTCGAGATGTACCGCCGCAAAAAGGGTCAAGCCACCGCACCCGCCGCCGAACCGGATCCCAAGCAGGCCTCCATCTACGCCAAGCTCTGATCCGGCCGTGCACAGCCCCGTTAGTCGGCGGTTTGAATGAGGAAGCTCCTACTCTCGCCAACGCATTGCCGCATGACCGCCGCTGTGCTAGTTTCCAGGTAGAGGCCGGGTTGTCTCCCGCAACTCATTCAATCACTGATACACCATGCAGACTCTCTCGTCTTTTCGCGAGATGCTCTCGGTTGCTGTCGGCTCGCTGACGTCGAGCAAGCTCCGCAGCTTCCTCACCGTGCTCGGCGTCATCCTCGCCACCACCACGCTGGTTGTGGTGATGTCTATGGTGCACGGCATGGACGTCTACGTGGCCAATCAGGTCTCCGACATGGGAACCGACGGGTTTCGCATCCAGCGCATCCCGATGCTCGGTGATTTCGATCCCAAGAAGTATCTGGAACTCGAGAAGCGAAACCCGAAGCTGACCGTGGAAGAATACCGATTCCTCAAAGAACATCTGACGCTGGTCAGGGAGTTCGGCATGGAAGCTGACCAGGGCGTCTCGGTTCACTTCCGTGGCCAGGAGTTGGATGGCGTAAATCTGATGGGCGTCACTACCAACCTCGCAGTCATCAGCAACCTCCAGGTGGCGGAAGGCCGCTTTCTGGTGGATTCGGAAGACCAGCGCCACGTCGCGGTCGCCTTCATCGGGAATGATGTTCGTGAGCGTTTCTTCTCCGATCGTGATCCCGTGGGTCAGACGCTGGTCGTTGGTGGTAAGCCATTCCTCGTCGTTGGAACCGCGAAGAAGCGTGGTAGCTCCTTCGGCAACTCACAGGATAATTTCGTTGTGATTCCCATCAACACGTTTCTGAAGAACTTCGGAGCGCGCCCGGAAATCGAGTTCGTCGCCTTAGCCTTGAGCCACGAGCTAATGGACGACGCCCAGGATGAGGTGCGCGCCTTGCTTCGCGCTTTACGCCGCCTTCGCCCCAATCAGGAAGAGAATTTTGGACTGCTGGCGTCTGCGTCGCTGGTTGCCTTGTGGGACCGTCTCACCGGTGTCCTCGCGACCATGGCCGTGGGCATCGTGTCCATCTTTATGGTGGTGGGCGGCGTGGTCATCATGAACATCATGCTGGCGGTGGTCACCGAGCGGACTTACGAGATCGGCATCCGCAAAGCCGTGGGCGCAAGGCAAGGCGACATCCTGCGCCAGTTCTTAATCGAGTCCTCCTTGCTCTCCGCCGCAGGCGGCTTCATCGGCGTTGTCCTCGCCTGGATTGCCGCGTCGATCGTTCGCGCGGCCACGCCGATGCCCATTGCCGTGCCGGCGTCGGCTGTGGTTGTCGGCGTCGGCCTTTCCGCGCTGGTCGGTCTGTTCTTCGGCGTTTATCCGGCGCGCAGGGCGGCTGTTATGGATCCGATCCAGGCGCTGAGGTGGGAGCGATGACCCTCGCGGAAATCACGGCCTCCGTTTCCATGGCGCTCGCGACGGTTCGCGAACACAAGGCGCGCAGCATCCTCACCGTCCTCGGCGTCATCATCGGCACCGGCACGGTCATCGCGGTCGGGTCCATCATCACTGGGGTCGACGGCGTCATCACCGAGGTCACGCGCAGTTTTGGTCCCGACACGATTTTTGCCTTTCAGTTCAATATAGGCTTTCGTGGAAACATTACCGCCGAGGAGTGGAAGCGCAAGACTCTTACTTGGGAAGACGCGCAGGCGTTGGCTGAGCGCTGCCCTGCCATTCTGCACGTTTCGCCGTACTTATTCAGTCCCAACACCTTCGGCCGCGGCGGTTGGATCGATCGCGCCAAGTACGGCAACCGGGATCTCTACGATATTGAGTTTGCGGGCACCGAAGAGAGCTACGCGGTGGGCGGCGCGGAGCGCATGCTCTTCGGCCGCTTCTTCACCAATGAGGAGAGCCGCCGGCACGAGCCGGTGGTCGTCATCGGGGAGCATGTGCAAAAGACGCTCTTTCAGGGCCTCGACCCGGTTGATAAATGGATTGAAGTAGACGGGCATCAGTTTCGTGTGGTCGGCGCAATGGCTCGCATGTCGGCATCCTTTCCCGGACAGGAGGACCGCCGCGTTCTGTTGCCTTACTTCACCATGCACAAGATGTTTCCCAACGCCAAGCACATCATGTTTGTGATCGTCGCAAAGCCCGGCCAGGCCAATGCGGCCATGGATGAAGCTGAAGCGCAACTCCGCATTCTGCGAAGAGTCTCATCCAAGAAACCCGACGATTTTTGGCTCTCTACCGGCAACCAGATGTTAGAGGATTTTCACCGCATTACCGCAACCGTTGCCATTGTTATGGTCGTGCTCAGCTCAATCGGGCTGTTGGTGGGTGGCATCGGCGTCATGAACATCATGCTGGTTTCGGTGACCGAAAGGACTCGCGAGATCGGCATCCGCAAAGCGGTTGGAGCGCGCAGAGCCGATATCATCGTCCAATTCCTAACTGAGGCGGTGGTCCTCACGGGCCTCGGCGGACTGCTCGGTATGAGTCTCGGCTGGATCGTTTCGTTTGTTTTTCGATTGGTCTTTCCTAATCTCCCCACGTCAGTGCCGCTATGGGCTGCGGTCCTGGGCGTCTCCGTCAGTGTCTTGGTTGGATTGTTCTTCGGCACTTGGCCTGCCATGAAAGCCGCGCGCCTCGATCCCGTCGTCGCACTGCAATACGAATAGGGTTGAACGCCTCTACGCATCGATCGTTATACGCACAACCATCCCATCGGGACGCAAGACCCGCTGGATCTCGTGGGCAACTTGCGGGAGCAGCGGTTCCAGATGCGGCGGGACAACGATCTTGCTGAAATAGCCGTCGCGCCACGGGATTGCCGCGGGCGATGCATCGAGGAACAACACGTTGTCGAACTCAGCCATCTCGCGCCGCGCACGGTCGACTTCATCCGCCGAACCCAGCGCCACGATGGCCCCGCGCATAAGCACCCGCGCCATGGAGGTTAGTTCTCTAGTAGACGGAATGTCGAGCAGCAGAACTTGATCGTCGGCCCGCAGCGCTTGTGACATTAACCGAGGTTGACCAACTCCGCCGGCGCGTTGGCGGCCAGCACCGCTGCTGCCTCTTCTTGGGTGAACTCCTGCGTTTTGACCGAGTGATTCATCGAGCAGAACTTCGGCCCGCACATCGAGCAGAAGGCCGCTTCCTTGAATCCCTCCTCCGGCAGCGTCTCATCGTGGTAGGCCTTGGCTGTTTCTGGGTCCAAAGACAATTCAAACTGCTTGTTCCAGTCGAACTTGAACCTCGCCCTGGACAGCTCATCGTCTCGGTCTCGCGCGCCGGGCCGGTGCCGAGCAATGTCCGCCGCGTGCGCAGCGATCTTGTACGCAATGATGCCCTGTTTCACGTCTTCGCGGTTGGGCAGTCCCAGGTGTTCTTTGGGCGTCACGTAGCAAAGCATCGAAGCGCCGAACCAGCCGATCATCGCCGCACCGATGGCAGATGTGATGTGGTCGTATCCGGGCGCAATGTCTGTCACCAGCGGGCCAAGGGTGTAGAAAGGCGCATCGAAGCAGATCTGCCGTTCCTTCTCCACCTGCATCTGGATCTGATCCATGGGGATGTGACCCGGGCCCTCAATCATCACCTGCACATCGTAGTCCCAGGCCTTCTTGGTTAACTCGCCCAGCGTATTCAGTTCCGCAAATTGGGCCGCGTCGCTCGCATCGGCCAGTGAACCCGGACGCAAACCGTCGCCCAGCGAGAAACTGACATCGTATTTCTGGAAGATCTTGCAGATCGTCTCGTAGTTCTCATACAGGAAGTTCTGCTTGTGGTTCTTCACCATCCATTCGGCCAGGATTGCGCCGCCGCGGCTCACGATGCCTGTAATCCTTTTCGAGGTCAATGGCACGTATTGGATCAACACGCCGGCGTGGATGGTCATGTAGTCCACGCCTTGCTCCGCTTGCTCTTCAATCACCTCGAGCATCACGCCGATGTTCAGGTCTTCCACCCGCCGAACCCGGCTCAGAGCCTCGTAGATCGGCACCGTGCCGATGGGGACCGGCGACTGCGCGATGATCGCTTTGCGGATGCCGGGGATGTCCCCGCCCGTCGAGAGGTCCATCACCGTATCGGCGCCATATTTCACCGCGTATCGCAGCTTCTCCAGCTCCTCGGCGCTGTCTGAGCTGGTCGATGAGTTGCCGATGTTCGCGTTGATCTTGCACTTCGATGCAATGCCGATACACATCGGCTCCAGCGAGCGGTGGTTGATGTTCGCGGGAATGATCAGCCTTCCCCGCGCGATTTCATCCCGGATCAACTCGGGTGCGAGGTTCTCGCGCCGGGCGACATACTCCATCTCGCCAGTGACCTGGCCCTTGCGGGCGTAGTGAATTTGCGTGCGAATCGGATCTTTCTCGCGCTGGGCTAGCCACTTGGTACGGTTCATGTACCGATTATAGGACCGCCCTGCCGAGGGGCCCGACAAGTCGCCGCACTACTCCGCCTTGACCGGCGGCGCGGCCGGCGTTTCCACAGCCTTCTTCAGTTGCTGGTCGAGGATCACCTTCAAAGCAGCTGCATTAAGCGGGCCGTTATAGCGTTGCCCATTGATAAAGAGCGTCGGCGTTCCCTCCACGCGGGCATCGTCGCCATCGCGGACGTCCTGCTCCAACTCCTTCTTGATCGCCGGCGAATCCAAATCGGCTTGGAACTTCGTCATGTCCAGGCCAACCCCCTTGGCCATAACCATCAGCTGTTCCCGGCTGAGGTTGTGGCGGTTGGCAAACATGGCGTCGTGCATCTCCCAGAACTTGTCCTGCTTCTTTGCCGCCAAGGCGGCCGCCGCAGCCAGCGCCGCCTGGTTGTGAATCTCCAGCGGATACTGCTTGAAGATCAGCTTCACTTGGTCCGGATAGGCCTTCAGAACGGCGCTCAGTACCGGCGCAGCCACGGCGCAGTACGGGCATTGGAAGTCAGAGAACTCAACCAGCGTGATCTTGGCCTTTTCGGGTCCAAGCGACGGAGCGCCGGCCGTCGGTATGACGATGGCGTCCTCCAGTACCTGAGCCTCCTGTGACTGGACGTGGGCGAATTGGGAGTCGGCCGCGGCCTTGCGTGCGTCTGCTTCGCTCTTACCGCCCTTGATCGACGCGACAATCACCGAGGCCAGCCCGCGGCTATAGAAGCACTTCGGGTCCTTCATGCGGCATTCAGCGACCTTCATCCCGCAACCGCAGGAACAGTCGTAGTCCCGTAAGATGCCTAGCACCTTCGCTTGCTGCGCGGCCGAGAGCCCGCTCAGATCCACAAGCGGCAAGTCCGTCGCCGACTGCCAATCCTGGGCGCACAACATTACTCCCGACATTGCCCCAACCAATACCAACAAACCGGCCAATCGGGCATGGCGCGCCATCCACATGTACATTCCTCCATTGTAGTTACGATCCCGTTGGGCCGGGCACGGGAACATACCCCTTGCACAGAGCGACCCTATGTAGTAATCTACTTTCACAATGCTCGAGGCCCGCTCCCTTACCAAGTGCTACTCCACCGTTCCTGCGCTCGACAATGTCAGCTTCACCATCCGTCCGGGTGAGGTGCTCGGCTATCTCGGCCCAAACGGTTCGGGCAAGAGCACTACGGTCAAAATACTCACGGGCCTGCTTCAGCCGACCAGCGGCATGGCTCTGTTCAACGGCGTGGACATCCAGCACGACCTTCCGGCCTACAAACGCCAACTCGGCTATGTTCCGGAAGAGGCTAATCTGTATCCGTTTCTCTCGGGCCTCGAGTATCTCGAACTGATCGGGCGTTTGCGCGGGCTTGATCCGAACCTCGTTGAGAAGCGGGCCGGCAAACTGCTCCGGATTCTCTCGCTGCACCCGCACCGCCATCTCACCATCTCGTCCTATTCGAAGGGCATGCGCCAGCGGATTCTGCTAATCTCCGCCATTCTTCACAACCCGGATCTGCTGATTTTCGACGAACCGCTTTCCGGCCTCGATGTCACCACCGCCCTCATCTTCCGCAAGATGGTTCAGACCATGAGCGCCGAAGGGAAAACCATCTTCTACTGCTCGCACGTCCTCGAAGTGGTTGAGAAAGTCTGCTCGCACGTCATGATCCTTCGCAAAGGAAAGCAACTTGCCTACGGCTCGGTGGGTGAGCTCAATCGCTTCCAATCTATGGCCTCGCTCGAAGAGACCTTCTCCGCTCTCGTCCAGGAAACCGACGCCGAACAATCCGCTAGCGAGATCGTTGATGCGGTGGTGAGCCGATGAGACTGATTGAACTCGTCGAACACTGCTACCAAGCGCTGGCGCGGCGGCCCTTCTGGATACTCACCGGCCACTTTGCGTGCCGGATGTTTTCAAGCGACGAGCCCGGCGAGATGAGCATGGGTCTGGGCGTCGTACTGGGCATGCTGGCCGTACCCGGCGCGTTCTCCTCACTCTTCATGCTCGATAAGTACTCCACTCTGCTGCAGTACTTTCGCGGCCAAACACATTTCGATCCCATCCGCGCCTCCACTGCGGACGAATATTTCTTTGTCGTACTTTCCATGACCATCACGGCCCTCATCGTGGTGTTGCGCTGGAACCGCCTCTTCCCGGACCGGCGCGACTTCGCCAACCTGGCCGTCTTGCCACTGCCCATCTATCACATCTTCCTGGCGAATCTCGTGGCACTGCTCGGTTTGGCGCTGATCTTCGCGATCGACGTCAACTGCGTCTCCTCCGTATTCTTTCCCCTGTTCGTCACCATGGATCAGGACCGCGCCGCCGCCTTCATCCACTTCGCCGTGCCCCACGTGGTCACCGTCCTGTTAGCGAGTTTCTTCAGCTTCTTCGCCATTTTCGCCCTGGTCGGCACACTAATGGTCGTGCTGCCTAGAAAGCTGTTCCGCGTGTTGTCGCTCTACCTCCGCATGCTGCTCGTCGTCGGGACGCTGCTCACCTTCTTCAGCAATCTCTTCGTCCAGATGCTGGCCGGCCATGTTCCCGGATCCGCCTCGTCTTATCTGCCGCCGGTCTGGTTCCTCGGCTTCTTTGAAACTTGGCTGGGCATCACCAAGCCGGGCATGGCCGCCTTGGGCGAACGCGCCATTCATGCCCTGATCGGGGCCGTGATTGTCTCCGTTCTGGCCTATGCGCTGAGCTACCGACGCCACTTCTTGCGTCTGGCTGAGGAGGGGGATGCTCTTCCTTCTTCGCACAGCATGCTGCGCTTCTCGCTTCCGCGTTGGGCGACCCGTTGGGTCTTTCCTGCCGAACCGGAGTGGGGCATCGCCGCGTTCTCGTTGAAAACGCTGTTTCGCAGCGAGCAGCATCTGCTGTTCTTCGGCGGGTACCTTGGCGTCGGCCTGGTTCTTGTCGCCGAATTCGCCCTGACCAGCCGGCCCGACAGCCCGCTCGCCTCTGTCCCTCCAACCGATATCCTCGCGATCCCGCTGCTGATTGCCTTCTTCGTGGTAACCGGCCTCCGTTTCGTTTCCGACGTCCCAGCAGCGCTGGAGGCCAACTGGGTCTTTCAGGTCTCGCTAGACCACCGCCTCGCCGCGCCCGCTCAGCATCATGCGAAAGCTCATGCTGCTGCTGGTGATCCCCTGGCAAATCCTGGTGTGCGGGCCGATTACCGCCCACTTCTACGGCTGGACCACGTCCCTGTTTCACACGGTCTTTATCCTGACCATCAGCCTGCTGATCGTCAACCCGCTGCTGGTCCGGTTTCACAAGATTCCCTTCACCTGCTCGACGGGTGCGTCGAAACCCGGCAGGTTTTCGTCCGTTTTCTGCTGTGCCTGTTTGCCATCATCGTGGTTGTTCCGGCACTTTCGGAGCTTGAACAGTGGGCCCTGCTGCGTCCTTCCCGGTTCGGTATTCTGGCGCTGCTGGCGGCCGCGGCGGCGTTTGCCATTCGCCGTTACCGTGATGGCCTGCCCGATCGAGACCGCGTGCTGCTGTTCGAGGATCGTCCACGCCCTCAGTTCGAATGGCTGAAGCTCGCCTAGTTCCCCGCGGAACAACGCAAAGGAGTAGAATTCTACAGAGTCTCTATGAGCGATTCCATCAAGCTCTCGCACACGGCGGCGCTGATCCTCCAAACGGTCGACCAAGGCTGCCGTTATGGGTTCGACATTATGGACACCACGGGCCTTCCCAGCGGTACGGTCTATCCCGCGCTACGGCGACTGGAGGCAGAAGGGCTGATCGATTCAAAGTGGGAGGCCGAAAAAGAAGCGCTCGCCGAACAGCGTCCGGCCCGCAAGTATTACCGGCTGACCCGCAGCGGCGGTCAAGTCCTGCTCCAATCGCAAAGGCGTTATCCACTACTCGAAAAGCTTACTGCAACCAGACCGCGCGACTAGATTCATCGTATGCAGCCGGAGCCCAAGCCGCCGCTTTCTTACGCCATAGCCCGTCGGATGATCCAAACGGCGTCGCGACTGGTCCCCCGCGACGCTCGGGAGAGCTGGCAGCGCGAGTGGGAGGGTGAGATCTGGCATCGCTGGCGCTTCCTCGCCGATGCCGGCGCCTGGTCCCGCGAAGAGGGATTCCGCTTGCTCCTCTGCTGTTGCGGATCCTTCGCGGACGCCGCGTGGCACTTCCGCCGGCAGCAATCCGTCAATGAGCGGATTCAAGAGCATGCCCGTTCGCCATGGACCTGCCTGGTGGCGCTGCTTGCGCCCCTGTGTGTGGTGGGGCTGATCACAGACTTCCCCGCCACGCGCCAACTGTTGATGCCGCTTCCCTATCGGGACAGCAGCCAGCTTTCCATCATTTCGCTGCATTCCTTTACCACCGGAAAGGAGAGCGGGGTGCGGGCTGTGATGCTTCCGGAGTGGATGGAAAAGAGCCAACTGCTGGCCCGGGAGGCGCAGTCGATTACGCCTTTCAATTGGATGGAACTGAAGCACGACTTCCCGGACGCTCCCGTCAATCCCTTGCTCATCTCGGTAGAGCCGGCGTTCTTCAGCCTGCTCGGCGTGCATGTCGAACAAGGTGCCGTTCCTGACCGGACGGCCCTGGTGCTGAGCCACGGGGCGTGGGTTTCTCTCTTCCACTCGAACCGGCAAATGGTCGGCGTAAGTGTCGCGATCCAAGGCCAATCGTATCGGGTCGCCGGGATCTTGCCGGAGCCCTTCTGGTTTCTGTCGCGGCGGCCGGTCATTTTCTTCGTCATGCCGCATCTGCCCGATAACCGCGTGATGGCGCTGGCTCGCGCCAAGCCCGGGGTAACGGCAACGGCTTTGGAAAGAGAACTCGTCTCGATCTGCCGCCAGGATGGCTTCTCGGTGTCTGCGTCGCGGCCTCACGTCATCTCTCTTTCCGACGCGCTTACCGCGCCAATCTACTCCTTTCTCATCGGGGTAATCGGTGGGCTGGTTTGTCTGGCCCGCTTAGGCAGTCTCCGGACAGCGTTCCGGCGCGACCTGCGGGTTGGAGTCCTGCGGCGTCTCTCGTTCTTCGCCGCGAAGTGTACCGTCACTCTTGCTGCGGTCTTTTGCGCCGGGCTCGAATTGGGCCGTGGCGTAACGTCGATCCTGTTGCCGCGCATGGACTCGGCCAGCGGACCTGGCCTCGCCTGGCTCTATCTGCTTTGCGCTATGGCCGTTTTGCTCTGGGCGTGGGCGGACCAGCGCGCCCGGTGCCGCGTCTGCCTCCGATTGCTATGCTTCCCGGTTCGCATCGGCTGCCCCGGCTGCCTGCTGCTCGATTGGGCCGGCACCGAACTGCTGTGCAGCGAAGGCCACGGCGTGCTGCATGTTCCCGACATGGTGGTCAGCTGGGACAACCAAGCCGACCACTGGATTGCGCTTGACGACTCCTGGCGGGATTGCTTCACCCATGCAGAGTGACAACTGCCCGGCAATCGGCGTCTTGCTGCATGGAGTGCCCCAGCACAGTGGCCGGTCTGTCAAAAAAGCGATTCCCGCGAGCGTTCGTCACACTACAGTCCCAACCAGCCGACCGATGCCTGCGGTCACGGCCATTGCCAACGCACCCCAGAAGGTAACGCGGGCTGCGCCCAGTAGAACGCTGGCGCCACCGGCATAGGCGGCGAGCGCTCCCAGAAGAGCAAGGAATAAGAGCGATGTCACCGAGACCAGGACGAGGAGACTGGTTACAGGAGCGAGAGCGGTCACTGCCAAAGGCATCGCGGCGCCCGCAGCGAAACTGGCGGCCGAGGCCAGTGCGGCCTGAATGGGGCGAGCCCGGGTCTTCTCGGAGATGCCCAGCTCATCCCGGGCATGAGCCGCTAAGGCGTCTTTTGCCATCAACTGGTCGGCGACTTGTTTCGCAAGCGCAGGAGTGACGCCGCGAGCCACGTAGATGGCTGCCAGTTCATTGTGCTCGCCCACGTTGTCGGTTTTCAGCTCTGAGCGCTCGAGCGCAAGTTCCGCCTCTTCACTGTCTGCTTGCGAGTGTACGGACACGTACTCGCCGGCGGCCATCGACATCCCTCCCGCGACCAGGCCGGCGACGCCCGCAACCAACGTGTTGCTGTGCGTGCCGTGCGCAGCGGCCACACCGAGCACCAGGCTGGCGGTGGATAGGATGCCGTCGTTCGCACCCAGCACCGCCGCGCGCAGCCAGGCGATGCGGTCCGTCCGGTGCTTTTCTTTGACAATCGGCGGCATTCCACAATGGTAAACGTCCCCAGAGCGGGTCAATTTGAAATCCGGTCACCCTTGCCGGCATAAAAGCTCACAGACGGATGGCGACCATTCATCAGGGACAATCTGCTTATGGAAAGATCCGTCACCGGACCGAGATTGATCGTCGTATGCGGGTTGCCTGGATCGGGTAAGACGACACTCGCCAGGGCGCTTGAAAGCAGTCTCCGCGCGGTTCGCTTTTCTCCCGACGAGTGGATGGATGTTCTTTCAGTCAGCCTCTACGATGAAGAAATGCGCGGGAGGATCGAGGCGCTGCAATGGAAACTCTGTCAGGAGCTAATGGCGCTCGGTCTCACGGTAATCGTCGAATGGGGCACTTGGGGAAGGTCCGAGCGGGATGCCTTGCGGCTCGGAGCGCGAGCCCTTGGCGCCGCCGTTGAGTTGCATGATCTCTCCGCGCCTCCGGATCTGCGTTTCGAGAGGATTCAAAGCCGGGGCAGGGAGATTCCACCTATGGAACCAGATACGGTGTCCCGCTGGATCGAGATGTTCCAAGTACCGACACCGGAGGAGACGGCACTCTTTGACGAGCCTTCGGTTTCGGACCTAGCCTTCGATCGAAGCTGACCCGTCTCGAGGCCAGGAGGTCTTAGGACACTTATGCACGGCGCGAGAGAATGGATGCCGTTACACATCTAAGTGTGGGCGGTGAGTTGGCTCGGAACAGCGAAACCCAACGGTCAATCAATACGCATCAGGTAGAGCCAGGCGGCACGAGGGGACAGATTTCTGCACCTTACCTGGGGAGGTCTCAACTGCGAGAGACAGCTTCGACCGGCGGATCGGCGCCACGGCCAAAGGAAGAGCTACTAACCGTCGATTCCAAATATAGTTCGAGACAGCGTTTTTCGAAGGAACACAGGAGCGAACCGACGACGAGATCGGGGGCAGGTGAGGCGCCTACGCTTCAATGCATCGCGGGAGCGATCATCACGCCCCGCCGGGTTTGGACCATGGCGGTGTGATCCCGATCATCCGAGCGTAGGCGACGAGCTGGCCCATATGCTCGTTGGCGTGAACGATGATGCGGAGGTACATGCCGTCGACGGTTGCATCCACGTTGTTCACCCTGACGGCGCGCTTCAAGTCGTCCGGCTTCACTGCGGCGTGGGCGGTCTTGACGGCCTCGAGCGACCGCTTTAGCCAGGCGATCACCTCGGCCTTGTTGGTGACGGTCTTTTCCATGTCGGCGGATTTGATATCGTCGGGTATCTTTGGGCCGGTAGCGCTTAGCAGCGAGAAATTCGCCAGGGCGATATGCATGTAGACTTCGCTCACCGAGCGCACGCCGGGCGCAGGACGCCAGTTGTATTTGTCGGCTGGGATGGCGTCAGCCAGCGCTATCAGCTGACGGGAGACGTGGCCCCATTCGCCGTCGTAGCCTTGCCAGAGACCTTCGTATTGCGCCGTTAATAGCATCGCGCCCAGGACCGAGCCAAGCAGAAGTCTTTTCATGGGTTTTCCTTACGAGTTCAAGCCATGTAGGAATTGGTAATCAACCTTGGCGGCTTCGATCGAAGACATGTCCTTGAAGGGCGGCTCTTGTTCGACATAGCACTGCTCGACCCCAGCTTTCCTGGCGGCCTCAAAGACGGGCTTGTAGTCAATGCCACCGCGGCCGAGTTCGGTTGGCTCGGGCTGATCCGGACCACCCAGGATGGTAGTCGGCGGACCTGACTTGAAGGCCTTGATGTGAAGCAGCCGAATGCGATTGGGGTACTTCTTGAGATACGCAACTGGATCGTAGCCGGCGACAGCGACCCAGCCGCAATCCATCTCCAGCTTGACCAGTTCGGGATCCGTAGAAGCGATTAAGGTATCGAGAGCGGTAACGCCGTCGAAGGTTTTGAACTCGGCGTTGTGATTGTGATAGGCGTATTGGAGACCCTGCTTGCGAGCTTCTTCGCCCAGCTTGTTGCAGGCGTCGGCGCTTCGTTTGTAGTCGTCGAGGGTCATGCCGTTGATGACAGCAAGAAACGCCGTAAAGTCAGGTGTGCCGGCACTGAGCGCGGCCGTGGCGCGGGGCGGTGGATTGAAGGACGAGACGACGAACTTAGCACCTAGTTCCTTTGCGAAGTCCATAAACTGGGCGGGCGTTTTCTGGAAATCGAAGATATGGGCGCTGCTGCAAGTGAGTCCCACATCATTGAAGGCCGCGCGTAGTTCTGCCGCCGACTTATTGAAGGACTGCGCCAGCTCGACCTGCTTGTAGCCGATGGCTGCGACCTTCTTGAGAGTACCGTTGAAATCCTTGCCGAGTTCATCGCTAACCGTGTAGAGCTGGAGGCCGATAGGCTGGTTGAGCGGATCCGCGCGGAGAGAATCGAAGGATGTGAAAGCGGCCGCCGCCAGACCGGCGTTATGAAGGAAGCCTCGGCGGGATTGTGAAGTCATGAGGGGGAATCTATCACAGGAGCAGCCGGGCTGGGAACGGGCTCGGTGAGCGTGCTCGGTGACCGTTCGAAGCAGCCGTGTTGTTCATTCCTGGGACGGCAGCGTCGCGCAACGGATCAGCGTGCGGCCAAATGATGCAGCCGGGACATGACCCGGCAGCTGAAAGACCTGTCTTTTCAGCAGCGTGGCGCCGCGTTGAGAGAACGAACCGCTGGAACGCGAGTTGCACAACAACCCCATATGCAAAAGCGCAAATTGGCTTTCGGTATGGTCCTCACTCTTTTGTCCGCCGTCGCGTTAGTCGGCCAGACTGAAGGATCCTTTGACAAATCGGTGACGGTTTCGGGTGCGGTTGAGCTGGACGTAAAGACCGACTCGGGAGGCATCACCGTGACTCACGGCACCTCAGGAACAGTTCGGGTCCACGCCATTCTTAAGGCACAGCACAACTGGTTCGGATCAGGCGACGTCGAGGGGCGTATCAGGGAACTCGAGAGGCATCCACCTGTGGAGAAAAGCGGCAACCAGGTCCGAATTGGTTACGTTCGGGACCGAGATCTGCTGAAAGGTGTGTCGATGCGGCTGGAGATCGAGACGCCCGCAGACACACAACTCAAAGCCCGTGCCGACTCGGGCGGCATCAATGTGGATGGCATTCGAGGTCCGGTGGATGTGCATACCGATTCGGGCGGAATTGAAGTGCATAATATTGCCGCGGAAGTGCGCGCTACAGCCGACTCGGGCGGCATACGCATCGGCAACATCAATGGAGCAGTAATGGCCCACGTGGATTCCGGCGGCATTGAAGCTAGCGAGGTGGCCGGCAACATTGACGCCAAGGCCGATTCGGGCAGCATCCGGGTCAGCCAGACGAAGGCCGCGCCCATCCACGTCAGGTCGGATTCCGGCGGCGTGACCGTGAAACTGGCGCCAGGCGCCGGATACGACGCTCAGCTCGAGACCAGCAGCGGCCACATTCATGTCCCCGAGATGACCGTGAATGGCTCGTTCTCAGGACACCGGGTAGACGGCAAGATTCACGGCGGTGGCCCATTGATCGACGTTCACGTGGACTCGGGCGGGATTACGGTCGAGTAGTTATTGGCCGCCCATAAGATGCGAAGCATGACGGTAGGGTGGAACAGGGTGTTGGGGGATTCGAGAAGATTCAACACGCGCAGGAATTGGCCGTACACGTGGGCATCGCGGGTGACAGCGCGATGCACCATGGCGATATAGCGGTTACCCAATTCGAGACCGCGAGGGCGCGAGCCGGTGACCCCTCGGAAGCGGAAGTCTTCACTGACTGCCATCTGCCATGCTGTGTCAATTGGCTTGGCGGCCTCTCGAAAGAAACGGAGCGCGAGGCCCGCTCCGGCATTCTGAACGATGCAACGTTCAAGCGCCTCAGCTTGAATTGCCGATGTTGACATGCCTTGGCCATACAGTGGATTGAAGCTGCAAACGGCATCGCCCAGCACCAGGTAACCTTCTGGGAACCGCGTCAAGCGCTCGTAGTGAGTGCGCTGATTCGACGGGAAGCGGTGGGGGACGGGGTCGGAGAGCGGCTCGGCCTTCGAGATGACGCTATAGATGTCGGGCGCGGCGAGACTGCGCGCGAACTCCAGGTAGCCTTCGGGATCGATGGGCGGATAGTCTCCAGCCCAACCGCCGAGCGTGCATAGCCAGCGGTCGCCTTCCACCGGCATCAACGCGCCTCCTCGGCGATCGTCGGGGGGCTGCGGGAAAATGAGCACGACGCGCGCGCCAACGAGATCGTCGGGCCGGCGTCGAAAGAATCGCGAGGAATACCCGACATTGATCTTCACCAGGCTTTGCCCGGGACTGTCGAAGCCCATTTCGGCGAGGTGCCGCGGGGCTCGAGATCCGCGGCCTGTGCAATCGACACTCAGATCGGCGTTTATTTCGAAGCGCCCACCATGGCATTCGGCGACGACGCCGACAACGCGCGAACCATTGCGCAGCAGGTCGGCCACAGAACAGCCATCGCGCAGTTCGACGTTCGGCAGCGCGGCCAGCCTGCGGCGCGTGTGCCACTCGAGAAATGGGCGGGTTTGCAAGGAATTCTCGACACCGCTGCAATGTTGGACCTTGTAACCGCCGAACTGAAACCAACGGCAGATCTCGCCAATGTCGCCCCGCACGCCGCCGCCTGCGACTAATTCGTCCGTAATGCCTGGAAAGAGACGCGACAAAATGTGTTCGCCGCGCGCGAGAAGCGCATGGGCATGGCGGCCCTGCGGAACGCCTTGACGCGATTCGGGCGCTTCAGCGAAGTGATCGCGTTCCAGGACGATGACGCGGCCGTAATGATCGGAGAGAACGCGCGCCGCCAGCAGACCCGCCATACTGCCGCCGATGACGATTGCGGTGGTCATCAAACTAGCTTCCAACGTGGATGTACGAGAGGGGACGGATGATTGGATACGCTGGCGCGATCATTGCAGTTTCGTTTTGAGCCACGCGATGACCGCCGATTTGTATTCCAGCTGATCTGGGTGTTTTTCCCAATTTCCCATGCCATGGAGGCCGCCTGTCACCGTGTAGAGCTCACACTCCGCGCCCTTCCTTTTTAACGCATCACAGAAGCGGGGCGACTGCTTGTAGGGGACAAGTTCATCTGCCGTGCCATGCGGCAGGAAGAAGGGAGGCAGACCTTTTCGAACCATGTAATACGGCGAAACAGCGCGCAATTGCTTCTTACCTTCGGCATTTAGCTCTTCGACGCCCGTCAGAGCCGTGATTCCTTTGCCAAGGCCCTTTTCTTGAACCATGAGAGCCATGTCGTGCGGGCCGTAGAACGAGACGACGGCGGCGACCCGTAGGTCCTTCGGTGCGACGATGGCGGCGTAGTCCACCAGAAACGCTCCGGCGGATTCACCGAGCAGTGCGATCCGCTGGGGATCTACCTTGTATTCGCGGGCGTGATCGTGAACCCACTGAATAGCGCTGAGCACGTCGTCCACCTGGCCATGCAAATTGACCTCGGGAACCAAGCGGTAGTTGATACTGAACCACGCAAAATTGGCTGTGGTCAGAGGCTGAAACATCGGCGTAACGTACATGGTCTTGCTGCCTCCCGTGAAGCCACCGCCATGAACGACGATCACGGTCGGGAAGGGGCCCGGACCATCGGGAACGGAAGAGTCTAGTAGGACGGGGCGGTTTTCCCGCTTTACAAACTCGATGTCACTGGTGACGACGGCGGCGGCGCTGGTTTGCGCGAGGAGCGTTGCGCCGAGTAGAAGCAGGGGGACGGCTGGACCACGCATGTTGCGATTGTATCCGGCGGCGATTGTAGGGCAGTCGCCGCTTTTATGAGCTTTTTGCGACGCGACCAGATCCGCCTTGGGTAGGCGGCACTGGAGGCTCTAGTTTCGACACTCGTAGTTTTAACACTTGAGAGCAAACGTTACAAAGTGTACACTCGCTTACTGAAAAAAAGGAGGCCTCCCCTGCTAGCACCGCCCAGGTGCCGCCGGGGAGAGCACTGCAAAAGGAGGCTTTGATGAAGAGAATCGCACGGAAGGGCAAATCAGCACTGCCCTGTTTAATCGCCATGGGCTTCATGACAGGAAGCGCCCTCGCCACCACAACCTACGACTACACGGGCAATGCCTTCAATGATTTTCGCAACGGAGGAGCTTGTCCTCCCACGTGCAACATTACGGGTTCATTCACCGTGGCGACGCCCTTGGCGCCAGACCTGCCTCTCACACTGATCACGCCTATTTCGTTCAGTCTGTCGGCCGGTCTCACGACGCTCGTTGACGGAGATCCGGCAAACACAAGCCTTAAGGTCTCCACCGACGCTTCCGGTGCGATATCCACTTGGTCCTGGGTAGTGCTCGGTCCCGAAGCGAGCATCTCGGCAAGAATTCTTACCCAAAATCTGCCGGGTCTCGTTTTCGATAGCGTTCATTTTGGCAATAACGCTCCTCCGTTCCAAGGCTTCGCGGGACCTCTGGCAGCGGAGGTGCTGAACGACCCGGGAACATGGTCGATAGTTCCAGAACCGAGTTACCCGATCTCTGTCGGCTTGATCGGGTTACTGGTTACCCGCGAAATCAGAAAACGGCGATCTGCTCATGGCGACTGTCCCGGAGAGTAAACCGTATCGATACTAGTTTAGTTGGGAGGGCCTAATCGATGGAAAAACTCACTCGTTTCATTCTTTTCGGGGCTTTCGTGTTTGCTGGACTCGCCGAAAACGCCCATGGCACTGTCATCGTTGTCAGCGACGCGACGCGGGGCTATTTCACGCCTGCCACGAACAGTGGCGCGACCGTTGGCAACAATTATCGCGCCGGCTTTTGCCCCGGTCCTCCTGGAGGCTGTATGAGCGGTCCCGCGGAATTTCGCGACTTCTTCACATTCGCTATTCCGCAATTGGATGGCCCGGTCATTTCCGCGGTGTTGACGCTGAGCTCAGCCGGCGTGGGCCCGCTAGACAATCCCTCAATGACCTACCAAATCACCTCAATCCCGGCTGTGTTCGGGTTCAATGATCTCGGCACGGGTACCGTGTACGGCAGCCGCGTGTATACGGCAGCCGCGTGTATACGGCGGCCGCGTGTATACGGCGGCTGACGGCGCCAACAGCCCCTCTGCGCCTCAGGGCACGAACGAATCGATAACCCTGAACGCCGCCGGCATCGCCGCGATTGTCTCCAACGAGACATTCGGCATCGGCGGCCGCATCACCACGTTGGTTGCAAACCCGACCACCGAAATGATCTTTGATTCGTCGGGGACTGGTGTTTGTCCTCTTTGCATCGTCGAACTGCAGGTCACCACGCGTTCCACGGTTCCTGAGCCCGCGAATTGCGGTCTGTTCGCGGCGGGATTCGCCGCGCTATGGGTCATCCGCCGACGCTCTGGCACGCTAGCTCAGCACCACATTCGCGGACCAGGCTCCCGTACGAGCGAGTCGGGAGGGCCTCCGGATTGAACGGCCCTAACCCAGTGTCCAGATCTTGATGACGGGGATGGCTCATTTCTGCGCGGTCTTGCCGTGAGGGATCGTTTTGCGCGAACCGGCCTTTGATTCTTCCATGGCGGCGGACCAGAACTGGAAAGTTGTCGCGCTAATCCTTGGAATGCCGCGGCCGGTCTCCTCCGTGTAGAGTTCGGAGAGGCACTTGAAGAACGCCTGAGCTTCCGTCTCGAGGCCCAGCAGGCGGAGGCTTTTAAGAATGCGCGTGATGCGCAGGTGATTATGATTTCCGGGCCAGAGCCAGTTGGTGCTTTGGTCTGCAAAATCGGGCACGCGCATGACAAGCCCGCTGTCTCCGTTCAGTTCAAACCCATAAAAGGCCAGCATTCGCTGGAACGACTCGCGTAGCTTCTGCTGCAACTCCGGGTGGGCCTTGAACTCCCGAATCGTTTCCTGATCGAGAATGGGCGCGTCGGGATGCACCGAACTTGGCTCGAGCAGGGGAAACATCCATTGGATGATATCGTGGTTCGATTCGAGAAGATCGTCGGGCCACTGTTGAATCTCGAGGAGGCGGCGGCCACGAGGGTCGGAGGACCGGCCACTGTAAAACGTCAGGATTTCAGAGCTAGGGATTCGGTTGCGCATCGACTTGGTTGCGTGGGGTGTTGCCTGCGGCAATTGCCTCCGGGGGCATTACTTCTTTATACTCCGTCGTCGCGCAGGTCGTTGGTAGGCAGCGCTACCCGTAGAGCATTCAACACGGCGACCACATCAATCACCTCCTGAGCGATTGCGCCGGCGACGGGCGGCAAGTAGCCGGCGGCTGCCAGCAACATGCCGATCGAACTGAGCGTCATACCGCCAACAGCGCTCTGCATGGCGATCCGACGCATGCGCCGGCCAATGTGCATCAGCTCATCCACTTTCCCGAGTGAGGTCTCCATCACCACCGCGTCGGCCGCTTCGGTCGTGACGTCGCTGTTCTGCCCGAACGCAACGCCCACTGTTGCCGCTTGCATGGAGGGCGCGTCATTGAT
The DNA here is from genome assembly GCA_963771305.1 of uncultured Acidobacteriaceae bacterium. Taxonomy (GTDB): domain Bacteria; phylum Acidobacteriota; class Terriglobia; order Bryobacterales; family Bryobacteraceae; genus CAJCIT01. The sequence goes on from CAVYTS010000025.1 coordinate 369,516, forward strand.
GCCATCGCCCAGGAAAAGTGTAGGCGTTCGGGCGGCTTCTTCGCGCACGATGGCAAGCTTCTCTTCCGGGCTCTTGCCGAAGAGCACCTCGTCGATGCCTACTTCGCCGGCCAGGTGACGCACCTCCGCTTCGCGGTCGCCCGAGAGCAAAATCACGCGAGCCACTTGATGTTTGGGGCCGAGGTGCCGCACAAAGGAACGGCTTTCGCGCCGCGGCTGATCAAGGAAGCAAAAGGTCGCTGCGTATTCGCCATTGATCAGCAAAATGCATTCCATGCCGGCTGCGTAGGGCGGCAACCGCTCCGCCATCCGGGCGGAGCGGTGCAACACCTGCTTGCGGCCTGTGATCTCGACCAGCATTTCACCCACCGTGCCGCTCAGCCCGTGGCCCGGCCGTTCGGTAACGGAAGTGACGACTTCGAGCCCCACGCCTTCTTTGGCAGCGGCGTCGAGAATGGTTGCGGCAAGCGGATGCTTGGAATATTGCTCAAGGCTGGCCGCCAGCGCGATCGCGTGGTTCCGGTCCACGCCCTCGGCGCATAGCACCTCCGACAGGGCGGGCTTCCCATAGGTGAGGGTGCCTGTTTTATCGAAGATCATGGTTCGGCAGAGCGGAATCTGCTCCAGAATGGCCGGGTTCTTAATGATGATGGCGCGGCTGGCCGCCACTGAGATAGCGCCGATGATGGCGACCGGGATCGCCAGCAACAAGGGGCACGGCGTTGCGATCACCAATACCGCCAGGAATCGAGTCGGATCGTTTCCGACTACCCAGCCCGCCAAGGCGATAGAGACAGCGATGACCGTATACCAGGCGCCAAGCCGATCCGCGAGGCGGCGCATGTGCGGCCGGTTTGTCTCGGCGTCCTGCATCACTCGCATGATTTTTGCGTAGCGCGAATCAACCGGCAGCTTTGTTACGGAGATTGCCAACACGGCATCGCCATTGACCGCACCCGACAGAACTTCCGCGCCGACGGTCTTCGACATCTGGTAGGGTTCACCGGTGAGATACGACTCGTCCATCGAGCCGTGGCCTTCGATGACGATGCCATCCGCCGGGCAGATTTCATGCGGGAACACAACCAGCCTGTAATCGACCTGGACGTCGTCGAGGCGAATCTCTTCCGTGGAACCGTCGCCATGTTTTCGATGCACGACGCTTGGCATGCGTTTGGCCAGAGCGCCCAGCACGGCCGAAGCCCGCCGCATGGCATACTGCTCCAGCGCGGTACCGCCCGAGAGCATCAGCACAACGATGGATCCGGCCAGATACTGGCCCAAAAGCACTGAGACGACGATGGACATCCCGGCAAGGAAGTCGGACCCAAACTCGCCCTTCACCACATTCCGAGCGAGATCGAGCACCAACGGAAGGCCGCCAAAGAACAGGACGGCCCAGAGCGCCCAATTCGCCTGCCCCGGCATGTAGAGGGCGTAACGCAGGACCAGGTGTGCGGCGATGCCGGCGGCGGCCAGCACTGCGATGAAGGTTTCTTTGGAGACGCTCTTGTTGTCTGTATCCGGAACAGCTGGAATTTCGACTGTGGCCGGTGGGGTGTGCGGCCGGACGGCGGGAGCTGTGGCGGCATCAGGCATGGCGGTCAGACCAATCCTCTCTGTATCGAGTTTCGTCACCGGCGTCTCGCTTCCGAACCGGTATTGCCTATTTCCAGACAAGCACCGCGAGGGCTGGTTGACAATACTAAGAGCGGGGTAGTTTGGGGCGCAGCGGGAGTTGGTTGCTGCTATTCATCATGTAGTCATGGTTTTCGGGACCGCTATTCTCTACGACCAATTCGATGGACCCACTGCTTGAATACACCGCGCGCCGTGAGCACTGGCTGACCGAGCGGCAAACTCTCGATTCTCTCTACATCCGTGTCGGCAACTACCGGCTGGTCCTCGTCCTGGCGGCAATTCTGCTGGCCTGGTTGAGTTTTTGGCGCGGGGCATTGAGCGGCCGGTGGCTGCTGCTCCCGTTGGCGCTGTTCATCGGGCTGGTGGTCTGGCATGCCCGGATCGCGCGCCGCCAAACGCTCGCTCAGCGCGGGTTGGCCTACTACGATCGAGGGCTTGCCCGGCTGGACGACCGCTGGGCCGGCTCAGGCAACAGCGGCGAAGGGTTCTGGGATCCGCAGCACGTTTATGCGGACGATCTGGACGTCTTCGGTAGAGGATCGCTGTTTGAACTGATCGACGCCGCCCGAACCGCGACCGGCGAGAAAACACTTGCGAATTGGTTCCTGGCTCCAGCGTCACGGGGGACTGTGCTGGCCCGACAGGAGGCGGCCCGAGAACTTCGGGAGCGGCTGGACCTCCGCGAGGACATCGCCTTGCTGGGCGAAGATGTGCGCGCGGAAGTACACGCCGATGCGCTCGACCGGTGGGGATCGGCTCCCGCCATTCACTTTGCCGCGGCGTTGCGTCCGGTGGCGCTGATACTGGCGGTGGTGGCAATCGCAACGTTGGCCGCATTCCTGGCCGGCTTGATTCCCCTCTCACCTTTCTTAGTTTTGCTGGCCGGAAATGCCATCTTCATTGCGCTGGTGAGGCTGCGCGTCAAGCGCATCATTGAAGGCGTCGAGACGCCAGGGTCCGATCTCCGCGTGCTGAGCCTGACGCTGGAACGCCTGGAGGCAGAGCAGTTCACATCGCCCCTGCTGCGGGAGTTGCGAGCTACGCTCGATGTCCAGCACCGACCCGCTTCGCAGCGCATTGCCCGCCTGGAGCGCTGGGTGGAGTTGCTGGACTCGAGCGACCACGTGTTGGTGCGCGCTTTGGCGCCGGTGGTGCTGTGGCGCGAGCAAATTGCGATGGCGATTGAGGCTTGGCGGACCGAGATGGGGCCGCTGGTGGGGGCCTGGCTGGAGGCGGTCGGGCACTTTGAAGCGCTATCATCGCTGGCGGCGCTGTCATACGAACGGCCCTCGTGGAGTTTTCCGATTCTCACAGAAGACGCGGGACCGCGGTTCGAAGCGCAAGCCTTATTGCACCCGCTACTCGCGGCGGCTCGTTCCGTTCCCAACGACGTAGGCCTCGGCGACGAGCTGCGGTTGCTGATCGTAAGCGGGTCGAACATGTCCGGCAAGAGCACGTTATTACGCGCCATCGGGCTGAACGCCGTATTGGCATGGGCCGGTGCGCCGGTCGCGGCGCGTGAGCTTCGCATCTCCGCATTGCAGGTCGGTGCATCGCTACGAGCGGTGGACTCGCTGCCGGATGGCCGTTCGCGCTTCTTCACCGAGATCAGCCGCATACGCCGGGTGATGGATCTTACCGCCGGAGAGCGGCAGGTGCTTTTTCTGCTGGACGAACTGTTGAGTGGGACGAACTCGCACGACCGCCGCATTGGAGCCACCGCGATTGTGAAGGCGCTGGTGGAGCGGGGCGCAATGGGGCTGATCACAACGCATGACCTGGCGTTGGCGCAGATCGAACAGGGTCTGGGCCGAGCGGCGAAGAACGTGCATTTCGACGACCAGATCGTGGACGGCCGGATCGAATTCGATTACCAGCTGCGCGACGGCGTTGTGGTTCGAAGTAACGCGTTGGAACTGATGCGGGCGGTTGGGCTGCCCGTCTAAATGTAGCCGCTCAGGCGCTATACTAGGCAATTAATGGAACCTAATAAGCCTGCTTCCCGTTTCGTTGCCCCAGGGCTGACAATTCTCGCCGCACTACTGCGTTTGGCGCCGCACCCGAGCAACTTCACTCCCATCGAAGGGATGGCCTTGTTCGGCGGCGCACGACTGGCGGGCTGGCAAGCTTGGGCGATTCCGCTGGCGGCGATGGCAATCACGGACCCGATTGTCAGTTGGATGGCTGGGTATGCGGCTTTTTCGACGATGACGCCCATTGTCTATGCTTGCTTAGCCATTAACGTGTTTCTGGGCCGGGCGCTGCTCAAGAATTCGCAAAGCATTCTTCGGATTGGCTCGGTCAGCTTGTTGGCCAGTACGATCTTCTTTGTGGTGACCAACTTCTTCACCTGGGTCGGCATACCTGTCGTACTCTATCCGCACACCTCAGCCGGCTTGATGGAGTGCTTCGTCGCGGCGCTGCCTTTCTTCTCGCGAACGCTGGCTGGTAACTTGCTCTACGCCGGTGTCCTGTTCGGTGCACACGCTGCATTGACGCAATCCACGGACGAGCGAGTCGGCGCCCCGGCAAAACGCTAGCTTCCATTTCGACGTTATCGGCCGGTAGAGCCGTATCTATTTGACGCGTGTCTGTACGGCCAGTTGTAACCTCATCTGTCCGCCCGGTGGCACGGTAACGGATTGGGCAGCTGCCATGTAAGCCTGCATCACTTCGAGGTTGGTGTATTCCAGATCGCTGCCGTCATCGATCGCAATCGCACGGTACTTCCCGGGCTGTACTTGCCTCAGCTCGAAACTGCCATCAGTGTCGCTCTGATCGCGGGGAATAAAGGCGCTGACGGATCGGTTGTCTTCCGGCAGCAGCAGAACCATGGCGCCTGCCACCGGCTTGTCATCTTCCAGAGCGAAGCCCTTCACCTCGGCTTGCTTGGCGCTCCCGATGGCGATTGTCAACTCGACCGGTCCCGAACCGTTCAGCTCCACCATCCGTCCGTTTACCTTCGCGCCTGTGGCGGATATTGATTCCACGCCGACGTCCGCCTGGCCGACGACGAAGACTTGGTATTTTCCAGGTTTTGCCACGACACCGGGAAAGGAAACCGAGCCATCGGCGGCAACTTGCCCACTCCCCAGAGTGAGGTTAGGCCCAGCTCGCAACTGAACGAACAGCGGCTGCCCCTCGGCCAGAGGGCGTTCCGGGACGATCTTCCCGGAGATAGAAGACGCTCCTGCCAGATGGGGCTCAAATGTGCCGTCACCTGCGACGTCGATGGTCTGGACGCCGCCATCCAGTGGCTTTCCATCCTTAGGATCGAAGTGATGAGACTCCACCTCGTAGTGGCCAGGGGCGAAGCCGCCGATGAACAGGCCGCCGCTGCCGTCACCGTATTGCATCGTGTTGACGTACATCCTCATGCCGCCTGGCCCTTCGTGAAAAAGCTGGATGGTCCGCTGGCGTCCCGCTTCGTCGGGCGGCTGCTGAACCCGCAGGTGCACTGCCGGCAGCGCACGCAGCGTGACGTTCGCTGTGGCGCTGTTACCGGCAGTGAGCGTCACCGGTGTCGCCGCCGCAAAGTCACTGGCACCGTTGTAGTAGGTCAACGGATAGGCCACGTCGAAAGGAGTGCGCTCGGCTTCCGGTTCCGGCTCTGGCTGCGGCTGTCCCGGAGCGTGACGCATCATGATGCGTTGTTGCCCTTGCGCGTACCAAGGTTGTGCCGTAACCGCCAGGAAATATGTGCCGGGCCCGAGGCTGGAGAAACGATAGCGGCCTTTGTCATTGGTTTGGGTCGAGCCGATAAAATGGTTGCCGGCCACACCCATCGAAATGCTCCTAACGAACAGCCAGACCTGCGCGCCGCCCACCGGCTCATTGTCCTCATCCACCACGTTCCCGGAAATCATTCCGGCAAGCTGCAGACGAAAGACAATATGTTCGGCATCCAGCTTGGGGCCAACCACGATAGCAGTCGAGAACACGTCGTGCTGATCCAAGGCTTGCTCGCGGAAGCCTCGCCGCTTGGCGGTCAGCGCGTATTTGCCGGCCGGCAGATTGGTGAATGAGAAGCGGCCGGCGGCATCGCTGCTGACCGTTATCTGTTCAGTGCGATCGGTATTGGGCGCCAGCGAGAGCTTTACATCCGGCAGCGCTTCACCGGAGACCCCATTCACCACAGTGCCGGCGACCGTGTAGTTGGTCGGGTTCGGCCGTGCGGCGACCGCTGGAGATCCGGGAGGCTGCTGTGCCAGGCAAGCTAAAGCTGTCGCTGAAAACGCCAAAAGACGCTTGCTGAGCTTCGAAGCAGCGGGCGTGCACACGGATCGGCAAGAATCCGCTCGCTGACGCTCGCGGTTCTGTGCTGGAGTCTTCACGCGGGCTCTGAGGCGCGCGACGCCGAGGCACTTGAGTTTGCTCGCCATGAAGTGAATCCCAGTTGTCAGCGAGCCGAGGGGGCGATTGTCTTTTTCAGCAAGGTCTAAGCGCAGCAAAGCGAGCGACAGGCGCCACAGCGTCATGGCGTGCTCCGCTGCTTTCTGAGTTCAATCAACTCCAGCGTCACATTCGTAGAGCCGTTCGGCTCCAGCGTCACTTGCTGGCTCTGCGCGGCGAACGCGCGCAACGCTTCCGGGTTTGCATATTCGAGATTCTCCAGGGAGTCGAACGCGTAAACCCGGTAATCACCCGGTGCCAGCGGGCCAACCGTCAGCTGATTGCCTCCTTCCCAAAACCGGGGAAAGTCGGTTTCCGACGGATGCGCCGTGGGAATCACCAACACCGCTCCGCCGGCGGCCGGCTGGCCATCCTGCGTGACCCTCACGGTAAGGTTGGCGCTATCGTCCCGCAGCGTGATCTGGATAGGCGCCACGGCTCCGCCCGATGTGATCGTCAACGGCTGATCAAGCAGATCCACGCTCCCGGATCGCATCGACTCGATGTAATAGGGCTGAAATGCCTGCACGGCGACGCGATATGTACCGGGAAACGCATTCTTAATGGCCAGCTGTTCGTTCGGACCCAGGCCATTCGGATTTGCCTGCGCGTAGGGCATTGCATAGCCTGCCGGACGGGTGGGGATCAGTGCGATGTTTCCCAGCGGAACGCTTGGCCCGCTGTGGGACTGCGGGGTCATAACGCCGATGCTTTCCGAGACGCCCAACGCGCTGAACTGGCTCATGTGCTGGGCTCCGCCCGCCTCGTCCTTCGTTTTGACTACCTGAATCTGCACTGGAATCGATTGCGGCTGCTGCATCAAGATCTGCACATTCGTCACATCGGCTTGGCTGATGCTGACCAGTTCCTCGCCGAGAAGCGGTTGATGATTCGGATCCGGGTGCGAGGCCATGATTGAGTACTGGCCTGGCGTCAAACCGGACAATCGAAAACGGCCATTTTGGCTTACGCCCGCCGATGCGGCCACTTCTTCGCCGCGGAGAGCCGTCACATGAACGAAATTTCCTTGCGTTGCCACCTGACCCGAAACGCGGTAACCTTTTGCCCGCGCCAAAGTGAAATCCGCCTGCGCCTGCTGGCCGCCCGCTACATACAACACAGCTGCCTGATCTTGCGTCGGAGCCCCTGGGTAATAACAACCGGCATACACGTCGTCGTAGCCTTGTCCAGGCGTTCGCGCGCCGACGTCGGTAACAGGCTTCACCCGAACGTAGTAGTCGCCCGGAATCAAGCCCGAGAGGCTGTACTCGCCTGTGTCGTCGGTCTGCGTGCTGCCGCGCGGCTGCCACATCCGGCGGCCGTTCTCAATCGCGCCTGCGATCACTTCCACCTGCGCGGATTCCAGCGGTTCACCGCCCTCACTCACCACATGGCCAGTAATCGTCGCGGCCGGCGTTAGCTTCACGGTGATGTCGCCGCTGCTCTCAGTAACGCGAAACATCTTGGGTCTGAAGAACCCACGCGCCATCTCCTGGTCGCTGAAGTAACCGGGCTTCCGCGCCATTACCTGCCACTGTCCTTCCGGAATGTTATCCATCTCGAAGTGCCCGTCCGGTCCAGTGAAAACGGAAATCGGTTGGCCGGCGTAGATGTCTACCTTGGCCTTCGACACCCCTTCGCCGGTCACTGCATTCACGACCGAGCCGGTGAGCCTCACCTTCTTCTGCGGAGGAGCGTTTTGCGCTCCCGTATTGGTTATTGGAGAGAAGACCTGTCCATATGCGGCGGCACCGGCGTAAGAGAGCCAGATCAGGGCGCATGTGCTCCGCCATGAGAAGGACAAATATCGCATCTGTCTCATTAGAACCCGGTTGGGGTGCCCCGGGTTTCGTAAATCGCTTACGGTTGCAGCAATGACGCCGACTCGTTGTCGAGGAACAAGGTTGCCCTGGCGTGGGTCCTGAGGATCGAGGCCGGAACCAGCGGCGTGATCGGGCCCTTCAGCGTGTCGCGAACGGCTTGGGCCTTCCGCCGGTCGGGAACAACGCACAGGATCTGGTTGGCCGCCAGTATCTGCCGGACCGACATCGAGATGGCCTGCTTCGGCACGTCCGCGATGGCTGCGAACCAGCCCTCACCTACTTGTTGGCGGCGGCAGGCCTCGTCGAGCGACACGACGATATAGGGCTCAGTCGTGTCGAAGTCGGCCGGAGGGTCGTTGAAGGCTAAATGCCCGTTTTCGCCAATCCCGACCAGCGCCAGGTCAATCGGCGCTGCCTGGACGCGACGACCGGTCTCGGCGGCCACTTCGTGCGGCTCGCGTGTGCCGTCAAGTAGGTAGTAGTCAAGGATGCCGGTAGGAACGATGATGCGTTCTCTGATGTACTTGGCGAAGCTAGCCGGATGCGTGCTCGGCAGGCCGATGTATTCATCCAGGTGGAACAGCTCGACGCACGGCCAGTCCACGGACTTGTCACTAGTTAGCGCCGCCAGGAACTCGAGCTGCGATGCGCCCGTGGCAGCAACCAGCCGCGCCTTGCCGGCCGAGCAAATGGCTTCCTTCAGGTTGCGCGCCGCTTCGCGTGCGGCCGCTTCGGCAAGGCTCTGCTTGTCGGGGAAGATGCGGGGTTGATCCATAGCAGTCGTCCGAGATTGTATCGTTGGCCGTGTGCTCGCTGGAAATGATACGTTGGAGCGCATGAAGAAGCGCTCAACCCGTCTGCGCTCGGCGTTGGTTCGTGCCGCAGCTCCCGCCGGGCTCTTTTGCTTGCTAGGTCAAGCTGGCTATGCCGCGGACGGCCTCTCTCCGATTCCCCGCTTCCCGCTCCTATCCAGTCCGATCGCCATCGTGCGCAACACCGAGGTGGCAAAGCCCTTCTCGGTGGCGGGCGAAAACGGAGCCTTCTTCGGCTTCCAAAACGGCGAGTGTGAAGCCTGGATCTTCCCCCTGAAAGTTCTCTACGGCCTACATTTGACGGTGGAGATGGACGGATATCCCGTGCTCATCGACGTGAACTCCCAACCCGGCAGCATCGAGGTGAACCCGTGGCGGACCACCATCACTTACTCGCACGCCGCCTTCACCCTGAAACAGCACATGATTTCGATGCGCGGCCAGAGCGGCGTGCCCGGAACCGGACCGGTCATCCTGTTTGAGATTTCGTCCCTCCGGCCTATGCAGCTGACCGTGCGGTTCACGCCGTCGGTGGAGCGGATGTGGCCCGCTCCCAACTTCGGACGGCCCAACGCCGAGTGGGTAGAGAACGGCGCCAGCAGCTATTACGTGCTGCACACCGATAACGACAAGGTCTCCGCTGCTATCGCGATCCCGCGCGCGAAGTCAGGCATTCTCCCGCCCTATCAGGAGCGGCCCAAGACTTACCCGATCGAGTTCCGCCTGCGCTTCGACCCAGCCAAAGATAGCGATCTATTCTTCCCGTTGCTGATGGCTGCCGGCAACGGTAACCAGGCGCTGGGAGCGCAACTCAGTTCTCTCAATGCGGCTGTGCCCGCGGCCTATCGCGAAACGCAACGGCACTACGATGAGCTGCTCGCCAACTCGCTGGGCGTCGAATCGCCGGACGCGACCTTCAACCAGGCGCTGCAGTGGGCCATCGTTTCCATCGACCAGTCCCAAGTCCGGCATAACGACGAGGTGGGCATGGTCGCCGGTTACTATTCCGCGGGTGATTCCGCTCGACCCGGATTCGGCTGGTTCTTTGGACGCGACACGCTGTGGACGCTGTATGCGGTGAATGCCTATGGCGATGCCGCACTGAGCAGGCGCGCGCTCGATTTCCTCTTTCATCGCCAACGGGCCGATGGGAAGATCATGCACGAGTATTCACAGACCGCGGAACTTGTGCCGTGGAACGACCTGCCGTATTTCTACGCGTCGGCCGACTCTACGCCCTTGCTGTTGATGGTGATGGAAGACTACGTGGAAACCAGCGGCGACGTGGCCTATCTGAAGCAGCATTGGGATGGGATGAAGCTGGCGTATTCCTTCATCCGCGGCCATGATTCCGACGGCGACGGCATCTACGAAAACACCGAGGGCACGGGTTGGGTGGAGTCGTGGCCCTCCGGCATGCCCCATCAGGAGATCTACCTGGCTGCCTTGGACCAGCAGGGAACCGAAGCCATGAGCCGCCTGGCGCAATTGATGAACGACAAATCTCTGACGGACAGTGCGGCCGAGCACGCCGACGTCATACGAGGACAACTGACCAGCGAGTATCTGGACGCGGCCAAGCATTTCTATGCCTTCAGCCGGAACGCCGATGGCTCGCTCGACAAGACAGAAACTATCTATCCGGCGGTGGCTTGGTGGACGGGGCGGCTGGCGCTGCCACATGCGCAAGACATGTTCTCGAGCTGGGCATCGCATGAGTTCTCTACCGATTGGGGCACCCGTGACGTAAACGGCCAGGAGAAGATCTTCGACCCGATCAGCTATCACCAGGGCTCGGTGTGGCCGCTTTTCACGGGCTGGACATCGGTCGCGGAGTTTCGCGCCGGACGGCCTCTATCGGCGACAGCTCATCTCATGCAGAACCTGCTGCTGACTTACCAGCAGGACCTGGGCGCGGTCACCGAGCTGTTGTCCGGCGCCTACTTCCAACCGATGGGACGCAGCAGTTCGCACCAACTGTGGTCGTCGGCGATGGTGCTCAGCCCCGCTCTACGCGGCTTGCTGGGTTTGGAGTTTGACGCTCTCCATCACACGTTGCGTTTGTCGCCGCATTTGCCGGCCTCCTGGGATCGCGTCCGCCTGCATCAAGTACCGCTAGGGGACTTGCGCCTTGAAGTCGAGATGGTGCGCGAGAAGGGTGAGATTGTCGTTCGCACCACGACTCCGACGGCTGCGGTGTTCTGCCTGGCGGCGCAAACCGGAGGCTACGAGGATTGCCAGCACGCTGCGAGAACCGCCGAAGAACTGCGGCTGCCATTACCGGCGGTCGAGGTCGAGCCCATCTACGCGTTACCGGTGCCGGGCGCAGCGACGGAGCAGTTGAAAGTGATGGACGAACAGCACGGCCCGAACCGCCTGACTCTGCAGCTGGAAGCACGGGGCGGAACAACCCAGACGTTCAAACTCCGGCGAAACGGTCCCGCGTCGATTAAGGCTACCGGCGGTGCTGTCAGCGAGAACCAGCTGACCGTTCCCTTCCCGGCCAGCCCGGGCTATCAAAGGAAGACGGTGGTGTTGGAGTGGTAGTTCTTCAGAAAACTCTACTCGGGACGTGGGGCTGGGTGCCCACGCCCGCGAAGGTCGCCCACGACCGGCTCTCCGAAACGGCAAGCTAGCGGATAGTTAGGTTCGTTAGGCCGGCAAGTCGGCGGTGAGAGCGAAGTTCGGCGCTTTGCGAGCCTTCGTCGCCTGTTCGAAGGCATATGCCAGCTTCAGCAGCGTTGGCTCGGTCCAGGCGGTGCCGAAGAAAGATAGGCCGACCGGCAGACCATGAACGAAGCCAGCCGGAACGGTGATGTGCGGATAGCCGGCGACGGCCGCCGGCGATGAGCAGCCACCGGTGTCCTGGTCGCCGTTGATCCAGTCGGTGAGACAGGCCGGACCGTTGGTGAGTGCGATGATCGCGTCGAGCTTGTTGTTGGTGACCACAGCGTCGATGCCTTCATCACGTGACATCTTGCGGCACTTCTCCAGCGCGTCGAGATACGCCTTATCGGCGAGGGGTCCGCGCTTGTCGGATTGCTCCAGGATCTCCTGGCCGAAGTACGGCACCTCCGCCGCGGAGTGGGCGGAGTTGAAGGCGATTAAGTCGGTAAGGGTTCGGACCTTGATGGAAGGAGCTAGGCCGGCCAGGTATTTGTTCAGGCCAAACTTGAACTCGTATTGAAGCACATCGTTCTCGGCATCGCCATACTTCCAGTTCGTGGCAGCATCGGCCGGGTCGACAATCTCCGCACCGAGGGATTTGAGTTGCGCGATCGAGGCTTCGATGACGCGGTCCGCGGCCGGACTTGTGCCGAAAAACTTGCGTGCGACCCCGAGCCGCGCGCCTTTCAGGCCGTTCGGGTCGAGGAACTTGGTGTAGTCCGGTGGCACGTGACCGGCATTCGCGTTGGTCGCAGGGTCGCGCGGGTCTGAGCCTGCGAGCACAGAAAGAAGAATCGCAGCGTCGCGCACCGTCCGCGCCATGGGTCCGGCGGTGTCTTGTGTGAATGAGATCGGAATGATGCCGGAACGGCCGATGAGGCCGACGCTGGGTTTGATGCCCACCATGCAGTTGACGGAAGCTGGACTCACGATGGAGCCATCCGTTTCCGTGCCGACGCCGATGGCAGCGAAGCTCGCGGCAATCGCCACGCCGGTGCCGGAACTGGAACCCGATGGGTTGCGATCGAGCGCGTACGGCATTCGCGTCTGTCCGCCGCGCCCGCTCCAGCCGCTGACAGAATGAGTCGAACGGAAGTTGGCCCATTCGCTGAGGTTGGTTTTGCCGATAATCACCGCGCCCGCGGCCCGCAGGCGGGCGGCGACATAGGAGTCCTGCGCCGCGATGGAGCCGTTAAGGGCAAGCGAGCCCGCCGTGGTCCACATCTGGTCGGCGGTGTCGATGTTGTCTTTGACCAGGACGGGCACGCCATGCAAAGGTGAGCGCGGCCCTTTGGCCTGGCGCTCCCGGTCGAGCGCCACCGCGATGGCCGGCGCCTCGGGATTGAGTTGAATGATCGCGTTGACGGTCTTGCCATCCAGCGAACGTATGCGTTCGAGGTAGGCATGCGTGAGCGACTCGGAAGTGGCTTGGCCGGCGGAGAAGCTCTGCTGAATGGCGTCGAGTGTCAGCTCCTCGAGCGGCGAGCCGGTTCTGGAGCTGGGTGGGTGAGGTTCCTGAGCTCGAGCAGCCAGCGCCGGCAGCAGTGGTGCGAGGGAAAGAAAGTCGCGGCGTTTCATACGGAGCTATTAGGATGCCTGAAACTGATACGGAATCCAAGGGATTTCGCAATGAGCCTTCTATGCTGGAAGCTATGACGAAGCGCGTAGTTGCTATCGTGCTGCTTGGCTTGTTGCCCGTTTTCAGCATGTCGGCAAGCGGCGACGGCCTGAGCGTCGCGGCTGCCGCCAATCTGAACGATGTCTTCAAGGAGATGGCGGCTGCGTTTACCAAAGACACCGGTATTCCCGTCTCACTGAGTTTCGGTTCGACGGCGCAACTGACGCAACAGATCGAGAACGCCGCCCCGTTCGACGTCTTTGCGGCCGCCGATCGCCAACACATCGACGAGTTGCGCGACAAGCAACTGATCGTGCCCGGCAGTGATAAAGTCTATGCTCGCGGGAGCATCGTTCTGTGGTGTCCGGCCACCAAAGCCACGGTGAATAGCATTCAGGCCCTGGCGCAGCCCGCGGTTCGCTTCATTGCGGTCGCCAAGCCGGAAGCCGCGCCTTACGGGCGCGCGACGGTTGAGTCTCTGAAGGCGCTCCATCTCTGGGAAGCGCTGCAGCCGAAGGTGGTCTATGCGGAGAACATCACGGCCGCGAAGCAGTATGCAGCCACCGGGAATGCGGACTGCGGATTCGTGGCAAAGTCGCTGATTGTCCACGAACCCAATCAGGGAATCCCCGTTGATGAGAAACTCTACCGCCCGATTGACCAGGCGTTGGCGGCACTGAAGTCGGCAAAAGATCCGAATGCCGCCGGCCGCTTCGCCGCCTTCGTCACCGGACCAAAAGGCGTGGCGATTCTGACAAAGTTTGGGTACAGTTTGCCGAGGTAAAGGAAGGGGGATGGTGGGCTCTAGATGACTCGAACATCCGACCTCTTCCGTGTCAAGGAAGCGCTCTAACCAACTGAGCTAAGAGCCCAAAGTGCAAATACCTCTTGAGTTTACCATGGCGATTCAGGATCAAAGAGGGTTGCGAAAAAGGCCGCAGACCGAAGCTCGAGGGTTCCCGAGTCCGCTTGCCTTACGCGCGGTTCAGTGCTCGACTTCCTACAAGAGCAGTCACGCTTGGCCCGAGATGTAGCTTTGCAGCTGACCGATGGTTTGCTCGTGCGAGGTAATGGTCCACTTGACCAGATCTCCGATAGAAACCACACCCAGGGCGACCCCGTTCGCATCCACAACCGGCAAATGGCGCACCCGGTGGTCGGTCATCATGCGCATCGCTTCGTCGACCGTGCAGTTGAGGCTCACGGTGAGCGGCGGTGAAACCATGATCTCTTTCACCAGCGTTTCTTTGGACAAACGCCCTTTGAGAATAACCTTGCGGGCGTATTCGCGCTCCGACAATAGGCCTACGAGCTTGCCGTGTTCGATGACCAGCAGCGCGCCAATCTCCTTGTCGGACATCATCTCGATGGCTTCATAAACGGTGGCGTCGGGCGAGATCGACCAGACTTGCCGGTCTTTCTGCTTCAGGATTGCGGAGACTAAATCGAGCACTTTCATCCGGGTTCCCCCTATAGGTTGATCGAGTGAGGGCGGCACGACCTCTACCGGGCCTTGGCTAACGGCGCCACATCAGAGCCGAAGTATACGCCTGATGGGGCGGCTATTCAATAGCGTAATCTGGGCAATCTCAGCCGCGCCTGATGGGAGCGCTTGCAACGGTACAGGGCCCTACGAAGTGGTCTTCCACGGATCGTAGCTACCAACATGCCAAAGATGGCCCTCTGGATCGCGGCAGGAGAAGGCGCGCCCGCCGTAATCCATGTCGGCGATGTTCATTACAATCTCGGCCCCAGCAGCCTTGGCGCGGGCATAGACGGCGTCTGGATCAGCCGATATGAGGTTCGTGCTTTGCGTATTTGCTCCACCGATTTCGTCGGGCTGTGTCATCAAATTGAACTTGGACTCAACTACGGACCCCAGCATAATCATGCCGTTGCCGAAGGTAAGTTGGGCATGCGCAATGGTCCCGTCGGGATTGGGATAGACCGCCTGTTTCTCAAAGCCAAGGGCTTGGCAGAGCCACTCGATTGCTTCGGGAGCTTTCCGGTAGCGCATACCCGGAATGACGGTGGATGTGCAGTTCTTTGCGAGTGTGGACATGCCAACAGTATGGAAGAAAACGGTGGAGAAAAGCGGCCTAGACGACTCTCGCCACGGCAGGAAGGCGGCGCAGCAAGGCCACAGTGCCCCAACTCAGCGCCACTGTGCCAAGGAACACGAGGAATCCTTTCGCGATACCGGGCAGCTGCGCCGGCAAGAGCGAATACTGCAGCCAGCTCCCAAACCCGTAATGGACCAGATACATGCCATAGGCGTTATCGCGAAGACTGTCGAAAAGTTTCACGCGCGAACGCGCGAACCGTACGAATATGGCGAGAGCGGCAAGGCAGGAGGCAGCGCAGGAGAGGGAGAAGGCTGCGTCACCGGCCGTTTCCCATGCACGCGATCCTATTTTGGTTGTGCTGGCGATGATGGCGAGGATAGCAACGAGCGCGAAAGCAAGCCAAGACCGCAGTAGCCACAGCGGCCAGCGACGCGCGAGCTTTCCATCCGGCGCCAGCACGCCGCGATTTACACCGTATGGCCCGACAGCAACGCCGATCAGGAAATAAACCAGGTAGTGGAGGATCCGGCTGGTCTGGAAAGTGAAAGGACCGAACGCCGCCCACGCGAGAGGGTTGAAAGCCAATTCCATGGGGATATACGCTACCGCCGACATTGCAGTGAGAAGGGCGAAGAACTTAAGTGGGCCTTGCGCCGATGCCATCAACCGCCCAAGGCTTTCTCCCCATTGGGGCAAGCTCAGGGCCAACAGCACAGCAAGACAATCGAAGGCCAGAAGAACCCAAACAAACCAGCCTGGCCCGGCAGGCCAGTTGCCAAGCGAGAGCCACACACGCGCGTAGCCCGCGGAGCCTGAGGTGGCGCCGGTTTGCAGAAAGGCGGGGTAGTAGGCGAGCGGCGCAATGAATGCCGCGACAAAAACGAAGGGAAGGCCAAGCCTCAGGAAGCGGTCGCGGAGGAACCGGCCGCTGCCTTTGCGCTGAAGGCTGTTCCAGACGAACAGCCCGGATAAGAAGAACATCAGCGACATCATGAAGACGTCGTTGAAACCCACGAGCAGACTGAAGAGACCCGACCGAGCGGTGTCAACCACGGGAAACGCTTGCCACAAGCGGGGCTGAGCCAAAAGCGATGCCGGCGGCTGAGGGGCGAAGGTGCAATACGCGAGCATTGCATGATGCGCCAGCACGAGCAGCGTGACAAAGGCGCGCAAATAGCCGATGGAGATGTTGTAGGCGTCTTCCACTGGCGCCGACGCTGGCGACTTGGCGAGTCCGGGTTGAAACGCCAGTCGATCTGTGTCCACGCGGCCCTCCAAGACCTAGTTTGTACCCATGCGCGCCGCCACCGCCACAGATTCTTACGGAACTAGAGAACAGGAGCGAGCGTACTTGGCTGCGAGGTGTATAACTAATGACATCGCTGGGCCAATCATGAAGAGAAAAGCTATTTTCATTTTGCCGGCATTGGTTTTCGTAGGGTCGCTCTGCACCAGTGGCGCATTCGGCCAGCAGGACAAGCTACTGGATAGCCTGACAAAAAACCAAACCCAACTGGTGCTTAAGGACGGAAAGTTCACGGGAACGGCGGTTCCGATATTAGAGAAGGGGCTGGCCGAGTCGCAGTTCGTGCTGATCGGCGAAGAGCACGGCACCGAGCAAGTGCCGGTCTTCACGAGCGCCGTTTGCAACTTTGTCGGACCGCTGGGCTTTCACACCATGGCAATAGAGGCAGGTCCCCGAGCCGTAGCGGCCATTCAACCGTGGATTGGCAGCATCAATAGCCGCGAACAGCTTGCGCAGTTCGAGAAGAGGTTTCCGGACACCATCGCGTTTTTCAATTTGCAGCCGGAGCTGGATCTGCTGTCGCATTGCGCGGCAGTGGCGCAGGGCGGCACGTTTCAGGTGTGGGGGTTGGACCAGGAGTTCATGGGTTCGTCGGGTTACCTGCTGACCAGCATCCTGGAAACGCACCCGGGAAAGCAGGCGACGGCCGAGACCGAACGGCTGCTGGCAAAGAATGAAGAAGCACGGACGAGCGCAGCGAAGAGCGGCAATCCCGGCGAGCTGTTCATGATGAGCGCCACCGATGCCGAGTTGGCAGGGCTGCGTGAGTTGCTGAAGAAGGAGGGGGACGCTACGGCCCAAGCGCTGCTTGCTGAACTGATGGAGAGCCGCGAGATCTATTACAAGAACGCGACCGACGGAGCCGAATCGAACCGTCAGCGCGCACTGCTGATGAAGAGAAACTTCGTTCGCAACTATCAGGCCACCGCGCGAGCCGAACGAGCAGTCCCAAAGATCGTGATGAAGTTCGGCGACTGGCACCTGTACAAGGGCTTCAATCCGCTTCTGAACAATGACATCGGGAATACTGTGGCCGAACTCGGAGACGGCATGGGGATGAAGTCCCTGCACATTGCCATTCTTGCAGTTAAGGGAACGCGCTTGCGGTTCGCTGGCATCGGACGTCCGTACCAACCTGAGACCTTTCGCATGCTGGACGATAAAGACTACAAATTCTTACAGCCGATGGTCGATCGCCTCGAACCGGCGGGATGGACCATGTTCGACTTGCGCGGGATCAGGAAGGCGGCCTTCTCAGGTGCACTGGATCGAGACATGGAACGGCTGGTGCTGGGCTACGACCTGTTGATTCTTATTCCTGATTCAACGGCCTCGACGCAGATCCGATAAGGGCCGCTACGAAAAGTTGGGAATGAACTGCCGCGAAAGTGCGTCGGCCTTCGATAGCAGAAGCTTAGTTGGCTTATGCTGCGGATTCCGATGCAGCTCCGTCTGAACGTGCAGAAGGAGTTTGGCGACAGCGGCTTTTAGATCGTTCCACTCCGCGGTGCCATGGGTGTACTCGGGGTTCTCGGAATCGAGGTGCGCCAGGAGGGTGGATTTGATGGGGTCGTGCGAGTACTTGACGACCGCTCTCTTCAGCAGATCGCGCTCGTCGGGAGTTGGTTTAAAGACTAGCATCTCAGTTGCCGTAAAGCATATCAGCAAAGGCGAGAAGTCGTCTTCGGTGGAACGCCGGGCAAATCGACGAGGCGTCGATTGCAGTCCGGGGGGCTACCCTACAAGAGCCGCCGGAGCTCGGTAAAGACTGCCGAGCTTAGCGAAGCTCGTAAATGGTGTATCCCGGGTTGCGCAAGACTTCCCGATAGCTTGTGTCGAGTAGACTTTGGACGTGCTGGTGAGCGGTCGGCTCGGTTCTGGTGGAAGTCTGAAGCCATTCCTTGTACCAACGGTTCTGAACGTAGAACCGGCCCTGCCGGCCGGAGAAGTAGCCCAATCGAACGTCGTCGGTCAGGTTTGCATCGAAGCCAAATGTGAAGGCGAGTTCGCCGCCGCCGATGATCAAGTCATTGGGCGCCGCATGAGCCTTCACATAGTCTGCAGCCGAAAGGTACTCGCCGCGGTAGGAGTTCTCGCGAACGGCGGCCGCAGTGGAGGCCACTTGCACGAGAACGAGGGCACCGATCATCCACGGGCGAAGCTGAGGACGGTGTACCGTCCATGACCAGATCCAAACGACGGTAAGGGCGGCCAGATACGGAACGGTCTGAACGAGATAAGGCTTCTGCTTCAGGCCATCCAGAAAGCACAGCGAGACGAGCGTCAGTGACGTCAGCAGCAGCAAGGTGCCAACGCCGGGGGACTGGCGGAACCTTCGGTCGACGAAAGCGGAGACTACCGCGCCGCCGTAGGCAATCAGCACGATTATCTGCAGCTGAAACGGGTTTGACCAGTCGCCGCCGGCACTGAAAGCGCCGACGTAACGGAACATGAGTTCGTCTTTGATCGCGGAGAACGGCGAACTGAGGACGTAGAAACGCTTGATGCCTTCGCTCTCGCCTGCTATGCCGGAGATGTTTCCGGTGAACTGGCGCCAGAAATCATCCGGCGCTTGCGCGATGTACAGGCCGTATGAGGCCGCCGCAATGCCGAACGGGAGGATCGCAGATGCGACGCTGATGGGCCTCAGGCGCCGACGATCGAGTTTCAAGACGAGCGCCGCCAAGGCGAGCGCGGAGAGGATGCCACAGGGATGAGTAAGACAGGCTGCGGCGATCAGTGAACTCGCCGCGAATAGCGACCACGTAAGCGAGCGCTCGCGCAAGCAGAGAAACGCAGCTAGACCCGAGAATCCCAACGCGGCGCACATCATGTCCATGCGTCCCAGGGCGGCATCCAGCGTGAAATGATAATCAACCGCGATCAGGAGGGTGGCGACGATTGTTAAGGAACGATTGAAAAGCTTGCTTGCAATCAGGAACCATGCCGCCAGCGCGACCACTCCCCAAGCCGTGGACAGCGCACGCAAGCTCCAAAGACTGAATCCGAACAGTTTGTACCAGGCCGCTTGGACGAGGGGATGAAGAGGCAGTATCCAGTAGGTGTGCCGGTCGATGCCCGCGAGCCACGTACCTTTCGATTCAAGAATGGTGGTGTGCAGTGAGCCGGTGGTGAGGAGGTGGTAAGCGGGATCTGCAAACCAACCCTCATTCGCGACGACGCGGCGGCTGAGGATGGTGGAAATGCTGAGGGCGAGAAACGACAGTAGAATGCCCAGCAGAGAGGCTGTTTGGGCGAGATTCAACCCCGGCGAGGTGCGAACGGCTGGCTCGCTGATCACCGCTGATTTGGCACGGTCTATCAGTCCTTACTTCCGGCGGTTACGGCGCCAAGCCGCGATGCCTATACCAGCCAGACCGGCACCCATTAGGGCAACGGTTGCAGGCTCGGGTGCCCCGCTGGGCGCGGTTCCGTCACTATCGACGGGAACCGCATAAGCAGAGCAGCAGAGAATCAAGCTGGCAAGCAACACGAAGAACTTGATCTTATTCATCGATTCCTCCGAATGGACAGTGCGCCCCCAAGAAAGCCAGGGCGCAGCTTTGCACGAGTGTATGTTCAACATCAGAAGGTGTCAATAGGACTTTAGTTTGCCGACGTTGGCTCTGATCGCCGTTGGGCCAACGTTGCTTCTATGCTTGACGGCTGCCGCCCTAAGTCTTTCAGACGCTTCCACTTGCGCCGCAGAACGCGGTTCCAATACATGATGATCCCGGTGATGGTGATGAGGGGTATCATCAGGCCGAGCAACGCCCAGAGCGCCTTGATACCGCGTCCCCAGTAGGTTCCATAGTGAAGCGGGATCTGCAGCCAGATGAACCAATCGCCCAGACTTTCGTTGACGCCATAGCGCCAGGTCCTAATATGTGAGCCGTCCCACGGATTGAAGTACATGGTATCCATGTACTCAGCGCCGCTGTGGTTGCCGCGCCGCATGTAGATTTCGAGTGGCGCCCGCCGATTGTAAGGAAATTGGATTCCTTCCAGTGAGGTTCCTGCATCGAGGACGTAAGCACGAACAAGGATGGACTTCAGATCGAGCGCGACCGGGTCGCTGACCGGCTTGACGGTGACAACAGGCGGTCGTGCGCTGATGATGGGCGAGATACGGTCGACGAAAAGGAAAACCTCTCGGGACCATCCAAAGTAAAAGCCGGAGATCCCCCAAAACGTGACAAGAGCGAGCGTCCAGAAGCCGACCGCGTTGTGGAGGTCGTAATTGACCCGCCGCCAGGTCCTTCTGAAATCGATTTTCAGAGCGCGCTTCCAGGACTTGATGCCGGGCCACCAGATGACCAGACCCGTGATATTGAGAAGCACCAGCAACGCACCGCCGATACCGTTGGCCGCTCGGCCTTTCGGGCCGACCATCAGATTGACATGCAGGTCGCGAACGACGCTCAGCCATGAGTGCATCGATGGCACGACGCCCAGGACTGCGCCTGTCTTGGGATGCGCCGCGACCGTGATGCGCTCCCGCTGCCCTTGGACGGTGGCCTCAAATACGGGATCCGTTTCGGTAGGCGTGTAGACCGAGATAACCGGCCGGCCCGGGTAAGCGGCCTGGACGTTTCTTATGACTTCGGTGATGTCGGCGAACGGCTCGGTAGTTTGGAGGCTTTGCCACGGATTCAACCCGGCCAGCGCTTCCAGTTCGTCCCGGAATACGAGAATCGATCCCGTGACTCCGATGACGACCAGGTACAGGGCGATGATAATTCCGAGCCAGAGGTGAACCTGAAAATTGAATTTCCATAACCAGAGCTGACGGGGACGACGAAGGAAGTGCCGAAAGAATTTCATCCAGTTGGCTATTGGCGGGAGAACACTTGCACGGCGGCAGAGGGTCCGCCGCCGGATTCAGACGTCAGCGTTTTCCCGTCCGGAGAGATGGTCAGTTTGGAAGCCGCGGTGGGCCGATTCGGGCCCTGGAGGATTGCCTTATATTCCGAAGGGCCGGCCTTGGTTATTTTGACAGTGCCCACTTTCTTGCCTCGTGCGTCATTGATATCGCTTTCGGAACCATCGAGATGCACCGACGTGAAGGTCGTGCTTACAAAGAAAATTCCGTTTACGGGTACCGAGTAGGCAAACTCCAGAGCATCGCCGGATTTATAGATTCGGAGCGTCAGCGGATCGGAATCGACCTTTTGGCCGTTAACGACCTGGCTCATGAGTTTCCAGGTTCCTAGCAATGGCTCAGCCGCCCAAGCCCGGGCGGTCGAAAGGAGGAGGAGGGATACAGCTGTCCGGGCGAATGCCTGCATCATTGGCTACTGTGCCGCAGGATAGCACTCAAATGAGAACAACGAGCCTATGGGATGCATCCCATAGATAAGCGCTAACCTAACCTTTCTGGGATTCGTGAGTGTGCCAACCCCAGAACCCCGCCTCCGCGATACTTGGACAGTGTCGCCTTCCCTGCCCGAAGCTTTTAGCACGCCATAACCCTGATTCTTAAGCGGCGTGCGAAGCCGTTTGGGAGCCCCTATTACCGAATCGAACCGATCTCCTGGCCAATGATCTCCTGAGACCACTAGTTCTACGCGGCGATTCTGTTGTCGGCCGGTGGGAGTGTCGTTCGATGCTACTGGGCGCGTCATGCCGAATTCCGTGGCGCTCACTGCAGTCATACCCACGCCTTGCTGCATCAGGTAGTCGCGGACGGTGGCGGCGCGCTCTTCGGAGAGCCTCTGGTTAAAGTCCTCACCGCCGATATTGTCGGTGTGGCCTTCCACCTGGATTTTCAAGCCGGGATGCGCCAGCAGAATGCCCGACACCTTGGCGAGCCTCTCTCGAGCACCGGTGCGCAGCGTGTACTGACCGGAGTCGAATAGTACATCGGACATATTCACGATCAGGCCTCGGGCGCTATCGCGCGTCTCCAGAATCGTGTTGAGTTGCTGCAGGAGTTGCGCGCGAAGCTGTGTCTTATCGTTTTCTGCCTGATTGCGTAGACGATCGGCATCCGCGGCGGCCTGCCTGGCGCGTTCCGTTTCAGCCTGTGCCTGCAGTTGCGCAATCTGAGCCGCCGAACGCGCGGCATCGGCGTCCGCCTTGGCTTGCAGTGCCGCCACACGTTCCTGTTCGGCCGCTCGGCGTTCCTGCTCCGCCTGCAGGCGGCCCGCTTCGGCTGCGTCCGCTTGCGCCCTGGTGGCGGACTCTCGCTCCGCAGCGGCTGCCCTCTCATTGGCCAACCGCTCATCTTCAATGCGTTTCAACGGAATGATGCGCGCGTCTTCGGCCATCTGGACCGCTTCGCGCGCCTCCGTGCCGGTCGGTTTGCCGCCAGATTTGCCTCTCAGCAAGTTCTCGGCATTCTGCAGATCAACGAGCGCTTTCTGGAATGTATCGGCGGCATAGCGCTCCGCGCCCGTCCATCGGGCGATGCGCACGGCATTACGTGCTTCGTAAAGCTCCAGCGGTGTCCGGTAGTCCACCATCAGCGGCCGCAACTCGGCGGGGTTTGCCATCATCGCGTATTGGCCGCGCTTGAGCAGTTCGTACTTGGCTTCGATCGGCTCGATTGTGCCCTGCGTATCGTCGCGGATGAAGTTTTCCATCACAACCACGTCGCTTGGCGTTGTCACAGCGAAATACGGCTCGGCGGTAATGATCAAGCCGAAAGCCTGCAGGTTTGAAGTAGCGCGCAGATTGCTGTTCTCGCCATTCCACAGCACCTAACCCAGATTCTCCGCACGCCCCTCCGGCGTGATCGCCCACATAACGTAGGTCAGGTACTCCGGGCCGTAAACCCCGGCCGGCTGCATGCGTTCCGTGTTCGCGTCTATCCTGGTGACGCCCTGCTTGCTTTCCACGCGCGCTTCACCTCGAGCTTCCGGCATCAGCGTGGTGCCGCGAAATGCGATCCTCGTAGAACCGCTGCGAAGCATATAATTAACCGCTACAGTAGTGCGCGCTACCACAGTTACGCGATACACCGGCACCGCCCCTCCTGGCGGTGCTATTTCCTGTCGGGTAGGGTTCGGCGCCTGCGGCGATTGTGCCGCCGCGGTTACGCCGGATGGGACGGTGACCAAGCCGCACAAGAGGAGCAATCCATAGTGTTTCATTCTTCTTAATCCTTTTGTAAGACACTCATGAACTCGCTGCCACTTACTGGCACTGCTACCCGGCGCATTGATTGCCTACCGAAGGCTTTGGGGCTTCGGAACGAATAAGCGCGGCCGCGCAGTGGCAATCAAGCCTTCGCCGCTAGCGCCAGTTTTCGTGGTGATCTCGATAATCGCGCACCCGATCGAGGTCGTCATTCAACATGTCGCGATCGCCTGAAGAGAGCCTGTTATCATCCACCACTGTTTGGAGGCTGGCGATCACATCGTCTAACTCCTGACGGTCGTACCTGCCTGCGGCAAGCTTGTCCTGCAGTTCGGAGATCTTCGCTTTCGTTCTAACGATCCGATCCTCGTCTCTTCTTTCAAACGCCACGTCTTGCACGTGGTCCAGGTCCACCCGGATCCTTTCGAACATGTGCATCCGCCAGCTATTTCCCGCGTAGAAGTCTTCCCGCGATCGGTGCCAGGCGTCGTCATCTCGGTCTTGCGCAACAGCCTGGGCGGCTCCAAGTGAAAATAACAACAAACCTGCGCAGGTAATACTCTTCAAGAAAGTGTTTTTCATTATCGTCTCCTTGCATTTTCCGCTCGAAGGGTGAGCACTGCATGGATATGCAGAACACTTGCCATCATTGTGGCGGGGTGGAGCAGCTCAGGTAATCCCAACAGTGTTCGGGCGGACGTCCTGTTCAAAACACCAGGAAGATCTAATGTTTCCTGCTGGCAAACCCGCGTGATTCTCTCGCGGAAGTCCCGACCGGATACCTGTGTTGGAACAGGCCAATCGCTCGCTGAAGGCGGGCGCGCAACTTCTGCCAAGACTGAACGTAGGAACTACCGGCTTAACCGTAAGTGCAGCCGATGACGCGGCAAACGCAATGACGTCCTCGCAGTCTTGATTCAGCCATGCTCAGATTTGTCAATGCGTTGACGGCCCGGGAGGACGCAGCTCAGGGGCATACATCCCCAGGTTCGAGCGCTTTTGGTTTTGGGGAAATGAGCAACCGGCGTGTTTAGTTTAGGATGCGTGAGACCTGAGTAGCCTACTTCCGAGCAGCGGCCGGAACGCCGCCCACCACCACTTTGGGCTGAAGGCCTGCCTTCGCAAGCGCGACGTACACCACGAAGCCGGCGATGAAACTGTAGACGGCGGCAGGCTGAAGATAAGGTTTGGTCTCTTCGGAAATAGGGAGAAACGGCAAGATCCCAATGACGAAGCCGACGGCCCAAGCGCCGTAGCCGGCAAAGTTGATTCCTTCTCGCGGCCCAGCCCATTTCTTTCCGCACAGCCAATAGTCGGCGGCCATCGCTCCGCAAATCGGTCCGAACGATGCACCGATGATGGTGAAGAGATTAATGAGATTGGCCGCAACGCCAGTGATGGCCAGGATTGCCGCTACGACTGAGCCAACCATGGTGGACGTTAGCCGAGGCACGCCGGGAATCATGGTCGCCAGGCTGTTACCTGCAATAAACGAAGAGAAGCACATGGGGGCGATGGACGCAATGGCAAACAGGAAGAAGGCGATGGCCGCAAAGCTGCCGGTTTGAGCGATCGCTGAATCGAATTTGTAGTCTTGGACACCGAACAGGGCGTGCGCGCCGGCCACCGATAGCAGCGGAAGGCCTCCGGCGACCAGCACAGCGAGCAAGATGCCCACCAAGCCGCCCCATCGAACATCCTTCTCATCTCGGCTGTTCATGCCGAAGTCGACCCCCGCGGCACCAGCCGTAGCAAAGAAACCAACTACAATCTGGATGAGCATCATGAACCCGATATACGGGCTCGGATGTTCGGGCACATACTGCGACACGCCACCCGCGTTCCTCACAAAGACGATCAGAATCATCGCCAGTGGAACCAGATTCAAATAGAGTGCGAACCGCGCAACGTACTGGATGCCCATCGCCCCGACGTAGCCAAGGACCAGCGCCCAGACGGCCGCAATGATGCCAAATAACAAGCTGCCGGGTTCGGCCTTCGAACCGAAAGCCGTCAGGATGAACGAAGTTGCGACGAACGCGTTTACGGACATCCAGCCCACTTGAAGCAGGCCCATTAACAGGCCCGGCATGAGGTAGCCACCTTGTGCGCCAAATGTAGAACTACCGACGACGTAGAGGGGAAAGCCCGTCCGCATGCCAAGCATGCCCGGGATGCGATAGAAGAGAGCGTAGCTGATGAGGCCTGCCACCAGGAGAGCTAAGAGGCTCAGGCCGACGCCCGCGCGATCAAGAGTTCCTGCCGCGATCTCGCGGTAAAAGACGACCCACAAAAAAACTCCGGCGTACGTGGGGGCGGTGTTCTTGTACCAAGGCGCGCGATTGGAAATCGGGTTCGGGACAGCCTTAGATATATAGCCTGGCAACATGGCAGCTCCTTTAAAGTTCGGCGATGCTCATTATATACACCGCAGGGATTTGACGAACTTCAATGCAGTGGTTTTCAGCCGGGACCGCCGATTCCTGCGCGGAATTTGGCGGTGCGCTAGGGTAAGGGGTGGTCCGCTGGTATGTCCGTTTACATCACTCTGTGCGCCATTTCGACTTGCCTGAGCCTGGCAACATATGCGCTCCTGGCTTGGTTGCGCAGCAGCTTCTCGCTTGGGGCGACGGGGCTGTTGGTGCTGTTCGGGACTTGGTACGGAAGTTGTTGGCTGGTGCACAAGTGGAATCGGAAGCGGCGGGCGGAGTAGATAGGCGGCGGAGTGCGACCCGCGCAGATGCTAGTCTTTCCGCAACACCCACGTCGTCATGCTTCGCTGATTTTGAACGACGGTGGTCTTGAGCGGATCAATCATTCGCCCGCCCAGATCGTTTGCGGCCTGACTCAGCAGAGCCTCGTCGACCAGATATCGTTGAGAGCCATCGGGTAGTAGAAATCGGCGGCCTTCCAAGCGCTGCATTTGGTGCTCCATTCCGATCGAAGAAGCGAGGCGGCAGAATAGCACGCCGCCTGGTTCCAGTACTCTCCAGGTGGCGTGCAGCATATCTCGAAACTGATCGTCATCGCGGGCAAAGTGGAGAACGGCGCTACTGATCACAAACTCAGCAAACGCAGCGGGAAAAGATATGGATTCGAGAGCCTCCGTGCGAAAGTTCTCCGGCGGCAGGTTCGGCGCCAGCGCTGCAGCCAGACGGCGGACACCGATCACGCTCGCTGGGTCCCGGTCTACGCCAAACACCTCGTATCCGTGGCGTAAGAAGTAGATCAGATTTCGGCCGGAGCCGCAGCCCGCATCCAGAACCCGCATACCCGGTACGATGCGGCCGCGCAACAGTTGATCGAAGAGGTAGATGTCGATGTCGCCGAATTGCTCGGGGAGGTCGGCGGTGGACATGCACCAATACTAGCGAGAGAAGGCTTGCTTTGGCGAAGCTTGTTTCGTCGGAATTAATGGTTCAGAATACAGTTGTGAAGCGGGCTAACATCCACGACGCAGAAGCCAATCTGTCGCGCTATCTGGCCGAACTGAGGCCGGGCGAGACGTTGATGCTTTGCAAAAACAATATGCCGATCGCGGAAGTCCGGTTACTTCGCAAGAAGAGGATTCGTAAACCGCGCATGGGCGTGGCTAAGGGCGAACTCGTGGTTCCCGATTCGTTCTTCGAACCGTTGCCTGAAAGCGATGCGCCAAGCTGATCACGTCGGAATTTCGTTGGAAATAGCTAGTAGCCCAGAGCGACCCGCGTGGCGATCAGCATTGCAGCGAAGATCCATCCCACCTGCAACGCTAGGGTCCACGAAGCCTGGGTCGCTCCCATGACAGGATGCCAGGCACACCAACAGAGTGTGAACAAGTCTCCTGCACCAAACAGCAGTGCGCAGAGAAAGAAGACTCGAAGCAGATTAGCCCAGCGAAGTGACCTCGAACGATGAAGAAGGACGCCGAAGAATGGCAGGACCATCAGCGCCGTCATGATTTCGATTGCTAGGAGCCATGGCAATCGGGCACCCCAATTCATCGACGTGCTCATTGCAGCAGTTGGGAAGATCAGGCCCCACGGAATGAACCAGATTGAGGCTGTGCCGGTTGCAGCTACGCAGGTCTCTGCCCAGCGGTGCCTCAGTTGGTCGGAAGTGCCAACCAGGATCGCGACCAGAACTTGGCGCCAGAACCAGCGTTCGGAGCGCCCCTCGTGGAGTTTCTCAAGTAGGTCGCCCGTAATCCCTTCCCGGCTCCGCTTCGGATACAATCGCCGCAAAAGCCATACCGCCAACGCTGGGGCCTGTGGCTGTTTTTTGTTCATGCGCGCCCGCCCTCCAGTTGAGCTATTCCACGCCACAAGCTAACCAGAGCTTTCTTGGACGTCTTTGCCTCACGTATGCCCTTAGAAGTGGCGTGAAAATATCGTTTCGCGCGTCCACCCCTCGCAGGACTCGGATCTCCGAGCGTCGACGAAACAAGTTGCTTTTGCTCAAGCCTGTCCAGTGCCGCGTAGACGCTTCCGAGAGAGACGTCCCTTCCGGTGATTTTCAGAAGTTCCCCAGAGATCGGAACACCGTAGGCGTCATCCCCGAGCCTGATCACGACAAGCAGAATCATCAACTCGAACTCCCCAAGGTAGCTTCGTCCCGGCATTTCCTCAAGTATAGCGAATAAATCTGGGCGGACAATTCGCAAGCGCTGACCTAGTACTACTGTGTTAAAAACAAACATTTTAATGTAGAATTGTTTTGTGGGATCACGCCTCTCCTCGCCAGGCCCACAGCAGAGGCGCTTCGCGGCATATATTGAGGGTCTGGCAGACGCCGCGGGGCATGCCGACCGGCACATACCGTTGAAGAGCTACTGCACGGGATTGTTATTGCCCGGGGAGCGCAAGAGTGTGGAGCCGATGGCCGCGCGCTTGGCTCCCGACAATGTTCGTCGCACGCATCAGTCACTCCATCACTTGGTGGCGGACGCCCCCTGGAATGACGAGGAGATGCTGGCCGAGGTGCGGCGATTTGTGTTGCCAACCATGGAGAAGCACGGTCCAGTGGTGGCATGGATTGTGGATGATACGGGTTTTCCTAAGCAGGGGAAGCATTCCGTCGGAGTCGCTCGGCAGTACTGCGGTCAGGTCGGCAAACAAGATAACTGCCAGGTGGCGGTGAGTTTATCAGTGAGCACATGGAGCTCGAGTTTGCCAATTGCTTGGCGACTCTATCTGCCAGAGGTGTGGTGCCAGGATGAGGAGCGCTGCCGGAAGGCTGGAGTGCCCGAGTCGATTGAATTTCAAACCAAGCCAGAGATTGCTTTGCAGCAGATTCGGCAGGCGTTGGAACAGAAGGTTCCCCTAGGAGTGGTACTGGCAGATGCGGGTTATGGGAAGGGCACGCAATTCCGCACTGATCTCACCCAACTCGGACTGCAATATATAGTGGGCATTGAATCTAACGCCACCGTGTGGGAGCCTGGACAACAACCCTTACCGGCGCCAGCGCGGAAGCCAGGCCGGGGAGCGCCAGCTAAGCGACTACAGCGCAATGCGGATCATCAACCCATTTCGGTAAAGCAGTTGGCTCTCGAGTTGCCGTCTTCGACATGGAAGGACATCGGTTGGCGTCAAGGCTGTCAAGAAACTTTACACTCACGATTTGCCGCAGTCCGCGTGCGTCCTGCCCATCGCGATTACAAGCGCACTGAGCCATATCCGGAAGAATGGCTCTTGATCGAATGGCCGAAGAAAGAATCGGAGCCTACCAAATACTGGCTCTCCACTTTGCCGGGGAAGACTTCCCTGAAAACTCTGGTAAAGATAGCCCAACACCGCTGGATTATTGAACGAGACTATGAGGAACTCAAGCAGGAGTTGGGACTAGGCCATTATGAAGGTCGGGGTTGGCGCGGTTTTCACCATCACGCCACTTTGTGCATCGCCGCCTACGGGTTCCTGATCGGCGAGCGGAACCGTTTTTCCCCCTCAATCCGCGTCGACCATGTTGGACTATCAGCCCCGGAGCTGCCACCGGACTTCCGCCCGCGCGGGTCGCCGGATCCGTCCCGAACGACATAATCCCTGCTCAATTGCCACGCTGCGGATTGTCACCGCCCGCCACTTGCTCGGGCAGTTGCCTCATTGTCCCTTCTGCGGAGCCAGCGGGAGCAGTTAATCTTCAGCATCCACGTCTACATCCACCATGCAGGTCTGTGGACGGGAATGATGGGGCGCGGTGTGCCATGAACCCTCGAGCAATTGCACTCTAGACAGCTTCTCCAGAGCAAGGCAGCGCCAGTTTTCCGGTGAGCCGTCCGCTTGCAATCCACTCGAACTCTCCCCAGCATACTGATAGCAAAGTACACGAACCTGGCCCTCGTTATTCCGACCCAACCTATGCGGGCAGAACCACCGATCCCTGTCGTGATAGGTGGCACGAATAGGATCCTTACTGACCACAGCCGTCCGGACCACGCGATAAATATCCTCGACCGTCTGAATCTTCGCTTGGATGACACCCATCTCCTACACGATACCCGGGCTTTGCCATCATCCTCAATCGGCTCAGTAATTTATAACACAGTAATACTAGAACCATAGATATTTGGTCGCATCCACCGACGTGTGAAGCAACGCCGAGGCAACCACACTCGTCGATCGGGCGAAGACCGTGCCGAAGAGAAGACCGGCCAACGTGGCGAGGATCATGTAGCGCCAGTTGGGAAATGGGAACGGGCCGTTATTCAGGTGGGCACTGCCGAAGACTAAGGCGCCTAGAATGATCCCCCAGGCGACGTATGCGGGAGGAAGGCGTTGGGTGATCCAATTCTGGATCAGCGAGCGAAACAGGATCTCTTCGGGAAGGGCCGTTCCGCAAAAGATAACGGCGATGCGAAACAGCGAAGTGAGCAAAGACGATCGGGGGGCATGGGCGGGGGCGAGAAAGCCGAGGCGGAGCCCGAGAGGGATCAAGACAGCGGCGGCGACAACCAGGCCCAGGAGGGCTCTAAGCAAGTCGGACAGCGTTTCAGGCAGTTGGTACTTCATGCCGGGAAGGTTTCGAACCAACAGGAAGAGAAACAGGGCAAGTGTGATGGCGACGCCGTAGGCAATGGTGTGGAGCGTTCCTTGCGCAGGTTTGGGAATGTAGGCAGCACCCACGCTTAGCTCGAGTGGCAGCCAAAGGAGCAGGATCGCGGCGAGATCGGGCAAGGTGGCAGCGCGGGTTGGGCGGTGATCGAGCCGGGCTTCCTGGGAGTAGATGATGAGCGTGGGAAGGAACGTGTAGCCGGCGACCAGGAGCACGATCGGCGTGGAGAGCGCGGAGTAATGCCAAGCTGAGGCGCAGAAGAGGAGGCTCAGCCCGGCGGGGACGCAGAAGATTAGGGAGCGGTTGTGCTCAAAAGCTGAGCGTAGCTGATGCTGAAGCGGCTGAGAGAAGAGCGCAAGAATCAGCAGCAGGAAGAAGACGATCGCGATCATGCGTTGCCTTTATGGTCGTCTGCGGAAGCACTCGCTAGCCATTCTGGAGCATTCCGCATTGATCTTCCCAACCAGTTCTCCGGTCTCAGCCGTGATCGGATAAACCGGGACGGTTGCTTTCAGATCATCAAGGAATGCGCGGCGCGCCTGCCGCCGATCGATCGTAACAGGAAGTGGCCCTTTGCGGCATTAGCGTAGCGGAACTGGCGTATGGTATCTGCCGCGCCGATTTCGCCGACGCGATCAGCAAGGTACTTTAGAAAACGAGCGACATTCAGGCGCTGTCGCTCGGCCTCAATCACCGCGCTTGAATCGAGGATTAGTCCCAGGCCGGAGGATTCCATGGCTGACTGCGTTCCGCGATCCCTTCTTCGAGATCCTTCAGGAAGCCCTCATCCGGGATAGCAGTGGTGCCTCGCGCTTCCGCCAGCGCAACGCACTCTGACAACAAGCGGCCTTTGACGACCGGCGAGCGAAGGACGGCAATTGGGCGGTGATCCTGCTCAATGACGACCTCGACGCCCTTCTGAACACGCGCTAACACGGCATGAAGGTCACGAGCCAATTCGGCCTCGCTCATGTGAACAGTAGCCATTCACTCCATTATGGCGCTTCGCGGAGGTCTTGGCCCCACGGGAAGGATCGCCCACGGTGCAGCGGCTTATTTCCCCGTTTCGGGTTCATCGTAGCCTTTGAGGCGGCGGGCCCAAATATTCCGGAAGCGGACTTTGTCACCGTGGTTCTGCAGCAGCAGACCGTCTTCAGCGGGTTGCGGGACGTAGTGCGCCACCTGGCGATAGACCATGGGACCCATGGATGCCTGGTGGTTGTGCAGCAGCACGCCGTTCAGGAACGTCGTGAAATAGGCGGGCTTGAGAAGTTTTTCGCCGTCGAACTTGGGCGCTTCGAAGACGATGTCGTAGGATTGCCATTCGCCGGGCGGCCGCGTCGGGTTGACGAGCGGAGGCCACTGGCCGTAGATGGCTCCGGCTTGGCCATCGGCATAAGTGGGGTTGTTGTAGGAATCTAGAACTTGCGACTCAAAGCGGGCCATCAGGATGACGCCACTGTTTCCCCGCCCCTGGCTGTTGCCCTTGACCACTGCGGGCGAGGACCATTCCACGTGGACCTGGACATCGCCGAACTTCTCCTTGGTGATGATGTCGCCGGTTCCCGGTACAACCTCCATGTAACCGTCTTCGACTTTCCATTCGGCAGGACCGGTGGTTCCGGCCTTGGTGATGTTGCTGTGATGCGAGGTCCATTGCGAGAGGTCCTTGCCGTCAAACAGAATGATGGCGTCGGAAGGAGCGTCACCCCATTGCTTGCCCGGCGTCACTACCTTGGGATGGGGACGGCTGGGATCGTGCACATGGTAGGGCAGTCCCGGAAGCATAGGCGTGTCAGTGAAGCCGAGGTCGTGATTCGGCTGGTTCTGCGCCGATATCGTAAGGACGGTCACCGTGGAGAGTGCGGCGACGCCGAGGATTATTAAGAGGTGAGATGTTCGCATGTTGGTTCGTTCTGAAGCAGGTAGCGTATCAGAGATGAAAAGTCGGGGAGCCGGATGTGGCATCCGGCGCGGGTGTGGGGACCCGCCCCACTTCTTACGCCAGAACGGTGAAGTCAGATTCCTGGCGGACGACCGGGCGATAGGAGGTATCGCGTTCCGACGGTTCGCGGCCGGCTTCGCGAATCAGCCGTAAGAGATCCTGGCGGCGCAGGCCTTGGCTGGTGGTGGCGCCCGCATCGTGATAGATCTTCTCCTCAACAACAGTGCCATCAATGTCGTTGGCGCCGAAACGCTGCGCTATCTGCGCGACGTTGGGCGTCATCATCACCCAGTAGGCCTTGATATGCCGGATGTTGTCGAGCATCAGGCGGGCGACAGCGATCTGGCGAAGATCATCGAAACCAGAGGTCTTCGGCAAGTGATGAAGAGCTGTGTTGTCGGGATGGAAGGCTAATGGAATGTACGTGACAAAGCCCCCAGTCTCATCTTGTACTTCACGTAGTCGAACCAAATGGTCGACGCGGTCCTCGGGGGTTTCGAGGTGGCCATAGAGCATAGTGCAATTGCTCTTGAGCCCGATCTGGTGAGCAATGCGCGCCGTTTCCAACCACTCGTTGCCGTCGATCTTGTGGTCGCAGATGATGCGCCGGACACGTTCCGAGAAAACCTCAGCCCCACCGCCTGGCAGCGAGTCGACGCCGGCCGCTTTGAACTGCTCCAGCGTTTCACGGATGGAGATCTTCGCGCGCTTGGCAAGATACGCGACCTCGACCATCGTGAAGGCCTTCAGGTGAACTTGCGGGTAACGCTCCTTCAGGCCGCGGATCATCTCGCAGAACCAATCGAGAGTGAGTTCAGGGTGCAGGCCGCCCACGATGTGGAATTCGGTGACGGCTTCGGTGTAGCCATGGCCGGCGCGCGCCCAAACCTCCTCTAAAGACATGGTGTAAGCCGACGGATCTTTGGTGCGTTTTCCGAAGGCACAAAGCCTGCAGCTAGCTACACATACGTCCGTAGGATTGATGTGACGGTTGACGTTGAAATAGGTGACGTTACCGTGCATGCGCTCGCGCACCAGGTTCGCCATGTAGCCGGTTGCCAGAAGATCGGGGCTGCGATAGAGGCGGATCCCATCGTCAAAATCGAGGCGTGTGCCGGCTGCTACCTTGTCCAGAATGGGCTTGAGCTGTTGGTCGTCGAGGATGGGTTGGGCTTGGTCGGCTTGCATCAGAGTGGATAGCGCTGGAGCAATATGTCAGCTGCCCAAAACACGAAGAATAGCACGCTTACGTAGCCATTCACCGTGAAAAAAGCGGCGTTGACCCGGCTCAAATCGGTTGGTTTGACCAAGCCCTGTTCGTAGACCAGGAGAGCCAGCACGGCCAGGATGCCAACGAAACTCAGCGCCCCCAGGTGGAAGGCCAGCGTCAGAGCAAGCAGGCACAGGATCATGGCGACGTGCAACAGCCGGGACACATGCAGGGCTCTAGCGATTCCTAGCTTCCTTGGCAGGCTGAAAAGATCTTCGGTCTGGTCGAAGTCGTAGTCCTGGCACGCATAGATCACGTCAAAGCCGGCGGTCCAGAACATGACCGCGGCTGTGAGCCAGATGATCCGAGGGTCGAGTGCGCCACGCATAGCGATCCAGGCAGCGGAGGGCGCCATGCCGAGGCAGAAGCCAAGGAGGAGGTGCGAGAACGAAGTGAATCGCTTACAGAACGAATAGAA
Source organism: uncultured Acidobacteriaceae bacterium (assembly GCA_963771305.1). Taxonomy (GTDB): domain Bacteria; phylum Acidobacteriota; class Terriglobia; order Bryobacterales; family Bryobacteraceae; genus CAJCIT01. The sequence goes on from CAVYTS010000025.1 coordinate 403,586, forward strand.
GAAAAGGATGCCCAAGGCAACCGGCGCCAACAACAGGCACAGCGGGCCCAACTGTCGAGCGGCGAGAATGAAGACGCCCGACGAAACAACCGTGAATCCCCAGGCGAATTGCGGGGACAGCAGGCCCGCCGGCAAATGGCGCTTCGCCGTGCGCCGGTTTCGCGCATCAATATCGGCATCGAGGATTCGATTGAAGGTCATGGCTGCCGAACGGGCGGCGACCATTGCGACAACAATCCACAAGAAACGCAGCTTGAGATCGGGAATGCGAAAGTTGGCGTCGCGCAGCGCCAGCAGGGCGCCCGTGAGCGCAAAGGGAAGCGCAAACACCGAGTGCTCGAACTTGATCATTTCGAGCGTGAGCCGAAGGCGTTTCCAGAATCGAAGCATTAATTCGCCGGGTTCCCCTAGGCTGCTTCACAGGCTGGCCTGTGACCCACTCGGGTCACAGATTGTTTCAACCCGGCTTCAGCCGGTGACCTTGCTAAAGCCTGTGCCACTTGTTTTCGTCCGCTTGCGGGGAACGCTACCATTTTAGGAGATGCCACCGGAGGACGCGAGGTGGCTTATCTGAGGCCGATCTCTAAAATTCATGGATTCTCAACGTTTGAAGCAACTCCTGGAGCAGGTACAGAAGGGAGGGACGTCCGTGGCCGAAGCGATCGATCAGCTGCGTCATCTGCCCTTCGAGGATCTCGGGTTCGCGAAGGTGGACCATCACCGCGCGATGCGGCACGGGATGCCGGAAGTGATTTTCGGCAAGGGAAAGACACCCGAGCAGATTCTGGGTATTGCCCAAGCGCTGCTAGCGAAATCGCAAAATGTTCTGGTGACGCGGGCAACGGCGGAGGCGGCTGAGTTGCTAATGAAGACCGAACCTGCGGGGGAGCACTTCCCGCTCTCAGGCGTGGTGCGATTCTGGCGCGACCGGACCCAACTCGGCAAAGGTAGGATCTCGGTAATCTGCGCCGGCACAAGCGATCTCCCGGTGATGGAAGAGGCGCAATTGACCGCGGAGATCATGGGCAACGACGTGGAGGCAATTGTCGACGTAGGTGTGGCGGGCTTGCACCGGCTGCTGCATCACCATACGCGACTGCTCGAAAGCAAGGTCATTGTGGTCTGTGCCGGCATGGAAGGCGCACTGCCGAGCGTTGTCGGCGGTCTGGTGGCTTGCCCGGTGATCGCGGTGCCGACCAGCGTGGGCTATGGTGCGAGTTTCCAGGGGGTTGCCGCGCTGCTAGGCATGTTGAATAGCTGCGCCAGCAACGTGACGGTCGTGAACATCGACAACGGCTTTGGCGCGGGCTATGTGGCCAGCCTGATCAACCGGGTGTAGCGGGGCTCGGAGCAAGGACGGCATCGATGACAGGTTCGGCGAACAAGTAAAGGCTAAACAGGGGCGTCATGCCGCCACGTCCCCACCGATTCACTTTCCATTGCGCCCTCAGGAATCGGGCCTCGGGATGAGCGGAGAGATTCAGTAGCAGAGACGACACGCCGACATAGAATTTCTGTGGGATGGAGAGGACCGGCGAGGCAGTCCAGGACTCAGGGTCAGCCGAGCTGAAGATGTCGACCGCGAGACTCTCCTGTTCGACTACCTGCGTGATTCCGAGCGTCAGCAGAATTGCCCGCGGAGCCGGCAGGCCGAGATCGATATCGGGACCCTGGCCACTGTCATGTACCGTCGTTTCCGGAATCAGAAAAGCCGGCCGCATGCTTATCCGCGGCCGAGCTTCTGCAAGCGATCGGCGGCCGCGTGAAGCGTTTCCGGCTTCTTGGCGAAACAGAAACGGACCAAGTGCGCTCCGTCAGCGGCGTCTGAGAAGAAGCTGGAACCTGGCACGGCGCCTACTCCGATTTCGTTGACCAGGTGCGTGCAGAACGCGGTGTCATCGGAGAAATCGAAGTTCGAGATGTCGGCCATGATGTAGTACGCGCCTTTCGGCACGAAACACTTGAAGCCGACTTTTTCGAGAATCCCAAGCAGCAAGTCACGCTTCGATTGATATGTCGAAGCCAGCTCCGAATAGTACGAGTCGGGAAAATGCAGCGCTGTTACGCCGGCCTGCTGCAGAGGAGCGGCCGCGCCGACGGTAATAAAGTCGTGGACCTTGCGAATAGACGAGGTGAGCTCCGGCGCTGCCAGAACCCAACCGACGCGCCAGCCGGTAACGGAGTAGGTCTTGCTCAGGCTATTGACCAGAACCGACCGCTCGCGGCCGCCAGGCAGCGCCATAGGTGGGATGTGCTGTTCGCCATCGAAGATGACGTGCTCGTAAATCTCATCGGTGAGGATCAGCGCATCGAACTCTTCGCAGAGTTCCAGGATTTGCCTCAACTCTTCCCGGGTAAAGACGCGCCCGGTCGGATTGTTTGGCGAGTTGAGGATGACGGCCCGGGTGTTTTCGTTGAAGGCGCGGCGCAGTTCTTTGACGTCGAAGCTCCAGTCAGGAGGCCGCAGAGTTACGTACCGGCAGACGGCTCCGCTTAACTGAGAATCGGGCCAATAGTTCTCGTAGAACGGCTCGAAGATCACAACCTCGTCGCCGGGATTCAGCAACGCCAGCATGGCCGCAATCATGCCCTCAGTAGCGCCACAGCACACCGTGATTTCGCGCTCGGGATCGATATCAATCTGATAGAAGTGCTGATAGTAATCGGTGATTGAATCACGAAAGGGCTTGGATCCCCACGTAATGGAATACTGATTAAGATCGTCGGCGATGGCTTGTTGGGCCGCCTGCTTGATTTCAAGGGGCGCGGCGAAGTCGGGGAATCCCTGCGCCAGATTGACTGCGCCGGCCTTCAGCGCGAGGCGGGTCATCTCGCGAATGACCGACTCCTTGAATTCCGCTACCCGTTTACTTTGAAAGCGCGTTGCTGTCAGGCCCATCTCGCAATTCTAGCCTTGACGCAGCCTGGCCTGCCCACTCGCACTCTTCTTCGCAGCGGCTTTGGATTTGGGGGCTTCCTTCTCCGTTGGCGTGGTTCCCTGCGTTCCCGCGTAGAACCGCCGATAGACATCCGCATTGCGGAGCACAACCTGGACGTAAGTACGCGTCTGGTCGAACGGAATGGTCTCAATGAACTCAGAAGGCTCGCGAAACGCGCCTCGCTGGCGCCACTGATCCACGCGCGATTTCCCCGCATTGTAGGCTGCAAGTGCTAGTTCAACTTCTCCGTTTAACTGATTGAGCAGGCTACGGAAATAGTACGTACCAAGCTGCATGTTGCGATCCGGGGTCAGGAGGTCGGTCGTCCGGAAGCCTTTGATCTTCAAGCGGCGGGCGAGTTCGCGCCCCGTCGCGGGCTCCACCTGCATCAGCCCATAGGCATGCGCGTAAGAAATCACCTTTGGATTGAACTCCGATTCCTGGCGGATGAGCGCCCCAACCAGGAATGGATCCAGGTTGTTCTCGCGGCTGTCGCGATCCAAGGTTGTCCGGTAGGGCAGCGGGAAAGCGAGATGCCAGAAATCGAGCGGCGCCGAGCTGACGGGATACGACAGATAACCCGGCGCATAGGCTTTGATATAGCGAACCGCCTGGTCGTATTCGTTCTGCGAGGACGCCAGTTTGGCAAGCTCATAGGCATAGATATGGGTCTGCTCGCCTTCCTCGCGCGCCCCGAATTTCAGTTCCGACTCTGCCCAATCGTTCAGGGCGAACGTTTCAAGGAGCTTCGCCCGGTCCAGCCGTCGCTGGGTGTCTTTATCGGGCACAAATGAAACAGGCGCGACGCGCACGGGGAACTGAATGCCCCGAATGAATTCCAACACGACCGGATCCGCGTCGGCAGAAGCGACCTTGGTCTCTTTCAACCTCTCCCTCCCAATGACGCCGTAGTACGTGTTGGGGAACAGCCGGACCAGCTCACTGAAGTACGCCCGAGCCGCCGCGTCATCGCCGCGCGTTTCTGCGAAGCGGCCCAGGTAATAGAGCGCGGCGTTGGCATCTACCGCATCGGGGTAGCGCTGAACTTGTTCGCGTAGCAGATCGAACGCGTCGACCTTGTTTTGCGAGTACGCCGTGAAGGCCAGCCGCCAATGGCACCAGGCGGAGCGGGGATCGTCAGGAAAGCCGGCAGCACAGGCTTGATAGAGGGGCAGATAGGTAGCAGGATCGCCATCAACGTTGGCCTGGTTCGCCACGAAGGTCAGGGCATCCAAGCGCCACGCCGAGTCGGGATGTTTTTGGGCAAGCTGATCGAGGTACTGCCGCACATCAGCAGTGCGGTCCAATTTACGGACGCTCCGGACGATGTAGGAGAGGCGCTCTGCGTCGGCATCCGGATCGTCCACATGCAGCCCCTTCAGGTACTCGAGCGCGGCCTTGGGATCTTTGTCCAGCAGGCGAGTGGCTCCGATACGCACGCGGGCCAGATCGAGTTGAGCACCAGCCAACTTGGGGAGGGCGGCCTCAAGATCCGCTCGTGCGGCGGCGTAGTTCTTCGCATCGAGTAGCTTCTTAGCACGGGCGAGCATGGCAGTCGCAGCCGGAGCCGGATACGCATCGCCGAGTTTCAGCTTCAGATCGGCAAGCGCCTGACTGGCATCCTCGGCTTCCTTCGCCTGAGGATAGCCATAGTAAACGCGCTGGAAATACTCCACCGCTTGCGCGAAGTCGCCGTTCGCGCGAAAACATTGCGCGAGTAAAAAGTCCGCTTGCGGCTGGGTGATCCGGGCGTAGTGTTTGCGGATCAGATCAAGCGCCTGTTTGGGTTGGTCGTTTCCAAGATCGGCTTTGACTGCCAGTGCCGCGGCTGGCCCGGTCAGCGGAGACGCCGGCTTCTGGTCAAAAATGCGCGCGGCGGCTTTTCCGATCTCAGGATAATTCTTCAGGTTGTATTCGGCCTGCTCTCGAATGTACTCCGCATAATCTTCCAACTGCGGGACCTTGCTGGCGGCCTGTTTAGCGTATTCGGATGCGGTAGCGTAGTTACCCTGCGTCAGCTCACGCTGGGCGGCGGCAATAAGACCTGTGCCGCCGACGGCCTTCGCCTTGGGAGCAGTGGTTTTCTTGGTCTTCTTCTTAGAAGAAGCAGCGGTTGAAGCAGGAACCGGCGCTGAAGCACTGAGCAGAAGCAAACTGCAAAGCAGCGCGCCGAAAGCCGGGCGCACCCGCGCTCGCACACTAGTTGCCGCTACCGCAAAGATGCGACACGCGCCCAACAAAACCTCACTGCATTTGCCCAGGATAGTCGGCCCCCAGCAAGAACTCGTCACCATGCACGAGAGAACCCACCAGCTCCAGATGAAGATAATCGACCATTGTCGGAATGGTCATGAATTGAGTGCGGAATCCTTCACGAGCAGAATCGATTTCTTGTTTCAGGTATAGATAGATATCCTGGCGGTCGTTCCCTTTTTGACACAGCTCTGGCTTATAGAGCTGCATCTCGGCAACCTTGGTGCGGGCGAACCGCTGCGCCCGAATATGAAGAGTCCTCTGAGCCTCGTCCAAATCGGACCAGCGTGGCAACGAAGGCTTGGCGCGAGTCCCGGAAGTCTCCGGGCTCTCACCTTGAGCGTTCTGACTGCCCGCCGCTATCCTCCGGATGCGCTCCAGCATGGCAGAGGAGAAGGCCGACAGCAACTCAAGCCCATTCAAGTCCGTGTGATCGTCCGCCGAGGCAAAAAGCACAGCAGCGACCCGGTTCCGGTTCAGCGTCGGCATGAGAAAGGCGCGCTGCGGCTTATCGCCTGTAGAGAGAGTCTCAGAGACCTCCGCCGGCGTGCGCATCGTGACGACGGTGTCTTTCGACTCGACCGCATTGGAAAAGGCGGCAACGCTCGCCAAGGGGAGCACTAGATCGGGCGGCAAGTTGAGTCTCCGCCCACCAAGGACGCGCAAGTTTCCAGCGTCGAGCGCAAACAATGCAACCTGCGCGGCAAAAAGGGCCGCACCGTCCAGAACGGCGTCGACTAATTCGGACTCGCTTTCACTGTTTTTGAGCCGCCGGACAATCTGATTTAGCTCGTTGGTGGTCTCAGTTCGAGAGGCTCGGGAGGCTTTCTGACACGCCAGATCGAATTCCCGGACACAGGACTGCCAGACGGGATCTAGTGGATGCATGACATGCTACTTGATTTTAGCGAAGTGCGTTCAAACGATCTTGATTATTTTCTAGCGTGCCGGTTTATTGAAGCCTGCAAGACCGGGCATAGCTGTCGCATTCTCGTCCACAGAAGGTAGCAGCGTGCTCACAACATGCAGCTGGCGCCGGCCGTTGGCAAGCTCGAAAATCAGCTTGCCATCTTGCCGGCTGGTGGCCTCGCCATCCCAGGACTCCTCGTCTTGCGTCGCCTGCAGGCCAATCAAGCGAACGCTGGGCCAGCCTGCTTCAAAGGACACTTGGTACTTGCCCGTCAGTTTTGAGAGATCGACTTCCTGTGTGAGGCTGAGGTCCTCACCGTCGAAGGTGCCCGCACTGCGAAGATTGCGTAGCGTCTCGCGTCCCGTGCCGGCTGTCTCCAAATGTCCGGACAAATCAACGTGTCCACCCTTCCACGGGATACCGGTGACATCACCGGTGAGCTTGTATCGGGGATTGTTCTCGGAGAGGTTCGCCGAGCCCTTGGCCCGAATACTGCCCTGTTCCGAACTGATTTGCAACGAGCTGACTTGTATGGTCGCGGCATCCCAGATGACATGAGCCCGAAGGCTTCCAATCGCGACTCCGTTGACCGCCGTCTGGTTCACCGTAATGTCGCCTTCGAGATTGCGGCTTGCAAGCCAAGCCGGCAACTGCCTTCTGCCGCGCAGCCTGGAAAACAAACTGGATGATCGCAACGATGGTTCCAGCTGTGATTCGGCCTGCGCAAGGTCCAGCGCATTCAGTTCCAGGCGTAGCCGTTCATGACGCGGACCTTTAGTCGCATAGTGGTACTCACCGCGAAACGGAACTCCAGCGGCAAGTCCGCTAAGGCGCGTCGCGTCGAGACCTGACTCATCGAAGCTGATATGCGCACCAACATCCGTGACAGGTTCTATCAAACCAGCCGCTTGCAAGGTGCCGCCTGAGACTTGGAGCAGACCGTTCCAAACCGGCTCGGCTGCCGCGTTATGGGAATAGTGAATCTGACCCGTGACCGAGCCACCGTCAAACGACGAAAGTACAGGAAAGTCAGTGAACCAGCCGCGCAGGACCGTCGTTAACACTTTCAAGTCCCCTTGATCGGCACTTGCCGCCACCTGAACGCCGCGTGTATCGGGGGAGTAGTCGGCTGACGCCTCCAGAATGTTCTTGCCATCGCTGCTGACGGCCATGTGATCGAGATGAATGTTTCCGCTGCTGATGGTTGCAGTCGCCTGACTCACTTGAAGAGCGGGCGCTCCGGGAAACGTGACGGCAAGGTCGTTCAGAGCGACCCCTCCCTCCATCCCCGCGCGGTTGGAGTAGCCCACGACGCCGTCCAGCGTACCGGTGAGACCCAGTCCTGCGGGAATCCAGATGCCCATTCGTTGAGCGAGCGGCAATAGATTCCCGGCGGGCGCTTTGTCGAGTCGCGCGATCACTGACCACGATGCCTGCGTCAGAAAACGATTCGCACGCAGCTGAATCGTAACTGGTGTCGCATGCTTTCCCGGGGCCGCCAACGTCTCAAACTCAAACTGCTGTTCAGGCAAGTCGAGGGAGCCGCGGTAACCAATCCGCCAGTACTCGCCCTGCTTGGGCATCAAGTCCCAGCGGTGAACATCCCCCAGATCCAACTCGCCAGTGAGCCGAAGCGCGCTGGGTGGTCCTTCGACGTGAGCCTGCATGCCGACAGTGCCATGAATGCCGATGTCATATCCCTGAAAGAGGGTTGTGAGTTCGCTGAGATTGCTGGGATCCAGGGTGACGTCACCTTCCAGCGCATTCGAGTTGGCGTCATTCACGTTGACCAGCCAACTGGCCGACCCGCGAAAGTGTCCGAAACCGGTTCCGGACCGATCGGTGCGCGAGGGCGAACCAGCGAAGCGAATCGATAATCGGCCGGAGCGCTCCGGATAAAGATCGAGATCGGTGTCGGCAAGGTAGAAGGTCGTCTTTCGCACTCCCAACTTGAAGTCGATACGGGCACCCGTTAGTTCAACCGTGGGGAAGAATCCCAGCGGCGCTCGCCGCGGCGAACTCAGGCGGCCGATCAATTCGAGAAAGTTCCAGGTGCCATCGGACTGTTTGACGAGATTCAACGAGGGGCGATCCAGCTGCAGGCTGGAGATCTGGATCCTCCCGAGCAGCAGTTTGTCCGGCCTGACTCGCACGTTCAGAGCTTCGACAAAGGCAAACGGTTCCAATCCAAAACGCGGATCCTCGGAGATGCTGACATCCTCAAGCAGGAACCCGGGCCCAGACAAGATGGTGAAATGGACTTTTCCGATCTGGACTTTTCTACCGAGAGCGGATTGTAATGCGTGCTGGATTTCAGTGCCAAAGGCGGCCGCGTTGATGAAAGGCGCAATTATCCCGAGGAGCAGAAAAAGTGCGACGATCGCAATCGTTAGTTGAAGGATTCGGCGTCGAAGCGGGCGGACAAACGATTGTGAGCTACTTTTCACTCTGGGCCTGGCTGCCAGCGCGGGGGCACGCAAAGGAATGGCGAAGCCGGACGGGCCATTCGCGCGTTACTCGCACAAACCACTTGATTATAGCGACGGCCAGCGCGCCAAGGCCGATCGCATGTTGCGCGTTCCTACCGACACCAGCATGCTATTCTCAACGCCGTGGTTTCACAAGTGGCCCGGGGCCTCGCGTTTCTTTTTGACCTTGATGGCGTCCTCATCGACTCCATGCCCATGCATACCGATGCCTGGCAGGCCTACTTGCGCCGACTGGGCATTGAGCAGCAATACATCCCCGAACGCATGCATGGCAAACGAAACTCCGAGCTGGTCCGGGAGCTGATCGACCCCGGTTTATCCGACGACGTGGCGTTCGCACATGGAGCGGCCAAAGAACGGCTATTTCGGGAAATGATTCTCGCGGCCGACCTGGAGCGTTATCGCGTTCCGGGCGTGACGGCGTTTCTTGAAAGGTTCCGGGACGTACCGAAGGCGGTGGGCTCCAACGCAGAGCCGGCGAATATCGAGTTTGCGCTGGAGAGGCTCGGCTTGGCGCCCTATTTCAAAGTGAGAATTGACGGAAGCCAGGTGAAGAGGCCGAAGCCCTTTCCGGAGATCTACCTATTAGCGGCGGAGCGGTTGGGCATCGAACCGGCTGATTGCATTGTTTTTGAAGATTCGCCCACCGGCGTTGCGGCTGGAGTGGCGGCAGGAATGCGCGTGGTTGGAATCGAGACCACTCCGACGACATTCGACGGTGTTGCCTTTCACGTCAAAAACTTTCTCGATCCGAGTCTGGACCTCTGGCTGAAGTCGCTCACAACGATGGCTTAGCGCCGCCGGATCCGAGGCGGCCGATGGGCTCTGCCTTACTCTGGAGAAGTGGCATGATTCAGGCAATTGAAACCCAATGAACCGGCGATCTCTTCTAAGAACAGCGTGTACAGGATTGGCTTGGGCGATCTCTCCAAAGTTGTATTCCGCTGAGAAATACAGTGGGCCGAAGCCGAGAAAGAAGGACGTCCTGTATCTGGTTCACGGAGATAACATGATCGAGACAGAAGTGGTCAGCGCCCAGCAAACCTCCGGGAAGTACGGCGATGTATTTTCTGTTCCGGGCGCGTCGTCTCCTGTTCGTACGCCGCTGGCTGAGCCGATTTTCCTTTTGGCGGCTGACAAAATCTCGCCGGAAAGCCTGGGCCTCTTTCGCTTCGATGTCCGCAACGGGCAGCGCGAGATTGCGCTAACCGGAAAGAAGCGTAAGGCAGCCAGCAAGCAGTACCATTTGTCGCTTCGTCCTTATGAGGGGGGACTGTATCGCGTGGAGGCCGCCGAGGCGCTTGAACCCGGCGAGTATTCCATATCGCCCGAGGGCTCGAATACGGCGTTCTGCTTCAGTGTTTTCTAAGTGCTCACGTTCAGAAGTTCGATCACACGGCGCCATAACGCTTGCTGACGACGAGTCCGTGTGAGAACTCCCGCACAGAACCGCTCGCGTGAGAGTCTGTGTGAAAACTACAGCACTGAACGGCGCGCGTCAGCGAGCGGACCCACGACAAGGCCGACCGGGACAGGCCTCTGTCCCAAGGCGATCACGAAATCACTCTTGTCAACCCAAGCCGATTCGCCGCATGGACAGAGCGAGCCTTCCAAGATGCAGCACAGTCGACTCGTCACTCTGTCCCAGAGTTTTCACACAGACTCGCGTGAGCAAGCGGACGCCTGCCCGAGTGGCGCCGGCTTTAGCTTGCTGAGCCGAGATTCATCTCGGCTTTGCTTTCCATTCCGATTCCGAGCGACTGGTGGGATTTCACATAAACTCTGACGCGCGGCTCGCAAAGGCGTTGTGACACTGAAGGGAGCGGTTGACAACAATACGCGACCAAACTTGATGAAACCGACCACTAAGCTGGCGGCGGCCGGGCTGATCGGCCATCGAGCCGAGGCGGCCTCCGCGCCAAGCCGGTGCTTCGCCGCCTGCTAAAATCCCCAGTTGATGTTTACCGGCCTGGAACACTTGGCGATCGCGTCGCCTAATCCCAAACAATTAGCGGAATGGTACGTCGATACACTTGGCTTTCGAATCAACTTCGAATACGACGGCAACTTCTTCATTCGTGCCAAGGATGGCGGCATGATCGAGATCATTCCATCGCAAGGAGAGCGCGGGGAAAGCCAGCCGCGCACCCCGGGACTTCGACACCTTGCAATTTCAGTCGCTGATTTTGACGCGGCTTATCGCCATTTGCAAACGCTTGGCGTCAAGTTTACCGGCGAGCCGTATGTGAACCAAGGCAATCGCCTGGTCTTCTTCAGCGACCTGGACGGCAATTTGGTGCATCTCATTCAGCGAGAGCAAACGCTACCCTAGGCGGACGCCCACAGCTTGTTCAAGCGCATCTTCAAAGCATTCGAATACCGCGATTTCCGGCTCATGTGGGTGGGGGCGTGCACATCGAGCATCGGCACATGGATGCAAATCCTGGCCCAGAGCTGGCTGGTTTACCAACTCTCCAACAACCCCGTTTACCTGGGGATCGATCAGTTCCTGGGACAGATTCCGATCTTCCTGTTCTCCTTGTTCGGCGGGGTGTTTGCCGACCGAAAGAGCAGGCGCAGCATACTGCTGGCGTCGCAAGTCATCCAGATGAGTTGCGCGTTTATCCTGACCGCGCTGGCCGCGACAGGCACCGTGAAGGTTTGGCACATCTGGTGTCTTTCATTCACAGTAGGACTAGCGCAGGCCTTCGGCGGCCCAGCCTACTCGGCGCTGGTGCCATCCCTGGTCGAAAAAAACAATCTGCAGAACGCCATTGCCTTGAATTCCATCCAGTTCAACCTTGCCCGCGTCATTGGCCCGGTGCTGGGAGGACTGGCTCTGACAAAGCTGGGAGCAGCCTGGTGTTTCGGTTTGAACGGCTTGTCATTCGTCGCCGTGATCATTACCCTGCTGGCGATTCGCGTTCCGTTCGTCCCCTCGAAGACGCAGGAGTCCGTCTTGGACAGCATGAAAGAAGGCTTCTCCTTCGTACTGAAGCGCGAGGGTATGGTTAGCTTGATTGCGCTGGCGTTCTTCATGACCATGTTGTCGTTCCCGATGATCTCTTTCCTTCCAGTGTTTGCGAAAGACGTCTTTCATGGAAACGCCAACACCTATATGTGGTTCCTGGTGGCCTCAGGAGCCGGATCGGTCACTGGTGCGCTGCTGGTGGCCGCCAGCAGAAAAGAGACGAGTCAATACCAGCGCGCTTTGATGGTTATGCTCGTGCTGGGATTGCTGATTGCCGGGTTCGGTTTTTCGAAGAACATTGGGCTGAGCTTATCCCTCCTGTTCGCAGGCGGAGCCGCTCTGATGATCGTCTTCGCTCTAAATTTGTCAATCGTGCAGGCCTACGTGGGAGATGCGATGCGCGGAAGGGTGATGAGCGTTTATAACGTGGCTTTCCGGGGCGGCATGCCGATGGGCAGCCTATTGAGTGGATTTCTCATCAAGCAGTCTTCGGCGCCCGCCGTAATGCAGGCCAACGGCCTAGCTGTGGTGGTTCTGGGTTTGCTGTTTCTGGTGTCACAGCGGCAGCGTGTGGCAACGACGGCCACTTCAGCTTAGGCTTCACAGCTCATCGCTGAGAAGCCGGTCGAGCTTCTCGTGCAGTTCGAGCACAGCGGCGGTTAAATCTCTCAGCTTTTCCCGCAGCTCTTGCTGTGAGTCGGCGATAACCTGCATTTTTAGTTCAAGCGCTGCCAAACGGTCGAGCCCAACCACCGCCCCCTGCTGCCGGGGGTCCGTTTCGCTTAGCTTTTGCGCCGCCATCTCTGCCCTCGTTTCCGCGAGCGCGAACCCCGACTCGTGAAGGATCTGTTGCGCGAGCGACTTGTCTCCCCGCAACAAGCCCAGCAAAAGGTGGCGGGTACCGAGGTGCCGGTGAGAAAGACGCTCCGTCTCTTCGGCAGCGTACGCAAGGACCTTTTTGGCGCCTTCTGCAAGTGGTAAATCAACCGTAGTGGATATCTTATCCCTGGGCGGCATGTGAGTTTCGATAAGCGCGCGAGTTCGGTCGGGGTCAATGCGCTTACGAAGCTCGGCGTCTTCACGGAGCAATCCCAACAGAAGGTGTTCGGGTTCAATGAGGCTCGATCCAAATTGACTCGCCTCGTACCGGGCGAAGAAGATGACGCGGCGAGCGTGCTGCGTATAGCGTTCGAACATTGGAAGGCCTCCCGTGAGACCACTCAGCCTGGTTAATCCGACGGCCAAACAAACCAATGTTCGAGCCGCAAATCTTTACTTACTCTAACGGGTTCTTAAACGTGAAGTCAGGATACAGGAGGCCGGAACGAATCACATACGCGTCCTCGGGTCGGCGAGTTCTTCACCTAATTCCTGCCTGAGTAACTGCAGAGCTGTGCGCACCCAGGTCTTGACCGTTCCGAGAGGCTCCGCCAGCCGCGCCGCCATTTCGCTCTGTGACAGACCTTCGAAGTACGCCAACTCGAGAACTTTGCGCTGATTTTCAGTGAGTTTGGTGAAGGCCTGGCGAATGGTCCGGATCCGGTCGTCACTCATGTAGTTGGCTTCGAAATCGGTGAAGAACTTGGGACGTTCTAACTTTTCCAGATCGCAGCTGTTTTGAGCCATCCGGGAATCAGTGGAACGAAGATAGTCGATAGCCCGGTTGCGTGCGATGGTTAGCACCCAGGGCCCGAGACTCGTGCGCGCATCGTCGAATCCCTCAACCCGGTTCCAGACTTTGAGGAAGGTTTCCTGAAGCAGATCCTCGGCTACGCCGGCATTGCGGACGATTCGCACGATCACGGCGAAGGCCACTTTGCCGAACCGATCGTATAGTTCGCCCATCGCCTCAGCTTCACGACGCTTCAAGCGCTGAATTAGGTCGCTGTCATCCTGCAGAGACAACAGCGCCGAAAGGATGAGGAAATCCATAGGGCCGGGCCAAGAAAATCATAGCAGTGACCCACAGGGCCAATTCCGCCGAGAGTCTCGGCTACGCGATCACTCGTCTTCGGCAACGATCGGTAAGCCCGGCGCCATCGGTGCCTTCGAAGACACGTTGTAACGCAGGCGGGCGTCGAACAACTTCTTCACTTCCTCCCGTGGGAGTGGTTTCGCGCCACCCAGCATCTCGCCAACCAGCGTGATGCGGGCAAAGTGCTCCACCATTTCCATCTTGAAGAACGCGTCCCACAAATCCTTGCCGTACGAGGTACAGCCATGGTTTTGAAGCAGCAGCGCGTCATAGTGCGGAATAAGCGGAATCATTCCTGCCGTGAGCGCCGGCGTTCCGGGAAGGCCATATGTTGCCAGTGGCACGGCGCCGAGTTGAATAACGACTTCCGGAAGCAGCGCTTTGTCCAGCGCCCTGCCCGCCGTCGCAAATCCGGTCGCAACGGGAGGATGTGCGTGCACCACGGCCCGCACATCGGGCCGCAAACTGTAAATCGTCGTGTGCATCGCGATCTCGCTGGTCCGTTGGCGCGTTCCCTCGATCTTGTCGCCTCCGTTGTCACAGATTATTAGATCGTCCGCCTCCACAAAACCCTTACTAATTGCGGTGGGCGTGCAAAGAATCCGCTTGTCGTCTAGCCGGATACTGATATTGCCATCATTCATGGCGACCCAGCCCTTTTCATAGACGAGCCTGCAAACGCGGATAATGTCCTCGCGATACTGTCGCTCGCTCATTTCCATATAAACCTACGATTTTAGCAGGGTGACTTCCCTGTGACCGCTACAATGAAGCCGTGGAAAAGAGACGGATGTGCCCGAACTGCCGGGCCTTCATTACAACCTCGGACCGGGTCTGCCCCTATTGTGACGCCCAACTGGGCCCCCGTGCCATCGATGTCCGCGTGGCCTCAATGGGCGGATTCCTCCCGAGAGCCTACAGTACCAGCATAATCATCCTCACCATCAACTTCGCTTTATACATCGCCACGGCTATCGTCAACGCCAAGTCCGGCGAGGGCGGATTGATGGGCGGGCCCAGCGGGAGTGTACTGGTCATGTTTGGGGCCAAGTACGGCCCCTACGTCTCTCAGGGTCAGTGGTGGCGCCTGATCACGGCCGGCTTCCTGCATGGCAACTTGCTCCACATCTTGATGAACTCCTGGGCCCTCTTTGACTTAATCGCCGAAGTGGAAGGTTTCTATGGAACCAGCCGGCTGATTGTGGCTTACATCTTTACAACGTTTACGGGATTCTTCGTGAGTATGCTGTGGCGACCGATGGGGCTGTCGGTTGGCGCTTCAGCCGCCTGCTTCGGGCTTATCGGCATCATGCTGGCACTGGGATTGAGGCGATCGGACCCGATGGCGCAAACCATTCGCGCCTACTACCGCCGGTGGGCGGTATATGGACTGATTTTCAGCATCCTGCCGGGTATTGACATCGGAGCACACCTCGGAGGGCTCGCGGGCGGCTTTGTGCTGGGTTTGGTTGCCGGACTGCCCGGCCATCCCGATTCGCTACGGGAGCGGTTCTGGCAAGGGGCGGCGGTGGTCGCCGTTGGGGTCACGGTATACGCGTTCTTTCAAGACTTCCGCTTCTATCAGATTCTGGCTCATCAGCCCTAGCTAGTTTCTGTCGCGAAACTCATAAGTTATTGATTCCCAACTGATTAGTGATCATAGGCAGGCTGAGAACCTATGATTCGGTGCGGACGCCGTACGTTTCAGCCTCACCACGCGCGGTTGTGGCGGCTTGCGATAAAACAAATCGGGGAAAATGTCGCGCGAACAATTGACAAATTCCGCTGGGTGTTATTTCATCTATATAGATGAATCAAGAAGCAACTCTTCGCAAGCGTGCCAAACTCGCCGCGGCCCTCCCTTTCACCGCCGAGATCGTCCGCGGCTCTCTGCTCCGCCGCGTCATTCGCCATCGCTCCGGCTGTGCCGTGTGCGCCGACGGAAAAGGCCATCCCGTATGGGTGTTGACGGTCAGTTATCCGGGCGGGGGCACCAAGCAGTTCAGCCTCCGCCCCGAACAGAAGCCAGTCGTCGAGCAGTGGTTGCGCAATTACCACAAGCTCAAAGCCTCCTTGGAGCGCATCTGTGAGGTCAATCTTGAACTGCTGCGAGCGGAGAAGAAAAAATGAGCCGCCTCCTCATCCCTCAACTCAGCTTCGCCGATCTCCAATTGCAGAATCTGGGAATCCACCTTGACCCCAGCTTGCAACGGATCGCCGATTTTCTGAAGCAGCATGCCGATCTCGTCGAACTCGTGCGCAAGGATCTGGAGCGGGGCCTGAAAAAGCCCGACGCCGGACGCCGCGGCATCACCCCCGAGCAGACCCTTCGCTCGTTGATTCTCATGCGCGTCAAGAACCTGGACTACCGCGAGCTGCGCGATCGCGTCAACGATGGCTTGCCGAGTCGCCCCGGGGAATTTCACCCCGAGGCGCTCACAGATTCCGGACGTGAACCTCTCGATTCATCCGGCTCGTGCCACTCAGTGAAAGCTGCCGCCTTCTGCCGAAACCAGCGAGTTCCTCCGGTTGCCCGTTGACCCTGACGGTCTCGACACGAGTGACCTGCTCCCTTCGCTCCTCGGGCATTACCCCGGATCACCGCTACTACGAAGCAGTCCGCCCCTGATTAACGCTTCGGTACTTTCAGCCTCGGATTTCGTCTCCTTGGGCCTTTTCCCTTACCATCGTCAACCAGGTTCTCAAGTTCCGTACGAAAAGCCCGGGCTAGAGTCACGCCTTCTATACACCGGACATCACCCGGCCAGTAAGCAGGTAACCGCCAGGCTGCTCCCGGAGTAAGGGTGCGACTCCGGTTTCGATGCCTTGTAAGGAGTTTTCGATGCGTCATCGAAGGTTCGTTTACACTCGTCTCTCTAACCCATACATGACGTGATCAAATGCCACGCCTTTTAACCATAACGTTCACCACCGCAGCCCTTAGACCGTAGCAGCTTATGGCAGTTTGAAGCCTCCCCCTACAGAGCGGCTCCGAGGGGCCCA
This sequence comes from uncultured Acidobacteriaceae bacterium, assembly GCA_963771305.1. Classification (GTDB taxonomy): domain Bacteria; phylum Acidobacteriota; class Terriglobia; order Bryobacterales; family Bryobacteraceae; genus CAJCIT01. The sequence continues at coordinate 420,126 of CAVYTS010000025.1, forward strand.
CCCTCATCTTTTCGTACAGCATGACGCTTTTCGCGTCTTCTTGACACAACACCCTGCGCTCCTTTACGCAGTTCGACAGTCACTCCGTTCCCCAGCACGACGCTTTCAATCGCGCCTTCAACCGGCTCACCCCGGCCACGCTGGCAGCCATCAATCATCTCGTGGTGCAGGCCGCCGTGGAACTCGACCTGGAGGACGGCCAGCAACTCCGCGTCGATACTACGGTCGACGTTGCGACATTGTGCTATACCTCGCTATCTCTCTGAAAACATTGGTTGCTGACCCTCGATTCTCTGACTTTGCGGAACCCGCACTCGATTCTTGATCTGAGTGACCTCTTTGCGGACCGCTTCTGAATCCAAGGCTTCCGTCGGAATTTGCCACGGCGCAGAAGGCACCACCTGACGCGCTGGCAGTATCTTCTCTTCGATCATGCGCCGTACCATGGATTGGCTCACATTGAGTCGCCGCGCTGCTACCTGAAGAGTTACTTCTCTGGGCTGATCGTTCTGAGCGAAAGCTGGCAGTTCGTAGTAACTACGTGCTGAGCGCACTCGCATCACGTTCCAGGAGTTGCCCAATCCTGTCCGCAGCCTGAGCCGGTTCAGCGTGGCTGCGATCTGCTGGTCACTAAATTTTCCAGCCATCTGCCGAAGGACCTCGATCGTCTCCGGATCCGTGCACCGCCGGCTCCTACCCGTCCTACTCTTTTTCATGCGGAGTTCGGAATGACGGCCGCCCGCCCAGTGAATCACCAAAACAACCTCTCTGCTTTCCTCTTCCACATCGGCAATAATCTCGCGGATCAGTATCCGCACGATCCGTTGCTTCAGTCGCTGGTCAGTAGCCGGCGAGTTCCAAATCGCCGGAAGATCCTGCGCCAAACTCAAAAGAACTTCTTTATTCGGTGCTGGCGCAGATTGGCTCTCACCGTCGAACTCCTGCAGTTTACTTTCAAGTTCTTTCGTTTTCTGCAGCGCAGTATTCCATCTAGCCTCTAATTCTGCGGCCACCAACCGCTGTTCTGGGTCGACAGATTCATATCGCCGGCCTGCCAAACGTGCTTCGTAACGAGCCTGCTCTAGTTCCAGTTCGATGGCTTTGCGCAGATCTTGTCGTTTCTGCTGCATTTGCTCTGCGGCTTCCAATGCGGCCTGCAGCGCATTTCCGCTGACCGCATGTAGCACCTCATGGGACACAGCTGCGTCCACTCGCAAGCCGCCAAAGGAGATGCATGTGCTTTCACCGTACTGAGTGCGTCCAGCATTGCACACGTAGCGGACGACTGTGCCCGGATAAAAGACATGAATCATCCGTCCACAACGTCGGCACCGTAGAAGCCCTGAAAGCAAGGCCCCGCCGCCACGGCCTGCCTTCGGCTCTGCACCGGAGTGGATATGGGCGTTGGCGGCAATCATCGATCGATTTCGTTCATACTCTTCCCAGGAAAGGTAACCGGGATGATGGTCTTTGATCAACACCTTCCATCCGCTTTGCGGCTTGCGATGACCGACAGACTTGCGGGTACGACCTTCCACCAGCTTGGTCCGCGTTTCAGTTTTGCCGTATACGTAGGCACCGGCATAGATGGGATTAGTGAGCATCGAGTGAAGAGATGCGTATCCGGGCAATTTCCAAATCATCTTCCGTTCGCCAGGCTCACGCGGAAAGGCAGGCAACAAAAAGTTTTCTTCTCGAAACCATCGGAGAACCTGGCGAACACTGCCCAGTTCGGTCATTTTACGAAGAACCAGCTCAATGGCTTGCTGCACACGCTGGTCGGGATCTTTTTCCAGTTTCCCGCTGGGCGCCCAACAGAACCCGACAGGAATCTGTATTTGCAGTTCGCCACGGCGAGCTTTCTGAAGAATGGCTTCGGTCGAACGCTGCCGGAACAAGTTCACTTCGAATTCACTGATTGTACCTTTCATTCCCAAAAGTAAGCGATCATTGGTCAGAGTCGGATCGTAAATGCCGTCAAGGTCCACGACGACGGCACCCACCATACCGCATAAGTCAATCAGATGATGCCACTCACGACCGTTGCGTGCCAATCGCGACCCCTCAACACAAAATATAGCCCCTACTTCGCCGCTACATAATTCCGCGGCCAAGCGTTCGAAGCCGGGACGGTCGACCCAGCCCGAACCGCTTCGCCCCAGATCATCATCAACGACGACGATGCGTTGGAAACCCAGCGTGCGTGCTCGATCCGCGAGACTGAATTGGAGGCGTGTGCTTTCTTGGTTGTGAATCAATTGGCTAGGCTTGGACTGGCGGACATAAATGACAGCTTTCCGAGAAAGACGTTCAGGCGTGAGTTTCGGATTCATTCTCTCCTCCGTTTCCAGGCTGCTCGCTTTTGGCTTCCGCTGCGCTGATTAGTAGTTCCATCAGAGCGATGGTCAGTTCGTTCTGCTGCCCGTCGGGAGTTGTTGTAGCCGGCGGGTTGAAGAGTGGAAGATTCATTTGCGGGTAGAGTGACTTTGGCGATCGTTTCATCTACGCTCTCCTTGGGCGATGAATTCAGACAAGCTCTATCGCAACCGACGTGAATGGGCAAGCTCGTGAGCAGATCGTGAAGTTCACAAAGCGCTTCTGTAGAAACCAGCGAAGGGCCGAGCGAGAATTGCGAGCACTCCGGACTCAACATCCAACTCGGAAGGGAATATATTTTGCCGTCTGACTCGCAATAGATGCGTTCGCCATCGTGGTCTTTTCGTCGCGTTCGAACAGGTAGCGACAAACCGAAAAGCGGATGCCATCGGTAATAGATGGTTACACTCTCGAAGTCATACGCATTATGTAGCTGGATCGGTCGTAGAAACCAATATCCATCACCCGACCGATGCCACCTTATTGTGGGATACCGTGCGCACCATCACGCGTCTGGTCGACGATCTGGATGAGAGATTACCTCGGGGCGTAAAAGGTTTTACCAATCGCACGCGCAGCGCCCGCCGCCGCATGCAAGCGCTCCAGCGCATGACCGCCCGGCAGCGGGAGCAGCAGCAAACTCCCAAGTATCGCGAACTCATCCGGATCACCGAGCAAGTGGCGAGAAACGCCAAGCAAGTGATCACCGCCGCCAAGCGCATCCGCAGGGTCGATGTAGTCACCCGTGCGGCGATTGACGAAACCTGTAAGCAGATCACCTCTTTCTGTAAATTGGGAGAGCGTGTCATCGACCAGACGCGCCGCCGGGTGTTACAGGGAGAGACAGTTCCTGCCGAAGAGAAGCTCTATTCGATCTTCGAACCCCACACCGATCTGATCAAGCGGGGCAAGACACTGAAGCCGGTGGAATTCGGCCACAAGGTTTTCCTAGCCGAAAGTGCTCATGGCTTGATTACCGACTATCGAGTGCTGGAGGGGAATCCTGTCGATAGCGATTATGTGCAAGCTTCCTTGGATCAACACCAGAAAACTTTCCAACACGCACCGGACCGCTATGCTGGCGACCGGGGCTTCTTCAGCGATGAGAATGTGCGGAAGTGTAAGGACGTCGGCGTGAGCCAGGTGTCCATACCCCAGAGGGGCGGGCAGAGGACTGCGGAGCAGGAAGAATTGGAGAGCAGCCGTGCCTTCAAAAAAGGTCAGCGATTCCGGGCGGGTATCGAGGGCCGCATCTCGGTGTTATTTCGCGGCCGGGGCATGAAACGCTGTCGGCTCAAAGGCCGTGAGCGGTTCGAGATTCTGGTGGGCGCCGCGGTGCTGGCCAATAATCTGATGCGGATCGCCGACCTCTTGGACAAACGCAAACCAAACCGCCGAAGAGCCGCAGCATAAGCCTTCCAGAGAAAACCTTCATCGCAGAACCGAACGCAGTGTTCGGCTAAATGCCTATTGAGGATTAATCGGCCTTTTATACTGTAATCATTGGCAGGAAGCAGACAATAGCCGACAAAAATACGGTAACCATCCAACCTGGCACGCTCCCTACTAGCCCCACCAGGGCGTGGTGCCTCTCGGGACTCGTCCGGCACCGCGAATTTCAGCCATTTCGCGACAGAAACTAGCTAGGCCTTACCGTCACTCTTTGGCAGTTGCCAGGAACTTCTTGGCGGCGTTGACATCGCTACAAGATGGCAGCAACGCATCCAAGTGGGTGATCTCCAGTGAATGTCTGAGAGTCGGTGTCACCCCTATGAGGACCACACGGCAGTTTCGGCGGGTCGCCAGCGTATACACCAGCGTGAGCTCGCCCAGCCCCGCACTATCCACGATCGTTACTCCCCCCACGTCGAGAATCAACGCCTGGGTCGATGCGGATTCGAGTGTCTTTCGAGCCGCCTGGTTCAGCGCATGTAGGGAGGGCCCCAATGTCAACGGCCCGAACAACACGAGCACTGTGATGTTCTGTTCAACCCGTTTCTCAATACTCAACGGCATAAGAGTGTATTACGAGGATACCCAACCGCAACACGGCAACTTGTACTTCGTAGAGCGAGTGTGATCTCGCTTGCAGACAACCGCCAATCGAAGGCACCTTGGTTAACGGCCATTATCCAGGTGCTTCGGTCACTCGCACCCGAGGCACCGCTGGCCTCCGTTGAGCTCATCGTGTTTTCAGCAACTTACGAGAAAAAGCGACCGTGTCCGGCCGAAACTCAGAATGGAGCCCTGCTTGCTTTCTAGAACGGCAGGACTTGCGGATCGGCTGATTACCCCTTGGCCGGCCCCATACCCTGTGAGATTGGTTCGACCCACTGGAACGCTTTGGAACAGCAGTCCCCCTTTTGCTGACTTTGAAAAGCGAGTGGAAGTGAGCCAACGGCGCTCCAGGTGCAGCCCACGCCCGGAGCGCCCCTTTTTTCGATCTTTCGGTTGGGATGCTGATTGCGCACTCGGAGGGCGCGATTGACATCCCCACCTGTCGGAATGAGCCAGGAAGGTCGCGTGCCCTCGGGTTCACGCGATCTTCCTGCTGGCCGTTCGGTGCCCTTTCTTTTCCCCTACCTCTCTTGAGCCGAAGAGAGTTTAGTTCTGCAAGCGTTACCAGCGGCAAAATTAACATTAACGCTCTAGGTGTCTTCAACCCGGTCCGGTTCGCCCGCCCGCAACGTTGCCACTCGCCCACGCATCCAAAGTGTTGTAGGCAACATGTATGAACAAACTAACGAGATTTCGTAGTAAGTTATTCTTAGGTGCGCTGGTGATGGCGTTGGGGTCTACTCTGGGATTGGCGCAGGACAACGCCACCGGTTCTAACAACGGGGTTTCCCCTCTTCGTAGCAAAAAGGTTCGTCACGAATTGGTGATGATGCCTTACGTTACTATCTTTGACAATCTTTCTTATAGAATAGACGGCAGTACCGTGACGCTGTACGGCAAAGTTACGCGTCCTGTCTTGAAGGACGACGCGGGTCGGCTTGTAAGTCGGATCGAGGGCGTCGAACACGTAGACAACCAGATTGAGGTTCTGCCGCTTTCGCCGTTCGACAACCAAATTCGCCGCGCCACCGCCCGCGCCATCTACGGATATCCGATGCTGAATCGCTATGGCTGGGGTACGCAGCCGTCCATCCGCATCATTGTCGAGAACGGTCACGTGACGTTGGAAGGAGTCGTGAACAACCAGACTGACAGGAACGTTGCCGGTATTCGCGCCAACTCGGTTCCTGGAGTGTTCTCCGTAACCAACGATCTTCGGGTCGGAAGCTAAACTGCCCGACAGCACGATCTGTACAAGAGCAATCCGAGAGGCGGCCTGAGGGCCGCCTCTCTTTTCTTTGCCTGCCGCAGAATCTGGCGGGCCCGCGGATATCGCTGGCTATAATTGCTTTACTCGCCGAGCCATGCTTCCCGCACCAGGAACCCTCATCCCGCAAGTGGATCTTTTCCCGTTATGGCTGAGCCTCAAGGTGGCAGCGTTTTCCACTGTCATGGTTGTGGTTGTCGGGCTCTTCCTGGCTTACCTGCTCGCACGCAAGGAATTCCCGGGCAAGAATTTGCTCGATTCCCTCATTACCTTGCCCCTGGTACTTCCCCCCACCGTGCTTGGATACTATCTGCTCGTTCTCTTGAGCCGGAATTCGCCACTGGGCTCCCTTTATGAGCACGTCACTGGAAGCCCGCTGGTCTTCACATGGCAGGCTGCGGTGGTCGCAGCATTCGTTCATTCGGCGCCCCTGTTCGTGAAAGCCGCTCGAGCGGCCTTCGAGAACGTCGACTACCGGTACGAATGGGCTTCCCGAAGTCTGGGCGCCTCCGAATGGAAGACCTTCTTTCGCGTAACCTTGCCACTGGCACAGCGCAGCCTCTGGGCGCTTGGTTCGCTTTGCTTTGCCAGATCGCTGGGGGATTTCGGAGTCACAATCATGCTGGCCGGAAACATTCCTGGAAAGACTCAGACCTTGTCGGTGGCCATCTACGATGCCGTCGAATCGGGGAACGGGCAACTCGCGCGGGTTCTGGTACTCATCATATCGGCCGTGGCGCTGCTGATTCTGTGGCCGGCAAACCGGCTGGCAGGACCTCATCGTTCCGGATGGGCGGGCTGATCCATGCCAGCTGCTCCGGTTCCCGCAAATGCATCTGCCGGTATCGCCAAAGATCGACGCTCGTATCATCAAGCGATACGCGGCAGGACTCGATTCCGAAGCCTTCGAGCTTAACATCCATCTGCAGACATCACCCGGCGTAACAGTTTTGCTCGGTCCCAGCGGATCGGGGAAGACTCTCACCTTGAACTGCCTGGCCGGTTTCACCAAACCCGACGAAGGTCGCATCCTGGTGCAGGATCAGCTCTACTTCGACGCGGCAGCCAAAGTTCACATCGCACCGAGGCTGCGCCGCTGCGGCTATATCTTCCAGGACCATGCGCTTTTTCCGCACATGACCGTGCGCCAGAATCTCTTATTTGCATCCACCTCAGCCGTGTCGATGAGCCGCAGCAAGGTACAGCGGCACCGGAGAGTTCAGGAACTGCTCGAGGATTTCGAATTGAACGATCTGGCGGGACGCTTTCCTCATGAATTGTCAGGCGGCCAGAAGCAACGTGGGGCCATTGCCCGCGCACTGGCGGGCGACCCACGCTCGCTTCTGTTTGACGAGCCGACCCGCGGACTGGATTACCGGCTGCGCCTCGCCTTCTATGAGATCCTCCTCAAGGCAAAAGCACAGTTCGCCGCACCCATCGTGCTGGTGACGCACGACCTGGATGAATGCTTTGATCTGGCGGACGCCGTCTACCTGATCGAGCGTGGGCGCTTCCTTCAGGCGGGCTCGCCCGAACAGGTCTTTGCACGGCCCGCCACCGGCGACATAGCCCGCTCTTTGGGAATCTTCAATCTGCTATCGGCCGAGATCTCTTCCCTCGATCCTGGACGCAATCTCAGCCGGGTTCGGGTATTGGACAACGAAGTGGAGGGCCCCTACTTCCCGGGGCACCTCATCGGAGACCGCGGGTTGCTCTGCGTTCGCCATCACGAACTGCGCATAGTGACAGCTCCCGAGCGGCCGACGCGCAACCACCTCCGGCTACGCGTCGTCGCGGTCACTAAATCGGCGCGAGGTGTTCGCATTACCTTCCCGGAAGATCTGACAGCGGAACTAAGTGAAGCGGAATTCGACGAATGGCGAGGCAGCCGCGAACTCTGCGTCTACGTGCCGAAAACGGCCGTGTCTTTCCTCGCCAAATGAAGAAGTACTACATCACGGACCGCAGGTCCGCTGGTGGCTTCCGAGCGCTGCTGGAAATTATTCGAGACCAGTTCTCGCTAGGAATCGATATGGTCCAGATCCGCGAAAAGGACTTGCCGGCACGCGACCTGTTCGAGTTCACTCTGGCCGTCCTTGAAGCGCGCGGAGTCCAGGCGGCCAAGATTCTGGTGAACACACGCGCCGACGTTGCTCTCGCCGCCCGTGCCGACGGCGTGCATCTTCCTGCTTCAGCCCCTCGTGAAGTGCCGCAGGATTGCTGATCGGCCGATCCTGCCATACGCTTGAAGAAGTCAAAAGGGCGCGGGCGAATTTTGTGACACTGAGCCCAATCTTCGCGAGCCCGGGGAAGGGCGAAGCGATCGGTCTTGACGCGTTGCACGCGGCGTCAAAACTAGGCCCACCTGTCTACGCCTTGGGCGGTGTGACATGGGAAAACGCAGAATCGTGTATCCAAGCGGGAGCTATCGGTATCGCCGGCATCCGACTATTCCAAAACCCCTGAAACGTGGCACAGCGCGGCTTTGCCGCAAAAAGGTTCGAATGCAGAAGTGGGGCAGGACGCCCACGTCCGCGCCGGTCGCCCACGACCGGCTCCACTTCCTTTGGCAATAATCGTTCTTTGGCAATAATCGTTGCTCCGCGCAAAGAAACAAAGACTTAGCAATACAGACGAGCCTGTGGTCCGGACTCTAGACTCAGAACTCCGATAGTAGGGTGACGTGCTTTTGAAAAGCTCACATTGGCGGGTTGAGCGAATACCGACTGTTAAATAATTATTGCTAAGTTTCAACCAGCCGGCTATACTTGTTCATGTCTGCTTCCGCTCCCGGCCTCTTCGATTTCACTCCGCAGTTCCCGCGTCTTGAGGTTGTGGATGCGGACGATCAACGCAGCATCTTTCTCAACGGGCCCCTCGCCGGTCGCCCGTGTGACGACCAGGGGACCGAGCGCGTACTGGTCAATCCTCGCCTTCCGACTCCTCGACGTTAACCAGACCACCCCATCTACTGATCCCCTACTATAGGAGTTCTGAGACTAGGAAACCGTCTCAGCCTTCGCCGGCTCATGCAGTTCCTGCAGACTCCAGACACGTATGGGATCACGGCGGCGCGACGCAATGGCTTCCGCGGCGGCTTTCGCGCCACTCATCGTAGTGATACAGGGAATGCGATACGTGACTGCGTTCCGGCGAATCGTCTGCTCATCGCTGAACGAGTGGCCACCGGTAGTGGTGTAAATGACCAGGTTGAGCTTTCCCTCTTTGAGAATATCGACAGCATTCGGGCGGCCTTCATTTACCTTGAACACGCGTTTGGCAGGCAATCCGGCAGCCTGCAACACGGCGGCAGTTCCGCGCGTCGCGAAAAGCTCAAAGCCAAACTCATGAAACCGCCGCGCCACCGCGACGGCCGCCGCCTTGTCCCTGTCATTCACGCTGATGAATAAGGCGCCCTTGTCGGGGATCGGCGATCCCGCCGCTAGCTGCGCTTTTGCGAACGCCTCACCAAACGTCTCGCCGACTCCCATCACTTCACCCGTGGACCGCATTTCAGGACCAAGCGCCGGGTCCGCTCCCGGGAATTTGTTGAACGGAAACACCGGGCTCTTCACAAAGAAGTTCGGAACCGGCAGGGTCCCGTCCACGATGCCTCCGGTCAGGTTTTTGAAGTCTTCGAGTTTCTTGCCGAGCATCACGCCCACCGCGATTTTCGGCAGCGGAACACCAGTCGCCTTGGCGACAAACGGTACGGTGCGCGAGGCTCGCGGGTTGACTTCTAGGACATACACGTCGTTGCCCTTGATAGCGTACTGAACATTCATCAAGCCAATGACATTGAGTGCGCGCGCCAGCTTCCGTGTGTACTGCTCAATCAGCTGTATCGTCGTGGGTGCCAGCGAGAAGGACGGCAGCACGCAGGAGCTATCGCCTGAGTGGACGCCCGCTTCTTCGATATGCTCCATGATGCCTGCGATCAGCACGCTCTGGCCATCGCACAGCGCGTCGACGTCCACCTCAGTCGCATCTTCAAGGAATTGATCGACCAGAACTGGCCGCTGCACGGAGAAACTGACCGCCTCCTGCATATATCGCCGCACCGTGTCTTCGTTGTAAGCAATCACCATGGCGCGGCCGCCCAGAACATAGCTGGGGCGCACCAGTACAGGGAATCCCAGCCGCCGAGCGACGCCGATCGCTTCTTCGACACTGGTCGCGGTGCCGTGAGGCGGCGATGGAATATTCAGATCAGAGAGCAATTTCCCGAACAACTTGCGGTCTTCCGCAAGATCGATGTTGCTCGGATCTGTCCCGATGATCGGCAGGCCCAGCTTCTTCAGCGGCATGGCCAGGTTCAGCGGCGTCTGTCCGCCAAACTGCACAATCAGACCGTCCGCTTTTTCGACATCGTAAATATTGAGTACCTCTTCCTGCGTAAGGGGCTCAAAGTAGAGACGGTCGCTCGTATCATAATCGGTCGAGACCGTTTCCGGGTTGCAATTGATCATGATCGATTCAACCCCGAAGTCCTGCAGTGCGAAAGAAGCATGACAGCAGCAGTAGTCGAACTCGATGCCCTGCCCGATGCGGTTCGGTCCGCTGCCCAAAATCATAACCTTCTTGCGATCGGTGGGCGCGGCTTCGTCTTCCGACTCGTAGCTCGAGTACATGTATGGCGTGAAGCTCTCGAACTCGGCCGCGCACGTATCCACCCGGTTGAAGACCGCCTGAATCCCCTGTTTCATGCGCGCTTCGCGCACGTCCATGGGCTCCGCTCCAACCAGGCGGCCCAATTGGCGATCACCCAATCCGTCGCGCTTCGCCCTCCGCATTTCCTTCGGAGTAATCGATTCAAGCGTCCGGCCGGCGAATGACTTCTCAAGGTCGACGACCTCCGCGATCTGCTGCAAGAACCATCGATCTACCTTGGTCATCTCATAGATCTGCTCAACCGTGTAATCCTGCTCGAAGGCGAAGCGAATGTAATCGAGCCGGTCGGGATTCGGTGTGATCAGTCGCTGGCGAATCAGTTCGGGGTCCAGCGCCTTAGCGCCATCGGCTTTTCCGGTTTCGAGGCTGCGCATTCCCTTTCCCAGCGCCTGCTTGAACGTCCGCCCAATAGCCATCACTTCGCCGACTGACTTCATCTGCGTGTTGAGCACCGGCTCGGCGCCGGGGAACTTCTCGAACTGCCAGCGCGGAATCTTCACCACCACGTAGTCGATGGTTGGTTCGAAGCAGGCCGGCGTCGCGCGAGTAATGTCGTTCTTGATTTCGTCCAGCCGGTAGCCAACGGCGAGTTTCGCTGCGATCTTTGCAATCGGGAAGCCCGTTGCCTTGGAGGCCAGGGCAGAGCTGCGTGAAACACGCGGATTCATTTCGACAACCACCATCCGCCCGTTTCCGGGATTGATCGCGAATTGGACGTTGGAACCGCCCGTATCGACACCAATTTCATTTAAGCAGCGGATGGCCGCGTCGCGCATCATCTGATACTCGCGATCCGTCAACGTCTGAGCGGGCGCCACGGTGATCGAATCACCCGTATGAACGCCCATCGGATCGAAGTTTTCGATCGAACAGACGATGATGGCGTTACCCGCCATATCGCGCATCACTTCGAGCTCGAATTCCTTCCAGCCCAGGACGCTTTCTTCGACTAGAACCTCATGCACCGGCGAGAGGTCGATGCCGCGTTCGAGGATCTCTTCCAGTTCCTCACGGTGATAGGCGATGCCGCCGCCGCTCCCACCCATCGTGAAGCTGGGCCGCAGGATGACGGGATATCCAATGCGATTCGCGAAGGCCAGACCGTCTTCGACGTTGTTCACCAGTTGCGACTGGGTCATGTCTAGGCCGATCTTCTTCATCGCGTCCTTGAACAGCAGTCGGTCCTCGGCCTTCTTGATCGCATCGATGCGAGCACCGATCAATTCGACGCCAAACTCTTCCAGCACTCCGGCCTCGGCCAGCTCGACCGACAGGTTCAGTCCCGTCTGGCCGCCTACCGTTGATAGCAGCGCATCCGGGCGCTCCTTGCGAATCACTTCCGTTGCGTAGGCGAGGCTGAGCGGCTCAACGTAGGTGCGATCCGCCAGCTCCGGATCGGTCATGATCGTGGCTGGATTCGAATTGATGAGGATTACTTCGTAGCCCTCCGCGCGAAGTGCCTTGCACGCTTGGGCCCCGGAGTAGTCGAATTCACAGGCTTGGCCGATGATGATCGGGCCCGAACCGATGATCATGATGCGCTTAAGATCAGTCCGTTTCGGCATTCTAGGCCTTCACCTCGCTCATCATCTTCACGAAATCGTGGAACAGGTAGTGCGAGTCGTGGGGACCGGGCGCAGCCTCCGGATGGTATTGCACGCAAAACAGTGGCTCTTTCTTGTGGCGTAATCCTTCCACCGTGTCATCGTTCAGATTGATATGCGAAATCTCGACCTCCGAATCTCGTAACGAATCCGGGTGCACCGCGAAGCCGTGGTTCTGTGACGTAATCTCAACGCGGCCCGTTCGGTGATTCAGGACCGGATGATTCGCACCGTGATGTCCGAACTTCAGCTTGTAGGTCTTCCCGCCCAAAGCCAACCCCAGAATTTGATGACCCAGGCATATGCCGAAGATCGGAACGCGTCCAATTAGCTTGCGCACGTGCGCGGCCTGCGCGGCCAGCGGCTCGGGATCACCGGGACCGTTGGAAAGAAACACGCCATCGGGCTTAAGGCTGAGAACGTCTTCCGCCGTCGCATCCGCCGGCACGACGGTTACGCGCGACCCGACATTCACCAGGTGGCGAAGAATGTTGCGCTTGATGCCATAGTCATACGCGACCACATGGAAGCGCTCCTCGGACCTCTCCACGGTCTTGTCGGAAACGGAGACCGGCACAACCGGCTCGGTCCACGAGTAGCTTTGTTTGGTGGACACCTGCGAAACGAGGTTTTGTCCGGCCATGGATGGCGACTGGCGAACCAGCCTCGTCAGTTCAGCCGGATCATGCTCGCCGACTGCGATCATGCCACGCATCGCGCCTCTGTCGCGAAGCAACCGCACCAAGCGCCGCGTGTCTACTTCGGCGATTACCGGTATGCCGTGCTTCGCTAAGAAGTGCTCGGCTTTCTCTTCCGATCTCCAGTTACTGACAACTGGCGAAATCTCCCGGACAACTAGCCCTTCGATGAACGGGCCGGTGGACTCATTGTCCGCCCGGTTCGATCCGTAGTTTCCAATTTGCGGATACGTCAGAACGACGATTTGCCCGGTATAGGAAGGATCAGTGAAGATCTCCTGGTATCCGGTAATGGCTGTGTTGAACACAACCTCTCCAGTTCGCTGCGTGGGCGCACCAAAGCTTACTCCCTCGAAGATCGAACCGTCTTCCAGGACGAGAACTGCTTTCTCCAACTGTTAGGCTCCTCAACTTGATGGGACTCCGCGAGGACTCGCGGCAGATCGGTGGGCCGATCACTTTATTGGATCACGTTTTGCGCCCCACTTCAATCAATTGGCCGAAGAACTGTAACGGGACACGGATGCAGGTTGCCCCGTATCGGATCCACGCAGACCGCGGATTCGTCCGTTCGATGCACAAGACTTCAGGCATCGTGCTATCTTGCAATCACATGCGTGGGATGCAGGCGCCCGAAAGGGCCTCTTCGTGCACCCGGCATTGTGCCCAACCTTGAGCAAGTACTTAGCCTCGGGGCTAGCCGTAAGTAATTTAGATGGCATCCACCGTTGAAACCCAAACCGTTCGTTTTCCCTCGCTGGCTCTTGATTGCGGCATCAGTTTGTTGCAAGTCGACATCGCGTACGAGACCTACGGCGAACTGAACGCCGATCGCACCAACGCCATCTTGGTGCTTCACGCCTTCTCAGGCGATGCCCACGCCGCCGGCATCAGTAAGGATTCAGGCCAGCCGGGCTGGTGGTCCAACATGATCGGGCAGGGTCTCGGCCTGGACACCGATCGCTACTTCGTGATTTGCTCCAACGTGCTGGGCGGCTGCCGCGGCACCACCGGACCCAGTTCCATCCATCCGGCAACCGGCGAGCGCTATGCCATGCGGTTCCCAGTCATCACCATCGGTGACATGGTCCGGCTGCAGAAACAACTGATTGATTACTTGGGAATCAAGCGTCTCCTCACCGTCACAGGCGGATCCATGGGCGGGATGCAGGCCCTTGAGTGGGCTGTTTCCTATCCGGAGTCGGTGGCCTCGGCGATTCCAGTAGCGACCACCGCTCGCCACAGCGCGCAACAGATTGCGTTCAACGAAGTCGGCAGGCAGGCTGTCATGGCGGACCCCGACTGGAACGAAGGAAATTACTACGATGTAAAACCTCCTGCGCGTGGCTTGGCGGTTGCGCGCATGGTGGGGCATATCACGTACATGAGCGACGCCTCGATGCGTGATAAATTCGGGCGTCGCCTGCGCGATAAAGACGCGTTTGGCTTCGACTTTTCGGTGGACTTCGAGGTCGAGAGCTATTTGCGTTATCGCGGCAGCCAGTTTGTGAATCGTTTCGATGCGAATTCCTACTTGTACATCACCAAGGCCATGGACTACTTCGACCTAGCCGCCGGCAATCCGTCGCTGGCTGCAGCCTTCGACAAGACCAGGGCTCGCTTCCTGGTCATCAGCTTCACCTCAGATTGGCTGTATCCCACCTACCAGTCTCTTGAAATCGTCAGCGCGCTCCGGGGCCGCAATGTGAATGTGGCATTCTGCGAACTCCAAGCCAGTTATGGCCACGACTCATTCCTTCTCGAGACCAAGGAGCAGTCACAAATGATCCGCGGATTCCTGCGGAGCGTGGAGCAGGACCAGGAGATTCGATGACCCACGCCGAACATCAGGCCGTAACTGAATTCCTGCTCGAGCGCCGCGACTACGCCATGATTGCCGAAATCGTAGAGCCGGGCTCTCGCGTGCTTGACCTGGGCTGCGGCGGCGGCGAGTTGCTGGCCTGGCTTCGCGAGAACAAGCGTGTGGATGCTCGCGGTGTGGAAATCAGCGGCGAAAAGGTTCAGAAGGCGATCGCTCGCGGAGTCTCCGTTTACCAGGGTGACATCGATCAAGGACTGGCCGACTATCCCGACGCCGCCTTCGACTTCGTGATCCTCAGCCAGACACTACAGGAAATGCGTTACCCCTTGCGTGTGCTCACGCAGATGCTGCGGGTAGGCCGCCGAGCAATTGTCTCGTTCCCCAATTTCGGACACTGGAGCGTGCGCATGGCGCACCTCTTCAGCGGACGCGCTCCCAGAACGGAGCTTTTCCCCTACGACTGGTACGATTCCCCGAATCTGCACTTCCTCACTGTTGAAGACTTCATCCTGTTGTGCCGCCAGCAGCGTTGGGCCATCGAACGACAAGTATTTCTACGCGGCGACAAAGAAATACACCTCCTTCGGAATCTATTGACCGAGGTCGCTGTCTTCTCCATCACCAAAACAGCCTAGTCGCCACAGCCACTTGGCGGTTACGGGCGCCTTTCAACACACTTCCCTCATCTTGCAAATCAAGCCTACTGAGTTTCGAGGATTGCACTCGGCTTTGAGACCCGATACCGTTCCCCTATGCCCATCCCAACCGAGCCCATTGGCAGCATCCCTCGGCCAGCAGAATTGATTGACGCGATTCGCAAACAGCAAGACGGGAGCATTGAGCCCTCGGACTTCCTCCGGATCATTGATGAAGCATTGCGAGACACTATCCGACGCTTCGAAGAAACCTGCTCGCCAGTGATTTCGGATGGCGAGCAGGCCAAGCCGAGTTTCGCCACCTACCCTCTCAATGGAAGTGACCGGCTCGCTCCCGACGGTGTCGTCATCCCGTTCGAGGACGGCCATACTCGCCAACTGCCGCGGTTGACAAGCGGCCCATTTCGGTATGCGATACACGCGGACCAGTATGTTCATGAAGCAAAGAAGCTGACGAAGTTGCCCGTCAAGCAGGCGGTTATCGCGCCGTCTGCGCTGAGCCTCTTGTATCCGGCCACCCCCATTCCTGGTTACTCGCGCGATCAGTTTCTGGAGGATCTGAAGACCGAGGCGGAAGCAGACATACGCCGCTCCCTGGACGCGGGCGCGCATTGCGTCCAAATCGACTTCACCGAGGGCCGTTTATCACTAAAGCTTGATCCGAGCGGCAGTCTCCTGCGCGCCTTCATCGACTTGAACAATCAGGTGCTCGATCGCTTCACTCCTCTGGAACAAGCGCGAATCGGTGTGCATACCTGCCCCGGCGGAGATCTGGACCAAACCCACAGCGCGTCCGTTGACTACGCCGGCTTGTTGCCACTGTTATTCGAGTTGAAGGCCGGCCGATTCTACGTTCAATTGGCCACCGAACCGAACCGGGAGCGCGTGCTTCGGTTGATCGCGGCTCATCTCAAGCCCAACCAAGTCGTTTTCGTCGGAGTAACCGATCCTCTCGATCCGGAAGTGGAGTCCCCCGAAGAAGTCCGGGAGCGAGTGCTGCAAGCCGCAGCCTTCATTCCTCTGGCTCAATTGGGAACCACCGACGACTGCGGCTTTTCGCCGTTTGCCGACGACTGTTCTACTTCAAGAGATGTCGCCTTCGCCAAGATTCGCGCGC
Organism: uncultured Acidobacteriaceae bacterium; assembly: GCA_963771305.1. GTDB lineage: Bacteria > Acidobacteriota > Terriglobia > Bryobacterales > Bryobacteraceae > CAJCIT01. The sequence goes on from CAVYTS010000025.1 coordinate 436,395, forward strand.
GGGTTCAGGGAACCGCCCTTGCCGAGAAGGCCTTGAACGTCGCCTGAACGTTTGTGGCGCGGGCTGGCAGCCTGCTGAGCCGAGAGTCATCTCGGCTGTTTAGTTTTCCCTTTCGAGACAAGTCCTGGCAAACCCCCTATAATCAAAGGGTAAAAGGGGTATAGTCCAACTTGTCTGCTGCTGTCCAAGAATTCGTGCGTGCAAGCGAGGATCGATTGCTCAACGAGCTTCTCGACCTCCTCCGCATTCCAAGCATTAGCACTCTGCCGGAACACAAAGCCGACGTCATTCTCGGCGCCGAGTTCGTTGCCGGTAGTTTGCGCACGGCTGGTGTCGAAAACGTCGAGGTGATCCCTACCAAGGGTCATCCACTGGTCTATGGTGACTGGCTTCACGCGCCGGGGAAACCAACCGTCCTTTGTTACGGCCACTACGACGTTCAGCCCCCTGATCCTCTCGAACTCTGGCATACACCGCCCTTTGAGCCATCCATCCGCGACGGCAACATCTATGCCCGCGGCGCTTGCGATGACAAGGGGCAGATGTACATGCACATCAAGGCCATCGAAGCTCTGCAGGCGGTGCATGGCACACTCCCGGTCAATGTAAAGTTTCTGATCGAGGGGGAAGAAGAAGTGGGCGGCGAATCAATTTCCGATTACGTGCCCAAACACACCGAGAAGCTGAAAGCGGATGTGGCGCTGGTCTCCGACACCGAACTCTTCGCCGACGGAGTGCCCACCCTCTGCATCGGCTTGCGCGGCTTGATGTACATGGAAGTGGAAGCGCAAGGACCAGCGCGTGACCTTCATTCGGGCATGTATGGCGGCGCGGCTCCCAATGCCGTATACGGGTTGGTTGAGCTGCTTGCAAAGGCGAAAGACGCCAACGGCCACATCCAAATCCCGGGTGTCTACGACGACGTTACCACTCCCGCCCCCGCCGAAGTCGAAAGCTGGCATCGGCTCCCCTTCTCAGAGAAGGAGTTTCTGGAGAATGAAGTCGGATCGTCGCAACTGACCGGCGAGCCTGAACAGTCGGTCCTTGCTCGAGTTTGGGCGCGCCCCACCTTTGAGGTGCATGGAATCGCTGGCGGTTTCACCGGAGCTGGCGCTAAAACCGTCATCCCGGCCAAGGCAGTGGCGAAGGTCAGCATTCGCCTCGTACCCAACCAGGACCCACAAAAGGTGCTGGCTGCATTCAAGCAGTGGGTGAAAGACAATACACCGGCCGGTATTCAGACCCAGATCCGCGTATTGAGCTCAGGGCCGGCCATCTCGGTAAACCCGGATCACCCAGCCATCGACATCGCTGCGAAAGCCTTCAGCGACATGCTGGGGCGGCCAACGGTCTTTATCCGCAGTGGCGGCTCAATACCGATCGTGGGGGAGTTTGGCACACATCTCGGCATCCCCACCGTGCTGATGGGATTCGGCCTGCCCGATGATGGTCTCCATTCGCCGAATGAAAAGTATCGGATTAGCAACTACTACACCGGCATCATGACCATCGCGCATTTCCTCGAAGAATACGGCAAGGCGACAGCATAGTAACGGCAAGTCCCGGCGTACCGCCTCACTTGAGGATGTTCACTCCGGATGAAATGGCAACGACACTTAATCTCAAGCGCACCGTCCAATCCGAGCAGGTAGCCCGGTCTGCGGGTGTCGTTTCCATCGCCATCTTCATGAGCCGCATTACCGGTCTCGTGCGCGAAATGGTGATGGCTCAGAAGTTTGGTGCGGGCTTTTCTTACGACGCGTTCCTGCTGGGCTTCCGGATTCCGAATCTGACTCGCGATCTATTCGCTGAAGGTGCGCTCTCTTCTGCTTTCGTTCCGACATTCACGAAGTACCTCGCTGAGGGCGACAAAGAGGGCGCCGCTCGCCTCTCTAACCTAGTCGCTACGGCGATCATTGCCATCGTCGGCCTCATTTGCCTGCTGGGCGTAGTTTTCGCGCCGGGCTTGGTCTGGCTTCTCGCGCCGGGCTACGCCGCCGTTCCGGGCAAGTTCGAACTTGCTGTGCAAATGACTCGCATCATGTTTCCGTTCCTGTTGTTGGTGGCACTCGCCGCCCAGGCCATGGGCATGCTCAACTCGTGCAACGTGTTCGGCGTACCGGCTATGGCGTCAACGTTCTTTAACATTGGGTCCGTCATTTTCGGCCTCGTACTGGGCTTTTACATAGGGCCACACATCGGCATTACAGCAATCGAAGGCATGGCTTATGGCGTCGTTCTCGGCGGCGCGCTGCAACTCGTCTGGCAGATTCCCAGCCTCCGCAGCGCTGGCTTTGCGTTTAAGCTGGACTTCCACTGGTCCCATCCCGGCTTGCAACAAATTTTCCGGCTGATGATCCCGGCTATCCTTGGCAACGCAGCGGTCCAAATCAATGTCATGGTCAATACCAACTTTGCCTCACGCCTGTCCGACCCGTTGCGTGGGCCGGACGGGCCCGTCAGTTGGCTAGCCTACGCTTTTCGCTTCATGCAATTGCCGCTCGGCCTGTTCGGCGTAGCGTTCGCATCAGCAGTTTTGCCGTCGGTCTCACGCAGCGCTGCCTCAGCAAACTATGAGGAGTTCCGTAAGACGCTTTCCCGTTCGCTGAATATGGTTTTCCTCTTGACCATTCCTTCTTCTATCGGCTTGGCGGTTCTGGGGCGCCCCATTATCGGGGCTATTTTCCAGGGAGGGAAATTCCAGTTTTACGACACCCAGCAAACCGCGGTCGCACTCTCCTGTTACGCCGTCGGCCTGGTTGGCTATGCCGCTACGAAGATGCTCAACCCGGCCTTCTATGCCTTGGATGAAGCGAATACTCCAATGTTCGTGAGCCTGCTTTCCATCCTGGTCAACTTTGGCGTCGCTTGGGTGCTACTGTTCGTCTTTCATCTGGGGCACGCCGCGCTTGCTCTTTCCACGTCGGTGGTCGCAATCGTGGCGAGCCTCGTCCTCTTTGAAAGATTGCGCCGCCGATTGGGCGGCATCGAGGGCCGCTATTTGATGCACGGTTTTACTCGGATCACCGCAGGTTCCATACTCATGGCCTTGCCCGTCTGGGCCGCCAGTTTCCAAATGGCTCGTTGGCTGGGCGTGTCCCGTTGGGCCGATCTGGCGAATCTTGCGGTATCACTTCCCGTTGGCCTGCTCGCCTTTGTCATCATCTTGCGATACCTGAAGATCGATGAGGTGCGCTTCGCGCTTGATGTCTTCGCTTCCCCCTTTCTTTCTCGGCTCCGGACCCTGCGTGCTAAAATTCGAGAATAAATGAAGCAAGACCTTGCTCTTGCGGTCGAACTTCAAGCGCTCGATCGTAAGATCGCGAGTTTTGAAAAAGAGATCGCCACCCTTCCTCTCCACATCGCAGAGATCGAGAAAAAGCTCGAAGCACACAAACGCAGGCTGGAGGTAGATCGCGCCGCGCTCTCCGCCAATCAGAGCGAACGTAAGAAACTCGAAGCGGAAATACTGGTTCACGATCAAAAGGTCTCCAAACTGAAGACCCAGATGATCGACGCCAAGACGAACGATCAGTACCGCGCCTTCCAAAATGAAATCAACTACGGCGAGACTGAAATCCGCAAGGCCGAGGACAGGATCATAGGCTTTATGGAACAGGCCGAGGCGCTCGACAAGAACGTCCAGGCCGCCGAGGCTGCCCTAAAGATCGAGCAGCAGCAAGTCGCCGCCGAGAAGAAGCTGGCGCAGGATCGCACGGCGGCCGACCTCAAAGTAGTAAACGAAGCCAAAGCTCATCGAGCCACCCTAGTGGCGCGAATCGATCCAAAGCTCTACACCCGCTACGAAATCGTCAAGAAGAAGACCCGCGGCACCGCGATCGCCAACGTCGTGGATGAACGCTGTGAGGGTTGCATGATCCAACTGCGGCCGCAGTATTTCCAGGACCTCAAGGCAGGGGTGGGTTTCCAACTATGCGAAACCTGTGGTCGCATCTTGATCTACAATCCGCCCGTGTCGTTTGAGAACGACATCGCCCCTGCCAGCCAGCACGTCTAAGCGACTCCCCAACGCCAGCACTGAACCGCGCGCGTGAGTGTCTGCGTTGAAAACTCCGGCACCGAACCGCGCGCGTCAGCCAGACTCGTCAGGGAGCGGATTTCGGCCTATTTTCAACAACGTCTTCAAAACAAGTTCTGTTCTTTTCTTCTTCTCCAAGAGTCCGGCCCATCAAGCTCCTAGCCTGCCTGAATTAGTTACAAACCGATTTCGACTGTGATACTTTGGCCTTTCTGGATAGCCAGGTTCTGCTGTCCTTGGAGGTGCACCATGAAGGTCTTTGAGAGTTCCGACATTCGGAACGTTGCTTTAATCGGGCACGGTCATGCGGGTAAAACGTCGCTGGCGTCGGCCCTCCTGTTCACGGCCGGCGCGACCGACCGCCAGACGAAAGTCGATGAGGGGAACGCCGTCACCGATTTCGACGAAGAGGAGATCTACCGCAAGCTCAGCATCACCACATCGGTTGCTGCCTTCCCGTGGCAGAAGGGCAAAATCAACCTTCTCGATACACCCGGGTACAACATCTTCCTGCATGATGCGCGCGACAGCTTACTCGCCGCAGATGCCGCTGTCGTCCTTTTGGACGGTATCGCCGGCGTAGAAGTCTCAACCGAGAAAGTGTGGAAGTACGCCGAGGAGCTGAACCGCCCTTGCGTGTTCTTCGTTAATAGGCTCGACCGTGACCGCGCCGATTTCGACCGCGCTGTCAACACCGTGCATGAAACATTTGGACGCGGCGCCGTACCCATTCATATCCCCCTTGGCACTGAAAAGAATTTAAACGGCATCATCGATCTCATCCGCATGCGTTCCTACTGTTACAAGCTCGGCGGCGATGGCAAGGGCAAGGATGGCGAGATTCCTCCTTCCCATCAGGAACCGGCTGACAAAGCACACGAAGCCCTGATTGAAATGATCGCCGAGGGCAATGACGAGTTGATGGAAGAGTTCTTTAACACCGGCACGCTACCCGTTGAGCATATTGTGAGCGGGCTACAGCAGGCCATTCGCGAGCGACGCCTCTTTCCGGTGTTGTGCGGATCCGCCAGCTTGAACATCGGAACCGACCTACTCCTGAACTTCGTAATGGAGGCGTTCCCTTCGCCGCTTGATGGTGGCACCGCGACCGCCGTTAACAATGGCGCCGAGTCGGAAGTGAAGGTTGCCCCCAAGGAGGCGCCGTCGCTTTTCGTATTCAAGACGGCCGCGGATCCGTTCGCAGGCCGTCTCAGCTATTTCAAGGTGATGTCCGGCGCCATCAAGGACGACAGCACGCTGGTCAACAAGCGCACCAATGTGCCGGAACGTCTATCCCACATCGCCGCACCGTTCGGCAAGACCTCCCAACCGGTAACGGAGTTGCGAGCGGGCGACATCGGCGTTGTGGCGAAGCTTAAGGACACCCTCACCGGTGACACGCTGTGCGACAAGGCGAGTTGCCAGATCTTCAAAGGACTCACGGCACCGGAGCCCTCTATCGCGTACGCCATCTCCGCAAAGACCCGCAATGACGAAGACCGCTTGAGCGTGGCGCTTCACAAGATCCTCGAAGAGGACCGCTCTCTGCGCTTCTATCGCGACCCCCAAACCAAGGAATTCCTCCTCGCCGGTAACGGCCAGCAACACGTCGAAATCGTCGTCAGCCGCCTGAAACGTCGCTATAACGTGGAGGTCGAGTTGCACGCTCCCAAGATCCCCTATCGCGAAACCGTTCGCGGCTTCGCGCAGGCGCAAGGTCGTCACAAGAAGCAGACCGGCGGCCACGGCCAGTTCGGCGATTGCTGGATCAAGGTTGAGCCGTTACCTCGCGGCGAGCAGTTCCAGTTCGTCAACGACATTTTTGGCGGGGCCATCCCGCGCAACTTCGTACCCGCCGTCGAGAAGGGCATTGTGGAAGCAGCCCAACAAGGCTTTCTAGCCGGCTTCCCTGTCGTCGACTTCAAGGTCACGGTCTATGACGGTTCCTATCACGACGTCGACTCCTCGGAAATGGCGTTTAAGCTGGCGGGCCGCAAGGCCTTTCGGGCTGCCATGCAAAATGCCAAACCTGGACTGCTCGAGCCTTTTATGAACGTGGAAGTGGAAACTCCCACGGAGTTCGCGGGAGACTTAATGAGCGACTTCAACAGCCGCCGCGGTCGCATCTCCGGCATGGATATCAAAGGCAACACCCAGTTCATTAAGGCCATTGTCCCGATGTCGGAAATGCTGAGCTATCAGACCGACCTCACCGCGAAGACCCAGGGCCGCGCATCGTTCCACATGGAGTTTGATCATTACGACTTCGTACCGGCGCTGCAGGCGGAGAAGATCATCGCCACCGCCAAGTCGCAAATGACCGCTCACGACGAGGACGAGTAGCGCCGCGTGTCAGTTGTGTGAAAACTACAGCACTGAACCGCGCGCGTCAGCGAGCGGATGCCTACCCACGTGGCGCGGGCGTTAGCAAGGCCACCGGCTGAAGCCGGGTTGAAACAATCTGTGACCCCAGTCGGCCACAGGCCGGCCTGCTGAGCCGAGATTCATCTCGGCTTTGGTTTCCCGATTCGCCCAGTTCCCTGCCAGCCGACCAAGTGCAGCCGCGAGTACCACATGGTTAGCCCAACCTTCGCAGTTGGGCCGACGTGAAGGGGGAATGCCCTTTGTTTTCAGCAGGGACACTTCAAAGGTCTCCACTACATTTTGAGTTGGGGGAAAGAAGCGGACGAGGCGGCAGCGGTGATGCGCGGAGGCGGTTGCTGCGGTAGGACGAGCTTCAATTGATGGAGGAGAAGCGCCTGCTCGGGGTTGGGCTCGGTGTAACGCGGCATGATCAACCGGCGGCCATCGGTGGTGGGAAACGACACATCCAGCATCTGAATCGCGGCCAGTTTCTCCAACACCGCTCGGGGCGTCAGCCCGGGAGCATGCGGCGTGAGCCTGTGCTTCAGCGTCACCGTGAGACAGTAGGCCAAAAAGGCAACCAGGATGTGCGCTTCCACCCGATGTTCCAGTTGATGGTGGATCGGGCGAATGCCCAGATCGCTCTTCAAACATTTGAAAGCCGCTTCGATTTGCGTCAACTGCATGTAGTGGTCCCACAGCTCCGCGGGATCTCCGGCCACCAAATTGGTGCGCAGCAGATAGTGGCCATCGCGCAACTCCGCCTCTTTGAGCTTGGCCTTATCGAGTTGAAACGTGAAGGTCTCCCGCGTTACCGCTTCGCCCGCCTGAGGCAGGGTGATCTTCACGAATCCGAAAGCCCGGCCCACATCCGTTTTGGCGGCGCCCACGCGCATCAGTAACTGATCCCGCTTCGGGCAACTCCGCCGCATCGCGCGTAGCTTCCGCAGCAACCGGGCCAGTTTCTTGCGCCGAATCGCAATCTCTTTGGCTTGACGCCCTTCGCTTTTTGAAAGTACATACAACTCGCCGTCTTGCGCGAACAGTTTCACTTCCACCGACCCGCGCACTTTCCGCCACGGCAACTCCAGCCACTTCTTCTCATACTGCTTCACCTTCGCCCGCGACGTTCCCACCAGGTAGAACGTTGCTTGCCGCGCGGTCCGCATCTCCGTCAAAAGAGCCTCGGTCGGGATGCCGCGATCCATCAGCCAGACCCGCCGCGCCGTCCCATACTGGGTTTCGATTTTGTCCAGAAAACCCCGCAGCGTGGTCTTGTCCGAGGTGTTGCCGTCCATGACTTCATAGGCCAGCGGAAGTCCGGCAGGCGTCATCACCAGCGCGATGACCACCTGCTTGCAGTCCGGCCGCCCGTCCCGGCTGTATCCATATTGGGCTTTGGGATTTTGCTCGGCTTCCCCCTCCACGTACGTGCTGGTCAGGTCGTACAGCAGCACATCGAACTGCGCCTCGAACAGATCTTTCCAGCGTTGCTGCAAATGCACAAACAGATCTTGCTTATGTTCCAGCACTCGATCCAGACAGCGGTACAGCCGGTCTTTTTCCGCCACCGCAAAATCCTGGCCCAGCAAGACGTCCATCGCACTTTGATCGAACCACTGCCGGTGTACCCGAAACTCACTGCCCGGATCAATCAGCCGGTTCACCACCAGCAATTCCAGCACCTTCGCCCAGGCTACGCTTCCCCGTCCCTTCGGCAACTTCTCCGTCCAGAACCCATCCAATTGCAACTGCTGCCACAACTCGCATCCCAACCAGCAGTTGCCATACGGGCGTGCTCGCTCCAACTTCATCTGGCTGAGCTTTACCTGCACGCTGTCGATCGCGTCCGCCGGTACCAGTCGATCCTCAGCAAACAGACTCAGCGGCGTGAATCGATGTTGCTGCTCATCGAACACCTCCAGCGTCTTGCGCCATCCCGCTTGCTGGCTGTCGTTGATTTCGCCCAGGTACAGCACCTGCCGCTGAGCAACTTTCCCGCCTCTCAGACGCCGGCTTTCCACCACCGTGTAGTAGCGATGTTCCTTCCCATCCTTGATCCGCTTGTTGCTCCGCAGAAACATGTTCACTGGCAGCATGCCAGATTCCTGCCCCTCTGCCTAGAGGGTAGGTCTCCACTACAAGCTCTCTCGGAAATGTTGGATTGACCCGGATGGACTTAGCTCGGCGATCCGCTTGCTCTTACTAGAAAACTCATCGCAACTGCGAAGGTTGGGTTAGATTCTGAATGTTTACGGGCCCCGGGACGTGATTGCCGATAGCCCCAACTTTTCGCAAAGCCTACCGAGCCGCGACAGTAGAGGAGCGGACGCCCGGAATCCCAGCACCTCTCCGCCTCCAGCACCCCCGGTCAGAGGGCGGCTTTCGTCCGTCAGTCTGCAGCCGCGCTGAGGGCTCCCGCGTCCAGCAGGCGCTTCAACTCGCTCCGAAGCGAGGTCAGGCTAACGGGCTTGGTGATGTAAGCCGTAAAACCGGCGGCTAGGGCACGCTCGCGGTCGCCGTTCATCGCGCTGGCCGTCAGTGCCATCACGGGCGTATCCGAGAATCGCCGATTTTGGCGAAGTCTCTGAAGCGCCTCGAAGCCATTCAGGCGTGGCATCTGCAGATCCAAAATAATCAGGGCCGGATGGCACTCCTCCGCGCACAGGACCGCATCCAACCCATCCACCGCCTCTGCGACTTCATAACCGTCAGCCTCGAGAACGGTTCGAATGAGTTCCCGGCTCGCGGCCCGATCGTCCGCGATGAGTACCTTTGTCATCACTATTGATTATGAATGACATGGCCCCCGTGGATGTCGATCAGGCACGCCCGAGCACGCTATTCAAACGTTGGACCAGTTCTTCCCGCCAGGAGCTGGACTTCAGGAACACGGCCTTGGTCTTCCGCTGCAGCAGGTCATAGTCCTGCTCGGTCAGGTCCCGCGCAGTGAGGACAACCAGCGGCAGCGGCTCGAGCCGCGAATTCTCCTTGATGCGCAAGATGAGCTCAAAGCCGCTCATCTCAGGCATCATCAGGTCGATGATGACCAGGTCTACGTTCGTTCGCGCCAACGTCTCGAGTGCTTCGCGCCCGCTCCGGGCCAGGACAGGCACGTACCCGGCGTGGGAAAGCACCTCCTGGACCAGGCTGAGCGATTCGGGCTCGTCGTCGATGGCAAGGATCCGAGTGACCTCGCCAGGGCTCGGATGCACGTATTTTCGAATCGTCTCAAGGAAAACGTCTTTCTTCACGGGCTTCACGAGAAACGCGGCAGCGCCGAGGGACATCGCCGAATCGGCCTCGTCCTGCGACGACATCACCACCACCGGTATGTCCGCCGTTTCTGGTGCGGCCAGCACAGTATGCAGCGTGCGCCAGCCCCCTTGCGCAATCGCGACGTCCAGTGCAATCGCCTCGGGCCTGAGATGCCGGGCCTTCCGCAACAGTTCGGCTGACGTCGCCGCAGTCTCAATGCGGTAGCCCTGTTGGACCAGATACCCTACGAGAAGCTCGCGGGCCCAAGCTTCAGGCTCCGCCAGCAGGACAAGCGGAGCGTGGTGGACCTCGACGGATGGAGCCCCAACCTTTGGCTCGGTGGGTAGCGTGAACTGAAACGAGCTCCCACGGCCCGGCTCGCTCTCCAGCCAGATTCTGCCTCCCTGCCCCGCCACCAGGTGCCGCACGATTGCCAAGCCAAGGCCAGTTCCTTCGCGGACGCCCTTGGTTGTCGAGCCCACCTGATAGAAGGAATCGAAGATCGCTTCCTGGTCCTCGGGCGCAATGCCAATCCCGGTGTCGGTCACGGCAAAGTAAACCTCGTCGGGCCGCTCTTCTCCCCGCACGGTGATCTTCCCACCCCTCGGCGTAAATTTCACCGCATTGCTGAGCAAGTTCAAGAAAATCTCTTTAAAGCGAATTCGGTCGGCATACACACCTAACCCTTCTCCGATCTCGACTTCAAGCGGAATCTCCTTCTGCGCCGCTGAAGGACGGATGATCAGCAGCGCCTCCTCCAGCGCCGGCGCTACCGGAAACACGTCGCAATGCAGTTCGAGCCGGCCCGCTTCAATGCGGCTCAGGTCAAGCACATCGTTGATGAGCTCCAGCAGATGCAGCGAATCGCGGTGAATGTGGCCGAGAAACCGTTTCTGTTTTTCGTTCAGCGGACCCAGTGTTTCCTCCCCGAGTAGCTCCGAGAAGCCAATGATGGTGTGTAACGGCGTTCGCAGCTCATGGCTCATGCTGGCCAGAAACTCGCTCTTCAAGCGGTTCGCCTTCTCCACTTCCAGGTTTCTCTGTTCCAGTTGCCGGTTGGTTTCCGTTAGCTCTCGCGTAAACCGGTCGTGCATGGTCCGGATCTGTTCTTCCGCCCGTTTCCGCTCTGTGACGTCGCGAATGATCGCGGTAACCCGGAAGCCCTCTTCGGCCTTCACCGGGCTCAAGCTGATCTCTACCGGAAACTCGCTACCATCGCGCCGCAGCGCCTGCAGTTGCAGCCCACTCCCCATGGGACGCGTTTGCGGGTGTGTCCAATAGCGCGAGCGGTGCAAAACGTGCCGGGCGCGCATTCCCTCAGGAATCAACAATTCGAGGCTAAGCCCCAGCAACTCGCCGCGCTTGTAACCGAACATCCGCTCAGTCGCAACATTCGACAGAACAATCCGGCCTTCGCTGTCGACTTCGATGATCGAGTCCGGCGCTGCGTCGAGCAACTCACGGAACCGGTCCTGGGCTCGCTCGCCCGGCCTCTTTCGACCGCTCCCGGCCGCCACAGCGTCAGCAGCAGCGCTGGTTGTGAGCGCAGCGCGGGAGAGGAACACGATCGTCCCAGCCCGTTCGGCGCCCTCCAGCTTCCAAGGGGAAGTGGAACAGTCGACGCTCACCAGCTGCCCGCCCTTTGCCTGCAACTGGCGGCGGCCCTGGAGATCGGACCCCGTGTCGCCGCTGCCATCCAACTCCTCCACGGGATGGCCCTTCATCTCCTCGGCGGTCCAGCCCAGCAACCGTTCTGCCGCAGCGCTCCAAAGCAGGATGCGGTTCGCATCGTCCAGGCCGACAATCGCCAACGGGCTGTTTTTCAACAGCGCCTCAACCATCGCGCCCTGTTCCCTGTTCATCAGCATCAGTCTACTTGGTGGCAACTCCTCAGCCTTGCCACGGATGTCTGGATGTAGTTGCATGTATCCTTCCATTGCCTATTGCAAACAGGTGGATGACTTTGACTCCCGAAACCGGCGAAAAGCCTCGCGTTGGCGTGAAATGCCTCACCTCATCGCGCCATGTCGCTGCAAAAGGACGCAACCTGAGCAATGGTCTCGCGCGTGCTCGACCAATAGTGGCCCCAAAAAACATGGAACATGATCTGGATTGCCTTCGAAACCGGCCTTTGGTCCCGATCCTCATCGCCATCTTATTATTGGCGGCCGCTGTGGTTCACGCCCACACACAGGGAGCGATCACAGGCAAGGTCGTCGATCGCGACGGCAATCCAATGCGTAGCGTCGTTGTGACGGCTGCAGACGCTGTTACAGGTGTCGGAAAGCGCGCTGTCACCGACGCATCCGGAAACTACAATATCGAGCCGCTCTCGCCCGCCCCTTATGTCGTGCGCGCTGAGGCTGAAAGTTACGGCTGCATTATCGTTCCCGAAGTCATTGTGGACGAAGGACAACGCATTCAGCAGGATTTCCGATTCACCGGCGATGCCGCGCCTGCGGGATGCGAACCTGTTCCCTCGAAAAAATGCGGAAAGAAAGTACCCAAGTCTTAGGCGCGCGACCGGCCGGATGCGCGACTCCACCCAAGTGTGCGCGGCCGCATCGGCGCAACCCTAATTGCCTTTCTTCTTCCTTTTTGGCTCCTTCTCCAGCAGCTTCCTCGCCGCTTCGAGTTCCTTCTTCTTGGCCGCATCCACTTTCGGGTAGCGCAGATCGAGCGCTTCGAATGTTTCGTTAATAACTCCCGCCACCACGAGGCTGGTAAACCACTTGTTGTCGGCGGGCACCACGTACCAAGGAGCATCTGCGGTGGCAGTGTTTCCGATCATGTCCTGATAGGCCGCCATGTACTCGTCCCAGTGCACACGCTCTCTCGCGTCGGCCTCCGAGAACTTCCAGTTCCGGTTCGGGTCTTCGAGGCGCCGCAGAAACCGCCGCTTCTGCTCTTCTTTCGAGACGTTCAGGAAGAACTTCCGCACCACGATCCCGTTTCTGGTCAGGTAACTCTCCAGGTTTTTGATATCCTCGAACCGCTGCTGCCAGATTTTCTTCGTCACCAGTTGGGAAGGAATCATCTCCTTCGCCAGCAGTTCGGGGTGTACCCTGACCACCAGTGTTTCCTCATAGTACGAGCGGTTGAAGATGCCAATGCGGCCGCGTTCGGGCAAGCACTTATTGGTCCGCCAGAGAAAGTCGTGATCCAGCTCCTCAGCCGACGGGGCCTTGAACGAATAGACCTGGCACCCCTGTGGGTTCACGCCCGACATGACGTGGCGGATCACTCCATCCTTGCCCGCCGCATCCATCGCCTGAAAGATCAGCAACACGCCCCACCGGCTCTGCGCATACAGCTTCTGCTGCATATCGCTGAGGATGGCGACACCCTGCTTCAACTCGACCTGCGCGTCTTCGCTGGCTTCGAACCCGTGTGTGCTTCTCGGATCGTAATCGCTCAGCTTGAACTTCTTGCCGCTCTCGACCCGATAGAGCTTCAGCGAATTCTTGATTGACATTACGTGGCGTCTCCCAACGCCCACTCCTATTTACGGAGTCCGTAAGCATTCTATGCGAGGCGGGCTCCGTTCGAAAGCTGGCCTGACTCGACTTCCGTCCCCTCGCCGATTTGTCGCCATGAGCTGTGAGCTGGCGAAGGGGCGTCTGGGAAAAAACGAAGCCAGCGTCGATCTGGACGAAGGCGCTCCATCCAGCGGTGCGGCCTGCGCACGGGAGCGCCGTTCGAGAGCGCCCAGCTCCACCACTCGAAGCCGAGCGGAGAGATTTACGAAACGAACCCGGCGATGCCGGGCCGGCTAGAGCGAGGTTCTCGAACTCATCTCACTGATGTTAAGGTACTTAGTCAGTTCTGGTCGGCGTTGAATTCTCGGAACAGCTGGGCACGGCGAAACCGGGCCGAACTCCGAGGGGCACATTGCTCGGCATGACCTGTCAACACGAACCGACAGGCTGACGCCGATTCCACAAGAGTCAGCCAAGCTTCGACCACAAAGCCCACGCGCGAGAATCTGTACCTGTGCGCTCGAACTCAAAGCACTGAATGTAAATGACTTGATGTAGAAAATACCTCATTCCCAACCCGCCTCGGCCCGGCAGCTTTTAGCTAGATCAGGTTTTTGCGAAACGAACTGTCAGCAGCCATCGACGATAACAGGAGAATCTGAAAATACGAACCCAATCGAGCTGCCCGCTGGCGTCCGGCCCGCAACTTCCCCGGCTCTTAGCATGAGGCACGCCGACATGACCTCCCGTTCGGGTGCAGCCAAAAGCGTTGATTCCGTTAGGAAACTTACAGGGCGGACTTTGTGACTCCGGCTTGTGGTTGGCTGGCCATCGGGATAGCTTGAGTAGAAGATCTTGAGTGCGGCCGACCGGTTCTTTACTGGCCGGAGGTTCCCGAAAGTTGCGATGGAGCAGACTGTCCGATATCATTCGTTATCCGTACCCCAGCGATGCCAATCTTCGGCCATGGTTCCTCAGCAAGCGCTTGGAGCGGCTGTCATCGATCCGACTATTTGCGATGAAGGAGATGAGACGAAGTAGACGATCAGCTGGTCCGGGCGGCGGCGCATTCAGGATTTGCTCATGCTGAACGTGCCCCCTTCGACAAATGCTCATGGCTGAGTGCACTCCTGACATAAAAATGGTGGACAGCCGGCATACGATGACATCTCGCTCGGAGTTCTTTCTGACGCTGCATCTACGGGGCGATGTGGAGGCGTTGTGCGTGGTCCGGGCCATGTTGCATCGGGCGGCTGAGGTTATGCACTTTCCAGAGGCAGATTCGCGCGCCATTGTGCGTTCTGTCGACGAAGCGTTGACGAATGTGATCCGCCATGCCTATGAAGGACGCCAGGGATTGCCGATCGAGTTGAACTGCCGGCGGTTGTGGACCGACGGCGACGCTGCGGTACCGTATGGCGTAGAGATTGTGATCAAGGATTCGGGTTTGGCTGCCGACCCCCAGAAACTTCGGGGCCGGCCGTTAGAAGAGATTCGCCCAGGCGGCTTGGGGATACATTTCATGAAGCAAAGCATGGACATCGTGGAATTCAGCCGCGAGGATGGCAAGAATATGCTGCGAATGGTGAAGTATCTGGCTCATTCCGAGCCAGAGGAAAAGCTGGAAGGAGAATAAACCGTGGAGATCTCCGCGCGACAGTTCGATGGCTACGTAATTCTGGATGTTTCGGGTGATATCGACCTGGCGCATTCCCCGCAAATGCGCAAAGCCCTTCTGGGCGAGATCAAGGAGAAGAAGGTCCCCAAGGTTTTTCTCAACTTGAAGTCTGTCCGTTACATGGACAGCTCTGGGATCGCGAGCCTGGTCGAAGGTCTAAGAGCCTCGCGCGACATCGGTTCCCGCCTTATTCTCTATAGTCTGAGCACACACGTCCGGGAAGTTATGCACCTCTCGCGCTTGCAGACAATCTTTGAAATATTCGACGACGAGCAGCAGGCACTGGGCTCTTAATGGAGTACTACCTGTACTTTCGGAAGGTGCAAAGCGTTCGTGGACTTTCTTAGACTCGTCGGCGTCACTTTTCTCGATACAATTGCCTATCTCGGTGCGCTCGGCACGCTGGCCGGTCGCGCCGCTTATGCCACGGTTGTCGGTCCATTCACGGGCAAGCCTGTTCGTTTTAATAAGGCCATCGGACAGGCCATGGAAGCCGGCATTCGCGCGCTGCCCATCCTTTCTCTCATCACGTTTTTCATTGGTTTGATTCTCGCTCTCCAGAGCGCCTATGAACTCGAAAGATTCGGCGCCATGAATTTCGTAGCGAGTGCGGTGGCCATCTCCATGACCCGTGAACTGGGCCCGCTGATTACCGCCATCATCGTCATCGGCCGTTCTGGTTCTGCCTTTGCCGCTGAACTCGGCACCATGAAAGTCAGCGAAGAAATCGACGCGCTGGAAACCATGGCCATTGATCCCGTCCATTTTCTGGTTGCTCCCAAATTCATCGCTATGGTCGTGATGCTGCCGTGCCTGACCATATGGGCGAATACGATGGGCGTATTTGGCGGCAGCCTGTTTGGCGTACTGAAGGCCGATTTCACCTGGAGCGGTTACATCCAGTCTTCCATCGACGCTCTTGCCCTTCGTGATATAACCACTGGTCTTATCAAGAGCGTAATGTTTGGGATGACGATCACCGCGGTTGGCTGTCTCGAAGGTCTGATGACAGGCGGTGGCGCGGAGCAAGTCGGCCGATCTACGACGCGCGCCGTCGTGGTTTCCATCTTTCTTGTGATCCTTGTCGACTTGGTTTTCACAACACTCTTCTTTTTCCTCGGAGGGCATTAGTCCTGATGGCGTCGCTTCCTGAACCTCCTGACCAAACAACTCGCGGTACCGACGGCCCCATGATCTCCCTGCGCAATGTCCGGGTCAGCTACACCGGCCGTGAAATCCTGCATGGCATCAGTTTCGACGTGCAGCACGGCGAAACAATGGTCATCCTGGGTGGTTCCGGCTCCGGCAAGAGCACTCTGCTGCGCACTCTGGTCGGTCTTGAAAAGCCAACTACCGGAGAAATCTGGATTAGCGGCCAGAATTTTGCCGCTATCTCCGAAGCGGAGCGCAACGAGATTCGGAAACGGATCGGCATGTCATTTCAGGGTGGCGCCCTGTTCGGCTCCATGACCGTGGGTGAAAACGTCGCTCTGCCCCTGCGCGAACACACCAAGCTCGAAGAATCAACCATCGAGATCATGGTTCGTCTCAAACTCGATCAGGTCGGCCTTTCGGGATTTGAGGATTATAAGCCCTCGGAACTGAGCGGCGGTATGAAAAAACGCGCCGCCGTCGCGCGCGCTTTGGCAATGGATCCCGAGATCCTGTTCTTCGACGAGCCGTCGGCCGGGCTGGATCCCATCATTGCCGCCGGAATCGACCACCTGATTCTTGAGTTGAAACAGGCTTTTCGTATGACGATTATCGTGGTCACCCACGAGCTGGCCAGCGCCTTCCTGATCGCCGATCGAATGGTGCTGATCAACAAGGGTGACGTAATTGCCATTGGCACGGTGGCCGAAATGCAAAACAGCAAACACCCCAAGGTCCGGCAGTTTCTTGATCGTGTCCCCGAACCCGCTGTTGCGCAGGAATTAGATTATTTGCAAATGCTGACGGAGTCTCAGCCGAAACCGGGCGAGTCTTCGCGGAGGAAGAGCAACTGACGATGGAATCCAGACGTGAACAAATATCGGTAGGTATCTTTGTCCTGATCGCCGCGGCGCTGTTGATCTTTATCGTGTTCGCGCTCACCGGTGCGTTCGCGGGCTCTGACACCGTTTACAACGCCAAGTTCAACAACGCCGCCGGCCTGGAGCCGGGCGCTTCCGTGCACTACGCGGGCGGCCCGAAAAGCGGCCACATCGTCAAAATACGGATTGACCCCGACGATCCCACGCTGATTGATCTGACCTTTACCGTGACCAAGGGTTTGCCCGTCAAGACGGACAGCAAGGTCGCGATCATGAGCTTCAGCCCGCTCGGCGACAATCACCTTGAAATTATGCCCGGCACGCGGAGCGCTGCTATCGCGCCTTCGGGCGCCCAGCTGGAATCCCAGCCCTATGTAGGTTTCAACGATCTCACCGCACAGATCAATAAAATGGCGCCGCAAGCTCAGGAACTTATCGCCAATCTCAATGCCCGAGTCGTGCAGTTGAAAACCACCATCGATCGTGTGGATGACTTACTGAATGATCAGAACCGCGCCAACGTTTCCGGCAGCCTGGCTCAGGTGCATGGCATGTTAAAAGAAAATCGCCCGCAGATTCAGTCCACTCTGAACAATGTCAATGCAGCCAGCGCCAAGATTGGACCGCTCCTCGATCAAATACACAAAACTGTGGACCAGGCCAATGAAGCCATTAAGGAGGCGAACGTGGCCCTGAAACAGGCTGACGAGACGATTAAGAATGTCGACGGTGTCGTCACCCAAAATACGGAAGGGATACACGATTCCATCGCGAAACTGCGCGTCGTACTTACCAACGTTACTCAACTGACCGACCAGTTGAATCAAATGTTGGACAGCAATTCTGACAACATCGACCAGTTACTCCTGAACCTGCGCGATGTTTCAGACAACCTGCGTGATTTCACAGACGAGATCAAGACCCAACCTTCCAGCTTGATTCATTCCAGCGCACCACGAGATCGCAAACCCGGAGATAAGCAATGAGAATCTTCTTGAACTCCAAAATGACTGCTCAAGCTGAAGGGAAAGCCAAGCGAAGATTCCCCCCTACCTTTGTGGGGTCAGTCGCAGCTGCATTTCTGGCGCTCGCTCTGGCAGCCTGCGGCAGTCCGCGGCCCATTAAGTACTATCAATTAACCTACCCGGCTTCCGCGCCTTCGCCGGCTGCTCCGCTCAACGTGACGTTGCTTGTCAGGGCTTTCGATTCTTCTCATCTCCTGCAGGAAGAGGCGATCGTCTACAGCGTGCACCCTAATGAATTGGGCGCATACCAACAGCAACGTTGGGTTGCTTCGCCGGTCGAGATGCTGCAGGACGCTCTCGTCCGCGGACTGCGGTCCTCGGGGCGCTTTCGTTCGGTCATGATTGTGCGTGGCGAGGGCGGTGGGGACTATGCGCTGGCCGGTCACCTTTATGAATTCGGCGAGGTGGATGGCGCGGAAATCGTGGCTCGCCTTTCCTTCACCGTTCGTCTGCGCGATCGCAAGACCGGCATGATCGTGTGGACTCACTCCTACAATCACGATGAACCCGCGTCCGCCAAAACCGTTCCCGCTGTGGTCGCCGCCATGGACACAAACGTCCAGCGCAGCGTCCAAGAAGTGCAATCCGCGCTAGGGGAGTACTTCGCGGCGCATCCCGCTTCTTGAAGGGCGGCCTGAGCGTGCTGGATGGACGTCTAAGATCGCCCTCTACGGGTTGCCGTCCCGGCCGCCGCAGCTTTGCGCCGCCGCCACGCCAGAACCGCGACCGGCGCCAAAGCTAAACAAAGGGGAGTCCACCCCGTTCGCCGCACAAGAGGACGAAGTACAGCCGATTCTGTCAGGGCGCGGCCTGGACCAGCTCGATATGTCGTCACCGAGGGTTGCGGTGGTAACGGAGCAATTCGCCCAGACGTTCTTCCACGTGAAGATCCGATTGGACACCGGTTCGGACTTGGTGATACGAAGAAGCCGACCGACATACAGATCGTCGGCGTGGCCAAGACGACGCCGTATAACTCAATCAAAGAGACCAAAACTCCTCCTGTCATTTACGTGCCATATACGCAAGTTCTCGCTCACCTGGGCGGGGTGCATTTTGAATTGCGCACTGCCGGCGATGCCGTGATTCTGGTGAACGCCGTACGCCAGGCGACTCTCGGTGCTACTGCTGTTGGCAGTTGCATTGGTGACCGGTTACGCTCCAGCCTGGAAGGCATCACGAATCGACCCGATGGCGGCGTTGCGGCACGAATAGGTTGGCTTTTCAATGACCGGGACGCCTTCTCAACAGGGCATCAAGGAGCGCTCGCAGCATGGGCCCGTTTCATCATCTCCTTGCTGAGGCGTCTCCCGCCTTCGTGCTGATCTGGTAACCGTCAGAATCGATCCGGGCCGGGCCCTTTCGAGGACCGCTGTCGGGCCCACGGCGTCGCGGTTTCTCTCTTGACAACTTAATTTGTCAATGCTCTAATGTTCTTGTGCTCGATGTCGAGGTCATACAGTCTCCGCAGGCCGCCGCCGCCGCGCTCGACCCGGTCCGCGCGCGGCTCCTGGCCGAATTGTCGGAGCCCGCATCGGCGGCAACCATCGCCGCGCGCCTCTCCCTTCCACGCCAAAAAGTGAACTATCACCTGCGCGCCCTGGAGAGCCACCACCTCGTGCGCCCTACCAGCGAACGGAAGTGGGGCGGTATCACAGAGCGCCTCGTGGAAGCCACCGCGTCGTCTTACGTAGTATCGCCCGCCGCCATGGGCCCCGCGGCGTCCGACCCTGGGCGCAGCCGCGACCGCCTGTCGGCGGGCTATCTGATCGCGCTGGCGGCTCGTGTCGTCCGTGAAGTCAGTGAACTCGCCACCCGCGCGCGCGAAACCGGCAAGCGCCTCGCCACTCTCTCGATCGACACCGAGATCCGCTTCCGCTCGGCCACCGAGCGCGCGCAATTCAGCAGCGAACTCACCGCCGCGATCACTCAGCTCGCGGCCCGTTATCATGACGCCTCCGCTCTGGGCGGACGCACGCACCGCATCGTTCTGGTGGCGCACCCTTTGCCACAAAAAAACAAGGAGACCGCAGTATGGGCGTAAAGAAAGAAGCGAACGGACGCCGTTCAGTGCAGGTGGAAGTTGAACTACCGGGCACCCCGGAACAGGTGTGGCAAGCAATCGCCACCGGTCCGGGCGTGGGCGCATGGTTTGTGCCCACCGAGGTCGATGGCCGCATCGGCGGCACCGTCACTTCCCACTTCGGAGGGGGCATGGAGGCCGTCGCCACGATCACCGAATGGGACGCACCGCATCGCTTCGTGAAGGAAGGGTCCTGGGGGCCGAAAGCGCCCACCGTGGCCACCGAATGGATTGTGGAGGCCCGCGGCGGTGGCACGTGCATGGTGCGCGTAGTGCACAGCCTCTTCGCCGAAACTGATGATTGGGACGATCAACTGACCGGTATTGAATCCGGCTGGCCCTCATTCTTCCGCATTCTACGGCTGTATCTGGAGCACTTCGCCGGCCAGCCCAGTTCGCAGATCCAACTCTTAGCGATGCCGACGGCCTCGGGCGCATGGGAGAAACTCGCGGGTGCCCTAAATCTCGTGGGGGGAGCGCTGGGCGAGCGGCGCGAAGCGGGCGACGGTGCCCCTCCATTGAGCGGCATCGTAGAGTCACTCAATACTGCCGGGAATCCGGACGCGCTGTTACGCGTCGATCGGCCCGCTCCGGGTACCGCGTTTGCTACCGCCGTCCCCGCCGGCGAGAAAGCATTCGTCACCGTGAGCATCTATCTCTACGGCGACACGGCAGCGGCCGTCGTGGCGCGCGACCAGTCCGCCTGGACTGCGTGGATGACAAATCTCTTCCCGGCGTAAACCCGGGGGGCCTTATTTGGCTGAGCTTTGAACGTCTTGTGGTGCGGAGCGGTCGCATGGTGTTTCACCTCACCGACTCCGACAACTACTGTCACACCGCGTTGTTCGCCGGAACCGTGGAACCGTCCAGAATGGATATATCCTCGGGCTTGGCTGTGGACTAATTGAGATACCCTCCCGTCTCCATCTTCTACCGCGAATAGGTAGTCCCGAATGGCGGGAGAATGGTT
Organism: uncultured Acidobacteriaceae bacterium; assembly: GCA_963771305.1. Lineage (GTDB taxonomy): Bacteria > Acidobacteriota > Terriglobia > Bryobacterales > Bryobacteraceae > CAJCIT01. The sequence continues at coordinate 457,324 of CAVYTS010000025.1, forward strand.
AGCCGGGGCAGCGTAATCTGCTGTTGGCAGCCGGATCCCGCCCCGTCAGAATTGGGTGGTTAGGCGGGCTCGATTTGGACACGTGGACCATATTGGTTGCCACATCGAAGACGCCATGAAGGCGACGCCTTGTTTGGGCGCTGAGTTTATGAGCGATTGTTGGACCAATCCGCAAGATCGGCGTAGGACGATGAGTCTCGTGCAGAATGCCCGCCTAACACGATTTCGCATATTGGCAATGATGCGGGGCCTTCAACCGATTACGCACCGACCGATACGCACCTTTTCCCAAGCACAGCCGTCCGAAGAAATGGGTAAGCCCAAATTTTCTCTGGCTAGGCTTTCGAAGCGAAATCCTGAGTGGCCGACGTTCCAGAGGTAGACGATCCGACGTGGCGGCCCGATGGGCGAGGCGATGGACATTACTAGTGGCCAGTGCGGACGGGATCCGCTCACGTTCGGCCCATAAAGGCTTGGCTCCTGCTGCGGCGATGGAGGTAACATTGGCTCGTCGGCTGGTCTCTGGTCAGTCGTTATGGGGAGGCTCACAGTGTTGACATCAGACGGGTCATCCCGGAGCTTTATGTAGAGGGTGCCGCTCACCGGACGAGGCACGTTGAGCGTGGCAGCGATGAATCCCTCGGGAACGGAGGCCGCGGTGGAGAACTGCGGATCGGCCGCGACGGCATCGAGAAGGAATAGATTGGTTCCCTTCAGGATGCATTGTTGCGCGACATCGTTCGGACAATGCAGCTCCTTCAAGGAGGGCTCGCGGACCAAGGTAGCCAGCGTTTCCCAATCGCCGTCGACGCCCCGTCCGTCCACTGGGCGAAAACGTAGTGGGCCAAAGGCAGAGCCGCCAAAGCTTCTTGCCGGATCGAACCGCCCGACTATCGTTTGCGCGTCCTGCAGCGTCAGGCCTCCGTCGTCGATGCTTAGCATCGCGTGGAAGGAGTAATCGGCCGTGGCGACTTCGACTTTCTCGTCGCGAGGAAACGTAGCAGGCATTTCGGTCTTAATCGAAAACGAGAGGCGCCCATCTTGCGGCAGCTCGCCTTCATTCGCGAGATGGATCGCGGACGATATCGACCCGGCGCCCAGTTCGACCGACTTGTTCAACAAGGTGACGCGCGGGCGCGGAGATTCAATCGACGCCGGCACATCGAGACTGCGCCCATCCTTGAGTTTTGCCCGGGCCGTCAGTTTCTCGCTGGGCTGAAGCGAAGCTGTCGCGGAAGCCCCAGCAGCGGCGAGTTGCAGTTCCTCGGCCGCTCCAGCAGTTTTGGCTGAGGCACCCTCTATCAGCCGCGTGAAGTGCGTACCGCTCAGTTCCACACTTTCCACATCATCCAGGTGCGTGCCGTGCAGAATGCCACGAGCGTCGCCGGGAATGATTGTGAACAGTTTTAGCTGCGCGGGCTCTCCATAGAGCCTCAAGGGAATGTGCTCCTCTTCCGATACACCCGCCAGCTTCACGCGTAAGCTTAGGCGGCCGCCACTCTTCGCGCTCTCGACCGGAATGGCGACTTCCACTTCATCTTCCTTCGATAGCTTCCACTGCGACTTCAGATCCGCGCCCCTCTCGTCCTTCAAAGAGACTTGGTCAACGCACGCCGCTGCTGCAGATTTCAGATGCAGTGTGTGAGCGATGCCAGCCATCAGGCCTGCCGTTTCAGCAGGAGGAATCGTCCATTTAGCTTCGCTTGGCTGTCGCAACTGGAACGTGGGACCGCTAAAGGGCTCGAACCCCCAACTGCCTCGCAAGGTGCCTTTTAACGTTTCGCCTGAACCCACATCAAGCTTTGCGCTCTCAAGTGTTGTATTCGGATCCACGACGAATCCGCCCCGGGCCGCGTCTGCCTTCACAGGCAAGTCCACGGCCCTACCGGACATGGATTCGACGTGCAGCACCATGTCATGGGCGAGCTCTGTTGAAAAAACCAGCGGCGCACCTTCCGTGGCGAGCACCAGAACATTCGCGTGCAAGCACGCCAGGGGTGCAGTCGCCGGACGGAGCGGCGGAGCCTTCTCTTGCTTGACAGCCGGCAGGGCAATCACAATCACGGATTTCGGATTATGAAAGGACGGAGGATTGTTGAGCTTCAGCTCTAATTCGTCTCCCTTCGGAAAGCTGAGCGCGGGAATGTATTGGTACTGCGCCGTATGCAAGCTGTCGAGGATTCGCGCCAGATCCATAACGGCACCCACATACGGGCTGAAATATCCGTACGAGGCTTGTGGCGTGTAGCTGAGCTGGCCGATCAGATCCGAAGGCGCGCCATTGATCAGCGCCCCCACGACCGACTGACTATGTCCGTCGTTCAGCACCATGTCGCCACCCTTTTGCGTCAGGCAGGCGGCTTGTTCGTCTACCGGCTTCTTGAGGCAGTCGTCATCGAGACGAATGCTTAGGCTGCGCGCAAGCAATACCGACACGTCTTTTATCCTCGATGGGTCGCTCTCGGAAACCTTGCGAATCGCCTCCAGATAGGTGTCCAACCGCGCGCGATCAAGGCTGGCCTGGTCGAGGTCTTGCGCGGCACGTACAAACGACCCCGGTCTTCCGCGCACCGCCGAACGCAGCGTGCTGAAATCCCCGCCGGTTTCCGGAGCGAGAAAGACCAAGGCCTGCTGTGCCTCGGCCGGAACGGTCACGAAAACGCCTTCCTCGCGAACCTTTTTTGACCACGTTTCGGCCCGCGTGAACCATTTCTCAGGTGGCGGGTTGGTGGAACCGCGCAGGAACGTAACAATCAGTAGATAGTGCGCGGACTGGTGGTCGGGCATTTGTGGATGTATCCACAGCCGGTCTCCACGGTGAAGGTTGGCTACTTCGGATATCGGCAGCTTGGTTCCATTCCTATCGACCCTTACCTCAATAGGCGGCCCGGTTAGGTCAAACGACGCCGTGTCAGCCTGAGCAACTGTGTGTAATATGTATAGAAAAAATACCAGGGCGCTGAGTCGGACAATCATGTACGGTTAGACTCCTCACTCGCGCGAACGGGTATCGTTATTCCTTGTTCCTCGCCTCCGGTCGCACGTACAGCGGGCCAAACAGGACTGTGACCGCGTGCCGCCCAGATTTGTCTATCTTTTGATATGTATTGAGCTGGGTATTTTTCGCCTGCTTTGTGTGCCTCAGAGCATGTTCGATTGTTTCTTGTAACACCTACTCGCGTTTTCTCCCGGCCACAGAAAACTCGCTCGGTTCAACGCCTCTACTGATTGATGTTTCGCCGGCGCTGGGTGGCACTACGGGAGCCGCTCCGGCAGAGCCCCATTCCCAAGTCACAAGCTTAGAAGGCTTTTCTGTTCTCGCAAAAACCCTTTCGTCACGGTACGTTCAGCCACTTCTCGGTGCTAGCCCGCCGCAGCCCAGCCTCCGGCCGGGTCGAAAATCTTGGTAGGTGGCGCAGGCCCTTTTAGCCTGTTGAGCCGAGAGTCATCTCGGCTTTCTGTGGACAATGTCCATGAATCCGCCAATCGAATTCGAAAGGTGTTTAGCAAATGTCAGACGTATCTTCAAAACTCCCGGAGACCCCGGACACACTTACAGATGAAGAAGTCCGGGCGAACCAGGAACGGGCCTTAAAAGAAGCCGACCCGGTGTCGAGCCAGCAGTCCGCCCCCCCCGAGAATCAGGAACCCGCGCCAACCAATGAGAACGTGCAGAAAGGCAACAGCCCGGAGGTCGATGCCCGCGCGGCGGCCAACAGGCTCAACGCCCAGAAAAGCACGGGCGCGAAGACCCCCGCTGGCCGCGAAGCCTCTTCGAAGAACGCCGTCAAGCACGGCCTCTTCGCCGAAGACCTGGCCCAGCATCTCAGCGAAGAACAAATGGAACGCTATCAGGGCTTCGTCGAAGGCATCGTTAGGGACCTTCACCCCGAAGGCGACCTGGAGTTGCACCTCGCGCAGCGCATCGCCGACATCCAGTTCCGGCTCGAGATGCTTCGCACCGCCGAGTTCAAGATCTACATGGGCGCCGCCATCCCTTCCCGACCATGGAAGGTTGCCTCCTGAAGACCAAGAACCCGATGGGCTTGGCTTCGCTCTACGATCAGCGCTGTCAGCGCTCCTTCTCGAAGACCCTGGAGGAATTCCGGCACGCGCAACAACTTCGATTGGACCAGGAGAAACAAGCGATTGAGGAGCTTAAGGCGATTGCTGCCGCACACATGCCGCAGAACGCCCCGTTCGATCCGGCCCGGTTTGGCTTCTTCCGAAAATACAGTTCGGACCACGGGTTTTCAATCAATTAGGAGCATCAGGTTGGGCAGGGACGGAGGCGATGCGGTGAATGGAAATGCCGAGTTTGCCGAGGCGTCGGACATGATGTCGGATCATACGCTGCCTCTGCCGGTCGTCCAGCGGCGGTGTCTGTCGGTTGTCGAACGGCTGGCGTTTTTCGAGCACCTGATAGATCAGGAGCAGCATGACATGTGCAACCGCAATGAGGGCGGGTGCTTTCTCACCACCCGATCGACTGGTCAGACGCCAGAACTTATCTTTGAGAAAACAGTTCTTGGTGGCCGCTGCGGCCCAGGCGCATTCGGTGAGTGCGCCTCGCAGCCAGGGATTCCCGCCGGTCGTGTGACTGCTCTTGTTCTTGCCCGCGCTCCGGTTGTTGCCCGGACAGAGTCCCGCCCAGGAACTCAAATCCTTGGCTGTCGGAAATTGTTTCATGTCCGCTCCGGTCTCAGCCAGGATGCTGGCCGCGCTGCGGTCCTGAATACCGGGAACCGTCTGGATCAGTTGCCAGGCCTCGTCCAGACCCGCTGGGTGAATCGGGGCGACGATGTCGCGATCCAACTCCGCGATCTGTTCTTCGAGAAACATCATGTGCTGCAAGCTGTATCGGATCATTCGCCGGTGGTGATCCCTCATCTGGTGCCCTTCCAGCGCTCGAACGATCTCAGGAATCTTCTTCTTTGCTCCTGCTTTGGCGAACTGCGCAATCTCGGCCCGCTGCGCTTTGCCTTTCAACCGTGCATCCAGCATCAACTGCCCGGACACACCCAACACATCCGTGAGCACGTTGCCCAGTTTCACGTTGCCATCCTCCAGCACCTTCTGGACGCGCTTCTTCTCGGCGGTAGCGACCCCCAGCAGCTTCCTACGTCTTCGGGTCAGATCGCGCAACTCGCGAATCGCCCGCGGTGGTATGAAACGGGGGTGAATCATGGCATGCCGCAACAGATGCGCCAGCCTCCTGCCGTCTTTATCGTCACTTTTGTGGCCTTTGCGGTTCTTCACTTCCTGCGGATTGGCAAGCTAGACCTTCACGCTCCCCTCCAACTCGTTGAAGACCGGCTTCCAGTAGGAACCGGTGGATTCCATCACCACAGGTGTGATGCGTTCCGCTTTCACCCAATCCCGCAACGACTCCCAATCAGCCCTGATGCTTCCGAATCGTCGCCTTTCCACGCGCGCCTCTCCGTCCAGAGGCCCGCTCATCATGCAGACCGACAGAATCTTCTTTCCCACCTCGATTCCGGCGCATCGCTCCATCGCTGCACCTATCATCGTCTGTCCTCCTTTCCCGGCGGAAGAACAGCCCACATCTTCAGGTATATCTTCTTCCTCGCCTCAACTGCTCCATTCGGGGATTCACCATGTCGGCCTGACCAGTTTCGTTATCGGTTCGACTGCTCCATTAGCCATACCGCCCACCTGCTCCCGCCTGGGCCCACCATCGCACACATTTTCATAGGCTGGGGTGAACGGACGCCCCTCATGAGAGTTTCGTTTTTTCACGCGAACTACTCTTCAAGAAAGTACGCCTCGGCAATGCCAAAAAAATGGCTCAATTCTGCACGGGTGACGGTATCGTCGAGAAGAAAGTCGTCGCTACCCTCGCCGGCGAGCCCAAAAAGGCCGCCTAGTCACTCCCAAACAATGCGGAAACACCTCGATTAAATCCACGTCTTTGAGAGATCCACGCATCGTGTGTCTGATGGGAACGGCGCACCAAGCAATCGGAGCCGCGACCGTAACGGAGTGAATGCAAAGCTCCGGAGTCACAACCATTTGGAGCGAAAACACGAAACCTTCCGTAGGAAGTTGGGTCAGGCGGATATCGAGTCCGCCTCCTCTCCAGGAAACGGCAGTTTGCGTTCGTTAGTCTCGATGCGGAACCGGACGCAGAAAGGGCGATGGGGTCAGCGCAAACCGCTTGCTATGATTTCCTTGCGGGCCCTTAGCTCAGTCGGTTAGAGCAGGGGACTCATAATCCCTTGGTCGTAGGTTCGAGTCCTACAGGGCCCACCAATTAAATCAAGCAGATACGGATCATTGAATATGCACCTGTTCTGCAACTACAGGGACTTTCACAGGGACTACCTTCGAGTTTGAAGCCAAAGGACGAAGCGTGACCGCTGCGACTGCGTCGCGCTTTGCGGCCATTCGGATGTGAGTAGCGCTCCAACATCGCCCGGCTCATGTGGCCCATGAGAGCGAGCATGGTGCTCTCGGGGACTCCCGCTTCGGCCAGGCGAGTGCAAAAAGTGTGACGCTTATGCCGCTAGCGGCATTCGGCATCGTGCCGACTCCCCGGTCATGCCGACTTCTCGCACGGCGCCCTTGTGGGAGGCGCCCGCGGCGAGCTAGGATTCGGCATAATCAGAGGCTCTCTAAAAAGGTCAGCAGTTGTTCGTCGGGCCGGTATCGTCCCGGTTTGATACCAAGAGGCGGGCTGCGCGAGAGCGCTTTTTCCTTCAACTTCATATCGGCATGCAGATAGATCTGGGTGGTCTCGACCGATTCGTGGCCAAGCCAGAGAGCAATCACGGCACGGTCGACCCCATTCTGGAGAAGGTCCATTGCGGCGGAATGTCGAAGCGCGTGTGGGCTTACGTTCTTCCGCTTGAGGGATTGGCATTTTTCGGCGGCGATGGAGATGTATTTCTCCACCAGGCGTTCAACGGCATCGCGGCTGAGCTTTCCGCCTCGGATGCTGACAAAAAGCGGCTGGTCCGGACGGCCATGGCGCTCCCGCATCCAGGCTTCCAGCATTTTTGCCGTTTCTGGGCGGGGTGCATCGATGTTTTCTGCCCTTTCCCTGGCAGTGGACATGCGCACCCGTTCCCAAAACAACGTCCTGGCAAATCAGGCTTATCAGCTCTGAGACCCGAAGGCCAGTCTGCACGGTGAGCAGGAGCAAGGTCCGGTCGCGGCGCCCTATCCAAGTGGAAAGGTCGGCTGCCCCCAGAAGGGCGTCGATCTCTTCCCGATTCAGAAATTCGATAGGCCGCCGTTCGTGCAGGATGCTGAAAAAAGGCAGGGCGGGAAGAAGAGAACGGCGGCCCGCCGGCTGCAACGAGGGCACAGAGCAAGCCAGCCTCGGCGGGTGCGCGTCAGGGCCAGCTGGATGTCGAAGGGCGCGCCGAACATGGTCCCGGTGACGGGCAGGGTGGCCTGGTTAGACCGGGACGCGGCGCAACGGGGCAGATTGGGCAGTTGGCGCACCGGCAGAGCTGCGAACTGTGATCGATCCCTTGGCATGTCTGGTCGGACGAAACGGGTCCCTACCTTGATGATGCGGTCGTTCCGGAGAACGATGACGTGGACGTGCGGCTACACCGGGTGTTGTTGCCGGCGAGCCATGTCAGCCGTGGGTCCCGTGAAGCCGCACGGAGACGAGCGAGCTAAGCGTCCTACCCTGGGATACAACGCCAGGGCGGGCTGGAGACCGCGAGGAAACTGATCCAAGCCACATCCCTCAGCAGCGCCGAACAATAAAAAGCCCTCCGAACCAAGCTGGTTGGAGGGCCTCAAGGAGATGGGCGAAACTTTACGGACTGGAAGAACTTGAACCTTGTGTGAGGCCGAGGCCCAAGCCAAGACCGAGAGCAGCCAGGCCAGCTGCGATCCATAAAGCAGCGCTGTTGGACATGATTGGAGCAGCGCCGGTGCTGGCGCCGGAAGGTGTTTGGCCCCCCGCGCCCGACGGGGAATCATCGACTCCAACAACAGACCCAGCAGCAACCCGCGTCAGGAGCGCACCCTGCTGGTTGTACACGTTCATGTTTCCTATGACGGAGGCTACTTCCACTTTGTCGCCGTTCAAGCGGACGGCCCCTTGACCACCGACCTGATCGTTCTCGACCCGCAGCGAAGAAGCGACAACCTTGAAGCCGGGCTTCAAGTTGTCAAATCTCGCTATGCCCCGAACCAGGACAACCTTGCCGTCGTAAAAAGCGGCAGCAGAGTTGGTTCCCAGCACGGCTCTGTAGCCGCCCTTCAGGGTGACTTGGCCAGTTGTATTCGTCGTCTTGAGGAGCGCGCCATCGGTCAGGTTCGCCGCGCCGCTCACCGAAGTATCGTTGACGCTAAAGCTTCCGATTGCGGTTGCCACCCCGACCACCACTGGACCTGCGAAGGTTGGAGCGGCGGCTAGCGCAACTACCAATAATAGAAACAACGGATTGAGTTTCACTTCAAATTCTCCAACAAACCTCTGGACTTCTGAGTACTGGTACTTTAGATAATACACGCGCAAGAGATGGAAGTGTAGTGTTTTCAATACAGCTCCCCACTTTCGTGTCAACCGAATTGTCTTACGGGCGGGTCAACAAGCTCTTAAGTCTTGAAGGGGAAACGACAACTACCGTATCGAGTCGAAACACGGATACTGCCTAGGGGTGGATGGCGCACAGCAACGGCGCCAAAACGGGCTGTCTTTCACGTCTCGGCAAATCGGCGGGTTGTCGCCGAGCAGGAGTTTTTTACTGCAGGCCACCCCTTCACGACGGCACACCGGTCAAGCTTCGTCTCTCTCGCAACCTGTCGTCGGCGGATGCCAAGACCGGAGACACAATTCCTGCGACTCATAATCCCTTGGTCGTAGGTTCGAGTCCTACAGGGCCCACCAAGACAAATCTGTCCGAACCGGACACATGGGTAACAGTTTGTTCCTAAGACATAGGTAACACTTTCGGCCCGAACGGGTTGTCGAGTGGCTGCAGAGATTTCTCCTCCAGGTCAATATAGCCGAGATCGTAATCCATAAAGCTGACGAGCCAGATGCCGTCGTCGACTTCCTTGATGCCCACTGCCCTCCAGGATCTTGTAGCCCGTCTTCCGCGAGATCGCGAATTCCCGACACAGAGAGGCCATGCTCTCACCGTCCTTCAACCGAATCTCGAAACGTATGCGTTCGTCCATAACAGATCTTTCCTTCCAGGGCATCCACCACCTCCTGCCTTGTTAGAAGGCAAAAAGTGTAACCCATGTCTCCGGAACGTTCTGTTACCCATGTCTCGGGTCGCACAATCCGCCGTCCTTGAGGAAACGCTATGAAGACTGGATTGAACATTGCCGGTGTGTGCTTGATTCTGGCGGGCGGCGTGTGGTTCTTGCAAGGGGTCAACATACTGCCCGGGAGCTTTATGACCGGTGATGTGAAGTGGGCGGGCCGGCATCGGGTGCTTGATCACGGCTAAGCGGCGACCGAGCGCTTAATTGGCACGGGGATAAACCTCGAATGGCCTCCTCGGGAACGAACGCGCCTTGGGAACAAGTTGGGGAAGGTGCGGTTTATCATCATTCGGAAAGCCGGACGGGGGCACCCTGCTCCGAGGCGGAGAGCGGCGCAGGTCTGGGATCCGCCCAACTTCGATTACCTGCGTTTTTGTCATCGTGGGTGCACTAGGGCGCTCATGCCGAGATCTGTGCTGTGCCGGTTCAGGTCCCCGGGGTTCGGTCTATCTTGCGCCCGCCTGAATTCCCTTTTCAACTTGCTCTATCGCTTCAGAGACCAGCTGTATCGCCTTTTCACGATGACCCGCTTTGTCGGCCTCGGCAATCTGCAGCTGGTTCCTTGCGTTGTTCAACGCTTTCAGCGCATTGGTCATGTGGGGCTGTTGGGCTTCTGCAACGGTTGCAACTCCCAGACCGGCAGCGCTAGCCATAACGAAATTCCTCGCAGCCAGCCGCCGGGAAACAAGTTTAGATGACATGTCTTCTCCTTCATGTAATCGGGGTACGTAACGGGCACAATACCATACCAGTAGGCTGCAGCAAGCTGTTACGCTGTGTTTAGACACCGCCGAATTGGCGTTGCACCAATGCGGCGCCGCCGACCAGGGCGACGGTGAGACCAAAAGCGAGCACGACGCCGGACTCGCGGCGGCCGCGATGAATGGTGTGATAGCCCAGGAATAGAAAGCTGCCCGCAACCAGGCCTAGCACGCAGCTGGTCCAGAGAGGTCCAAATTGCAGCGCACCGGCGCGGTTGGCGCCTGGTTCGATCCAGGCACCCAACAGCGTACAGGATTCCACCAGCATAGCGGCCAACGCCGCCTTCCATCCGGATGACAGACTCTTGCGGCTGATCAGTCCGATCGCCAGGCCTTCAGGAATTTTGTGCAAGGCCAGCCCCGCAGGAGCCACCCAGGATGCCAGCGACTCGCCCGCCAGCACCCGCACGCTCCATCCATCCAGGAAGCTATGGATGGCGGTCGCGACGAGAAGCGGACCAGCAAAACCATGCAGAGGCGGCTGGTGACAATCGTGATGATCGTGCGTGTGCGAACAACTGGGGCAAATCGAGAAGAAGAAGCTGTCGACCAGCCACAAGACGGAGACGCCGGCCGCCAGCAGCACGAGCGAATAGAGCCAGCCCGTGTTCCCCACCATCTCCGGAAACACCCAAAACAAGGAAGTGCCAAACAGCAGGCCGCCGCCGACGGCCACCACTTGCGGCGATAGACGGCGTGATGTGCCGAGAAACACGCCGGTGATGACGCCGGCGTATGCGAAGAGGGTGACGAGCAGCGGCAGCAGCATCGGGCGTGAATCCAGGATCCGATTACGAGTTTGGCACGGGGGGCGGGAAATGGAAAAACATTGGCCGCCGATGAGCGGAGATGAACGCGTATTGATGGTGGAGCGACGGCGGTCCGCTCACTGACAGTCAGGCTCCGTTTGCCGAGGGACTCCTGTGGCTTCCCCGTGATGCCCTGAGACTCCCCAGCGCTCCCTTAGTCGGCCACCTTCATGACGAAGTAGGTGAACGGCTTGCCGGTTTCGACCAACAACTGGTGCGGTACGTTGGGCGCAATATGGACGACGTCGCCGGCGCTGAGCTTCTGGCGTTGGCCTCCTTCAATCGATTCGCCGCGGATCTCGCCTGGCTTCTCGGTGTGCGGCTTCACCATCTTTCCACCGGTCACGAGGGTGGCGTCGCCTGCGACTATCAGAAACAGGTCTGCCTCGCGCTCATGCACTTCCGCCGATCCGGTTCCCTCGCGATGGGCCAGCATGGTGTAACTGTGGGTGTACTTCTCGAGGCTGTCGCTCGCGAACTTGGCGCCATTCAACTTCGTGCCCAGCTTCTGCCCCATTTGCTGCAGCTCCGCGGCAGAGTAATAGGTCACTACCGGGGGATTGGCGGCGAACGCCGTAGCGCCGGCCAATAGTAAAACGCTTAGTAGTTTTGTCGACATAAGTCTCCTTCTTTCACATATGAAACTTAGCAGGTCAGCGTCGCAAGACCCGCTGCACGAGACCGGGCGGCGGCCCATTCACTGTTCCGGGCCGGGTGTCTTACAATCAACCGACGCGTATGTTTCAGGAACCATCGAACTTTCGCCTGCGAGACCGCAGGTTCTTCCTGTTGTTCCTGATCCTGTTGGCCACGCTGCTCTTTTACCCCTATGCCGAAACCAACGCATTTCTTTACTTCGCATTCCGTGGACTCGGAAGCCTAGCCGTCCTGTTCAGCGTGTACGCGGTCAGCCTTCGGCGTAGCGTGCTCTCATTCGCCCTGGTGCTGGCCATTCCGGCATTGGTGCAACGCAACTTGCTCCCGCGGCCTGATCAGGGTTTCCTTTCGATACTCAACATCTCGTTCAGTTTTCTGTTCGACGCCTTGATTATCATTATCATTTTCCGGCGCGTCTTCCGACACGAAAAACCCAATTCAGAAACCATCTTCGGAGCGCTGTGCGTCTACCTTCTAATCGGATTCAACTTTACGAGTATCTATCAGATCCTCGCCATCGAACCGCACGCCTTCTATCTGGATCCCGTGGTCAATGCGCACTCAGTGCCCGATCGATTCGACCTGCTTTTTTACAGCTTCACCAGCATGACGGGGCTCGGCGCGTCCGGCATGATTGCCATCTCACGACAAGCACGGTCGTTTACGATTATTGAATCGATAAGCGGCGTTTGTTTCTGGCTGTTCTGGTAGCGAGGTTGATGGGCGCGTACCGGCCCGGCCCGCCTTCGTAAAGAACGAAGAAGAATGCGGGCGGCGCCGGGAAACACTGAACGCGGGCTGCGCACGCGCCGGGGCGCTCTCTGCGACGATGATAGACTACGACGTTCGCCAGGAGGATTTTCCAGTGACCAGATGGTTCGATAGAAAACAAGGATTTCCCGCGGCTTTTTGCGGCTGTCTCGCTTTAGTTTTGCTGGCATCGGGTTGCGGCCCGCAGACACCGCCGGACACCCGGGCGGCGGATGAAAAAGCAATTCGCGATCTGGACGCCCAATGGGCGAAGGCGGCTGCCGACAAGGACTTGGATGCAACCATTTCTTATTACAGTGACGACGCTTCCCTGTTGCCCCCCAACGCTCCGATCGCCACCGGGAATCACGCAATTCGGGCCGTGTGGGCCCCGATGCTCGGTCCGGACGTATCGTTGTCCTGGAAGGCGACTAAGGCAGATGTCGCCCATTCAAGCGATCTAGCCTATCTTCTTGGCGTCTATCAGTTGACTACGAAAGGTCCGCAGGGCAATCCCGTGACGGACAACGGCAAGTTCGTGGAGGTGTGGAAGAAGCAGGCGGACGGCAAGTGGAAGGTAGTGGCCGACATCTTTAACTCCGACTCGCCGGTTGCTGCGGTACCGGAAAAGAAGAGCCATACTGCCAAGGCGACACACGCGACCCACAAGAAACACCACTGATCTGTTCACGGACGTGGACGAACTATGCTTGGACGACTGTTGATTCTTGCCAGCCTCGCCGCCGGCTCTGCGGGCTTGTTCGCGCAAAACCCTCCGGCTTGGCCGCCCGGTCCCGGGCATCTGACCTTGCCACTTTGGGCGGACGGGGCGCCGGGCGCTATGCCGAATTCGGCAGCGGAGACGGACACAACGACTGCGAAAGACAACCTCATCGCGGGCAAGACGCTTATCCGTCTCGGCAATGTTTCGAAACCTACCCTCACTCTCTACACGCCCAAGGGCAAAAACACCGGCGCGGCGGTAGTCGTCTTTCCAGGAGGCGGCTACCACATACTGGCCATCGACCTGGAAGGAACGGAGGTATGCGACTGGCTGAATTCAACGGGAATCACGTGCATCCTCGTGAAATACACCGTGCCTAATTCAGGGCCTTATCCGAGGTCGTCCGCCGCCCTGCAGGATGCGCAACGCGCACTGGGAATGGTGCGCGCTCATGCCGCCGAGTGGCACATCGACCCGCACCGGATCGGCGTGCTTGGGTTCTCCGCTGGCGCTCACCTGGCCGCTGCACTCAGCACGCACTTCGATCAGCGACTTTATGCTGACGTGGACGCCGCTGACCAACTCAGCTGCCGTCCCGATTTCGCCGTGATCGTCTATCCGGGCTATCTGGCCCTTGCCGAAGAGAACTTCGCTCCGAATCCCGAAATTCAAGTCACAGACCAGACCCCGCCATCGTTTATCCTTCAAGCCGAAAACGATCCGGTACATGTCGAAAACGCGGTGGTCTATTTCCAGGCGCTCAAGAACGCCAAGGTCCCCGCGGAACTGCACATCTATGCCGACGGCGGGCACGGTTACGGCCTGCGCCGTACAGCGCTTCCGATCACGACTTGGCCCCTGGTCTTGCAGACGTGGTTGCATACGATCGGTGTGCTTTCCAGTTCCGGGGCCGGGGCCTCGACGAAGTAGGCGAAGGCTCTTTTCAAGGTTGGCTTAGACAAGCTTCGCGTCGAGAGTGATCTCCGTGTCGTAGAGCTTGGAGACCGGGCAGTTGGCCTTGGCGGCTTGCGCGGCGGCTTCAAACGCCTCGGGAGTCGCGCTGGGAACCTTGGCTCTCAGTTCGAGATGGCTCGACGTGATCGAGAATCCCTCGCCGTCTTTGTCGAGGCTGATCACGCAGTTCGTGTCCAGGCTCTCGGCGGTTAAGCCCGCTTTCTGGAGAACCAGCGACAGCGCCATCGTAAAACAGCCAGCATGAGCCGCAGCCAGTAGTTCTTCGGGGTTCGTTCCCTGCGCCTGTTCGAAGCGGCTGTGGAATGAGTACGGGGTCTTCGATAGCGTGCCGCTGGCGGTGCTGACAGTTCCAGCTCCGCTTTGAAGGTCGCCACTCCAGTGGGCGCTTGCCGTCCGTTTCATGGTGATTTCTCCTCCCGTCTGTAGATGCGGGGTGCCGGACAAAGTGGCACAAAATCAAGGCATCGCGGCGGTGGTAACGCTTGGCGTCAATACGGGACGTTCATTGCCACGCTGTTTGAGCTCCCACTTGAAAGTGCCCGTGGAGCAGAGTGGCAGTGGCTGGCCCATGTAGAAGGCCAAGCCGTATTGCCATGCGCGGTGAAGCCCGGCGTCGCAGACGTCGCCGATCTGCGGCTGGATCTCGCGCCACAGTCCGCGTGGCGAGGCTTCCTGGTCGAGCACGGGATAGGTGACTTCTTTGAGGTAGAGCGATACGGCGACGCAGGAAAAGATCAGAATCGGGCCTAACCATCCACGGCGCGCCATCAGCGCGAAACCGACCGGAAGAAGAGCGAATGCAAGCAGTGTCGGCCTGACGTTAAAGGTGATGAACGCTCCGCGCTGGCCGGCCAAAAGTGGCGGAATGAGGGCGCCCAGAAACGGCACAATCGAAATGCAAATCGCGCAGGCGATCATCCAGCGACGCTTGAGATCGGCAATATGGCGGTCCTCAAACCAGGCGCCGATGAGGATGAACAAGCTCGGCAACAGCGGCAGGAGGTATCCCGGCAGCTTGTTGAGTGAAGCGCTGAAGAAGACAAAACCGAAGGCGACCGTTGCGGCCAGGAACAGGCGGCGAGGCTCAATAAGCGTCCGTCGTTCGCCGACCAACGCGAGTAACGGAGTCCACGGAAACACGGCAGCGAGCAGAACTGGGATGTAGAAGTACCAGGGCCGAACGTGCTCGAGTGTGGTCGAGTAAAGGCGCGCCAGATGATGCTTGAGGAAGAACTCTTGAATAAACAAGAAGCCGTTCCGGGAGTAGACCAGCCAGTACCAGGGGCCGGCCGTCAAAAGGCAGGCGGCCACAGCGACCCACCAATCGCGCCAGTATCGACGCATGAACCACGCGGCCGGAAAAGCCAAGGCAATGGGAACCAATCCCTTCGCCAGCACCGCCAAGCCAAGCGCTACGCCCGCGACGGCAAACCGGATAAGAACCTCGCGTCGATGGGCGAGGCTGAACTGCCTCACTAGCGGCAAAACGGCTAAGACGGACAGGGTGAAGAAGGCGGCAAGCGGTAAATCCGTCAGTGCAAGGCAGCTATAGGTCAACCAGCCACCCGAGCAGGCGAGCAAGAGCGTCGCGATTGCGGCGCTCCGGAAGCCAAACTCCCGGCGCACGAGGTCGAAGTAGACGACCAGGAAGCCTAGGCTCAATATGGCGATCGGAAGGCGCCCGGCAAGGTCGAGCGGCAGGCCGAGATCGGTGCCCGTGGCTGCGAGCCAGTAGAGTAATGGGGGCTTTTCGAACCACGGAGCGCCCCAAAGCCTCGGAGTGATCCAGTCACCGGAGGCCGCCATCGCGCGACCGATGGCAGAATACCGGGGCTCATCCGGACCCAGCACGCCCGCCGCATCAAGGTGAAACAAGTAGAGTACGGCCACCGCCATGGCGAGCGCGGGAAAAAGGACGTACTTGCGAGCCCAGGACAAGCATCCAGTATGACAAGCGGCCCGGTGATGGACGCTACAGTTAAGGCATGGCGTTCTGGACCAGCGTGGACGGGCAATTGGCTGACGGCGAGAAGCTGCGAGTTTACATCGCGTCGTATCGAGGAAGGATCTGGCGGATCATCATGAGTGACGCGCGCAACCCAGTTCCCGAGGACGAGGTGGTCCGGCGCTTCGGGGCCGTGGACGAGTGGGAGCCTTGGCCGTTGGGCACCGGGTCGGGCTTGCTGGACGCTGCAGCGATCCAGTTCGAGGAGTACTTCTCCGGACGGTTGCTGGATTTCGATCTGCCGCTCGAATTCGACGGCACGGAGTTCCAACGAACCGTGTGGCGCCAACTAACAAAGATCCCATATGGGGAGACGCGTACGTATGGGGACATTGCCAAGACGATCGGCAAGCCGAGCGCCATGCGGGCGGTGGGAAACGCGAATGGCCGAAACAACCTGCCGATCATCGTCCCTTGCCATCGCGTAATTGGCGCCGGCGGCAATCTGTGCGGATTCGGCGGTGGTATCGAGCTGAAGAAAAGCCTGCTCGCTCACGAAGCGGTGGTGCTTCATAAGCGCGCCTTGACTAGCTAGTTTCTGTCGCGAAACTCATAAGTTATTGATTCCCAACTGATTAGTGATCATAGGCAGGCTGAGAATATATTTTTCATCTATATAGATGAATCAAGAAGCAACTCTTCGCAAGCGTGCCAAACTCGCCGCGGCCCTCCCTTTCACCGCCGAGATCGTCCGCGGCTCTCTGCTCCGCCGCGTCATTCGCCATCGCTCCGGCTGTGCCGTGTGCGCCGACGGAAAAGGCCATCCCGTATGGGTGTTGACGGTCAGTTATCCGGGCGGGGGCACCAAGCAGTTCAGCCTCCGCCCCGAACAGAAGCCAGTCGTCGAGCAGTGGTTGCGCAATTACCACAAGCTCAAAGCCTCCTTGGAGCGCATCTGTGAGGTCAATCTTGAACTGCTGCGAGCGGAGAAGAAAAAATGAGCCGCCTCCTCATCCCTCAACTCAGCTTCGCCGATCTCCAATTGCAGAATCTGGGAATCCACCTTGACCCCAGCTTGCAACGGATCGCCGATTTTCTGAAGCAGCATGCCGATCTCGTCGAACTCGTGCGCAAGGATCTGGAGCGGGGCCTGAAAAAGCCCGACGCCGGACGCCGCGGCATCACCCCCGAGCAGACCCTTCGCTCGTTGATTCTCATGCGCGTCAAGAACCTGGACTACCGCGAGCTGCGCGATCGCGTCAACGATGGCTTCACCCTGCGCTCCGTGACCTCTTTGCGGACCGCTTCTGAATCCAAGGCTTCCGTCGGAATTTGCCACGGCGCAGAAGGCACCACCTGACGCGCTGGCAGTATCTTCTCTTCGATCATGCGCCGTACCATGGATTGGCTCACATTGAGTCGCCGCGCTGCTACCTGAAGAGTTACTTCTCTGGGCTGATCGTTCTGAGCGAAAGCTGGCAGTTCGTAGTAACTACGTGCTGAGCGCACTCGCATCACGTTCCAGGAGTTGCCCAATCCTGTCCGCAGCCTGAGCCGGTTCAGCGTGGCTGCGATCTGCTGGTCACTAAATTTTCCAGCCATCTGCCGAAGGACCTCGATCGTCTCCGGATCCGTGCACCGCCGGCTCCTACCCGTCCTACTCTTTTTCATGCGGAGTTCGGAATGACGGCCGCCCGCCCAGTGAATCACCAAAACAACCTCTCTGCTTTCCTCTTCCACATCGGCAATAATCTCGCGGATCAGTATCCGCACGATCCGTTGCTTCAGTCGCTGGTCAGTAGCCGGCGAGTTCCAAATCGCCGGAAGATCCTGCGCCAAACTCAAAAGAACTTCTTTATTCGGTGCTGGCGCAGATTGGCTCTCACCGTCGAACTCCTGCAGTTTACTTTCAAGTTCTTTCGTTTTCTGCAGCGCAGTATTCCATCTAGCCTCTAATTCTGCGGCCACCAACCGCTGTTCTGGGTCGACAGATTCATATCGCCGGCCTGCCAAACGTGCTTCGTAACGAGCCTGCTCTAGTTCCAGTTCGATGGCTTTGCGCAGATCTTGTCGTTTCTGCTGCATTTGCTCTGCGGCTTCCAATGCGGCCTGCAGCGCATTTCCGCTGACCGCATGTAGCACCTCATGGGACACAGCTGCGTCCACTCGCAAGCCGCCAAAGGAGATGCATGTGCTTTCACCGTACTGAGTGCGTCCAGCATTGCACACGTAGCGGACGACTGTGCCCGGATAAAAGACATGAATCATCCGTCCACAACGTCGGCACCGTAGAAGCCCTGAAAGCAAGGCCCCGCCGCCACGGCCTGCCTTCGGCTCTGCACCGGAGTGGATATGGGCGTTGGCGGCAATCATCGATCGATTTCGTTCATACTCTTCCCAGGAAAGGTAACCGGGATGATGGTCTTTGATCAACACCTTCCATCCGCTTTGCGGCTTGCGATGACCGACAGACTTGCGGGTACGACCTTCCACCAGCTTGGTCCGCGTTTCAGTTTTGCCGTATACGTAGGCACCGGCATAGATGGGATTAGTGAGCATCGAGTGAAGAGATGCGTATCCGGGCAATTTCCAAATCATCTTCCGTTCGCCAGGCTCACGCGGAAAGGCAGGCAACAAAAAGTTTTCTTCTCGAAACCATCGGAGAACCTGGCGAACACTGCCCAGTTCGGTCATTTTACGAAGAACCAGCTCAATGGCTTGCTGCACACGCTGGTCGGGATCTTTTTCCAGTTTCCCGCTGGGCGCCCAACAGAACCCGACAGGAATCTGTATTTGCAGTTCGCCACGGCGAGCTTTCTGAAGAATGGCTTCGGTCGAACGCTGCCGGAACAAGTTCACTTCGAATTCACTGATTGTACCTTTCATTCCCAAAAGTAAGCGATCATTGGTCAGAGTCGGATCGTAAATGCCGTCAAGGTCCACGACGACGGCACCGACCATACCGCATAAGTCAATCAGATGATGCCACTCACGACCGTTGCGTGCCAATCGCGACCCCTCAACACAAAATATAGCCCCTACTTCGCCGCTACATAATTCCGCGGCCAAGCGTTCGAAGCCGGGACGGTCGACCCAGCCCGAACCGCTTCGCCCCAGATCATCATCAACGACGACGATGCGTTGGAAACCCAGCGTGCGGGCTCGATCCGCGAGACTGAATTGGAGGCGTGTGCTTTCTTGGTTGTGAATCAATTGGCTAGGCTTGGACTGGCGGACATAAATGACAGCTTTCCGAGAAAGACGTTCAGGCGTGAGTTTCGGATTCATTCTCTCCTCCGTTTCCAGGCTGCTCGCTTTTGGCTTCCGCTGCGCTGATTAGTAGTTCCATCAGAGCGATGGTCAGTTCGTTCTGCTGCCCGTCGGGAGTTGTTGTAGCCGGCGGGTTGAAGAGTGGAAGATTCATTTGCGGGTAGAGTGACTTTGGCGATCGTTTCATCTACGCTCTCCTTGGGCGATGAATTCAGACAAGCTCTATCGCAACCGACGTGAATGGGCAAGCTCGTGAGCAGATCGTGAAGTTCAGAAAGCGCTTCTGTAGAAACCAGCGAAGGGCCGAGCGAGAATTGCGAGCACTCCGGACTCAACATCCAACTCGGAAGGGAATATATTTTGCCGTCTGACTCGCAATAGATGCGTTCGCCATCGTGGTCTTTTCGTCGCGTTCGAACAGGTAGGGACAAACCGAAAAGCGGATGCCATCGGTAATAGATGGTTACACTCTCGAAGTCATACGCATTATGTAGCTGGATCGGTCGTAGAAACCAATATCCATCACCCGACCGATGCCACCTTATTGTGGGATACCGTGCGCACCATCACGCGTCTGGTCGACGATCTGGATGAGAAATTACCCCGCGGAGTGAAAGGTTTTACCAATCGCACGCGCAGCGCCCGCCGCCGCATGCAAGCGCTCCAGCGCATGACCGCCCGGCAGCGGGAGCAGCAGCAAACTCCCCAGTATCGCGAACTCATCCGGATCACCGAGCAAGTGGCGAGAAACGCCAAGCAAGTGATCACCGCCGCCAAGCGCATCCGCAGGGTCGATGTAGTCACCCGTGCGGCGATTGACGAAACCTGTAAGCAGATCACCTCTTTCTGTAAATTGGGAGAGCGTGTCATCGACCAGACGCGCCGCCGGGTGTTACAGGGAGAGACAGTTCCTGCCGAAGAGAAGCTCTATTCGATCTTCGAACCCCACACCGATCTGATCAAGCGGGGCAAGACACTGAAGCCGGTGGAATTCGGCCACAAGGTTTTCCTAGCCGAAAGTGCTCATGGCTTGATTACCGACTATCGAGTGCTGGAGGGGAATCCTGTCGATAGCGATTATGTGCAAGCTTCCTTGGATCAACACCAGAAAACTTTCCAACACGCACCGGACCGCTATGCTGGCGACCGGGGCTTCTTCAGCGATGAGAATGTGCGGAAGTGTAAGGACGTCGGCGTGAGCCAGGTGTCCATACCCCAGAGGGGCGGGCAGAGGACTGCGGAGCAGGAAGAATTGGAGAGCAGCCGTGCCTTCAAAAAAGGTCAGCGATTCCGGGCGGGTATCGAGGGCCGCATCTCGGTGTTATTTCGCGGCCGGGGCATGAAACGCTGTCGGCTCAAAGGCCGTGAGCGGTTCGAGATTCTGGTGGGCGCCGCGGTGCTGGCCAATAATCTGATGCGGATCGCCGACCTCTTGGACAAACGCAAACCAAACCGCCGAAGAGCCGCAGCATAAGCCTTCCAGAGAAAACCTTCATCGCAGAACCGAACGCAGTGTTCGGCTAAATGCCTATTGAGGATTAATCGGCCTTTTATACTGTAATCATTGGCAGGAAGCAGACAATAGCCGACAAAAATACGGTAACCATCCAACCTGGCACGCTCCCTACTAGCCCCACCAGGGCGTGGTGCCTCTCGGGACTCGTCCGGCACCGCGAATTTCAGCCATTTCGCGACAGAAACTAGCTAACTTTTTCTGGATATCGAAGGTCGATCACGCCTTTGCCCCAGACGGTCTGACGCCCGACGCCGGTCCAGTAGCCGGCACGGAGCCATGGCAAGAACTCGGCAAGCGGTCCGGCGTAGGTGACAGTTCCGACGAACCCGCCAAGGGGATGACGCTGAGTGGTTCGCGAACTGCGGCGTTCGGTCGATATCCAGGAAAGATTACTGGTGCGAATCTGAATGCGCCGAGCACGTTCGATCAGCCCGACGTAATCGATCGCCATGGGGCCTGACCCATACAGCTCGCACAAAGCTCTGATGCGGTAGCGCAGCCTGGCCATCAGGACGAAGAATTCGGGACGCTCGACAAGCGCGCCTTCATGCTTGAGTTCGGTTGGTTCAAGGAACCCGACTTGGACTTCGTCGGCTTCTTCCTTGTCGGGTGAAAGCCCAGCGACCAAACCCACGTGCGGCAGAATTCCAGGCTGGCGATTCGAGAAGATCTCGGTGGCGGGCTCACGGGCTTCGTTAA
Organism: uncultured Acidobacteriaceae bacterium; assembly: GCA_963771305.1. GTDB lineage: Bacteria > Acidobacteriota > Terriglobia > Bryobacterales > Bryobacteraceae > CAJCIT01. The sequence goes on from CAVYTS010000025.1 coordinate 478,691, forward strand.
GCACTTCGATGGACAGCAGCTCAACGCGACCGCGGCAAGGACCCAGGCCATCGGCCAGAAACACTTGAAACGCCTGAGCGATCGGGAGCAACGCGGCGGGGTCGTTCATGAACAAGTGAAGATCGAACGAGAATCGGCCTCCGGGTTGGAAGTGGCGGCCATCTAGCGCACCCGCTCGGATGACGAATGGACGCGGCGGATCCGCGAACCCGCTCGGCCCAGCCTGGGTGCGCGGCGAAAACAGCCGGGCATACGGGCAAATGCATTCGGGGCCAAGCCGTTCGCAGTGGGCCAGGCAGGATGCGTGGCGCAGTCCCATACCAAGGGCTCCGCGCAGGGTATTGGCAGCTTTGCCGTCCGGGAAAAAGAGCGGATCGAGAGCCCGAAATGTGAAGCGGTACGGAAGAACGACGATTCGCGGGGCTAAGAGAACAGCTGAGCCACGCTCCGGGCTGGGACTGGGGTCGGCTCGCTCCATCTAGCTAGTAGTGTGGCAGTAGGCAGTCGGCGGTGAAGCCCAAGCTTACGATGAGGATATGAACGTGTCGCTCCTGAGAGCTCTCGGGCTGTTGGGCGGAGCGCTGGCCTTGGCGCTCGGTGCGCCACAGGACGACTCGCGATCGCCGCTACTGACACCTGAGCAGAACTCAATCCTCGATCGTGTTCGAGCCTATGCAACCAACTACACAGCGAGCTTGCCTAACTTCGTTTGCATCCAAGACACGCACCGGATGACCGCAGCAGCGAAGGGAAAGCCCTGGAAGCCAATCGATGAGATCACCCAAAAGCTGAACTTCGTTAGTGGCAGAGAATCCTATGAACTGATATCACAGGAGCGACCGAAGAAACCGGTTCACACTCCGTTGAGCGTCGTCTCGCGGGGGGAGTTCGGCACGCTAATGCGAGTGGTGCTGGTGGGGAATTCGGCGAACTTTGGCTGGTTGGGCTGGGATCAGATTCAAGGACAAAAGGTCGCAGTCTTCGCCTATCGAGTGCCCCTGAATCAAACCAGCCTGAGAATCGAGGGCAACCATGCCGCCGTCATGGTCGCATTCCATGGGTTGATTTCGGCATCGCCCGAGACCGGAGCCGTTTTTCGGATTACCACTGAGGCCGAGGACATTCCTCGCGAGATGGCCTTCCAGCGGATGGGTTCGGATATGGAGTATGGGCCTGTCGTGATCAGCGGCAAAAGTTACTTGCTTCCCGTGAAGATTGTCTTGTCCTCCGCAGCAGAGGCGACTCTTTTCCGGAACCAATCCGACTTCCTGGACTACAAGAAGTTCGGCTCCGAGTCGACCATCATTTTTCCAAAGAATCAAAACTGAGGTGACGTGGTTCTAATGGTGTGCGCCGCCGCCAGAACCGGAACTGTGACCGCCGGCCGCAAGCGAACCGCTTGGAACGGATGGCATAGCAGTGGACATTGCGACCCGCCCTCCACCGGAATACCCGCCACCCGAACTAGATCCGCTCGAGCTGCCTCGATTGGACGAGACGCTCGAATGATTCACGCTGAGACTCGTGGCGCCTAGAAATCTACTTTGTAGGGCGTTAGAGTTAACGCCCGATCCGCCAGCTACGGGTCCCACATGCGCCAGGTAAGCGTTTTGTGGGACTGACATGTAGGTAGGTTTAGTGGACAAGACACCACTGTACGTCGGGACCTTAAGCATCGCAGCCGTCGGTGCTGACTTACCTGGGACGGTGCCCGGCTTAACGGGCTTGACCGGAGCGACGGGACCGCCGGAGTAGTTCGTCGCGCCGTACCCGTTGTTGTAACCATAGCCGTAACCAAATCCAGATCCATAGAACCCATTCGCAATGATTCCTGGCGGTGGGTAGTAGTACGGATTGCCCGTATACATGAACCCATTATTCAAGCCGTAGAACGGGTACCCGAAGCCGCTCACAAACTGGCCGCACGGCAAGTAGGCATACATCCCAACCGGCTGCATGTAATACCAGCTGTTCGAAAAGCAGGAGGAGCCGGTGTTGTACATGCTTTGGGAAACCACATTGGTAGCGTAGGCACTATCAGCCGAGCGGGTTTCGCTAAACAGATACAGATCGTCGGTCTTCTTGTTCAGAACGTACTTTACGGGTTGAGGCACGGCCGCCGACAGGGATACGGACTTACCGCTCGAAACCGTCATGTTCGTAGAATCCGCAACGAAGGCGTCACCCTGGATAACGGAAAGCTTGGCAGGATCAAAATCAATCCGGAGCACGCCTTTCTTTCGAACTTCGATTTCGTGGCCAGCGACGAGAAAGGCGACACTATTGTCCTTTGAGATTTCGTCGCATTCGACCATCACACTTCCCTGCAGTATGCTCACGCGGGTGTCCGTAAGGGCGACACTATCCATACGAATGGCGGAGTTTTCCACCATGCGCAGGAAGACCCCAGGCGTCAGCAAAACCTCAGCGGCGCCGTCGGCACCTGTGGATAGCGTCTGTCCTTTTTTGACGCCTAACAGGTTCGTCGTGGTCTTGAGGACTGGTTGGTTTTCGATGAGAACCGAGCCAGAAGTGTACTGCAGCAGGCCCGAATGGAGCGAGATTGCCGATTGAGCTGGAAGGAGCCAACAGGCAAGGAACAGCACGGAGGCGAGGCAGAAAAACCGGTTGAGCATGATTGCCCCCTTTCCCGAAGATGGAAGCCCGGTAAGGCTGGACCTTCTATCTATCTATAGAAGATGTTAACAAATGTTGACCGGCAACGGGCCCGACAACAATTTTCTGCCACTTTCGCTGACCCTATACTGCAGAAAGGGAGATCCGCCAGCCGAAGGAGGGCAACTTCCCAATAACGCCGGTGTCCTTGGAGGGTCGCGATGTGCGCAAAAAACAGTGTAATTGTCTCATTTCTGCTGGCTGGCAGCCTCTTCGCCGGCAAGAAGATCATCTCTCCCACTTCGACCGCCGGCAACGACAACGTGGACATCACGGTTACGTTGACTCTGCCGGAGCCGGAGGTCACCGAGAAGCTGGGAGTCGACGCCGGGCCAGGCATCGTGTTGGCGGAAGTTCGAGTTGCGAACAAGACCGACCATGCCATCCAAGTCAGCCCGGACGATTTCATTTTGTTGGCCCACGACGACGGCGAACGGTACCACGCTTTTACGCCCAACGAGATTGCCGGCAAGGGCGCCATGGTTTTGAAAACCGCGCCCAGCCGGACCGGTTCAATTGGTGCGCAGCCGAACACCACGGTTGTAGCCGGCATTTACATCCCGCGAAAGACGACGCCTGCCAAGGATTCCAAAGACGGCGGCGACAATTCCGGCCAAATGGACAGCAAGAGCGCGGGCAACGAGAAGTTGCTGGAAGCGCTAAAAGCGAAACAATTGAAGGGTGGCGACACCACCGACAGTGTGGAAGGCTATCTTTACTTTCCGCTGGACGGCAAGCACAAACTGAAAAACATGGCGGTTCTCTATCGAGGCCCGGCCGGAAAACTGGACTTGGAATTCGAACATTAACTAAGAATTCTTGCGGCCAGACAAGCAGAAACCTCTACCAAAAAACACAACGACCCGAGCTTTGGGGGCCCGGGCCGTTGTCAAGTCGTGTTGGAAGAGGTGGTTGCTATTTCGAGGCGCTGTCAACGGACGAGGCCGAGATCGTATCTCCGCTCAGGCTACCGCTGACCTTTACACTCTCGCCAGCATGGGCCACGGCCTTCGCCTTGGAATCGGCGTCGAACTTCAGCACCTTGCCATCGCCTGTCACCAGAACCGGATCGGCCCCGCGCTTGATGCAATTCTTGGAGCAAGCAGCATCTTTGTCGCCGTTGGCGCCAGTATGTGCGCACTTGGTGTCTGAAACGAAGCCGGTCCAGTCGTCAGCCAAAGCAGCGACTGAGAACAAAGACGTTAAAAGCAGTGAGCTAACGAACAGCTTTTTCATAGAATTCCTCCCTGGAATCGTACGGCAACCAGTATACGATCATTTCGATGAGATTGGAAAACCTTCGGCGTTACTACTCTTCAAGCCGGCTGCGCTGCCGAAATTAGACTTCCAGGATGACTGGCATAATCAGCGGCCGCCGTTGTGTCTGCTTGGTCAGAAAACGCTTCAGATCGGTGCGGATCTTTTCCTGCATGACACCCCAATCGCCTCGCTCCTCGGGGGATGAGGATTCAAGCGTTCTGGCAACTACCGCTCGCGCTTCTTGCAAGACTTCCGTCGCGTCGCTTCCCATGAAGCCTCGGCTGACGATCTCCGGGAGCCCCTCACTCTTACCGGTGTGTTTGTTAATAGCAATGATCGGCAAGACGAATCCGTCTTCAGATAAGTGGCGGCGATCACGGATGATCATATCCTCGACAACGTCATCTAATGAACCCGAATCGATGCAAACACGACCGACCGTGACTCGCTCGCCCCGCCGTGCACCGGAATGATCTAACTCCAACGTTTCGCCGGTTTCCAGCACAAATGTTTCCTCAAGTCCTGCAAACCGCAAATGCTGGGCGAGCGAAGCATGCCTGGACAAATGCCGGTATTCTCCGTGAACCGGAAGAAAGTAGCGCGGCCGGACCAGGTTGAGGATGAGCTTGAGCTCTTCCTCACTGGCGTGCCCCGATACGTGGACGGGCGGGTTCATGTTTCCGTAGACTATGTCGGCGCCGCGGCGCGCCAGATGGTTCAACAGGCGGTAAATCGCTTTTTCGTTTCCGGGAATAATTCGAGAACTCAGGACGACCGTATCGCCAGGTTCAACGTAGAGGCTTTTGTGATTATCAACGGCCACCCGGGAAAGAGCCGACATCGGCTCGCCTTGGGTACCGGAAACGACCACCGCGACCTTCTCGGGAGCCATCTGCATGATGTCCTGCGGACGCAGCAGGACGGAGTCCGGGATGGAAAGAAGGCCGAGGTTGTGGGCAATCTCGGTGACGTTCAGCATGCTGCGGCCGAGGAAGGCGACCTTCCGGCCGTATTCATCCGCTAAATCGAGAATCTGCTGAAGCCTGTGAATGGAACTGCTGAAGCAAGAGACGATCAGCCTCCGCTCACTGCGGACGAACAGTTCTTCAAGACGGGGCCGCACAGCCCGTTCGCTTTCGGTATAGCCCGGGCGATCCACGTTCGTGGAATCACTCATTAGCAACAGAACCCCGCGTTTGCCGTACTCGGCGAACGTGTGGAGATCAAACAACTCGTTGTCGGTGGGAGTCGGATCAACCTTAAAGTCGCCGGTGTGAATGATCACTCCGAGCGGAGTCGTGATAGCCAGCGCGACGCAACTCACAATGGAGTGGGTTACTCGAATGAACTCGATCTTGAACGGGCCTAACTCAATGCGATCTCCGGCCTTGACGATGTTCAGCTTGGCATTATCCAGCAGCTCATGCTCTTCCAGGCGTCGTTCAACGAGAGCAAGAGTAAATTCGGTTCCGTATACCGGAATGTTAAGGACGCCAAGCAGGAACGGCACACCACCGATATGATCCTCGTGGCCGTGGGTCAGAATGAGCCCGCGGACCTTATCGGCGTGTTGTTCGAGATAGTTGAAGTCTGGCGTGACGATATCGACGCCAAGGAGTTCCGAATCAGGGAACATCATTCCGGCGTCGATCACGATGATGTCGTCGCCATAACGGAGTGCCATCGAGTTCATTCCAAACTCGCCCAGCCCACCCAGAGGCACTACCTGTAATTTCCGATCTTGCATGCAGTTGTCTAAGAAGCATCAGCGTATCACGCGGGGCGAAGCTGGCACGACACCACCGCGCCGAACGTCAGCTGCTGAACTGAGTCAGCTCCCATCGCTTTTCCTTTTTATTGAAGGTGAAGGCCGCCCTAGCGTCCAGGGCGCGAGGGCTGGTGGTGACGCGGCAGTTCATGACGTGAGCCACCTCAACCTCAACAGGATGGTTCGATTGGTCTGGTAGATCCATCTTCCATTGGCAAGAGGAATCCTGCTTGAGCGCATACGTCATCCAACCCTTCGCCTTGTTGTCATTCTGGAGAAGCGCGACTGCGTTCTCGGGGGTGAGTGCCGGCGTCAACTCCGGTTGCGGCCCACAAGCCACCGAAGCAATTGCGATTACCGCAAGAAGAGCTGCAGTTTTTATCATTCGCAGCATGGTAGCACCCTGCCGCTGACAGGTAAACGAACACTCAATTGTGGGAAGACTCGCCTAGCAGGCTGGATTCGGCGTGTTTAAGAAGCGCGTTCCACCGGCGAATCCGCCGGTTATTAGGAGAGTGGCCCAGGTGAATGCCGTTTTGACGAACGCCGAGGGGCCGGTTTCGTTTGGAAATAGTTCCGTTGTGCCGGGAATTAATCAAGGATCTCGCTGATTACTCTCAGCCTCCCTTCGGTCTTTTGAACCAATAAGGAGCTCATCGGCGTGACATTGAAATCGAGCGACCACATCAGCGTAGCTGCCGGGTCGTACTCCTGAGGAACTACGTGAACCGCCCGGTTGAAGCAGTAATACACCTGGTCCGCAAATACGTTTATGTACTCACCTAAAACTTCCTGCCGGTAAAACTTCGGATCGTAAGTCTCTTTTAGGCTTTCGTAATAGTCGGGCGCGTTCTCAAGCACGTAACGGTTCTCGAAAGGTTCGGCCTGGACGCACGCGTATCCACCCTTGGTCTCCTGGACGAAGCGCCGATGTACCCAATCGGTTTCTTTCGGTGTCCAAGCTCCGAACCCGCATAGCCCTTGGGCCCCGGGTCACGAAGCCGCGCCAGCATCCGAAGCCACGACTCCTCCTTCGTATAAGAAAGTTCGTCAAGTCCGAACCACGCCAGATTCGTTCCTCGCAGCCGCTCGGGGTTATCGAGCGAGCGCAACAGAATCGTGGAGTCCGATCTTGGGAAAAGAATCCTTGCCTCGGTCTTCTTGTGCTCATAGTCCAGGTCCAATTCCTCCATGAGAGCAAGCAGCATGGGTTCGGTTGTATCCCGAAGCATCGAGTATGTTGGCGCGGCAATCAGACCCGTGCATCCCGGACTTCGCTCCGATTGAAGAATCGCTTCATAACAAAGCGCCGCGCTCTTTCCTGAACCAACGGGTCCAGAAAACCCTTTGAATTTCACTAACTCATCGTGGAATTTCTGCTGAGACGGCAAAGGCGAATAGCCTCCGCTCGCTCCAGGCGCGCACTCCATCTTCTCGCCCTTCCCGCTTCGACGCGATTGCTTACTCATCACAGCTTTCAGGCAATAAAGCGAACAACCGTCGGCTTACGAGCCGATGCATTCTTCCCTCGCCATGACTTCTACCGGCTCGAGATCAACTTGTCTTCGCACACGAGGTTAGCAATAGACAGTGCGGACATGACAACCAAGAAACCAGCTAAACAACTGAATTCAAGCAAGATAAAGTTTTTGCCACTTCTGTGACCGACTTGCAGAACTCGCGACTGGAACGCTTGACAAACGAGGAAACGCCCGGGGAGGCAGTTTTTCGTTGGCGTTTGGAGATTTTTGTTGATTTGGGGCTAGCCAGAGGCGGGGAATGGCCTTGGGGGAGTAGCAATAGGCGCAGGTTGTCGAACCGCCGGTGGGGAGGCTCGTTTTTCTTGAGCGTTTGAGGAACAGTTAAACTTTCTCAACCAGTGGCGCTGAGTCGGAGCCACTGATCGACGGTGAGGGCCAAGACACCGAACATGAGGTGAGCCATAACTTTTTTGGCGCCGCGCACACGCAAGGTATGGCCGCCAAACTCGTCTTTCAAACGCGCATTCATGCGCTCACTCATGGTTCGCCCTCGAATGCGTTCTTCCTGTGCCGGGGTCAGTTGCGGCATCGTGCCCGCCGGGAAGAGGGCGGTCGCTTTTTTGCTGGCGCGCCGGCCGTGTAGAGCCGTGATGGGAATATGCCCGAACTGTCGGCTGTGCGCGTCGATCTGTCTGGCGTCATAGGCGCTGTCGGAAAGCTCGTAAAGATAATCCACGCGTTGGGAGGACAGGGTCATCAGCGGTATGGCCGCTTGCGAGTCATGCACGCTGGCGCTGGTGAGCAGCGCAGCAATGATAATTTGTCCATCCGCCGTATCGAAATGGATCTTGTAGCCGCGCCAGCTGTCGTTGTTGCCCTGGCTGTTGATCTTGGTGCCGATATCGCATTGGGTAGGCAGTTCGCTCAGCATTTGCTCGATCTTCTGCTTACGCTGACGCTCAATACGCGAGCCGCGTTGGGCCGCTTTCTTTTTGTCAAAAGATCCTTTGCACACCCTCTGCTTGCGGGGGATGGCGGTCTTGTTGCGCAGCGCCTTCTGCTTACACTCTCGCTGTTTCTGCTTCTCGCGCTTCTTTTCTTGGCGCTGCTTTTTGTGCTCCGCCGTGACGGCGAACCGTTCGCGCGCTGGAATGGCGGTAGAATCCCGGGCGATGTGTCCAATGAGTCGGCCTCTTTGCGTGTCCAGGACCACGGCTTTGTGTAGCTGCTGCGGCAACTCCATGTCGGCGAACTGGGCAAAGGCGCGCGAGAATTTCGATTCATGCGGAACGGCTTTGACGCTAGCCCAACCGCAGAACTGGCGCAGGGCTTCGTCGGCCTTCAGACGCGATAACAGAGAGCGCGTGGTGGGCAGGTTCAGAATCGTCTTGGCCATGAAAGCAGTGGCCAACGCCGCTCGATCTTTCGCCGGACGCCCGGTCCCCGCTCCTAAAGTTGCTATGACGCGCGCTAGCGGAACCAGCGCCAGCATCGAAGACAACAGTTCCAACTCTTTGCTCAACGGGCCTACGACACGCTCTAAAAGCGGGAATAACTCTTGTTGCATCAGGTGGGCGAATTGCGTTACGAACTGCCGTGGGGTAAGCTGCATTTGGGGTTGGCGTGGTCTCCGTTTCGTTTGGCGACAAAACTTTACTGCTGTTCAACCCCATCCTCTCAAAAACATTTCTTCTTCGTTTTGTTTTAATTGCAAACCTCGAGTTTTGCAAGAGCCTCCT